>CAIRZB010000070.1 GCA_903882935.1 uncultured Parafilimonas sp. | reverse complement strand
GATATTCCAAGCAAGAATCGTCATCCGTAAACCGCTTATGAAAATTTATAGAATTCACGCCTTTGAATTTATCCAACATATCCATGTCGCAAATATAAATCTTCTAATTTTAAAGTGCGACCTAAGTGCTAATTCCTATTCTTTTTTTAAACCACGTAACCTTCTATAATCTCAAAATCAATTCAATCCTTCAGAATCTCCATTATGGATTATACTTCGTGTTACTGAGTCTTTTGAACTGAAGGCTTATTGAACCAAAGTTAATTAGAAGGCCAACTTCCATATTAAACGCTTCAAGATAGTTTCTCGTCTGGGCAAAATGCACTGGCTCAAGATTTATCATCGCTTTTAATTCTACACAAATTTTATCTTCAACAAAAAAATCAACCCTCCGTTCTCCGATATTTTTATTCATGTAGTAGATAACCATATTACACTCTTTTATAAATTTCAAGTTGTCTGCTTCCATTTGTAAAGCCAAAGCCCTTTGATAAATAACTTCAGGAAACCCATTACCAAGTGTTCAGTGTACCTTCATAGCAGCACCAATAATTTTCTCTGTTATCTCCCTATATTTATCATCAGGCATAGACGAAGATTTGGAAAAATTATTCAGATTTTGTTGATTGTTTTGTTAGGATAAATGTTTTAGATACTTTACTTTAATAATCTTAATAAGAGAATTTATATTTCGCTCATCCTATAATCCTTAAAATCCCCCCAAATCACCGTCCAAGCCAGTTACGCATAATCCTCTCCCCATCTGGTGTCAACACGCTCTCTGGATGAAACTGCACCCCCTGAACATCATACGCTTTATGTTGCAAAGCCATGATCATCCCATTTTCATCACGCGCAGTTATTTCCAACTCCTCCGGGAACCCTTCGTCACTAACCACCCAGCTATGGTAGCGCCCCACGGTTATTTCAGAAGGAAGCCCAGCGAACAAGCCGAAACGAGAATCGTGAATCGTCAAACGTGCATCGTAAGCCGTGACTGAACGCGGATCGTTGTTCACGTTTGAGGATTCACTATTCACGGTCATGATTTTCGTCGCCACCCCGTGGTACACTTTCGACAAATTGGTGAGCTTGCCCCCAAACGCCTGGCCTATTGCCTGGTGGCCCAAACATACGCCCAGTATGGGTTTGCTGGAAGCATATTCTTTTATCAAAGGCAGCAACAACCCCGCTTCTTCGGGTATGCCCGGCCCCGGAGACAGAATTATCCTGTCGTACTCCTTCACTTTTTCCAATGGTATCTGGTCGTTGCGGTATACATCCACTTTTTCGTGCAGTATTTTCTCCACCAAATGCACCAAGTTGTACGTAAAGCTGTCGTAATTATCGAATACTAAAATTTTCATAAACCCCCTCCGCCCTACCCCCTCCGCCCCCTAAAGGGGGAACTTGGAAGCAGGTTTTTTTTTATTAGCCTTATTAAATTTTTATCGCTCTTAGCCTACCAACTTAGCATATACAAGCCAAAATATATTCAGTTTACGCTTGATTGATTCAGCAAATTTTCAACAACATCCTCTATTTCTTCTAACACTTTATCCGTTTCTTTTATCACTCTTTCGTTTGTAAATCTTATTATTAAATACCCCCATTCTTTCAAATCATTTTCTCTTTTTATATCCTGTTCTTTAACGTCCGCATTGTTATGTATGCTTCCGTCAATTTCTACAACCAATTTTATCTAATGGCAATAAAAGTCAGCAATATAAATTCCAATGGGGGTGCTGTCTTCTAAATCTCAACCCATTAATGCCAGCTTTTAAATAGTTCCATAATGTAGTCTCAGCAAAAGTCATGTTCTTTCTCAACCGCTTCGCCATTTCAAATAACAAAGGGTTTGCTTCATTAAACATCCCGTCTTTTTTGAAAGGTGATTTACCCCCTCCGCCCCCTAAAGGGGGAACTTCATGCCTCGTGTTCTTATCATTTTCCTTATCCATTTTTTTTCATCCCATCGATATATCATAAAAAGTTATCATCCTACATCAGAATGTCCCCCTTTAGGGGGATTTAGGGGGTTGATAAAAAGTTATCATCCTACATCAGAATGTCCCCCTTTAGGGGGATTTAGGGGGTTGATAAAAAGTTATCATCCTACATCAGAAAGTCCCCCTTTAGGGGATTTAGGGGGTAAGTTCTTCAGCAAGACCAATGGCCTTTTTCAACGCCCCTAGCTTATTGTTTACCTCCTGTAATTCCAGCTCGGGGTCGCTTAGGGCAACAATGCCTGCGCCGGCCTGGTAATGCAACGTGTTTTGTTTGCTTAAAAAAGTACGTATCATAATGGCGTGGTTGCAACTGCCGTTGAAACCAATGCTACCAACGCATCCGCCGTAATAACTGCGGGGTGTTGGCTCGTAAGCGTCAATCAATTCCATCGCTTTAAACTTGGGGGCCCCGCTCAAGGTACCTGCGGGAAAGCTGGCCGCTAATAAATAAAACGGGTTGGCATCGCGCTCCACTTTGCCGGTTACTTCGCTCACCATATGTATCACGTGGCTGTAATAATGCACCTGGCGGTATTTACTCACTTCTACTTCGCTGCACAGGCGGCTAAGGTCGTTACGGGCAAGGTCAACCAACATCGTATGCTCCGCGTTTTCCTTGGCATCCACCAGCAATGCATCGGCAAGTGCCTTGTCTTTCTCATCGTCGCCGGTGCGTTTAAACGTGCCGGCTATGGGGTGTACAATGGCTTTGCCGTTGTTAATAAGCAATTGCGATTCGGGGCTGCTGCCAAACAACTTATAATCACCGTAGTCAAAATAAAACAAGTAAGGGCTGGGGTTTACACTGCGCAACGCGCGGTACACGTTAAACTCATCGCCGGTAAAGGTTTTTGTAAACCTGCGGCTGAGTACAATCTGAAAAACATCGCCACGCAAACAGCTTTTAATTCCCTTTTCCACCATCTGCCTATATTCCTCATCCGTCATGTTGCAGCCTTCTTCTTCGGATGCCTTAAAGGGGTAACTTGGCACATCCCTGCTTTTTATCAGGCTTTCCACCGCCGCCATCTCGCTCTCTAGGCCGTTTATTTGGTTTTCACATAAAAAAAGTTCGCTCTTAAAATGGTTTATCACTATCACATACTGGTAAAGGCGGTAGCGCATCAACGGTATTTCAGGCTGCGTTTTTTGGGCTTTAAGTTGTATGGTTTCAAAAAACTGCACGGCATCAAAAGTAGTGTAGCCAAAAAGCCCCTGGGCAATAACGGCGGCCTTTTCAGCAGCCTTTTCAACCGAAAAGTTGCCCATAAAATCCCAAATAAGCCGTGGCACATCATGCACCTGCTTTATTGCGCTTTTTTGTGGCTTTTGGCCCGGCAGCTTACTTTCCAATTGGGTATAATTGGTTATTTCTATACCAGCGATCGCATTAATGCCTATAAATGAGTAGCCGTTCTCTGCCGCCCTGCTGTCTGCGCTTTCCAACAGTATGGTATCCCTAAAACGGTCGCGCAAACGCAAGTAAATGCCCACTGGCGTGTACACATCCGATAGCATTTTCTTGCAACTCGTGTTAATCGTAATTTTTTTCATAAAGCCCTATCCTGTTTATGTTCTAAGTTCTCAATGCCTTGTTCTTTGTTCTCGGTTTTGTGTTCTTGGTTTTTGGTACCCGGCTTACGTAGTTCATCCAATCGTCGCTTGCGTCGCACTCTTTTACTGTGGTAACGCTATTCGGCAATACAACGCATAGTAAATTACCGCCGGGCTTAACACAACCTCTCACAACTACTGCTGCCTTAATATCAAACTCACTTGGTTTGGCTCTCCATATACAGTTATCATTCGTTGCCTCACCCCCCTTTAGGGGATGGGGGTAATATATTGCGCATATCATCCTCTGCATACCGCCCTTTTAGAGGGATGGGGGCAGGGGCATAAAAAAAGCTTCGACAAGTTTGTCGAAGCTTTTATATGTTTGGATACATACTGGCAATAGCCATTACAAGCCCCGACCGGAGTTTGTATGCCACCACCAATTAGTATTTAATGTTTTGTATGCCATTGCGGTGCGAATATGAAACAGAATTTTGACATAGACAAAAAAATATTTTCCTCCATTATATTGTTAGCCTTATTTACCTATCAAACCCCGGTGATGCGGCTATACGTTTTTGGCAAACAAATGCACAGGGTTTGCATATCAACCAATCGCACACACCAACCACACTATTTGTTGCCCCCTCCCCCGTTTGCAGATACAATCCCCCCGTTTGCAGAATTGCCCCCTTCAACATAAAAATTGTTATTACATTCACTTTTGTTAAGTAAATAGCGGCATGAAACATCATTCCCTTGGTGAATTTGAAGAACTGGTACTGCTGTCCGTAGCGGCGTTGCACGATGAGGCTTATGGCGTAAGCATACAGGACAGCCTGGTGCAGAAGCTGTCTAAAAACATTAACATCAGCGCCGTGCATGTGGCCCTTAAACGGCTGGAAGACAAAGGGTTTGTAAAATCGCGCTTTGGGGGTATTACGGAAGACAGGGGCGGCAGGCGTAAAAAATACTACGTTATAACCGCTATTGGCAAACAGGTGCTGGATAGCCAGTACGAGCTGCGCACCAGCTTGTATAATATGATACCCAAAATACAGTTTGGCCAATGATTGTAAAACCACCCAAATGGCCGCTGCTGTTTTTACGCTGGTACTGCCGCGAAGATTACCTGGAGGAGATTGAAGGCAACCTTACCGAGCTTTTTTACCGGCAGCAAAACATGCCCTCAAAAGCCCGTGCGCTGTTTTTGTACAATGTGCTAAAACACTTCAGGCCAGCATTTATAAAGTCAGTTAATATAAAATCACCGTATAATTACAAAGCCATGTTACGTAATTATTTTAAAACATCGTTCCGCAATTTAGTACGCAATAAAAGCTATGCTTTTATTAACATAGCAGGGCTTGCTACCGGCATAGCCGTATGTATGATGATATTTATCATTATACAGTTTCAAACCAGTTACGATACGTTTCATACCAATAAAGCCCGCACCTACCGGGTGCTTACGCAATACCATCATACCGATGCTGCTACCACCACCTACGCGCAAACAGTGCCGTATGCCATGCCTGTGGCATTAAAAACATCCTTCCCGCAGGTGGAAGATGTAACCCCTGTGTACGCCAGCCATAACGATGAACTGCTGGTACCCGGCGATGATGGCACTATTGTTAAACAGTTTAAAGAAGCGCGCGGCCTGTTTTATACAACACCATCCTTCTTCAACATCTTCAGCTATCCCTTGCTGGCAGGCAGTTACGCGGCTTTAAAAGAGCCTAACACCGTACTGCTTACCAAAGAGACTGCCGAAAAATATTTTGGCAACTGGCAATACGCCATGGGTAAAACGCTTAAACTGCAATCGGGCGGTTTTATGTTCGACCACAGTACCGATGTGTTAAAAGTATCCGGCATTCTGGCTGCAATACCCGCCAATACTGACTTTCAGATGAAGCTTGTTGTAAGCATCAACACCAGTTACATAGGGTACATGATGGCCAACAATGCCAGTTGGGATGAAACCACGCCCGATTTTGGCTGCTACCTTATGCTGCCCCAAAACACCAACGAAGCGGGTATAAACCAGCAGCTAAGTGCGTTTGCAAAAAAAGTACAATCCCCCACCAATAAAGACAGCTATATTATTCAACCCCTGGCCGATGTGCATTACGATACTGAAACCGGTAACTACAGCAACAAAGCCATAAGCCATCAACTGCTTAATGTATTGTGGCTAATTGCCGCCTTTATACTGGCCATTGCCTGTGTTAATTTTGTAAACCTCTCCACGGCACAGGCGGTTAACCGCAGTAAGGAAGTTGGTGTGCGCAAAGTATTGGGCAGCAATAAATTTCAATTACAGTTACAGTTTATTGTTGAAACTTTTTTAATAGTTACCATTGCTGTAATACTTGCCGCAGGCATCACAATTTTAGCACTGCCTTATATAAACCAGTTGCTGGAGCTATCCATCTCCTTCAGCATACTAAGCAGCCCCGCCATCATCGTATTCCTGTTCGCCGTTACAGGCGCTGTTACAGTGCTGGCGGGCTTTTATCCATCCATTGTACTATCGCGTTTCAGCCCCATTACTGCGTTAAAAGGCAAGCTGGCAGCGGGTACGGTAAAAGGCATATCGCTAAGGCGCGGGCTGGTGGTGTTCCAGTTTATTATTGCACAGGCGCTTATTATTGGCACGCTGGTAATTGTAAAACAAATGGATTACTTTATTAACCAGCCATTGGGCTTTGATAAAAATGCCGTTGTTAATGTGCCCTTTCGCATAGATAGTGTGCGCCTTAGTAAAATGGAGTACATAAAGCAACAGTTATTGTTGATGAATGGCGTGCAGGCAGTTAGCTTTAACTCAAACACACCGGTGGAAGATGCCAACGATATGTGGAGCACCTTTAAGTACAACCACGCCACTAAAGAAGAAGACTTTAAAGCCATTACCAAATTTGCCGACAATGAATATGTGCCTGCATACAAGCTTGCCCTGGTGGCGGGCCGAAACCTGAAGCCCTCAAAAATGACGAAGGAGTTTTTAATAAACGAATCGCTGATGAAGGGACTGGGCATTACCAACCCCAATGAAATTTTAAACAAGCAAATAAGTATTTGGAGTGATAATATAAAATGCCCGGTAGTAGGTGTGTTGAAGGATTTTAACGACAGGTCGCTGCGCAACAAACCCGCACCCCTGCTTATTACCACCAACAACACTATGTACAACCAGGCCACCATAAAGCTTGGCACCACCAACATAGCTGCCACCATGCAGTCCATTAAAACATTGTGGGAGCAAACCTTTCCAGATTTTGTGTATGAGTACCGCTTTCTTGATGATAAAATTGACAGCTTTTACAAGCAGGAAAACCAGTTGGCGCAGTTGTATAAAATATTTGCAGGCATCGCTATTTTTCTAAGCTGCCTTGGCCTATATGGGTTGGCATCGTTTATGGCAGTACAGCGCGTTAAAGAAGTTGGCATACGCAAAGTGCTTGGTGCCACCACCACAAACATTGTGTACCTGTTTACAAGGGAGTTTATCCTCCTCATCACCATTGCGTTTATAATAGCTGCACCCATTGCATGGTACTACATGCACCAGTGGCTGCAATATTATGTGTACCGCATAAACATTGGCTGGTGGGTGTTTGCCGCAGGTGGCCTTGCTGCCATTGTTATAGCACTGGCTACCATAAGCTACCAAGCCATAAAAGCAGCCCGCGCCAACCCCGTAAAAAGCCTGCGCAGCGAGTAATAGCAGAAGTTAAAAACTTGCGGACAGATACCTGCAGCTTTTGCTGCCTGTATTACAAGAAATGACATTCCAACTATATTTAGTTGCCAACCATCCCCATCAGATGGGAAATTTTAAAAGAGTAAGTGTACTTAGAAGTGTTTAACAATATGTGCAAGACTACCGCCTAAAATGTGTAAAATAGCCGTTTGTGGTATTGCTATTACAATGCTTGGTCTGGCAGGGAAACTACAAACTCCGTCCACTCATGTAAAACACTGTACACCTCAATAGTGCCGCCAAGGTACTCGGCTTGTGCTTTTACCGAATACAAACCAAGCCCCTTACCAGGTACGCTAAAGTTAAACCGCTTATACAAACCGAACAGTTCGTTTTTATGTTTACTCAAGTCAATGCCCTGCCCGTAATCTTTAAAGTGTATCAAGGTGTTAGTACCCTGCTTTTCCGTCCAAATTTCCACCAATGGGTGGCTCCCTGCCTTGGCGTATTGCATGGCGTTTAACAGAATGTTTAAAAAAATACTCTTGATATAACTGCGGACAGTTACAATAAAACCGGCCCTATCAAAATCTGCCTTTATCACGGCCTGCTTTTCCTCAATCATGTAGGCAAGGTTATCGCTTACCCTGCGCATAATTTGCTCAAAGTCTATTTTTTCCAAATGGTCGGCAGACGCTTCCTGCTGGTGCAAAATTGGGGTAATGTCCTTAATAACCAAGTCAATGTGCTCGGCTGACTTTATCATGCTGTCAAACACAAACCTTAGCTCTTCTTCCGGCATATCTTCCTGTAGTATTTCCTTAAATGCCAGTATGTTTGATAAAGGGGCCCTTATGTAATGCGACAAAGCATATGAAAATTGTTTAAGGCTCCGGTTGCTTTGCATTAAATTAATCGTAAGGTTTTTCTCCTCCATTTCCAATTTTTTCCGCTCTGTTATATCCTCCGAAATCGCCGAAAAATGTGTTACCGTGCCGTCAGAATCATGTATGGCTGAGATTGCCACCAACTCCCATGTTTCCAACCCGCTGGCATCCTTTGAATAAAACTCGCCTTTCCAACGGTGTTCTTTAAATAAAATATCGTCTAAATCAGTTGGTGCTGCTTTACCGCCCGGCAGCAAAGCCCTTACTTCCCTAATATTTCTGCCAACAATTTTTTGTACAGGCATAGCGGCCCTTTCGCAAAATGCCAGGTTGGCATAAATAATATTTCGCTGCAAATCAGTTACTATCACTGGCGAATGTCTCTGGTCAATCGCTGAAGACACCAACTGCAATTGTTCTTGGGCTTTCTTGCTGTCTTCTGCCATGGCAAAATTTTGCATCGCATAATTGATATTGTCAATTACCCGCAGCACTACAGCCAAACCTTCATCAGAAAAAAAATGGAGTACGCTGGCATACATGCTTAATAGGCCGTATAACTTTCCGCGCTTTTTTATTGGCAGGGCGATGCTCGATTTAAAACCCCGTTTAGCAGCACTATCCCGCCAAGGGGCGTATGCAGGGTCATTGTCAATGTCGTTGCAATAGTAATAATCGCCTGTTCGCACCACGTGGCCAACCGGGCCTTTGCCAGTTTCAGGGCTGAGTGGCTTTATCGCAGCTATGCTTTTAAGGTAATCGCTGCCGTTGCCCGACCATTGTATTGGTATCAAGCGGTCATTTTGCTCGTCGTAAAGCGTTACAACACAAAACGCAATATGCTCAAGTCCTGCGGCCAGTTTACAGATACCCGCAAAAATTGCAATTTCTGATACCGACCGCAGTATCATTTCATTCAAAACACTGCTGAAATTGTAAAGATTTTTTAGTTTCTCCAGCTCGGTTGCAGCCGTTTTTTCGTTTGTGATGTTCATAAAATACAACGACAGCCCCGTTGCAGTGGGATAAATTGACAGTTTAAACCAGCTCTTGTTGCCGGTAGGTATAAATTCAAAACTGTAAGGTTGTTGGGTGTCAAAAGCATTTTTAACAATGCCCACATTTTCTGCGGTTGTAATATCAGCCAAAATGGTTAACAAGTTCGTTTGGCCCAAAACAATATCACGGTCACTAAATACTTGCGCTGCATTTACGTATGTAATAGCAAATTGCTTGTCTGCGCCAACAAAATCCTCATTAACCCTCGAAAAAACCTCCGTAATAAATTTTGTTTGCTCCTGCACCCTACTGGTAAGCTCGTTGTTTAACTGTTGCAATTCAGCAGAAAGACTTTCCGCCTTTTGCTGGGCCAGTTTTAAGGCCGTTACATTGGAATGTACAGCAAAACACCCGAGTAGTTCATTACGCTGATTGTACAAAACACTAATGTTCGAGTGTAGGTTAACAATGTTACCGCTGGCATCAGTGGCGGTAAACTCCCCAGCCCATCCACCTTCGGCTTTAGCATTTGCTACGCAGGCTGCCAGCGAAACGCCTTCAATTGCCGGCATAAAAAACAATTCAGGGCTTTTTCCAATCAGTTCATTGTTTGTTTTGCCCAGCAGCCTTTCTGTGGCACTGTTGCAATACTTTAGCTTAAAGTGTTCGTCAGTTACCGTTACCAATGACTGGCTGTTTTCTATAATATCCCTGTAGGTTTTGTTTTCATTAATCAGCCTCTCCTGCCTGTTTAAATTTTTAAGTGATTGCCAAACAACAAACAAAAGGCCAAAAAACACCAACAAACAATAAATTCTTGCCGTTGCAAAGGCACGGGCAGAAGAATCGATGTGGGCCTTTTGAAAATCAAGCACGTACAGGCGGCCGGTTGCAAATAATGCATTGTATTTGCGCATATAGGCGTTGCCTAAAGTGTCATCAATTTCGTTTTGCAGCAATATTTTGGGGGCAGTTTGGTTGCCGCCGTTACCAGGGGCAATAAGCTGCTTTGAGCGGGCCATTTTTTGTTCGGATAATGTAATAAACTCCGCTATTGCAGACCGGCTGAAAAACCGGCCATTTGCAAAGCTGTCAATGGCAAGCAGGGTACTGTCAACCAAATTATATGCGCGATTAATCTCGGTGGCAGTTGTTTTGCCTACGCGATGTAATATGCGTTTTTCATTATTTTCAATCAATATAAATGCGCCATTCAATTTGTCAAGGTTGTCCAGCATGTTCAGCACGGTGGTTTCGTCCCTTGTTAAATTTTGTGCGCCAGCAAGCCCCTGCTGTATGATGTAGTAAAAAAGCACCAAACCAGCCACTGTTAAACCAGAGGCTACGAGAAGGTATCTCTTTAGCAAGGAAATTTTTATAAAGGAAGGCATGTAATAGCAGGCATATTGGATTAACAATAAAAAAACAGGAGCATGACTTAAAAAAAAAGCTATCATTTAGAGCCCAAATAAAAATATTGGCCCATACTTTTTAATAAAGGTAACCGTTAAAATACAAAACGGGTGCGCATATTGTTGCCGGAAAGCGTTTTAAGTGATATTTAATGACTCGGCAGGGAAATTATACCCTAAAGTTTCACCCACTATGCAAAAAGAACCCTTAACTGCCGCGTAACAAGGGTTATGGCCGCAGTATGCCTGCAACCCAGCGCGTTTTTAACGTTAAGTGTATAAGCACCTGCGATTACCACGCTTTCGGGCCGGGTAAAGGTCCATCTTGGTGTTAAGCCGTTAAGTTGCTGACGCTTACTACTAAGCCACCAACTACTGTACGGGTACTCCCACTTTGTAAATCTTTGTAACGAAGTTCTTACGTTACTGAATTACCTTGTTCTGAATTGCCCTAAAAATATGCTTCCGACAAAGCCGCACATTCTATAAAAAAATCATTAAAACCCATTAAATTTTACTTAAATAAAACAATTGCAAAATTGTTTTTACAGACGTAAAAAAAATCAAATACTTTTATACTCTTAAAGTGTCTTTTTTTTTATACTACTTACTCTCCCCAATGAAAAAAATTTTACTTGCCTTAGCTATTACCGCTATATCAACAGTGTCTAAATCGCAAACCTGTCCCGGTCTTGGCAGCATCAACTACCAAAAATGGACTAATATCACTGGCACTGAGGTAAGCAACCTAACGGCAAACGCCAATTATCCCAATAACCCTTCATCTACGGGTACATTAACATCGTTCCAAATTCCTACTAATACAAGCACCACCAACTATGGCATGAAGGTGTATGGTTATATATGCCCGCCAACAACCGGCAATTATGTGTTCTGGATAGCCAGCGATGATGCCGCGGAGCTTTGGCTTAGCACTACAAGCAGTGCTGCCAACAAAGTTAAAATAGCCTACAACACTGCTGCTACCACCGCACTGCAATGGACAAAGTACAGCACCCAAAAATCGAAATCCATTGTGTTGGTAAAAGGCACCAAATACTACGTGGAAGTGCTAATGAAGCAAAGCACAGGTAATGACAATATGGCCGTAGGCTGGTCGCTACCAGGCGGCAAAACCACCGCCCCAAGCCAAGTAATACCAGGTACGGTGTTATCAACTAACAATATTACTACCGACAGTATACCGCCTTCTGTGCCAACAACGCTTAAGGCATCAGCCGTAGCGCTAACCAGCTTCACGGTAAGCTGGGCGGCCTCCACAGACAATGTTGGTGTGGCTGGGTACAACATTTACCGTAACGGTGTTAAAATAAATTCTGCCACCAATACAACCACTTCATTCAACGTAACAGGGTTGGCTCCCAATACTGCTTACAGCATTACTGTAAGTGCTCTGGATGCCGCAGGCAACCAAAGCGCACAAAGCGCTGCGCTTAATGTAAGCACGGCTCAAGATACCATTGCCCCGTCAGCACCAACCACGCTGGCCGCAACCAGCGTAGCCGCCACCTCGTTTACCCTAAGTTGGAAGGCCTCCACTGATAACGTAGGCGTTAGTGGCTACAACATTTACTTAAACGGCGTAAAGGCCAATGCGGCATTAAACACCGCCACCTCTTTCAACGCAACCGCGCTTGCCGCCAATACGGCCTACACGGCCACTGTAACAGCTGTTGATGCCGCCGGTAACCAATCCGCTGCAAGTACTGCGGTAAAGATAACCACGGCACAAGCCAAAGATACCATTGCGCCAACCCCGCCAACCAACCTTACCGCAAGCAACGCAACCAACACATCGTTTACGTTGGGATGGACGGCCTCCACCGACAATGTGAAAGTTACGGGGTATGATATTTTTCGCAATGGTGTTAAGATAAACACGAAAACCGACATTGGCACCACCTATAGCGTTACCGGCCTTGCAGCAAGCAGCACCTATGCCATAACTGTAAAAGCCAAGGATTCAACAGGCAACCTATCGGCAGCCAGTGCGGCCTTAAACATTACCACAGGTACCGCAACCACCGCCCACGAGCAGTTTACGATGCGTACCATAATAGCCAAACAGCGAGGACCACACGACCTGTTTTATGGCCCTGACGGCAACATTTGGTATACCGAACGTTTTGCCGGCACCGTAAGCTTTGTAAACCCCACAACAGGGGTTAAAAAAGTTGTGTTGACATTGGGCGCGAAAATGGTGCAGCTAGGTGGCCAGGACGGGTTGATGGGCATTGCCCTGCACCCACAGTTTAACCAAGGCAAACCTTGGGTATACATTTCTTACACGTATTCCTCCAGTGGTACCCTTTACCGTAAAACAAGGGTTGAAAGGTACACCTACGACTCAGTAAACCAGCAATTGGTGGCACCTGTTACCGTGTTGGAAAATATACCGGGAAGCACTGACCATAATGCTGCCAGAATTGCCATTGGCCCCGATTTAAAGCTGTACTATTCAGTGGGCGACATGGGCGCAGGACAGTTACAAAACATAAATAGGAATGAAAATGCACAAAATATAGACACGCTGGAAGGAAAGATACTGAGGCTTAACACCGACTCTATTGGCGGATCGTGGATACCTACAGACAATCCGTTTACCGGCACCAGCACGGGCCAGCCAACGCCGGTGTACACACTTGGGCACCGCAACCCACAAGGCTTGGTTTGGGGCAATGTAGGCGGTGCAAATATTTTGTACAGCAGTGAACACGGCCCGTATAGCGACGATGAAATAAACATTATTGAGCGTGGCCGCAACTATGGGTGGCCTGAAGTATCGGGATTTTGCGACGGCAATTACAACGGTGACACGTTGGCCCATTTTGTGATTGTGAACGAGCAGGCCAATTGTGCGCTGCTAAACGTAAAGGAGCCGGTCCGCTCCATCTTCCCGTCTGAAAATCCGCCCGTAACCAATACCAATAACATGACCTGGCCTAGCATGGCGCCTTCTGGTACAGAGTTTTATGGCAGTACGGCCATACCCGGTTGGCAAAACTCGCTGCTGGTGGGCACCCTGAAAGGCGGCGCAGTGATACGTTACAAACTTAGCAACGACGGCCTGTCTATCATTTCTGACACCATCAATTATTTTAAAGGCCTCGGCCGTTTTAGGGATGTGGTGGTATCGCCAGACGGCTTAAAGATTTATGTGGCTTGCGACTCAAGCGGCTCAACTTTTGGGCCTACAGGGCAAGCATTAAGTTCACCGGCCAACCCCGGCACCATCCTTGAGTTTACCTACGTTCCGGGTACCGTAGCCAACCCCCACAAACCATTACAAGATGTTCCGAAAAACGAAGTAGCCAACAAAACGCTGGACGTGTACCCCAACCCGGCCAGCCAGTACGTTATTGTGTATAATTATTCGGCTGACAATGCCCGCTCTGCCCTACTGTACGACCTAAACGGGCGGATGGTTAAAAAGCAGCTACTGGCCCAAAAGGCCTCGCCCATAGATGTTAGCCGCCTATCGCCTGGCCTGTACATCCTTAGGGTTGCCGACAAAAACGGCAAAGCCATCAGAACGGAGAAAATAGTTATCAGTCGTTGATAAAAGAGTTTGTATATAGTCCTAAAAAGGGCTGCTATCTATTTGATTGCAACCCTTTTTTTATGCCAATTTGTGGGTCTTGTCTTTTCAGTCGCAACGTTACGCAATTAACCCAATCTACCCCTGCTGCAAAATGGCCACCATTTTGCGTAGTTCTTCCTCATCAGCTATGTAAACATGGCCATAATCATTTACAGCGGTATTGATGTAGGTAAGTGGGTTAGGTGCCGCCACCCTTGCCGATGAATGATATTCCGTGGCGTTGCTGGCCCGCACCAGCTTTGCCAAGTTAGCCGATTTAACCCCTGCGCCGGGCATTATAACTATGCGGCTGCCCGCCTGTTGAACCAGTTGCCCCAACAGCCCCGCGGCGTCGGGCGCGGCCGTTTGCTGCCCCGATGTTAGCACCCGTTCGCAACCGCAGGCAATAATATCTTCCAGTGCCTTAAATGGGTCGGGTGTGCCATCGAAAGCGCGGTTGCAGGTAACCCCCATGGGGCCGGCCCATTCCACAATGCGTTTCAGCCAGTCGGTGTCAATTTCGCCGTGTATGGTTTGGGTGCCTACCGATATGCCGTCGCAATGCAGGCTGCGGCAGGCCATAATATCCGCCTTTATCATCTGGTACTCATCAGGCGTGTAATAATAATTGCCTGAGCGTGGCCGTATAATAGGGTACAAACCAATGGAAATACTATCGCGCACTTGCTTAATAGTGCCGTACGCTGGGGTGGTGCCACCCTCAATGGGGTTGGCACATAATTCAACCCTTGCGGCACCCACTTTTTCGGCAATGCGGCAGCTTTCTATGGCAAAAGCACAAACTTCTAGCAATCTCTTTGTCATATTGGGTACATTATCATTTTAGCTAATCGCCTCCTTCTTAAAGCTGTACAGCCGAGGTAAAAGGCCCGTTAACCATATGTTGTGGCAGCTTTGCGATGGTTAGCAAGACCTTTTACGCAAACGGGCGGCACCTATTTGGTAAAGATGCCGCCCGTTTGAATTGTTGTATTATTTAGCGTCAAGCAGTTGCAAAGTATAGCTGTAGCTGTATTTTTTATCCAGCAGGCGGTATTGGTTGTGCGGCAAGGCACCCCAGCTGTTATCGCCACCTAAGCCACGCTGTTTAAGGTCAATGTGCACATACACATTTTCATCAGGCGGCAGGTTGCTGGGATGCTGCTGCTTTTTGGTAAGCCCGGGGTCCAGGCTTTCGTCAGAATGGTTGATGGCACTAAAGCAAACCGGCCCCCCAAGCCCCTTAACCAAAAGGCCTTTGCCTTCGCCATCCTTTAACGCAAACCAGCGCACATCGGTTTTGTAACCGCTTTCCTGCGGGCGTATGTACCCATTGCAATATTGGTTGCCCACACTGTCACTATAAAGCCCTACAAACGCTGATTCATTACGGTCGTTGTAATTCTCCCAGGGGCCGCGGCCATAGTAGCTAAGGTTGTTGTATTGTGGAGGAAGTTGCATGCGCATGCCAAAACGTGGCAGCTCGGGCAAATCACGGCCAGTCATGTCAATGGAGGCCGTTGTGCTAATGCTTCCGTCGTTGTTAACCTGGTAGTCAACCGTATATGGCACTGCTATCGCCGCCAAATCGTACACTACTTTAATATGCAGGCCTGCGGCATCTTGCTCGCCCACGGTTACATTTTTCACTTTGCGGCCCAAATGCGCCGTGCGCCAAATGCCAAGGTCAACTTGCATGTTGTTGCCAAAATCGTTATCGGTGGGGGCCCGCCAAAAATATGGCTCGGGCAGGTTGTTCAATTGTTGTTTGCCGTTGGTGTAGCGGATAAACCTGCCCATGGATATACTAAACTCCCCTTGTACGCTGCCGGCTGTAAAACTTACCCTGCTGGCGTTTTTGGTAACCTGCAATACGCCGCCGGGTGTTGTGCCTGCAAAATAGTCACCAGCTTGCTTAAGCTGCTCGCTGGCCACTTCATGGCCGGCTGGTATAAGGCCGTTGGCAGCTTTGGTGGCGGCCATTATGTTTACAAAATATTCGGTGCCGGGCATTGACTTAACCATTGGTATTTGCAGCGTAACATCCTTTTGCTGGTGCGGCGGCAGTGCCAGGCTAAAGGTATCTTGCTTAACCAGTTGGCCATTGGCATACAAGGCCCAGGTAAATAGGTACTGGCTAAGGTTGGTAAAGCCAAAATTGTTTTGGATGGTAATTACCCCGCTGCCAATATCTTTTGTTTTAAATTCAATGTTTTGGTACACCTTTTTAACTTCATTTAGGCCGGGGTGGATGGTGCGGTCGGCGGCAATAAGGCCGTTGGCGCAAAAGTTTTCGTCGTTGTGCAGGTTAAACCCTCCAAGGTCGCCACCATAAGCCCAATACGTATTGCTGGCTGCATCTTTGGTACGCATCCCTTGGTCAATCCAGTCCCAAATAAACCCGCCCTGCATTTTTTTGCTGGAGTTTATCACATCCCAATACTCCCTAAAATTACCGTCGCTGTTGCCCATGGAATGTGCATACTCACACATGATGTACGGCCGGGTTTTGGCGGGGTTGCCAGCATAACTTTTCATGGAGGCCATCCAAGGGTACATCGGGCAAACAATATCGGTGTTCCAGTCTTCACCAGCCTGCTCAAACTGCACAAAACGGGTATTGTCGCGCTGCTTTATCCAGTTGTAGGCATCGTGAAACACCTTACCATTGCCACACTCATTACCCATTGACCATAAGATAACACTGGGGTGGTTTTTGTCGCGTTCCACTACCCGTTGCTCCCGGTCCATAAACGCCGGTTCCCATTCAGGCAGGTACGCCGGGTGTACCGTGGTGTCGTACCAGCCCTGCAGTGCGGCACCCATGCCGTGTACCTCAATATTGGCCTCATCCACCAAGCAAAGGCCGTACTCATCGCACAATTTGTACCAAAGGGGGTCGTTGGGGTAATGGCTGCAACGGTCGGCATTAATGTTGTATTCCTTCATCAACTGTATATCCCTAATCATTTGCTGCTTGTTGGGTACGTGGCCATTAACATCGTCGTACTCGTGCCGGTTGGTGCCGTGTACCACCAGCGGCACACCGTTAACCATCAGCTGGCTGTTTTTAATCTCTACCGTTCTAAAACCAGTTTTGGCACCGGTGTACAGTACTTCCCCGTTTTCGTTCTTTAAGGTTACCACTCAGTTATACAGGTTGGGGGTTTCGGCAGTCCATTTTAGCGGGTTTGGCACCGTACCGCTAAAATGTAGTACCTGCAAGCTGTCGGCCGTGGTGCTGAATGCCTGTTCCCGGCTGAATATTTTTTTTCCGGCATTATCATAAATATCCACGGCTGCACTGCCGTGTTTAATAGTATTGTTGGCAAACTGGCGCAGGGTAACATCGGCACTAAACACGCCGTTAGTATATTGCGCATCCAGACCACTTTTTATAAAAAAGTCCCAAATGGAAAGTTTTGGCAGGGCATATAGAAACACATCGCGCTCAATACCGCTGATGCGCCAAAAATCTTGGTCTTCCAGGTAGCTGCCGTCGCTCCACCTAAACACCTGTACCGCCAGCAGGTTGGTGCCTTTTTTAAGGTAGGGGGTGATGTTAAACTCAGCAGGCGATTTTGCCGCCTTGCTCATACCCACTTTGTGTCCATTTACATATACAAACGCGCAGCCGGTTATGCTGCCAAAATGCAGCAGAATTTCTCGGCCGTTCCATTCATCGGCCACCGTAAATTCCCTGCGGTAAGTGCCCACAGGGTTATTCTCACCCACAAAAGGTGGGTTTTTAGGAAAGGGATAAACAATGTTGGTATATATGGGTATGCCAAAGCCTTTCATCTCCCAGTTGCTGGGCACGGCAATTTCGCTCCAGGCACGGGTATCTAATTTTTCCTCGTAAAAGTTTTTGATGCGGTTCGCACTTTTGTCAGCATAGGTAAACTGCCAAATGCCGTTGAGCGACTGGTAATAGGCCGAGCGGCTATAGTCGTCGGTAGCAACGTCACTCACGTTGCCGTACACCATAAAGCTGGCGTGTGGTTGTTCCTTGTTCAGTTGAAAAAGGCGCGGGTTTTCCCAATCGTTCCGCTCATCTTGGGCATGTACAGCCGACGCAAGTAAAAATGTAAAGAAAGCCAGTAGCATTGCTTTTTTCATACGCATGTCGTTATAATGGTGGTTTGCTGCGCGTTGGCAGCTTCCAAAAGTATAAACATATCCCCGTATAAATTAACGGGGGCTAAAAGATTGCAGAATTATGGCAAAATGGCAACATTATGTTCAGGCGGGTTTAAGTGTACGAAAATAAGTACCGGTAAATGCTTGCAATAAAAAAACCTGGAACATAAGCCAGATAATTTTTGGCGGCTTACATTTTAATGGCAACAAAACATTACCCCAATCCCTATATTTGTTAAACAAAGTGCTACTGCACGGCTGTGCCAGTATCTGCCCAAAAAAACTATATTTAAACGGTTTTACAAGCCTAAAAGCAGTAGCGATTTGCAGGGCTGCAGAAAAGGATGCACCCGCCACCAAACAGAAAGCCATTAAAACCATACATTTTAAAACACACCCATATGGCCACTGAAACATTTAATATATCCATACACATGGTGAGCAGCCTGGACGGCTACATTGCCAAAACCGACAACAGCATGGGCTGGTTTGAAACAGCCGACCATTATGAGCAAGGGGCTGGCGGGCAGGATGTGGCGGCATTTCTTAAAACAATTGACTGCTACGTGATGGGCGCGCGCACGTACGAGCTTGCGCTGGAGCTTTCTAAGGCCTATGGCTGGGTGTATGGCGATACACCGGCTATTGTGCTAAGCCACCACCCACTGCCGGTTGAAAAGCCCACGGTTGAGATTTTTAACGGCAGCCTGCGCCAGCTGGTGGAGGAACGCCTGAAACCGCGCTATAAAAACGTTTGGGTGGTAGGGGGTGCCAACGTTACCAAAGCGTTTATTCAAGCAGATTTGGCCGATGAAATACGGCAGTCAATCCTTCCTATTATATTAGGCGGCGGCACACCGTTTTACGACCAAATTGGGCAGGAAAAGCCCCTGCACCTAAAAAACGTAACGGCCTATAAAAACGGCATTGTTGAACTGGTGTACGAAATTAAAAAACCCAACAGCACAGCGGGTGCCATTGGGTAATATATAAAGCTGCTAAATTACCTGCGTTAATTATCCGCTGTTATTTTGGCCACCGCCACTTTGGTTCGGCCAAAAATACGGTCATCGCGGCCAACAATGTATAGGCTATTGCCTACAATGGCACCCATACGCGGCATGGCGGTGGGCACATCCTTGTTGCTAAAAAACACCTTGCGGGTGTATTTGCCGGTAGTTGCATCAAGCGTTAGGTTAAAACAATCGCTGTGCCTAAAATAAGTTTCCTTTTTTATACGCTGGCCTAATTGCAACACACCGGCGTTGGCTGCATGGTCGTTAAAAACAATGTGTATGTTGTTGCCGTTTTGCAATGCCCCAAAGCCTGAATAAAAAGGCCTGTCGTAGGTGAAAAAATAATAGCTGCCCACGCTAAAACCACCGTAGCTGGTGGTGGATCCGCCAATAACCTCGCGTTGCTCTTTGGGCAACACATTCAGCCAACCAATGTTGCCGCCTGCGTCAATTTTGCACATCATCAAGTCGCCAGTTTCGTACACGGTATAGGTTGAGTATGTCCAACTGCCTGGCATGCCATTAAAGCCGTTGTTGTACTGGGTGGTGGTATAGGTGTATTGGTAGTATTTTTCGGCCAGTATCACCAGCCCTTGGTCGGGCGTGTAAAAAATGTTCTTAAAGCGCATATAGCGGGAAAAACCCTCCCCTTCGTCTTTTATTTTGTCAAACTTTTCGCGTTCCTTCCTTTCTTTGCGGCTCTCCTCGTCCTTTTCGTCGTCGGTAGTTGCAGCGTTTTCGTCCTCCGCGGCTGTTATCAACGATGTGTTTATTTCTTTTTGGCTGGTGGTTACAACGCTGCCAGTGTTAGGGTCAATGCGCTGCACCAACAGGCCGTCAATGTTCTTACCTTTTTTCTCGTTGCTGTAAAATGCTGCTATCACAAGGTCCTTATCGGGCTCCTGCAATACCTTGGTGCTTACCAGCCACTTGCCATTAATTTCGGTGTTAACCTCGTTTTGTTGCTTGCCCTTGCTGTCGTAAATGCGTATGTTGTAATTCACAAAGTCTAAAAACTTGTCTTTCTTGCGCTTACCTTCTTGGTACTCATATCTTCGGCCTACCAATACAATTTTTTTATTGCTGGTGTACAGTACATCTTCCAGTTGAAAAGTTTTTGGGTCAAACTCATTGCTCACGTTTACGGTGCCGCCAAGGGCCTTAAGGTTTATGTCGAACAACTGCACTTGGTAACTGTTTCTGCCGGTACCCTGCACACTGCTTACCAATATTAGGTTTGTACTGTCCGCATTGGTGGATACTTTGTAGTGTATGGCATCGCTTTTTTCTTCTTTTTGCCAGCTTGCCAGTTGGGCCCAATCGCCGGCCAAATCGCCCGTGCCTTTATCCACCCTGGCGGCAAACAGGGTTAGGGTTTTTTCACGGCGGCTGTAATCCGTTGCCAAAATGTATAGTTTGTCCTGCACGGCAAAAAAGCGGTCAAACTCTTTGCCCCTCAGCTCTTTGTTAAAATCGTTGCGGTATTGCTCGGCCAAGTTCTTGTCTAACTTTACCAGTGTGGCAGATTGCCTGGTGGTGGCCCCTATTACAAAATAGCTGGTTAACACGGCATGGCTTTCCTGCAGATACACACCGCTGTTGTCGCTCAGCACCACTTGCAAATCTGTGCTGCCTTTGCTCATTTTAAATTCATTACCCCAAACAATTTTAGGGGCTTGGCTAAAAGCTGTTAGGGCAAGGAGGGTTGCAGCAAGCAGGGCCGGTAAGGTTTTCATGCAATTTTTTTTATCTTGTTAATATTCACCGGCAATATAATACAATAACCAACCATGGTTACGCACCCCTTAGGGTAACCATGCGAATTTTGCAATTAATTCACTTTGCACATAGTACAAAACAAAATGAGTTGGTTGAATGGTGGCAGATGAACGAACCGTATTGTAAAATTAACCTGGGGGTTTTTATTTGTGGCGTATTTTCATTTTTTAAATATCCACCATCGTATGGCAAAATGCTTTTTTGTTGTTACCGTTTTGTTTATTGTATTCGTGCAGCAAGCGGCCGCCCAAAACAGTGTGCTGAAAATACCCCACTTGTCGGGCAATGTAAACGACTGGGAGAGTTTGTTGACAGATGCAGAAAAAAGCCAGCTCGATTCCACCTGTACCATGTTTGTGTTTAAAACCAATATACCAGTTTCCGTAATAACATTTGGCAGTAACAATACCACCAAAGAAAATGCCAACGACTTTGCCCAACAGGCCGACAGCGTGTTGTTCCAGTACGGCAACGGATTGCATGTGGCTATATTTCTCTCAAAAGAATTTAGGGTGCTTAGCTTTAAGGCGAATACCCCCGTGCAAAACGACACAGCCAGCCTGGCAAACTGGAAAACCAGTATACAAAAAGCTTTTACGGCCAGTGTGCAGCCGCATATAGGCCTTTTAAAGCAAGGCAAGTACGCAGACGGGTTGATATTAATTTTGTCGGATTTGTCAGGGGCCGTAAAAAAGGATTTTTAACAAACCACCCATCGGCCGCTACCCCTTTTGCTATGTGGCATGGCTAAGGCAAAACCACAAATGCGGGTAGGCCAATCGCTTGAGCAATATTTGATTTTACCGATAGGCCCAGCCTATCGTCATCCCCCCCCCGCCCTTTTAACCTATGAAAATTATGCTGCAACAATATACATGATGCCCTATTGAAAATACCCAATTCGTTTTTTTGTTTTTTCGCTAACCAAATAGTATTTTTGGACCAACTATTTGCATCGCCTAAAAAATTACCAGTAATGGTAATTATTGAGAGCTATACATACCAAACCATTACGCAAAGCCCCTAAAAAACACATCCCGCTTTTCCATACTCGAAAAAAACCGCATGAAAAAACTCAACATCTTAATAGCACTCCTAATTAGTTGTGTAAGCCTTATAACCACCCCTGCCAAAACCCAGCGCATACCACATTTTGAACCGGTTAGGCGAGCCCCAATAGAACATATTGAGCGGGCCGAAGAGGAAAACAATGCTGCAAACACAGCGAAGAAAAAGCCTGCTGAAGAAAACGAAGAAGAAGGCGTTGAGTCTAAGACAATTGGCACCCTTTCTCCCCGCTTTAGAGGCCGTGCGGCACTAGCCGCGTTGAAAAATATAATTTTCTACGACAACGCCATAATTGCCCTTAAAAAATCTGGCCTTACAGAGGATTTACAAGCCAAAGCGGATAACTACCTTTCTGGATGGAAAAACAAGGACGTTAGCATTGATGCCCAGAAAGACGCAATACAACAACTGACGCAAAACACACATGCACTTTTTTACGTGATGTGTCATGATCTGGCAGCAGGTAACAAAAAACACGCCGCTACAGTTTTTAACATATGCCTTGAAAATGCCAGAAAGAAACCTGAAGAACACGAGCAAATTGAACGGTTACTCAACGTATTGGAAAACCCGGCAGACCCTGTTCTTTCGGCCCGTATGCGTTTTGCCGCCAGTTTTGCAGCGGCCCCCAACGCCAAAGGCACATGTGCCATAATCCCGCAACTTATCGCCAACGAAGCCCGCAAGACCCACAGGCCGTCCATTGAAGCCGAAACTGACATGCCCACCATTAGCGTGTTTGCCTACGCACAAAAACCAGTGGCGACGGATATACAACCAACCATTGGCAGGTCGACTGTGTTGGTGGATGAAACAGAAATGGACTTTACTGAGGCCACGCCAACCGCACCCATGCCGCAACTTAGCTACGAGAATACCTTAAGCGAACACTTATACAACGCAACGGGCACAAACGGAGGCAAGGGAAGCAATAACGGCGACTCACTATCACCAACGGTGCTTGTTAAAATGCCTATGCGCCAACAAACGGCCAAATTGCTTACCTTAGGCAACTGTTATGTTATAAAAAACATGCCCACTACCCAACAAGCGGGGCAGGACGGGAAGAAGAGGCGTATATTGGTAAAATATTACGCAGTAAAACCCTAGGCAAATAAATTTAGGGGCTGCAAAACGTACGACCTATATGCACGATGATGGGCAATTTAACGATGCAGTGAAATATTATAGCCAAGGTGATTTTGCCAAGGCAGAGGACTGTTTTGTGGCATACCTACAACAACGTGCTGTTGAAGTTTTTGCTGACAGAAAGAATGAGGTACCAGTTGAGGAAAAATCGCTTGAAAACGACATGGTTGCGGCCAATAGGCTGCACCTAATATTTGAAAAAAAAGGCGACCTGCAAGGGGCGGTGCACTATGCCAAACTTGGTGCCACCGTTGCCGAGCAAAGTGCTACGGCCAACCCCAAAAAGTACGCCGCTTATTTGGCTGATTTCGTGTTACGGGCGGCCGACATACAATACCAGCTATGCCAAACGGCGGAGGCAAGGCAGTATGTTTTGGAGGCGTTGGAAAGCTACATGCCCGCAATCCACTTACAAAATACCACTGCCGATTTAAAGGCATGGTTAAACCTTTGCAAATTGGGTGATACCAGCCCAGCAAACAAACTAAGGCTGCAAGCCATTTTTTTAAAACTGGCCGCCTGGTGTGCGTTGGAAAACGGCTGCTATAGCGGGGCCGAAGACCGACTGCTTTTTGCCGAAAACTTGCTTGCCAACAATACCGACCCTGGGTTGGTAAAGGCGCGGACCGTACTAACCCTATACCGCGCCATGGCATTAACGGGCAAGGGGGCGTTGATAGAGGCCAAAACCCTACTGACAAACACTGATTTATTGGATAACAACAGTGATGCAAACCATATTTTTCACCTTGAGTTGTTGGCCAAAATACATTTGCTACAGGGCAACTTAGGCGAAGCAGAAAACTTACTGGGCCAGGTTGTTGGCCTGCACCAAACGCGGCAACACGCACGGGGCTATGCTATTAGCCTAGTTAATTTGGCCTGTGTAAAAATTTACCTTAACCAACCAACAGAGGGGATAGCCCTGCTCAACGAGGCTGAAACCTATTGTGACGTAAATGCATTGGACGCTTTACGCTTAACGATACAATTGCAAAAAGCCATAGCCAGCACCAAAGGGCTTCATGAAATTAATGCAACCACCAATATTAATTACCTCGCAAGCGAAACAAACCTACCCCAAAACGACAGTGTAACTCAATGGGGGTTAGACCATTTTGGCTATTTTGAAAGTAGGTGTGCCAACGCTATATTGCGTATACTGGCAAACCCTAGCCAAGCAAACGATGTTAATAATGGATTGCAACAAGCTTTTGCGGGTACTGACTCTGCATTAATCAAACACCGTTTATTGAGCATCAGTTATTTGGCAGCAGTGGTAACCGGCGGAAAGCCACCAGCCGGCGAATTGGTAAACGATTCATGCAACTATTTTGAGAAAGAAGGCATAAAAACGGAACTGTGGCAACTGTTGGCTTATAAAAAAATGGCCACTGAAAACAACGGCGACCAAGCACTGTTGCTGCAAAAAATAAATGCCATTTTAGGGGATATCAGCGCCACCCTTGGGGAAGATGAACAAGCCATTTTTTATTTGAACAAATGGACCGAAACGGAAGAAGCACTAAAAATAACCAAGGATAAAATAGCGGCCCTTCAAAGCCGAACAACAGGCCATTTATTGAACCGAATAACTGACTTTTTTACAAACGGTACATTAATAAACAGCCTGCTAACCGCAGTTGACGCATACAAACAGAAAAAACTGCATGAGGCAGAAGTTTTTACACTGGCTAATATGTCAAAAAAGCCGCATTGGCTTTTCACTTGGTTATTTATGCCTACGGATAAAGCCATCATTTCGTTTTTATCGTTGCCAGACGCGCTGGTAATAGTTACCCGCGGGCGTAAACTATTGCGTGCAAGGGTTGTAGGCCTGCCGAGGCCAAGGCTTAGGGAGCTTGTGGCCAATATTCAAAAAAGTACCGGCACCCAAACTGCTGCGAACCGGGGGGCAGGGCGTATAAACCATGGCTACAATAGTTTTGACAACTACAAACAGGCATGCGGTGCTTTTTTGACCGAGACGGCTTTGGGCGAAGTGCTCAGCGGGTTGCCAGGTAGTGTTACACGCATATCCTTTGTTCTTGACGACTTGCTGCACCGTCTTTCATTTGCAGCATTGTTTATAGACGATAAATTCTTGATACAAACCCATGCTGTTTCCTATGGGTTACGAAATTTTGACAATGGAAGCCAGCAAAAAAATACCCCCACTAAAACATCACTGGTGGCGGCCGTATCCAATTCTGTATCTACCGAAACCATTACATTCCCTGCATTGCCGGGTGTAGTTGCAGAAGCGAAGGCAGTAATACCTGTGTTACAAAAATTAAGCCCCAAAGGTGTTACCACATTGGAAAACAACGAAGTGAGTGCCGACGTAGTGCTGGCTTATATGAAAGGCACGCAACATGTAAAGCCCGCAAATCTATTACACGTAGCCTGCCACGGCATGTTTAACCATCAGCAGCCCGCCAGTTCTGGGCTTGTGTTCCCCAATAACGAAATGCTTACCCTGGCAACGATACGGAATAATGGCCCATTTTCAACCGTTGAACAGTTAACACTGTCGTCTTGCTTGGCAGCAGATTCCTTTGTATTGCCGGGCAGGTGGGTGGTTAGCCTGCCAGAGGCTTTTTACCTAGCGGGCGTACAACGCATATTGGGTTGTATTTGGCTGGTGCCAGACAATTCTACCGCCGGCTTGATGGCCGATTTTTACGGCAATCTTTTAAACAACCCTGCAGATATCGCCCTGCAACGGGCCCAGCTTGCCTTGCTTGGCGGAAAGGACACAGTTGCCGAGGCTATGTACCAACAGTTGGCACAATGGGCAGGTTTTTGCCTCTATGGCAACGTGTAGCCCACATTAGGTATTGCAGTAAACGCTTGCCCTTAACCCCGCTTAGCTTTTGGGGAAAATTTGTAATGCTATGGTCTCTGCCTGCCACCTTTCTTCGGCGTAGGTAGGCTTTTTTACCCGCCCGGCGCCTCGTGTATTTTCATCGGCCGACTGCTCAATGCTGCCCAAAAAAATCTTTTCCTTTACTGAGATAAATATTTTCAAATATTCGGTTATCGCAGTCGGCTTAGCCTCGTTTGAAACCAGCAACTCATCCTGTTTTGTACCCGCAGTTTCGTCTAACAATGCAGCCTCGTGGTTACTGTCAATCAAGTCTGGGCAATCAAAAACACTTGTGTTGATGCTAAAATCCTCCCCTAAATAAGCGGCACTTACATAAAGTGCCTCACCGCTATTGTTACGTACCGATATTTTAAGCGCTGGCTGCACCAGCCCGTTAGCCAAATATTTTAAATCGTACCCATTAACCGCCGCCTGCTTGGGGCCAAAAATATATAATGCCTCTTCACCGTTAACCATTTGCCCTTCATTGGCAACTTCCACAAATAGCTCATAGCTTCCTTTCACCAATGCGCCGGGGGCTTTGTTGGCCAATGCCTTAACCCTGTGCCAATTGGCAATACGTTGCAGGTAATTTACGAATGCGTCCGATTCTTTATTTGCATGGTC
This sequence comes from uncultured Parafilimonas sp., assembly GCA_903882935.1. Classification (GTDB taxonomy): domain Bacteria; phylum Bacteroidota; class Bacteroidia; order Chitinophagales; family Chitinophagaceae; genus JABDFW01. Next base: position 89,447 of record CAIRZB010000070.1, on the reverse strand, counting down.
TGCCATCAGTGCTTCCACCGTAACTGTTTTGGCATCCATTTTTTCATTCGTTTCTACTCTTTCTAAACATATCTGCCCGCTTTCGGCCAAGCGCAAAATATAATCGGCATCTTGTTCGCTGTTTGTAAAAACAATGTTTGCACGGCAATCGTTGCCCGACTCATCAAGTAGCTTTGCAAGCTTTTCGGCCGCCTCAGTCAAAACATCCCCGGAAGAGGCTATTTTTAATACAAATCCGCTGGAACCCGAAATGCTAACAGACGTAACGTTTTCATCAGCGCCGAAACCTCCACCAGCCAGTGTTGAAAAACCCGGAAAAACAGTTGCCACTGTACTTAACACCGTACCGGAACTGGTTGTCAGCTCAACCGTATTCCCCTCGCTGATGCCTTCTATTAATCCAGCCCTTATGCACCAGCCAAAGGCTTTATCATAAAACGCTTCAACATTTTTAAGCGATTTTAAGTTGTTGGTGGTTAAAAAAGAATTGAAGATGCCCCCAGCTTGATAATTACCCACCAAATTTACCGCCGGAACTTGCTCGTGCAAAACCAACCCGCCGTTATAAAACAGGCTTTTTATCTCACCTGCTGTCCAGTTTTTAAGTTGCTGGTAGTTTAGCTTGTTAGCGTTTTCACGCAGCAGTTTAACCAGGGTATAGGTAAAAACCCCGCGCTTGGTTTTGCCTACACCTATTTCTGCGGCTGTTTGGTTGGTTGCCGCTGCGGCAAAATGCAAATGGCGGGCAGGTTTACCCTGATAAATGGGTGTGCCGTCTTCCCCATAACGGGCCAAGGCATAGGCCGGCTCGCTGTTATTTTCTACATTGTAGCCAACAAAGCTTTCTATAGGCGGGCAGTCGTCGCTAGTGCTAATTTGCCTAATAGTAAGTTCAGTACCCTCTTCTACCCTATCTACAGCACCCCGTGTAATTGAGCCGCTGTGGCAGCAGTCTGTTACCACAATAAAATTTAATAGCGGTTTGTTCGCAACTGTTTTGTGTATCAGGTAGCCCAATTCTTTGTCAATAAGGTACCTAATGCCGTTTTCATCGCTGCATACTAATGCCTGCACAAGGCCCGTTCCTTCGTCGCCCATAAACTTTGGCGGGTTTGCCAAGTTGGTTCCATGCCCGCAATAATAAAAAAGGCAGGTATCGCCATCCTCGGCGGCACTAAAAAAATCAAATGCTTCAATAATGTTTTTCCGGGTTGGTTGCGCCTCCTCTTTTTCTGTGGTTAGCTTTTTTATATAAACATCATTATTGTTTATGGGGTATTGCCTAAGCAGGTTTTCCACGTCTGCTATGTCGGCCACGCAGCCATTAAGCGATGGCAAAGGTGCCGGGTATTTGTCTATACCCACCAGCACGGCATATACAGATGGTTTTGGGGATGGGGTGCTGTTATGCCCCCCCGGCAAAACCGGGCCAACCGTAAGTTGGTCAACCGGCCCAAAAGCTCTCACCGCTATTTTTGCGCTGCCAAAAAATGGCACAGTTATGCCCTGTGCCTGGTAGAGCGGGGTGCATTTACCGTTGATGATATACTGCTGCTTAAAATCATCGGTTACTGTTGAAGCTGACCCAAAACTCACATTGCCCAACTTCGGCTTGGCTGCTGAAATGTCGGCCTTGCCTTCCAGCTCGATAGACGCACCGCTTTTATGCGACACTATTAATTTGGTGGTTTCGGCGGCCCATATTTTGGTCACAACCAGGTATTCCTTTTGCCAACACTTGTACACGTCACCACCATTTTTACCTGCTTGGTACGATTGCATGATGGCACTTTTTATGGGTAGCACATTCGTTATTTCCAAAACAGAACACCCACTGCCGGCAAGCACAAAACCGTTGTCGGTATTAAAGCTAAGCTTTATGCTAACATCTGCATCGGCGGTAACTGCCGCCCCAACCGGCAGTTTTGCAGAGGCATTGGGTTTTATATCAACCTGAGCACCCACACTAAAATCAATGTCGCCTTGGGTAACTGATTGCTGGTATTGAACGTCAATATTAAAAAACTCTTTTATGTTGCTCACGTATTGCTGAACCCCTGACGATTCATCAACGGTGATAATATCACCAAGGCTAATTTTACTGTTGGCTGGCCAAGTACCATGAAAACCGCCAGTGGCACCAAATACCTGCTTGAAATACTTATTTGTTTGTTGGGGCATACAATTATTGATTAAAAAAAATCCGTGCCTGAAATATGTTTACAGCAAAATATAGAAAATTTATTTTTTTTCGATATTTTAATTACTTTCAAACTAAAATAACTGCGAAATGGATAAGCATCATAACACACATACCCCGCACGCAAACGAAGCCGAGGCAACCAAACAAGAAGAAGTAAAAAAAACTTCAACAGAAGACACTGAAATTACCGTAGAGCAAGATGACCATGGCAGGGATGTTGCCACTGTGCCAGACCCAAAAAAGAAACCGGGGCTTTAAAACCCGCCTTTTTAAAAGGCGAAAGAGGCCCAAAACCCTCATCAATACTGGCCACTTGTAACAGGCAATGTAACAGTAAAGCAGGCACCGCCAGTTGCTACATTGCTGGCCGTTATCGCACCCCCGTGGGTTTTTATGATGTCATAACTTAGGCTTAAGCCCAAGCCCGTGCCCTCGCCCGTTGGCTTGGTGGTAAAAAAGGGCTGGAATATTTTATCCTTAACATTTTCGGCTATGCCAGTGCCATTGTCTTCCACGGTTATTACCAACGTGCTGTCTTGCATTTTGGTGGTTATAGTAACAGCTGGTTTGTACGCAGCGCCAGCAGTTTGGGCTTTTTCATGCACCGCATAAAAACTGTTGTTAAATAGGTTTAGCAACACCCTTGCAATATCCTGCGGTACTACATCCACGTTGCCCAGTTTATTATCGAATATCGTTTGCATTTCAACCGTAAAACTCTTATACTTGCCCCGTATGCCATGGTAGCTAAGGCGTAGGTATTCATCGGCCAAACGGTTAATGTTGGTTGGTTCTTTTTTACCAGAACTTTTATGGCTATGCTGCAACATACCTTTCACTATTGCATCTGCGCGCCGCCCATGTTGCTGTACCTTTTCGGCGGCAAGTTTCATTTCCAAGGCTAACTCCTTTATGGCATCCTCTGTGCTGTCTCTTAATAACTCCTCATGCTCGGCAAGCAATTCATTTAACACTTCGGCAAAATTATTCACAAAATTCAACGGGTTTTGAATTTCATGGGCAATGCCTGCGGTAAGTTCACCCAACGATGCCATTTTTTCTGCATGTATAAGGTGTGCTTGTGTTTCCTTTAGTTTAGCTAACGCCGCCTGCAGCTCAATTTTTTGGGTTTCAAGCAGCAGGTTCATTTTCTTGTGCCTGTTGGCGTTGTACAGGAAAAAAACAGCCACCAACAAAGCAAAAATTATAACTACCCAAAGCAAGGCCATGCTCAGTTGGTGCCGTCTGTCAACTTTTGCTCTCGCCTCCTGTTCACTTATTTCTTTTTGCCTCAACTGTTCCTGGGTGGTAAGGTTACTCATTTGTACTAGCCGGTCTTGGCTATAAACGGAGTCTTTTACGGCAATCATGCGCGACTGCCATGCAAATGCACTGTCAACAAACCCTTGTTGTTGGTATATGCTTGACAGTAAGGCAGCACCGGATACGTATTTCTTATCGAAGCCCCCTTTTTCTGCCAGTTGCACAGATTGTGCGGCCCAACGTTTTGCCTTTGTAAAGTCCTTTTTAAGCAAATATAACGCGGCAAGCCCGTGGTAGGTTTCACACAGAAAACTGTTATTGCCCGACTGGAGCAAATAAGGCACCGCAGATTCATAGGCTGTTTGTGCGCTGTCAATATAACCGGCCTTAGTTAACGCGTTGCCTAAATTGTTAAGGCTCATACCCAGCCAGGCAGTGTCGTGGTCACGCTGGGCAAGCTGTAGGGCCAAACGGTTATACTTTAGGGAAAGTGGTATGTCGTTTTGTTTTTCATACAGGTCGCCCAGGTTAATGTAGCTGTACCACAAATAATTGGCCAAATGGTTTTTAGTAATGTAATTGAGTGCTTTGGATGAATAAGCCGCGGCATTTATAGCATCACCCTGCAATTGGTATAGCCCGGCAATACTTAACAAGGTTACGGCCACATATTCGGGTTGGTTATTGGCTTCGTCTAGTTTAAGGCGTTCCAAATAAAACCGTAACGCTTGGGGATAATTGCCGGCCACTTGGTAGGCATCGGCCATTAGTTTTAGCGAAGTCATTTGCCCAAGTACATAACTGGCCTTTTTCGCGGCAAACAACGCCTCTTGGGCCAGTACAAGGGCCGAATCGGTGCGTATATGTAAATAACGGCTGCTTAGCTCGCACAACAAGTCTGCCCGCAAGCTGTCCACGGGTTGGCGTGCAACCAATTTTTTTAGGCTGTCGGGCCATGTAGCCTGCCCCGCACAGGCTCCACAGGCCAAAACAACGAGTAGGCAAAAAAGCAACACGTTTTTATAGAACATAATAAAACATAACCCCTTTATCGGTTTGCTTCAAATGTAAAATAAAATATCATGTCAATGGTACCATTTTAACGTGTATGCCATCCGTTGGGGGTTTATGTTGGGGAAAATTAAAATGCTGCCACTTTATTACAGTAGCAGCACTCCGTTAAACACAACAAGCATAAGAATGGGTGGGGCAATACAACCTTGGCACCGGGGCCAACCAATTACATCATTTTTTTTAATGGCGAATAGGCACCCAGTTCCGGAACTATCAATTTACAAAAAACACGCGCTGCACGGTCCAAAATAGGGCTACAAGGCCTATAAGTGCCGACAATGGGTACACAACCCATTTGCGGTAATAAGGCTGCTTGCCCAAAGGGATGATCACCAAGGCAAACATGGCCACAATAACCGTTACCTGCCCAAGCTCAACACCAATATTAAAGGAAAGTATGCTGGTGAAAAACTTATTGCGTGGCAACCCAATTTCGTTTAGGGCACTTGCAAAACCCATACCGTGTATAAGCCCAAACATAAACACCAGCAATATGCGCCAAGGTTTCAGCTCGGTCAGCAACATGTTTTCCACGGCAACAAACAGTATTGAGAGTGCAATAATAGGTTCCACTACAGCACTTGGGGCCACAATTAGCCCCTTCATGCTTAATGCCAATGTTATGGAATGCGCCACGGTAAAGGCCGTTGCCTGCCAGAGTATCACCTTAATTTTATTGCTGAGCAGGCATAGGCCGGCCACAAACAAAATATGGTCAAAACCTTGGGGCATAATATGCGTGTACCCCAACTTTAGGTAATACACTACCACGCTGCCGGTAGGTGCTTTTTCTAAAACGTAATTTATCGTGTGGGCAAAGCTGTTAGTGGAAACCAATACCATCAAGAACAGTAATGCCAAGCGCAGGGCTTTACCTTTGAAGGCATGCACACGCCTACTCGCGATACCAACATAGGCATTTTTTGCAGCCCCACCTATCTTGCCAACTACCGAACCTTGTGTATAGATCTGATGATTGTTGCCTTTCAAGTGAAATATTTTTAAAATATTAATATCTTGCTTACCGAACCTGCCTTTTTTAATAAGGTGCTGTTTTCGGCTACAACTTAGCTGACATGCCTTCCGTCTCGGTTTTCAAACCCGGTTCAATAAACGGGTTTGTTAAGGATACCTGGGCAATAATACTTTTTGCGGTTGGCTTATCGCCTGCGTTAAAATAGATCAATGCCGCACGGCTTAACAAAACCGGGTTTTTCGAATGGGTACGCATAGCAACTTTTATATAAGGCAGGGCCTTGGCGTATTCACCGCGGGCGTAATATACCCAGGCCACTGTTTCGTTGGCATCAATATTGTCGGGCCTGCGGTTGTACTCCAGCAAAGCGTGGTCAAGTGCTTTGTCCTTATCGTTTACTTTTAAGTAGGCGTAAGCCAGCTCGCGGTCGGCATAGTGGCCTATGTTTACGTCCTTGTCACCGGCTTGGGTGTTTTTTGCCAAATCGCTTATAATATCATTCTCCAACGCGTCTGCCTTCTTCGCCAGCCCCGCCAAACGGTAGGCATCGGCAAGTTCTTCCTTAATATTGTTGTCGGTAACAACCGAATCTGCTTTTTCGTAATAAGTTATGGCCTTGTGGTAGTCTTTTGCGGCAAGGGCCACTTTTGCCAGACCCACAAACCCATATGCGTACGTAGGCCTGTATGACAGGGATGTGTTGTACAAGGTGTCAGCGGTTTTATAATCACCGGTTTTCTCGTACAGGTTGGCCAACTGGTAACGTGTCCACTCTGTGTACTCGTCACCTTGGCCGCCTGCCTGCACGGCCATCTTCATGGCACTGATGGCACCGGGGTAATCACCATAAATCTCCCTTAAGTACGATACCCTTGAATACGATGTTAGGTCGGGCCTTAGGGATACCATTTTGTCTGCATAAGTTACGGCACTGTCGTAATAACCCATTTCTACATTGCCGTCAACCAATAGCCCATATACATAGGCATTGTACGGGTTTACCGTTTGGGCCTTGTGCGCTATAGACAAGCCGTCGGCAAAATGGTGTTGCGACATGTAAACAAGTGATTTATATACCAATGCGTCAAAATTAAGCGAGTCGATGGCAAGCACATCATTTACGTATTTCATGGCGGCAACATCGTAGTACATATGGTTGCCGGTTATGCGTGCTTCTAATATAAAAAGTTGTGCCAGTTTTAGCATTGCCTTAGTGTCGTTTGGGTCGGCCTTTATGGCTGCCTTTAGGTCAGCAGCCTTTTTCTGTACGGCTTTCCATTCGGCTGTGTTGGCTGCCTCGCCTTTGCGGGCAACAAGTGTGTATTCGGCCTGTTGTTTGGCTTTCTCCTTAACAGAATAGTTAATTACAATGCCTGCAACGGCAACTATAAAAATGATGATGGATGTTAGGTAGATATTATTCTTTTTCATGTTGAATTGTTTTAGATAAGCTTTCGGGATAAAAGTCTTTTTGTAGGGGTATTGAACAGTGAAGGATGTAAACATTACCCGGCTTTTTATCGCCGGGTAATGTTTATGGGTGAACATTGTTATGCTAAAAATCTGGGGACTATTATTGAACCAATACTTTCCTCACAGCAATTTTTTCGCCGTTGTTTTCAGCCACCACCGTGTAAACGCCTTTGGCCAATGAAGAGGTGCTTACCTGTGCAAAGCCACTGCTTAGTACGGGTGCTGCCACTTTTTTGCCGGTTACGTCATAAATATACATATGCAGGTTGGCTATAGTAGAGTTGATGCGTATAAAGCCTACAGCTGGGTTGGGGCTAACCACCAATGCATTTTTTGGTGCAAACACCGCTTTGCGGATGGAAGAATAGCTAACCTCACCCGTTTTGCCTACTTGCGCTATGCGGTAGTAATTGGTTTGGTCTAAAGATGGCGCAGCATCCGTAAATTGGTAGTTATTGTCATCAACATTAAGGGCTTTAACAGTGCCAATTTTTACAAAATTCGCAACATCGCCCACGCTACGCTCCACTATGTAATGGCTGTTGTACATTTCGTTGGCCATCTTCCAGTTTAAGCCAACCGCCGTTTCGTCTTGGTTAGCATCAAAATATTGCATCACCGCCGCAATAGAACCTTTGGGGCCTACATAGCCGGGGCCGCTAAAGCCTGCCCAAGGGGCTTGTTCAAACGGAAACACCGTTTTCAACGTGGTATCGTTTTGGGTAATGCCTGCATTAAAAGTTAACACCTTTATCAATTGCGGGGTAACTGGGCTAACCCTACCATCGTAATCATCGTACCACAAGCCTATTGCAGCCAGTGCAACACCGCCCACAGCCTGTAATTCAATGGTGGTTACGTCGTCTTCCAGCCTTCTGCCATTGGGAAAACCATCCATGTTGGGTATGCTCTGCAATGCAAGACTACCGTTAAACCTTGGGTCGGTAAGGCCAAGCACTGCAGCTTTAACAATACCCAGCGAGCTAAAGTCGGGGCTGTTGCGGGGTGTAACAGGGGTGGCCATGTTTAAGCGCAACCTGTCATCCAACGAAGGCAAAAAGTTATTGATAAACGGTTTGCCGGCTGCAAGTGGGTTGCCTTTTTTGCCTGTGGCCAATTGGTAAGGCCTTAGGTTAGGAACACCGGTATAAAATATCGGCAATATGTCAACCGCGCGGGGGCTGGTGCTGTCGGGCAACAAAATAGTGCCAAAAATAGCATCATCCAATGCGGTACCAGCCACGGCGGCTGAACCTTTTAAGCCATATAAACCTTTTTTGCCGTTTCTAAAATCAAAAGCACCCAGCGATTTTGTTTGTATGCTTAATGCCTTTAGACTTTGCACCGATGAAGCATACTGAGACCTGTCCATATACAAAGCCAGCTCAGGGTTCTCAAAATAATGGGCAAAGCTAAGGTCGTTCGCAGGGGCTGATGCATTCCATTTGTCTTTGTCAGCAATCGGTATCACCACTTCGTTTGTTAACGGCATGCCTAGGCGCGAAACCTGTACCCAGCCGCCTGCAACTGTGCCGGCTGTGCCTGTGCTTGAGTCGAACGTGCGAATTTGCCTGCGGCTGGCAGAGGCGTACACGCCAATAACATAATCTGGGTCCAAAATATCTTTGGCCAAGGTTACTGCCTTATGGTCTTTTTGCAGGGTGGCAATGGGAACTTCCAACACAATGCTGTGGCAATTGAACTTTGCCAAACCGTCGCGGCCGTTTGGCCTAAACCCGGCTATGTCAAAAGCACCGCCCAAATCAACAAAAAACGGGTCGTCTACTGGGCCGCAATAAACCCGCTCGCCAGTGTTTGTGGTGGCGATGGCTTTAAACATTAAACTGTCGTAGCTGTCTGCGCCAAGCCCAACAACACCGTTTTGTATGGAGCGTGGCCCAATGTTGGCGGGTGGCACAACACCGTTGGCAAACACCTTTTCAAAGCTGGTGCCTCCGTCAATGCTACGCTCAACGGTATAAGTGGTTTTTAAATTTTGCTTGCCCAACCGAATGTTGAAAAAAGTAGTAGGGTCTTCGCTGGTGGTATTAAAGGTAAAGCGGTACACAATGTCATCGCCTTTAGTTGCGGCATTGTTTTTTATGTGTATTTCGTACCGTATATCCTTGCCAAACGTATAGTAGTTGGGGCCACCTGCGGGGTGCTCGAAAGGTATGTAGTTGGCTATTAATATTACCTTGCTGTCGTCCTGCGGGCTTCTAAAGGCATAAAGGTCGGTATTGTCCGCCAGTGGGTCGTTCGATATCAATGGTGCCTCCCTGTGCGACGAGGCAAAAACCGTGGTTTGGCCAAGGGCTAAACAAACCACTGCCACAAAAAAAGCGTTTATCGTTTTTTTCATAATAATTTTTTTTATTCAGTTAAAACCTTGGTTGTATGGTGTGGTCATACCCTCTCCAAGGGATTTGCTCAAACGGAAAGATTGCGTTAAGCGTGGTATCGTTATGCGTTGGGCCGCCGGTAAAGGTCAATACCCTAACAAGGTCGTTTGTTACAGGGCTGGTGCTTTTTCCGGGTACGTAGTCATCATACCACAAACCAATGGCAGCCAAAGCAACGCCTGAAACGGCTTGTAACTCAATGGTGGTAACATCGTCCTCAAGCCTTCTGCCGTTGGGGAATCCGTCCATGTTTGGTATTAACTGTAGGCTTGCATCGCTGTTAAACCTTTTGTCGGTTAAGCCCAGCACTGCCGCCTGTAATACGCCCAGCGAACTAAAGTCGGCACTGTTGCGTGGGGTGGCAGGTACAGCCATGTTAAGCCTTAGCATATCACCCAGGGTTGGCAAAAAGTTATTGATAAACGGCTTGCCAGCGGCAAGTGGGTTACCGGCTTTGCCTGTGGCCAATTGGTAAGGCGCCAGGTTAGGCACGCCTGTGTAAAATATGGGCAGTATGTCAACAGCGCGCGGGCTGGTGCTGTCGGGCAACAATATTGACCCGAATATTTTATCATCCAAGGCGGTACCGGCAACAGCAGCTGAGCCCTTAAGGCTGTACAAGCCTTTTTTACCGTTCCTAAAGTCAAATGCACCCAAGGAGTTGGTTTGAACACGCAAAGCGTTTAACCCGGGTACAGCCCCGCCAAACTGCGATTGGTCCATATACAACGCCAGCTCGGGGTTGTTGAAGTAATGGGCAAAAGCAAGATCATTGCCGCCATACGGTGTTTTTGTATTCCAAAGGTCTTTTTCACCAACAGGTATCACCGCTTCGTTGGTAAGCGGCATGCCAAGGCGGCTAACTTGTACCCAGTTGCCTGAGGCACTGTCCTTACCGGTACTGGTAAGTGTTCTAATTTGCTGGCGGCTTGCACTGGCCCATACACCTATAACAAAATCGGGGTCTAAAATAGTTTTTGCCGACGACACGTCTTTGCCATCTTTTTGCAAAAGCCTTATCGGTATTTTAAGTGCTATCGTATGCACGTTAAACCGTGCCAAACCATCTTTGGTCGGGTTAGTGTTATTGCCTTCCGGCCTTGCACTGCCCACATCAAAAATGCCGCCTAAATCAACAAAAAACGGGTCATCCACAGGGCCACAAAAAACCTTTTCGCCGCGTGGTATGGTTTTTACATGGTAGGTAATTAAGTTTTGGTAATAACTTTTCAAACCAAGGCTTGAAAAAATTGACCGTGGCCCAATATTGGCCGCCGGCACGTCACCATCGGTTACAATGGCTGTAAAAGGACCACCATTGATACTTTTTTCGCAGGTATAAGAGGTTTTTAAATTTTGCTTACCCAGCCTGATGTTAAAAAAAGTAGATCCGTCTTCATTGATTGATTTAAAAGTGAAACGATACGTGATGTCGTCACCGGCGGTGGTTGCCTTGTTTTTGATGTGGATTTCGTAACGAACATCCGACCCAAACGTGTAGTAATTAGGGCCGCCCTCTGGCAACTCAAAAGGAATGTAATTGGCGATGATGGTAACGGTGCTTTTATCATCCGGGCTTCTAAAGGCATAAAGGTCGGTATTGTCGGCTAAGGGGTCGTTGGAAATCAACGGTGCCTCCCTGTGCGATGACGCTTGCGACTTAAGACTGGCCAAAGCAAGCAATGGGGCTATTAGGCATAGCTTCCATGCCCTGCAATGCAGAATTTTTTCTGACATAAATTACAGTTTACTGGTTAAAAGATGTTTGTTTGAAATGTTTAAAAAGTAATTGTTTTACATTTTTAATAGATGGCAGCCGGCCGGTTACAAAAACTTACGAGGCCTTGTTGGTTTTGGATTAGCTGTTTTAAAAAAAACTTAAAATTGTTGGGCGCATAGGTTAAAGACCACCATTAGTCCGCTAAACGGAACAAACCAGAAGATGGTATCTTTTTATCATTGGCACAAAGCCACGGCCTATGTACACAGCACCATAAGGCTTGGGCGGTATAAAGCCCATAGTTAGTGCATAAACGAATGCATGGCTTTACTGCCCCTAACTACCAATGCCGCTTTATGCCAGGTACAATCTTTATTTTACACCATACCGCAGGTTTTACCAGCCATTAACATCTAATTACCATACCCGGCATGTTGGCCAGCATGCCTTACCACAAAAACCAATTACATGAATAAGTTAATGATTGTGCTAATAATGCTATGCACTGTTTTTTTATGCTGTTGTAGCAAAAAAAACGATGCCACAACCACCACCGGCACCACTACCAGCGGTGATACCAGCTATAACACCCTTTACATTCCCCCCGTGCTTACCGGCACCACGTTTAATTTAAACCTTTCAAAAACCAGCAAGCAATTTTTTACCAGCGGCACCGCCACAAACACGTATGGTTACAATGGCGAGCAATTCTGGGGGCCCACGCTGATATTGAACAAAGGCGACCATGTAAGTTTTAATGTAACAAACAACTTGGCAGATACCACCACCGTGCATTGGCATGGGTTTCATATTCCCGCCAAAATGGACGGCGGGCCGCACCAAAAAATAGCGCCCGGCGAAACCTGGTCGCCAAATTTTACGGTAATGAACAACGCCAGCATGTATTGGTACCACCCCCATTTGCACGAGGCCACCTACAAACAACTAACCATGGGCGCCGGTGGCTTGATAATTATTAAAGATGCCGCCGAGGCCGCCTTAAAGCTGCCCAGAACCTATGGCACAGACGACATACCGTTGGTGCTTACCAGCCGAAGGTTTAACACCGACCACTCCTTCGACACCACCGTGAACGACTATGGCGATTACAGCCTTGTTAACGGCACCCTTTACCCGCAGGTAAGCCTGCCTAAGCAATATGTGCGGCTGCGAATGTTGAATGCGGAGATTGAAAGGGCGTACAACTTGGGCTTTGCCGACAACCGTACTTTTTATGTGATAGGCAACGACGGCGGCCTGCTGGATGCGCCGGTGCCGGTTACCCGCTTGGTGCTTGGCGTTGGCGAACGTGTGGAGCTGTTGGTTAATTTGGGCAACGATGCAGTAGGCACCACCGTGGCATTAAAAGCCTATAATGCTAACCAGGCATTTGGCTTCCCCGGCGGGGAATCCGCTCAGTCTGGTGCTTTAGGCAGCTTGCTAAATGCACACGATTTTAAAGTACTAAACATTAAAGTGGCGGCTGCCACTGCAAGCGCTGTAACCACCCTGCCAACCAGCCTTGTAACCAATACTACCTTGGCGGCAAGTGAGGCCACCACCAATATATCAACGGCCATCACAGCTGGGCAGGGCGGCTCGGAGTTTGCGTTTGACGACAACAACTACAACTATGTTACCATCAACCATACCATAACGTTAAACGCGGTGGTAAAATGGACGTTTGTAAACAGCAATATTTTCGGCCATTCCATCCATATACACGACGTGCAGTTTAAAATAGTTTCCCGCAGTTCGGGGGCTATTGCAGCTTATGAAAAGGGCTGGAAGGACAGTTTTTACCTGCAACGCGGCGAAACGGTATCAGTAGTTGCCAAATTTGAGGACTTTGCCGACAGTGTTAACCCATACATGTACCATTGCCATTTTCCCAACCATGAGGATGCCGGGTTGATGGGCCAGTTTTTAGTAACACCATAACCATGCGCCCGCTAATTACCATATGCTTGATAATATTATTGGCCGGTTGCAAACAACCAGCCAATAATATACCCCCCAATATTTTGGTGCAAAACTATGACCCCCAGTTAAAAAAAACCGATGGTGGCTGGCTGTATAAAGGCCAGCCATTTAACGGTTATATGGTGGAGAGTGGGCTTGATGGAAGGGTATTGTACAAGCTGCCAATTATTGGCGGCAAAGAAGAGGGCCTTGCGGAAGGTTGGTTTGACACAGGCGAAAAACTGATGGTGCGGCACTATGCCCACGGGCTGCAACAAGGCCGCTTTGTGCAATGGTGGCCCAACGGCAACCAACGGTACGTTTTTAATTTTGCGGGCGGTAAAATGCAAGGCCAGCAATGGGTGTTTTACCCCAACGGGCATAAGAGGCAGGAAAGTAATTTTGCCGCAGGCCAATTAGACGGGCTGCAACGTGCATGGGCCGCAGACGGGAAATTAACTGCCAACTACGCCGTTAAAAATAACAGGCTGTATGGCGTGGTTGGTACCAAAAGTTGCTTGCCAGTGGGGCATTGAGTAGGCCCAAGTGGCGAGGTCATTATCCCACGCATGTGCCCTAGGCATTTGTATTATGTAAAACGAGCGATGGAATTGTAAAATGCGCCAAAGGGGCTGCCTGTTACCCTATACAGGTAGCCCCTTTTGGTACAAACATAATCACATGAAAATTGGTTTGCGCTAATTGTATGCGCAGCAAAAAGTGTGCGGTATATTTTTTAGAAAGTGGTTGCAAATGCCGCATACTACATTCAACTATAAAAAGCCTAAAGACTCCCTATTTTATTTAATAGCAGCCATTCTGGGCTATTTTGGAATACTTTTTATCGTGGTGCATATATATTCTCCAAAAACTATTAACCTATTGGGGTTTATACCAACCAATATCATCGCAGTTTTATGTGCAATTGGCCCAGCCTGTTGCTTATGACTATTAGGTACAGAACACAATATGAAAAGGTTGACAAGGGAAAAACGCGACTGTTGGACAAAAAAAACAGACAATTGCACATAACCTGTAACCAAAAAACGTATTGTATCAAAAATGCTGATATTAAAAGCATAGAAGTTTACGATTCATGGAAGGTAAAATCACTGCTTCCGGGCTATCTTCGAATAAATTTGCTGAATGGAAATACTTTTATTGTAACAAGCTTTCTTGCATCGCAATTTGACCTATGTGCGGTATTTAAAGGCAAGGAGACCACAACGAAAAGAAGGTTTATGAATAAGATTAGCAAAGAAGATATAAATCAAAACTATCTTAATTTTTATTGAGGTCCGACTTAGGGACGACATGTTAGAGATGGTGAGGAAAAACTGAATTGGTAACACGATATTGTGCGGCATTTGTTTAAATTGATATGCAATCCCATTTTGTACAAAAACAATCATATGGCAGCCTCTCAAAGTGTAAAGCTTCTACTCGATCAGATAGAACAGCCGATTGCAATTTTTTTAAAAACCGAAGGCTTTAGGAAAAATGGCAGAACCTTTAACCGCGAAACTGAAAAAGGAATCATACAGGTAATTAATTTGCAAAGCGGGTTATTCCCAGTGGGAGAGAATTATACAATACCAGGTTTTAGGGAAAGCAAATACGGACAATTTACTGTAAACCTTGGTATAGGGGTTGATGAAATTCAAAAACTAACTTCTCCGAAAGCACCCATAAAATCAATTTGGAAAGAGTATGATTGTACAATACGCATACGTCTGGCCAGCTTATTATACTCAAAAGACCATTGGTGGGATATTACTAAAAAGTCAGAAAAAACTGCAAGCGATATAATTAAAGGCCTTAAAAAAAAGGGGCTGCCATGGCTAAACATGTTTGACTCGAGAAAAAAAATATGCGAAAATTTTACAACCGAATTGGCACTTAGAGCGGATTTCGATCTTGCTTTAATAACCTTTTTTCTGGAAAAAGAAAAGGGAGTACTGCAATTGCAAGATTACTATGACCGCCAAGGCAGTAACCTTGGCCACAAAAATTATGTTGCTGATATTGCAACGTCAATGGGAGTAATTTTGCAAACAGACTAAAATTACTGTAACCGAAAACATAGGTCCATTTGTTGCAGATTTTAAAAATTCAAAGTCATTCATCCGCCCTAAACCTTTCAAACGACTGCCAGTATTTATCTTTATAAATTTCGTAGGTTATCTCAATTTTATCGGCATACTGGGTTTGAATTTTGTGCAGCACTTTTGAAGGTTTTCTAAAATCTTTGCAGGCAAAATACACTTCGCGTAAGCCGTCGGCGGTTTGCCTACCTATGTTTAAATTGCCTTCATAGTCTTTCAAAGCCAACAGCATTTCGTATTCTATCGCCCCCATCAGTTTATAGGTATCGTCATCGGGCATGCCGTTGTTGTTCTCCCCATTGTACTTCATTTCAATATTCAGTATCCATGGGTGCGATGCTTTGCCGTCCCATTCCAGCAAGTCGGTATTAATCATCGCCACCAAGCCGCGGCCGCTTTCCAGCTTTGCTTCCAGCATGGAGTAATTGTCATGCTCCGTATCGTGCCGAACGCCCTCATACTTTTCAACAAATTCCTTCTCCCGCCATGTTAAAAAATCTTTTAACTTTTCTATTTTTATCAATTCCCCCGGTGCATTGGCAACTCCAGTAACGGTTATATTATCAATTGTACCGGCAAAATTCAACTCACCGATAAAGTTGTCTAAAAAAATAAATACGCCGTTGGTAATCGCCGTTTTGTGTTCCTCGCTAAAATCGTCGTACACAATGGTAATGTCAATCTCGTCTGGCAAACTAGGCTGCTCTTCGTAACAAAAGTATAGGTTGTCTTTAGTGTAGGTAAACCCAGCCATGTTAATTAAGATGTCCTTAATGTCTAAAGCGGGCTTAAGCGCGGTAAATTTCCAACCCTTTATTGCCGGCGCGGCGGCCACCAATTCTTCAATAAAAACAAAATTGGCAATGGCACCGTCGGCGGTAAAAACCAACTCTGCGGTTTCTTTGTCAAACATGCCGGTAACCATAAAAAAGCCGTCTTTCAATTCAGCCAGCTTAGGGGATACTTTGTCAAAAAAAGCATCCTCGATATTATCTTTGGTTTTGACAACATTGAAAAACAACCGTTCATGTTTTTGGAACCAATTCCAAAAATCGCGGTACGATTTCGTTGCCCCCTCCCTCCTGCCAAATATTTTCTTCCAAAATCCCATCTCTATCCCCCTACTTGGTTATTATGCAATGCAGTGTTCTTTTATACATGACGTGAGGTACAATATTTCCCAAAATTTATTGCCCTATGCCCCAATGTCTTTCCAACTCCCCCAACTTTCCGACTTTCCGACTTCCCGACTTCCCGACTCCCTAACTCTCCGACTCCCCGACTTCCCGACTCCCCAACTTCCCGACTCCCCAACTAAACACCCTACAATACCCCTTTTGTGCTGGGCAGGTAATTGCTTAACGAGTCGCGTTTTACAGCCATTTTAATAGCTTTTGCAAATGCTTTAAAAATGGCTTCTATTTTATGGTGTTCATTTTCGCCATGGCATTCAATATTAAGGTTGCATTTGGCTGCGTCGCTGAACGATTTAAAAAAATGGAAAAACATTTCAGTGGGCATCTCGCCTACTTTTTCCCGCTTAAATTCAGCGTTCCAAACTATCCAGTTACGGCCGCCAAAGTCAACCAGCACTTTAGCCTCAGCTTCATCCATAGGCAAGGCAAAGCCATACCGTTCCAAGCCGCGCTTGTCAGCCAATCCTTTGGCAAAAGCCTCGCCCAAGGCAATACCGGTATCCTCAATGGTATGGTGTTCGTCAATATGCAAGTCGCCTTGGGTATGGATGGTTAAGTCCATTTTTCCATGGCGGGCAATTTGGTCGAGCATGTGGTCAAAAAAACCAAGGCCGGTATGTATGTTGGCCTTGCCGCTGCCGTCAAGGTTAAGCTCAATCTGTATCTTGGTTTCGCTGGTATTGCGCTCGTGCGTAACGGTACGCAAACCCAGCTTTAAAAACTCGTAAATAGTTTTCCACCCAGTTGTTTCCAACGCAAGGGTTTGGTGCAATGCAGCAACAGTGTCTTTTATTTCGCCTGCACCAAGGTTTGGGTCGTTGTTTATCCAAATAGCCTTGCAACCCAAGTTTTTGGCAAGCTGTACATCGGTAATGCGGTCACCAATTACAAAGCTGTTGGCAATATCGTACTTGGGGTTATTTAAGTATTGCGTAAGCATGCCTATTTGTGGCTTGCGGGTTGGCGCATTGTCATGCGGAAAAGTGCGGTCAAAATAGCCTGCCGCAAAAAACACGCCTTCGTTTTCAAAGGCCTTATCTATAAAATTTTGCACTTCCCAAAACGCCTCATCAGGAAATCCATCTGTACCCAACCCATCTTGGTTGCTTACCATTACCAGCTCATAATCCAATTCGGCGGCAATCTTCGCCATATAAGTAAACACGTGGGGGTAAAACTCTATTTTATCAAAGCCGTCTACCTGGTATGTGGGTGGTACCTCTTTTATCAGTGTTCCGTCGCGGTCAATAAACAAAATGCGCTTATTTGTACGTCCGTCATCTAATGGCAACGGGTTGATAATTGTAATAGGTTGTAAAGACATTACTTTAATGGTTCTATTTTTTTAAGTTTCAAATCACTTTGGGCCAAATCCCAGTTTTCCATTAACTCTAGTTGGTGTTCGGAAGCCCAATCAAGCACCAAGCCCAAAGCGCATGAAGGTAAAAATCCTGAGTAAATAGACAAATCTTTTATAATGATAAGTATTTCTTGGCCAGCATATTTTGCATGAAAATGAGGCGGGTTATGGTCGTTCCAATAAATACATATAGTTATTCCATAAAAACTACATATACTCGGCATACGTATTTTGGGATTTACGGTACTCCTCCGGGCTTATTTTATTAATAATAAAATAAGCGTTTAACGTATCTATATCAATTTCATCGGGCCAGGTAATAGCACCCGATTCTTCACTAACGAATACTTTATAAAAATTATCATTCTCTTCCCAGCTTTTAAAAACGCCCCTGCCGGCATGGGTGCTTAAATCAAGCACCCCCTGCGTTCCATCGTTAAACACTATAAAGATGGAATATTTTTTTATAGCTTTTACTGATGCTATGCTAATCATTCTGATAGTTTGTCAACTTAAACTGAGCTTATTTTGCCTATATGGCCACCGATATTCACCAAAGCTAATATTCTTTATATGTAGGTAACTATTAAGTGTATCTATCTCTATTTCTTCATCCTAAGCTATAGCCTTGTTTTCATTGTTAATAAATACCCTGTCAAAATAGCCGGGGGCATCCCATATCTGAAAAACGCCTTTCCCAGCGAGATCGCTTACATCAACTCACCCTCTGCACCGTCATTAAAAACGGCGTGTATCTTGTACTTTCCCAAGGATTGTACTTTTACCACCTTTATTTTCACGGCCAAATTTACATCCCTTTAATTAGAATGTAAAAAAACAGTCTTGATTATTTTGCCTTTGCCCTTATGGCCTTTACCTCGGCGGCTGTTACAGCCGAGGACGCGTTGCCAAAACTGTTGCGCACATATGTAAGCACATCAGCTATTTGGTCATCTTTCAGGTAATTTTGGGCAGGCATATTGTTGCTGTAGCTTTTGCCGTCAATCTCCACATTTTCGGTAGACCCTTTCAATACCCAGGTTACCAGCTTTTTAATATCGCCGGTTACATAGCTGGTTTTTACCAACGGCGGGTTCATATGGGGCACGCCGTTGCCGCTTTTTTGGTGGCAGCTAAGGCAGTACAGGGTGTATACTTTTTCGCCCCGGGCAATGCTTTCCTGTACTTCGGGCGTTTGGGTTTGCCGGGCTATTAGGTAAAGGCTAAGGCAGCAAAATGCCGCCGTGGTTATTATTATTTTCTTCATGCAGTTTTATTTGCCGTATACAATTCTAAAAATAGTGCCGCCTTGGTCGTCGCTAACGTACAGGGATCCGTCGGGGCCTTGGGCCAACCCGCAGGGGCGGTGTTTTGCATCGCCGGGCGAGGAAAGGTTGGTGCCACCTGCAAAACCATCGGCAAAAATTTCCCAATCACCGCTTGGCTTACCGTTTTTAAAAGGCACAAAAGCCACAAAAAAGCCTTTTTGCGGCTCTGGGGCCCGGTTCCATGAGCCATGGAAAGCGATGAAAGCACCGTTCTTATATTTTTCCGGAAATTGGCTGCCCGTATAAAACAGCAACCCGTTGGGTGCCAAATGGCCGGGAAAGGCAACTACCGGGTCAACGGCATCTTCACCGGCCGTTTTTTTACCGTCGCCGCCAAACTCGGGGGCGAGTATTTTTTTGTGTTGCAATTGGTCGTAATATACATACGGCCATCCGCAGTTGGTGCCTTTTTGCACTTGAAACATACACTCCGCAGGCAGTTCGGCACTCTGTTTTGCATCAAACATGGTGGGGAACAAATCGTGCAACTGGTCTCTGCCGTGTTGCATTACAAAAAGGCTGTTGGCATCGCTGTTCCAGTTTATGCCCACCACGTTGCGTAAGCCAGTTGCATAACGCACGCCAGTACCATACGTTTGGTTGGGCTGGTTGGCCTTAAACTGCCAAATGCCACCGGCAGAATCCAATATTGGGCAGGGTTTCATGCCTGGGCTGCCTTTTGTTCTGTCTTTTACCTGGCAGGCATTGCTGTAAGCGCCTATGTTTACGTAAATGTTGCCGCTGTTGTCCAAGGTAATGGCCTTTGCCTCGTGCTCATGTCGGCTCAGCAGGCCCGTTACAATTTTCTCTGGCGCATTGCCGTTAATCACTTTATCGCCCGCATCTAATTTATAGCGGAAAACCTCCTCATCGGAAGATGCGTACAGGTAGCCGTCCTTCACATACATGCCGGTACCCTTAAAGCCGCCAAAGCCTTTTTGCTCATCGGCCTTGCCGTCACCATTGGCATCATGCAGCCATAAAATGCCCTTGCCGCCCTGCAGGCTGGCTAATTTTACGTACACATCCCCTTGTTTGGTTACCGCTATATGGCGGGGTTCGTTTAAATTTTCGGCAACCACCAGTGCACCAAAGCCTTGGGGTAGTGTTAGCCCAGCATTGTTTGCATCAGGTTTTACTGTTGCGGCAACCCGAAGGCTGTCGGTGCCCCTGGCTATTGCGTTTATGCCGCCGGTTAAAAGGGCAGCCAATAAAAAGCAATTAACAAAAGTCTTTTTCATATGATTGATTATTAGTATACAAATTAATTTTCCACAACCTTCTCCTGCACGTTCGTTTCTACCCACTCCTGCAATGCCTCTATCAAATCCGTGTTTTCTTTTTCTGTGCCAACGGTTATGCGCAGGCAGTCTTCACAAAGTTTTACCTTGCTGCGGTCTCGCACCACAATGGCCTTGCCCAGCAGAAAATCATATACCTTACGCGCCTCCTTTATTTTTACTAATAAAAAATTGGCATCGGAAGGGTACACCGTCTCCACGCCCGGTGCCTGTGCCAGCACTTCTGCCAGGGCCTCCCGCATATCCACCAGCTCGCGTATCATGTCATTTACCTGACCGGTGTTCTCCAAGGCCTGTAAGGCTATTTCCTGTGTGGCTTGGCTTATGTTATAGGGCGGCTTTACCTTGTTCATTATATTAATGATAGCGGTGGAGGCAAATGCCATGCCCAACCTCAACCCCGCCAAGCCCCAGGCTTTACTGAAGGTTTGCATTACCACCAAGTTGGCATAGTCAGGCAACTCCTGCCCAAAACTCTTTTGGCGGGAGAAGTTTACATACGCTTCGTCTATAACCACGATGCCGTTAAAATTGTTCAGCACGGCTTCCACATCCTGCCGGTTGAGCGAATTGCCGGTGGGGTTATTGGGTGAGCACAGCCAAATTATTTTGGTGTCGGCATCTACCAGATTTTCCAAATGTATCAAATCAAGTTGGAAAGTGTCCAGCAACGGTGCCCGGCGCACCTCAATATCGTTGATATTGGCGCTCACCTCGTACATGCCATAGGTGGGCGGGCAGATTACCACATTGTCTTTACCCGGTTCGCAAAAACACCTAAACAACAGGTCAATACATTCGTCGCTGCCGTTGCCTAGAAAAATATGTTCCGCCGCAATGCCTTTTATAGTGCTTATCACTTGCTTTAATTGCTGCTGGTGGGGGTCTGGGTAGCGGTTGTACCATTTTGGCAATGGCGAACCGAGGCTGTTCTCATTTGCATCTAAAAACACCTTCGCCTCCCCGCTAAACTCGTCCCTTGCGGATGAGTACGGCACCAGTTTTTGTATATTTTCCCTCGTAAGTTTATCCAGGTTAAACATCTCTATTTTTTTATCAGCTTTTGTAATTCTTTTTAGCTTTAGTTGTGTCACTCCCTTGTACGCCTTATTCTGTGTTGAGCAATGCGATTTGTCTATTCAGTTTTAAACGTTAAACCCTTTGGGGTTGGAATGCATTTTTGTTTTTATTCCCCGCGTTTCGCACGGGATTATTCACAATCAATCCCTTCAGGATTGGCGGGAATAGTCACCATTATGAAATATTCCAACATGCCCTCAAATGACACAAAATATATGCCCCTAAAGAGCTATTCGCAATCAATCCCTTCAGGATTGGGTGAAAAAAAATACACATTCATTTTAGACTAACCCGAAGCCACCCAACCCTGAAACGGTTAACTACTAATAGCCCCGGATGGAATCCGGGGACAAGACAACTTATACCCCCTCTCCGCCGAACCCCAAAGGGGTTCAACGCTGCCATGCATTATAGCAAATATTTTTCATCAAACGCAACGCCATGCTCGTTTAACAACGAAATATATTCTTCTTTAAATGTAATTACCTTATGATGTTCTTCTTGGTTTTTTACATAATCAACCAGCCTTTCCTTCTCCTTAAATGAATAGGTAAAAGCACCATACCCATCTTGCCAGCCACTAAACCCCTGGAACAATTTTTTATCCTTAATAAATGAGGAAGCAGATAACTTGATGTCCTTTACAAAATCAGATAAGCATACCGATGGATGAAGATGCGTAGCGATATGTAGATGGTCTTCAACCCCATTTATGCGGTACAGGTGGCATTGATGATTTTTTATAACGCTCCAAATGTATTTAAACAATTCTGGCCGCCCGTTTTTCAACAAACAAGCTTCCCTATTTTTTGTACTGAAAACAATCTGGTAAAGTATTTGGGTGTGTGTACTCATATTGTTTCAATTGTTTTTTATACGTTCAACCCCTCCGGGGTTGACGGCAATAATTTTTATCAACCACCCCGCGTTTCGCGCGGGGCTATTCATAATCAATCCCTTCAGGATTGGCGGGAATAGTCACCATTATGAAATATTCCAACATACCCTCAAATAACCCAAAATATACAACCCTGACGGCACTATTCACAATCAATTCCTTCGGGATTGGGTGAAAACAGAATACACATTTAATTTAAAAATACGCCAAGCCGCACAACCCTGAAAGGGTTAACTTTTAATAGCCCCGGATGGAATCCGGGGACAAGACAATTTATCCCTCTCTCCGCCGAACCCCAACGGGGTTCAACGGTGCCAAATTTACCGTTTCACGATTCACGTTTCACGTTTACCGTTTCACGTTTCACGATTCACGATTCACAACCTAAGTCTAATGCTAACCGCATTCTTATGGGCATCCAACCCCTCAAATTCGGCCAAAAGTTCCACTGTTTTACCCAGATTCTGCAACCCGGCCTGGCTAATTTTTTGATAAGTGATTTTTTTAACAAAACTGTCCACACTTACGCCGCTGTATGTTTTGGCAAACCCGTTGGTGGGCAGCGTGTGGTTGGTGCCGCTGGCATAATCGCCCGCGCTTTCCGGTGAGTAGTTGCCCAAAAAAACCGAGCCTGCGTTTACAATCTGCTCGGCAATGAACTCAGCGTCGGCACAAGCAATAATCAGGTGTTCTGCCGCATAGCTATTTACCAATTCAATGGCCTCATCCAAGGTTTTAAACACCACAACTTTACTGTTTTGCAGTGCCCCGCTGGCAATGTCTTTCCGCGGTAGCAACGCAAGCTGCGCGGCAACTTCGGCTTCAACTTCCGCAGCCAGCTTTTCTGAGGTGGTGACCAGCAGCACTTGGCTGTCTGTGCCATGTTCGGCTTGCGAGAGCAGGTCGGCAGCCACAAAAGCCGAATTGGCCGTGTCGTCGGCCAGTACACAAACCTCACTCGGGCCAGCCGGCATGTCAATCGCCAGCCCGTCCAACTGCACCAATTGTTTGGCGCAGGTAACATATTGGTTGCCGGGGCCGAATATTTTATACACCTGCGGCACGGTTTCGGTGCCATAGGCCATAGCAGCGATGGCTTGCGCGCCGCCAGATTTGTACACATGGGTAACACCGCACAACGCCGCACTGTACAAAACTGCAGGGTGCACTTTGCCATTTTTTTGTGGCGGTGTGCACAACACGATCTGCGTACAGCCAGCAATCGCCGCAGGAATGGCGAGCATTAATACCGTTGAGAACAGCGGCGCGGTACCACCGGGTATATAGATGCCCACTTTTTCAATAGCCACCGATTTTCGCCAGCACAGCACACCCGGCATAGTTTCAATTACCTCTGCAGGCTGTAACTGCCGTTCGTGAAATTTGCGGATGTTTTTTGCTGCTGTTTCAATGGCTTGTTTTAACTCGCTGGGCAATTGGCTCATTGCTTCTGCCACTTCCTGCCCGGTTACGGCAATATTGTCTAAGGCCAGCCCGTCAAACTGCTGGGCATATTTTTTTAATGCCGAATCGCCATTGTGCTTCACGTCATCCAGCACCAAGCGTACTTTGCTTTGCAGTGATAAAGTGTCCAGCGCTGGGCGCCTTACTATGTTTGCCCAATCTTGTTTTAAAGGATTTTTATAAACGTTCATACCAAACCCCCTCCGCCCTCTAAAGGGGGAACTTTTAAGCACCCCGCCAGTTAAAGAGGCCTATGAAATGGATAAGTTTCGTCGGCTCCTTTTAGGGCGGGGGGTGTTGTTAAATAATCATCTTCTCAATCGGCACCACCAATATCCCCTGTGCGCCTGCTTCTTTTAGTTTTTCGATGATATGCCAAAACTCCGATTCACTCAGCACGCTGTGTACGCTGCTCCATCCTTTTTCTGCCAACGGTAATACCGTGGGGCTTTTCATGCCAGGCAAAAGACCGATTATTTCGTCAAGCTTGTCGTTTGGCGCGTTTAGCAAGATATATTTATTGTTTTTTGCTTTTTTAACTGACTGTATCCTGAACAGCAGTTTGTTTAAGATCTCCTGTAAAGGCACCGCCAGTTGTTGGTTTTTAATCAATACGCATTGGCTTTGCAAAATGGTTTCGGTTTCCTTCAAGCCATTCATAAAAAGGGTTGAGCCGCTGCTCACCAGGTCGCAAATAGCTTCTGCCAAGCCGATGCCTGGGGCAATTTCCACGCTGCCGCTAATTTCATGAATATCGGCGGTTACCCCGTTTTTGTCAAGAAAATCCTGCACCAACACCGGGTAGCTGGTGGCTATACGCTTACCTTGCAAAAAGTTTACACCAGTGTACACATCGCCTTTACCCACCGCTATTGAAAGCCTGCATTTGCCAAAACCCAGCTTTTCAACCACATCAACCTTTTTCTTTTTTTCGTACACCACATTCTCACCCACAAAACCAATATCTGCCACTGCGTCTTCCACATACTGGGGAATATCGTCATCGCGCAGAAAAAACACCTCCAATGGAAAATTGCTCGCTTCGCTTTTTAGCTTATTAACACCGTTGCTAATGTCGATGCCACATTCCTTTAAGAGCTTAATGGAGTCTTCGTACAACCTGCCAGATTTTTGCACGGCAATTTTTAGTTTCATATCAGCGTTTATGCGTAAAATAAAAAAGGCCTACCGTTAAGTAAGCCTGTAATTTTTTATAGAATGTATTGCACACAACACACCGGCTTACCTATTGTATAGGAAATGATGGCGGTGGTGTATATGCATTGTTATTTTCACGCCGCAAAAGTAAGGGATGGATTGGAATGAGCAAATTTAATTATTGGGGATGGTGTACCACCAATTACGACGGGAAAAAAAGCACCGCATTTCAACAGTCACAAATAAACCAATGGCTATTGCCCTTTCCTCCTCCTCAAATAAATTGTTCTTACCTCATTTAACTTTGCCTGTACCTCAATGGGGTATTGCTCGGTTTTTGATTCAATGCGTATAGTGCCGGTATTGGGCGGCAAGCTGCCTTCATTTAATGCTACAATAGTAATGGTATCGGCCGTATTGTTGGGTGGCAGGATGGTTTCAATTACTTTGGCCACAGAATCAAGCGTGTAGTTTTGCAGCAAGTAATGCCTGTTAAGCAGTATTGAAATCCGGTCGCCGTCAACCTGGCCATTGTCCCAAACAGTCAATTTTACGTTATTACCGGTAAAAGGCAGTTCCCTGGCGGTATTGTTAAACACCTTTATAAAACCATCCACCGCCGTGTCGGCACCGGTCTGCGCGGCCGGGCTGTCGCCAGGCTTTGCGTAAAAGTCGTCAATTTTTTTCAACATGCGTTTTGCCTTGTCGGTATTACTCAGTTTAATTTCACCGGTGGCCGTGGGCTGTGCATTGCCGGGCTGCATGGCCGTAAACTTACCTGCCAATGTTTCAATCAGTTTGTTGTGCTTAAGTTTTAACGTGGCGTGCACAAAATTCAAATCCTGCTTTTGCAGGTCGACCTTTGATCGTAAAACGGCCATTTCCTCGTAGGTTAGGGTATTGTTTGTGCTGTCGTAGGTAGCTGTAATCTTTGTTTTGGTTTCATTTGGCCCCTTGGCATCGCTTAGGCTGTAACCGGTTACCTGCAGCTGGGGGCTAACCGTAAAGCGCAGCAGATAGGTGTACGATACATTTTTTGCACGCGCATTTACGCAAGCCTTTGCCCGCAAGCAATATTTGTTACCGAGCTTTTTTGGGTGACCATAAAACCGATTCGCACACACCCTTTGGCGATAGCCTAAAAATGCCGCTACGAGTTACTAACTTTTTAAATTAAACAAAGAATCCACAAATTCGTGCTTGTCAAAAACTATCAAGTCATCAATTTTCTCGCCAACGCCAATATACTTAACGGGTATATTAAATTGGTTGGCAATAGCCAATACTACGCCGCCCTTGGCCGTGCCGTCAAGCTTGGTAACCACCATGGCAGTAACATCTGTGGCGGCAGTAAACTGCCTGGCCTGCTCAAGCGCATTTTGCCCGGTTGACCCGTCTAATATCAGCAGCACCTCGTGCGGGGCATCCGGTATAACTTTTTTAATCACGCGCTTAATCTTGCTCAACTCATCCATTAAATGTATCTTGTTGTGCAGCCGGCCAGCGGTGTCAATAATAATCACGTCTATGTCTTTGGCCACACCGCTTTGCACTGCATCAAAAACCACGGCTGCGGGGTCGCTGCCCATGGCTTGCTTTACTATGGGTACCCCTACCCGCTCGCTCCAAATGGTCAACTGGTCAACGGCAGCCGCCCTAAACGTGTCGCCCGCACCCAGCAAAACAGTTTTACCTGCTTTTTTATAGTTATTGGCCAGTTTGCCAATGGTGGTGGTTTTGCCAACACCGTTAACCCCAACCACCAGTATTATGTAAGGCTTTTTGCCTGTGGGCGTGTTAAAATTCTTATAGCTGTCATCACCAGCATCGGCAAGCATGCCCACTATTTCCTGCTGTAATATTTTGTTTAATTCGCTGGTGTTAACGTATTTATCGCGTGCAACGCGCTCTTCGATTTTTTTAATAATGGCAATGGTTGTGTCAATGCCCACATCGCTGCTAACCAAGGCATCTTCCAGGTTGTCAAGCACCTCTTCATCAACGGTGCTTTTACCGGCAATAGCTTTGGTTATTTTGGCAAAAAAACCTTCTTTGGTTTTTTGCAATCCTTCGTCCAGGCTTTCTTTTTCTTTCTTGCCAAACAGCTTTCCTAAAAAACTCATGATGGGTGTCTTTTTAATCGTTAAAGGTAATTCGCCAAAGTTTCATAGCCTATCTCTGCGGCAGCCAGCCACAACAACTATACCATGCCATCAAACCCTACACCATATATATTTGGTCTGCCAACCTGCCAATTACAGCGTTCACCAAGGGTAAAAATACAAAAAGCTGCCTCATTTATTACAAAGAGACAGCTTTTAAATATATTTATCTGTTTCGCGGCGGTTATTTCTCAGTCAAAAAGTCTTTCACTTTGTCCTTATGTACAATGGCTTCTTTAAAAGTATATGCGCCAGTTTTTGGGCTGCGCACAGCTTTAATAACCTTTGTCCAGTTTTTTGCCTCGGCTGATGCCTTTAAGTCTTTTACCTTCGCGTTTTTTGAAGCAACTTTTGCCATGACTATTTAATTTCTTTATGTACAGTAACTTTTTTCAAAATGGGGTTATACTTCTTAAGCTCTAAACGCTCAGGAGTATTCTTCTTATTTTTCTTGGTAATGTAGCGGCTGGTACCTGGTTTGCCACTTGTTTTATGCTCAGTGCATTCCAGTATAACCTGCACCCTGCTTCCTTTCTTGGCCATTATATAAGCAATTTAATATTTGTTGTTAAATTTTTGTTCCTTTAGCCCTTAGTTCTTTAATAACTGACGCAAGACCATTTTTATTGATGGTTCTGTAAGCATCTGTAGACACTTTTAATGTTACCCAACGGTCTTCTTCAGCAAAAAAGAAACGCTTGGTTTGCAAATTGGGTAAAAAACGGCGGTTGGTTTTGATGTTTGAGTGAGAAACACTGTGACCTGTTATTGGCTTTTTACCTGTTACCTGACATACTCTAGCCATGACACTAATTTTTTAAGACCCGATTTTTTCGGACGGCGAAGGTCGTAAAAAACACTGAATTACCAAAAAGAAATTGATATTTATTTTTTCTGGTGCAAATTAGCACCTTTATGGGCAGTAGCTTTGCATTTACTGCCATTAAATAATAGTTATTTCCAAATCCGCCCTTCAATAAGACGTAGAGTGCCAAAATTTGTTTGCTAGCTTAGCAAACCTTAGCCAAACATGCCACGTTGTTACTAATATGCAAAAACGTAGCACATGAATACCATTTATAAAAGTACAGCGTTTTTGTTTTTAGCAAACTACCCATTTATGATGAAGCGACTGATTATTTTACCCTTTCTAGCCATCCTGTTTTCTTTTTCAAACTGGCATTACAATTTACAGGAAGCACAACAAATTGCCCAGCAAAAACACCGGTGCATTTTGCTTAACTTCTCCGGCTCAGACTGGTGCGGCCCTTGTATTAGGCTGCATAAGGAAATATTTGCCAGCCCCGTGTTTACCCAGTTTGCCGACACGGCACTAGTGATGGTGAACGCCGATTTTCCCCGTATGGGCAAAAACCAGTTGCCGGCCAAACAACAGGCCATTAATGATGCACTGGCGGATAAGTACAACAGCAGGGGTGCTTTTCCGTTAACAGTGCTGCTGGATGCCAACGGCAAAGTGCTGCAGGAGTGGGATGGATTCCCCAAAGGATCGGTGGATGGTTTTATATCTGATGTAAAAGCCGCCATGAATGTCATCCCTAATTAATGCAGACACAAGGCATGTATTTAAGCAGCAAGCTAAACTGATGGGCAACCAATTTGAATTGAGCGCTGTTACAGACGATGAAGGCTTGGCCCATAATTTTATTAAGGCAGGTATTGACGAAATTAAGCGGATTGAACAACTGCTTACCACCTACCGTGATGACAGCGAGACCAACCTGATAAATAAAAATGCCGGTGTTGCGCCGGTGCATGTAAGCCGCGAAACATTCCACTTGGTGGAAAGGGCCCAACGCATATCGGCGGTAACGCAAGGAGCCTTTGATTTATCGTACGGCTCGGTTGATAAACAACTGTGGAATTTTGACACACAGGCACAGAGCCTGCCCGACAAGAAGACAGCCCTTAAAATGGTGCGGCTGATTAATTACAGAAATATTGTGCTGGATAGAGAGCAATGTACGGTTTTTTTAAGGCAAAAAGGCATGCGCATTGGCTTTGGGGGCATAGGCAAGGGGTACGCAGCAGACCGGGCAAAGCTGGTGATGAAAAATATGGGTTGCACCAGCGGGGTGGTAAACGCGTCAGGCGATTTAAATGCCTGGGGTTACCAACCCGGCGGCAAACCTTGGACCATTGGCATTGTAAACCCAAATGCTGCTAACACCGCGTTCTCGTATATGAATGTTACAGATTTGGCAGTGGCCACCTCGGGCAATTATGAGAAATACATAATGGTGGATGGCAAAAAATATTCCCACACCATAAACCCAAAAACAGGTTTGCCAGTCACGGGTATTAAAAGTGTAACCATTATTGCCCCCCATGCCGAAATAGCCGACGCCATGGCAACACCGGTAACCATTATGGGCATTGAAGCGGGCCTTTATATGATAAACCAGATGAATAATATTGAAGCAGTATTGATAGACGACAACGACAGAATTTACACATCAAAAAAAATAAGGATTACTCACTAATATTTTAACCCCCAGTAAACTTGGGCTGTTTAACCATAACCGACAAAATTTAAGCAGCCGAATTGTTTGCAACACAAAAAAATAAAAAAATAAACGAAAATAAACACAACATGCACAAACCATTATTCAAAAAAGCCCTAATTGCAGCTTCTGTCTGCTTGCTTTTCGCATCATGCGCCAATGTGAAGGAATACCAAAAAAGCCGTTTGAACGACTCCGAAATGAGCCTATCCTCCAGAAAGGTGGAAAAAAACGAACTAAATTTTGAATCGTACAGGGAAGGAGCTTCCGGCGCAAACGGCGGTAAAACAGGCGGGGGCTGCGGCTGTAACTAATACAACATCCACCCCTTCATTTAACAATCACCCAACAGCATGAAAAAACTATTCTTATCAACCATAGCAATGTATGTAATGCTCGCGCATGCATTTGCACAAACCACGGCAGACTCCGCGGCGAACACCTACACGGCAAAGCCATTAACGCTGGACGAAATAGGCCTTGTGTCAAGCTACTACAGCCAAACCGGCAACCATAGTGCCGTAACCGGAGGTATTGGAACCGAAACGGTAACAGACATTGCCAATGGCCTTGACCTGAAATTTGTAGGTTGGGAAAATGGCAGGATAAAGCATACAATAACAGCGGGCCTTGGCTTCGACCACCACACATCGGCCTCTGCCGCGTATGTGTCAAAAACCGGTGCTTCAAAAACTGGCGGCACACGTATTTACCCATCGCTTAATTGGCTTAAAGAAAACGAGGAAAAAGGCACAAGCTTTGGCGCTGGCCTATACTACTCCTCCGAGTACAACTACGAGTCAATCGGCGTGGACCTTCAAGTGTCAAAAAAAACACATACCAATGGAGAGTTTAGCGCAAAAGTGAATGCCTATTTTGACAAGGTAACGTTGATTTACCCGTCCGAGCTTATCCCCAAATCAACACCCGGCACAGTTGTGTACACCTCGGCCAGCCGTAGCACCACCACTGGCGGTTCTGAGGATTATAATATACCCACCAGCCCCAGAAACACTTACAGCGGCAGCTTCAGTTTTTCCCAAGTTATCAACAAACGCCTACAAGGCAGCATTAACGTTGACTTGGTAGCGCAAAACGGGTACCTTGGCTTACCGTTTCACAGGGTGTATTTTAACAACGGCAAAGACAGTGTTGAAAACCTGCCTGTCACCAGGTATAAACTGCCCATTGGCGCCCGGTTGAATTACTTTTTGGGCGACAAAGTAATTTTGCGTGCTTATTACCGCTATTATACTGACAGTTGGGGACTTCAAGCCCACACAGCTAGTTTGGAGATACCTTATAAAATAACACCGTTCTTTTCAGTGGCACCATTTTACAGGTACTACACCCAAACAGCGGCCAATTATTTTGCACCTTACGAAGCACATAAAACAACCGACCAGTATTACACCAGCAATTACGCTTATTCGGCATTTGCCAGCAGTTTTTTTGGTGTAAACATCCGCATAGCACCGCCAAACGGCATTTTTAAATCTAAGCTTAATTCAATGGAAATACGTTACGGGCATTATACACAAACAACCGATTTGTTGTCGGATGTTATTTCTTTGGATTTGAAGTTTAAATAACGAAAACATTTTTGGATAACTAAGCCGCCCAGTTAGTAGGGCGGCTTTTTTTGTAAACCCAATACGCAATAAGGCTAAGGCCGCGATGATGGCTAAAAAAACAACTTCAACCAACCGTTGCTTTTAAATGGCACAATAAAAAGTTAAACAGCCTATTTTGTTGGCTGCGTGGTAATCCCTCGGGCATTTTGCAGCGTTATCACAGCATACGGCTATTTGGTAGTCAACGCTTTGCAATAGTTTGTTACATCAAAAGATGCTAACGGCAACGAACAGATTAATAACCACACTGAATGAAGAAACTCTTTTTGTCAACAATCGCACTTTACGTATCTCTTTTACAAGCTTTTTCTCAAACGGCACCGGCAGAAGCAACCACGTACCAATACAAACCGCTTTCGTTAGAAGAGGTTAACTTAACATCCAGCTATTACACGCAAAACGGCAACCATAGTGCGGTAACGGGCGGCATTGGTAACGAAAAAGTACTGGATTTTTCCAATGGCTTTGACTTGAAATTTACAGGCTGGGACGGTTTTTCACGAAAGCATACGGTAACAGCCGGTTTGGGGATTGACTATCATTCCTCCGCATCATCCGCCTGGGTTTCAGAAACCGGTGCGTCTAAAAAGGGGGGAACACGTATATACCCATCCCTTAATTGGACGATGGAAGACTTGAAAAAAGGAACCACTGTAGGCGCAGGGCTTTATTACTCATCAGAATACAATTACCATTCTTTTGGACTGAACGCCGAATATGCGAAAAAGAATAAAAAAAATGGGGAATTGAGCGATAAGGTAAATATTTTTTTAGACAGGGTTACCATGATATACCCCACCGAATTGGCAGCAGACTATTTGCCCACCACAGTGGTTAACACAGGGGCTAGCGGGTCTTCGTCAGATGGAGGCAGCGGACTGCCAAAGAGTGGGCGGTACACGTTTAGCAACTCCCTTACCTATGCCCAGGTTATTAACAAACGCCTGCAGGCCAGCCTCAGCGTTGACCTTGTGGGGCAGGGGGGCTACCTTGGCCTGCCTTTTCACAGGGTTTATTTCTCCAACACCTTGGATCGGGTTGAGGCTTTGCCGAGTGAACGCTTTAAATTACCAGTGGGGGCCCGGCTTAATTACTTTATTGGCGACAACATTATTTTGCGGGGTTACTACCGCTACTACATGGATGATTGGGGTATAAGTGCCCATACAGCCAGCCTGGAAGTACCTGTTAAAATAACGCCGTTTTTTTCAGTGGCACCATTTTTTAGGTACTACACGCAAACCCAGG
The DNA here is from genome assembly GCA_903882935.1 of uncultured Parafilimonas sp. Lineage (GTDB taxonomy): Bacteria > Bacteroidota > Bacteroidia > Chitinophagales > Chitinophagaceae > JABDFW01. Next base: position 56,915 of record CAIRZB010000070.1, on the reverse strand, counting down.
GTAAATATTTTGCCCCGTATATGCAGCATAAACTAACCGATGAATATTATACAAGTAATTATGCCTATTCGGCTTTTAGCAGCAATTATTTTGGCGTAAACCTGCGTATTGCGCCGCCTAATGGGCTATTCAAATCTAAACTTAGCGCGTTGGAAATACGATACGGGCATTATACACAAACCACCGACCTGTTATCAGATGTGCTGTCGGTTGATTTAAAATTCAAGTAATTAAATGCCGGGCATTTTTTACGCGAAACATAACAAACACACAGGTGTATTGCCTGTGTGTTTCATTTTTTAGCTAACGGTTATGCCCAACCCTGTTAAATTATGGCTTTTTCGGAGGTGCGCCATGTGGCCCATGATCGCCGTCGGGATGGCCAGGCCGCATGCTTTTCTCTATATCCAAATACTTTTTAAATGCGGCTGGGGCCAGCACCTTGGCAACCGACCCATCTCGTTCTTGTTGCAGCACTAACACTTGCTCACGCAATTTCTTCCCTTTTTCATCTTGCACATCAGGTCTTGGCGGCGGGTTGTTGCCCATTAGCTTGTCGGCCTGCTCAAAAAAATGTGTGTAAGCCTCGTCTATGTTTTTTTGTTGGGCTGCATTAATATGCAACGCTTTAGCCAATGTGTCGTTCAAGCGGTCAATACGCTGTTTTACTGTGGGCCTTTGTTGTGGGTTGGGCTGGCCGGCAGGCGGCTGTGCTTTTAAAGCATGGCCAAATATGGCACCGATAATTACGAGGCAAATAATTTTTTTCATGGTGATAATTTTTACAATTAATAACTGCTTGTAGTGTTTAGATGCCTCTAAAGCGCGGTACCTGCGCACCCCGTTGTTAATTAAAGTAAAAAAGGCGGGAAGACTATAAAATAAGCAAATAGATTTATTTGCCCCAAATACCCTTTGCCGTGCGGTTTAATATTTTAACTGATTGTATGTAAAGCAGCACATTCATAATTATAGTTACCGCAGTATTGGCATTTACAATACCGGCAAGCCCATACCGCCTACCCCAATATAGAGAAAGCGGAACATTAATACATGCACATACAATAAGTGATACTAGCTGCAACCGTATTTTTCCCAATCCGTTTTGTAAAAACGTGTACATGAGTTGGAAAATATAAACAATTACATATATCGCCATCGACAGGCTGACGGACGGGTTAATGTCAATACTGCCTGGCCCAAGCCAATACTTGTAAATAAATGGCGAAAAGACAAAAAAGGCTACAGAGACACCAGACAGAAGAAGCCATATTTGCCGCATTCTCCTTAAACCATTCTTAATCCAATCAAAATCATTTTTGGCGTAAGCATCAGTAAATGCACTCCAATAGGGCATCATTATGATGGCTGCCAAAATGGAGAGCGAGGTAAACAATTTATACGCAACATTAAATTTTGTAACCGCCAAAGGGCCTAAGTCTTTAATGCCCGATATAATTATATTATCAGTTTGGTATACAATTATGGAACCCATTTGTAGAAAAAAGAACATGCCGCCAACACCCAACAAGCTCCTAGCGCTCTTTACATCCACATATTTTAATTTAGGCACCAGGGTTTTAAGGTCGGTTCTAAACAAAATCAAACTGGCCATCAACAGCACCAAAACCGGCATTCCTGCCAAAACACCCACTAATGTTTGCAGGTTGCCCACGGTGTATTTAGACAAAACATATATAACTGCCAGGCTCAAAAACTGCCCCAACAACGATATTCCCCAAACTTTATACACTTGGTGGCTGGCTGTTAATATCGTATTTACAGTTTGCAAAACAAACTGCACACAAAAACAACTCAGCACTATTACCAAAATTGTCCAGGTATCAGTTAACACATTAGCTGGCACATTTAAAATACTGTTCCAGTCAAAATAGGAGCCAACAATAAAAAAAAGTAAAAATGTAATCAGCGAAATAACAATAAGTGCCGCATAAGTGGTGCTTACATACTTCAAAGCACTTTCGTGTTCCCCCAAGGCCAAGGCATTTGCTAGTTTATTTCTAAGGCCGCTACTCAAGCCAATATCAAAATTGTTCATCCACGACACAATCGAACTCACCGTAAGCCAAATACCGAATTGCAAGGGGCTAATGTAGTGTATGGTTACTGGCAATAGCAAAAACCCAATTACCGTACTACCACCCCGCAACAACACTGAAATAACAATGTTTTTTTTAATCTTTATTGTTCTTTCATGCCCCCTACCGAAAAGTGCAGTAAACTTTTTTATAATAAATGACGCCATCAAAGTATTATTGGATATTTAAGTTAGTATTACCCGCATTTAGCTTAAAGCCACCATAATTTTACTATTGCCAGCCTGAAATTAATGTTTGCCCCAATATTTTCTTTTGGCAAAGATAAACGTGTGTTTGCAAAACCAACAAATACATTGATTGGCTGTTGCCAAACTATGTAAAACCAGCAACATGGATAATTGACCAACAAATTAGGTGCGGAACCACGCTTGCTGTAACACTATTAATGGCAACTATTGATTCGACCTGCCCCCTGACTGAAAAATACCATTCATTTAAGATTGCCAATGCCTCCGCTTGCCTTAAATTACAGTTTTTTGATAGAACAAAAAACCGGGCGGTGTATAAAAGTCTATTATTTCAATTTTTCCTCGTTTTTTTTGGGCCATTGCAATGCTTTTGCGCTGCGCAACCGGGTGCAAGCTATTGCGGTCCGTATACGGTGTCAAAGCCGATAATACTTAACAAAGTCAATGGCACCACAATAAGCGGCCTTGAAATTGCCGGCAATAATGGCATTTGCATCCACCTAACCAATTGCAACAACATAAAAATAGAAAAATGCAAATTAGGCCCCTCATCCGACTGTGCCATTGAGTTATACAATTGTACCAATGTTACGATAACAGACTGCCGTATAAAGAATGTTGCTTCGGGTGTGTATGCCATCGAATGCCACGGTATAAATGTAAACCACATTGAAGTAGAAAATGTACTTGGGCCGTTGCCAAGGGGGCAAATGGTTCAGTTTGATAAGGTAACTGGTACGGGTAACAGGGTGAATGATAATATTTGTGAAAACAACGTGGGAAAAAGCTACGCCGAAGATGCCATAAGCATGTTCGAGACTTACGGAACCCCAACCGACCCCGTACAGATAACAGGCAATTGGATAAGGGGTGGCGGGCCTAGTAAAACCGGGGGAGGCATTATGGCCGGAGATAGCGGAGGGGCCTACGTATTGATAAAAGACAACATACTGGTAAACCCAGGCCAGTACGGCATTGGCGTTGCAAGCGGAACCCATATAAAAATCATCCACAATAAAATATACTCAAAAAAACAAGCGTTTACCGGCACAGGCGTTTATATATGGAAACAGTACCTTACTAGGCCCTGTTCTGAAGACACCATAACCGAAAACAGCACCAACTGGACCAATAATGAAGACAAGCCGGATAATTATTGGAATGCGGGCAACTGTGGCACCGTTGGCGGCTGGGATACGAATATTGTTGATACGGCCATTAACGAATCGCTGCTGCCGGTAATAATCATCGATAGCTGCCCGCCAACAGCTAATGCCGCGGTTATAAATATTAAGCCCGTTGCCAATAGCCATCTTGGCCAATACCGCCAGGCAATTGGTTCTGCATACGCTTGGGTATGCATTGTAGTTCTATTACTGCTAACCTACCTAGGTTTTGAGTACGGCTACCCAAAATGGCGTGACAAAAAAAGGTTCAACCTGCCTGCTTAAATAACACCGGCCGGTGTATGGTGGCCGCTATGTACCCTAAGCAGAAGTTGCAAGGCACTTGTTGATTTATCATTATTTTATGCTGTTACAAAGGCTTAATGGGGCTGCCTGCCCAGCTTGTACCCGGTGCTAAGGTTTCCCCCTTCATTACTAACGACAAGGCATCAATATTTACATCGTTACCAATATTTGTGTCGTAGAGTACAATGCTACGTGCACCTATACTGGTGCGTTCACCAATTGTTACGGGGCCAATCTTCATAACGCGGTCTTCAAATAAGTGTGTTTGGGGGCCGCAGTCTTCATTCAAAGCCGTGTCGGTGCCAATGCTAACCATGTCAAATTCGGTAATGTCGGTCGTATTCATCCAAACACGTTTGCCGGTTCGGGTGCCAAACAATCGTAACATAATTGGCAACCAAGGTGTACCCCTTAAAAAATCGAGCAAAAATGGCACGCAAAGAGCTTCGTATGTGCTTGTTACTGCTTCGGTAAGCCATACCCGCATGGTCCACATAGGCATTTGCGCAGTTTTGTAACGGCCTACAAACAGCCACTTTAAAGCCGCCGTAACCAACACGGCTGGTATACCCACTATACTTAAATAATAAACCGGTATTTGCAGGGCTATTTTCCATAATGGCTCGCCCACAATAAGGTCGTGCCCATAAGCAATAAAAAATATACTTGCACATAGTATCACTGTCTCGGGCAGAATAATGCGTATAAACTCCACCACGCCCCTGGCAATTTTGCGCACCAGCGGTGGGCGTGACGTTAACGCTGCGCCAAACTGCTGGCTTTGTTGCCTGCGGGGCAGGGCAAGGGCCGGGGACCCGAACCAATCCTTTACATCCGACTCGGCAAGCTGTTGCAATGTAGGCGGTGTTGACAAAACGCCGACCAGCATATCCGGGGGCAACATATACCCCTGGGGAATTAACGCGCTGTTGCCTACAAAACTGTTGCTTTTAATCACCGTTTTGTCCAATACCAACTGCTGGGCCCTTACATCGGCCTCTCCCAGGGTAACAGCATCGGCAACAAACGCATCGTCGCCAATTTCCAACAAAGGATGTGTTACACTGCTTGCGGTTGATATTTCGGTGTTTCGCCCCACTTTGGCACCTAACAGCCTAAAAAAGCCTGCCACATAAACGGTGGCGTAAATAGGGTGCATTACTACCAGGTTCAAGGCCATTAACTGGTCTGCCAACCACTTTTTAATATATGTGCCTGAGTGCACCGGGTATTTACCCGGCTTTATTTTTATGTTTAGCAGCCGGGTAAAAAGTACTGTTTCAACGGTAAACAATACCATGTAAAGCACCGACAGCAGTGGTACTGCCCATATGTAACTAAAATCGTAATCCCCAGAGGCATTATCCATGTTATGCAGTGCCACTATTACCGGCAGCAATGGCAATAACACAAACAACGGGAATGCAAACAACAAGATAAAAAACACCGCTTGGTAAGCAGTTCGTTTTGCGCTGGAAGTAAAGAGAGGCTTGGGTAAATCACCCACCGCTTTTTTTTCTTTTAATACGGCGGGGCTGCCGGTCCATACTTCGGCCTCCTGTATATTGGCACCTGTTGGCAAATAGCTAAGGTCCTGTAACTCGCCATAATCTTCAATAGTTGTGCCGCCGGCTATTACCGCACTACTGCCAATGTAACTATGGTTGCCTAATGAAACATGCCTAAGCTTCAGCAGCCCGTTTTCCACAAAAGCATTGTCAATAACCACTTGCGAACTAAGGCTTGCATCCCGGCCAATGGTAACCAAGTCTTCCGCGCCAATAACAATATTGCTTAGCTGGGCATCTGGTGCAACTTTGGCACCATACAACCTTAAAAACGCAGGGTACAAGGGTGTGCCGCTAATAAATTGCGAAGGTATTAACCGCTGTAGCGTTTTTACAAGCCACCAGCGGAAGTAATAAAAGCCCCATAAGGGATAATCGCCCTCTTTCATCCGGCCAATTACCAACCATTTTAACACAACCACTATCAAGGTAAATATGGGTGGCAGCAGGCAATAAAACACCACGGCTGCCAATATGCCCAGCCATTTGCTGCCGGTTTCCTCACTGGTATAATAATAACCCACGTAAGGTGTAAACACCTCTATGGTAAAAAGACCATAAATAAAAAACAACGCTGCCGATTGCGCCAGCCAGCAGGCATAATAACGCAAGCGGGGTATTTTGTTAAACACATTTTTGGGTGCGGCGGGCATAGGCGGCAATTGTTGCCAAACCCCAGCCAAAACGCTTAACGGCCGGTGTATGTAAATGTCTTTCAACGATGCATTTGGCACGCCCGCCTCGCGCCTGAAACGGGAAACAAACCCGGCCGCTATAAGCGAGTGGCCGCCTAAATCAGTAAAAAAATCCTGCGAAAGGCTTATTTCCTTACCTGGAAAGGTCTTTCGTAATACCGCCAGCATCCTGTCGCCCAATGGCGCGTTCATATCAATTGTTTGCCCAGCCCCATCATCTTTCACTGCCTGCAACGCAGCAGGTACCGGCAAAGCCCCACGGTTTATTTTTCCGCTTGGCATTCTTGGCATATCATCCAATTGCACAATAACCTGGGGCACCATGTACGGCGGCAGTGTTTTTGAAAGCTCAGCTCGCAAGGCCTGCTCATCTAACGCCACGCCCGGCCGCAATACCACGTATGCTACCAGGTGTTCATTACCAATCCCGTCTTTTTTTACAGCCACTGACGCGGCGGAAACAAAAGGCTGTGCATTCAAATGGCTTTCAATATCGCCCAACTCTATCCGGTAACCACGCAGTTTTACTTGGTCGTCTAACCGGCCAAGGAATATTATGCTGCCATCCATTTCTATGGTGGCACCATCGCCGGTAAGGTATATCCTATCTCCCGGCAAACCGGCAAGTGTTGCTGGCTTTTTCAAAAACTTCTTCCTATTCAGCTCCGGCAAACCTACATACCCGGCTGACACGCCCGGCCCGGCTATCACCAATTCACCCTTCTCCCCCCTTGGCAAAACCCTTAATTGGCTGTCAACCACTGCTACACCATAGTTTGGCAAGGGTTTGCCAATGGTAATGCCATCACCCGGCAAAAGCTGGCTAATGGTTGCGCTTACGGTTGTTTCAGTAGGGCCATAGCTGTTAAAAAACAGCCTGCCCTTTGTGGCCCATTTGCTTACCACCTGCGGGGTACAGGCCTCGCCGCCCGCATTCACCAACCGCAGGCTGGGTATGTCGTCGTCCATAACCGCCAGCAGGCTTGGCACGGCATGGAACACCGTGATGGCATTTTTCTTAAACACCTCCGCCAGCTCGTCAATGGCCTTGGCAGTGGTAACATCGGCCACCCACAAACTAGCCCCGGCAAAATACCCCACCCAGGTTTCTTCGCACCACATATCAAACGACACAGAAAAGCCTTGGTAAACCCGGTCCCCCGGCTGTACATTAAAATAATTCTGCTCAGCCCTTACCAAATGGCAGATTTGCCGGTGTGTAATGGGGATGCCCTTGGGCTTACCGGTACTGCCTGAGGTGTATAACACGTAAGCGTTATCATCCGGTAAAGCAGGGTACGAAAGGGGCAGGGTTTCATCATTTTGGGGCAAAGGCAGCACCTGTAATAACAGCGCACTGGTATTTAGTGCAAACCTGCTAAAACAGGCCGTTGCTTTTACCTCGGCAAGCACTGTTTCTACCCGCTCCGCAGGCATTTCGCGGTCAATTGGCACATAAGTGGCACCGGCCTTTATTATACCCAATATGGCAGCATGTAACTCCAGCCCACGCCGCCACCATACGGCCACATAACTTCCCCTCCCTATGCCTTTTATTTGCAAATCGGCCGCAATGGCATTGCTCCAAACATCCAATTGCTTATAGCTTAATTGCATGCCACCAAAAATGAGTGCTATGTTATTGGGGTATGTTTTTGCAGATTGGGAAAAAAGGTCGGCCAGCGTCTCCTCCCTCAACAAATCGGGCCGGGCTGGTCCGTTCAAAATACTGTCAGCCGTTACGGCAATCTCGTGCATCTAATGTGGGTTTAAAACCTTCCTATTCTTTGGTTACTCTACAATGCCGTTCAAGCTAAAATATCCTATTCTATATTTGTGGCAAAGTAACGCTAATCAACGCCGCTTTTGTGCTGCCAAAATGCTAAAAATATATTTCACAGCTATCCACCATGCGCCTGCGCCTGCTACAGTGCAAGCAAGACTGCATTTGCTGCCACAGCCAATTAGGGCTACAATAGCTGCTTATACAAACCCTTTTGAGCAGGTTTTACAATTAAGTAGTAAACTACTGCTGCGAAAGCTTATGGAATATTTTGAAACGACCCGTTTGGTTGGACTGGAGGAAATAACTTTAAGTAAAACAGGCCAACCACACTTTAACAAGGCTTTATACTTTAGCAATAGCCGTTCGGGCATTATTGCGGCCTCAGCCGCCAGTAAGGTTGCCCCGGTAGGCATAGACGTAGAAAAAATTACGGACATTGACCTCGTAAACTATCAGGAATATTTTACGTTAACCGAGTGGGAATACATTGCCCACAGCCCAAACCAAACAGAAACATTTTTTACCCTATGGACAAGGAAAGAGGCTGTAGTAAAAGCGGCAGGGGTGGGCTTATATGCCAATCTTGCATCGTTTGATGTATTAAATAACCCATGTATTTGTAACAAAACAGCCTACTACCTAACAAACGTACCCTTAATGAGCGGATTTGTATGCCACATTGCTACTACCCTTGACAGCCAAAAAGTGGAGGTGGCAGAACTAACTCTTTTTTAAACAACGCTTTTTGATGTATTCAGTCAGTGCAGCATGTTAAAAAACTCAATGACTATCCGCAAGATTGTGTAGTTGATTTTTTTAAAAAGAACCAAGGCTGTATAGCCAAGCCCATAATACGGTTGTGGGGACACAACCGGGGGCGTTCGCCCGAATTTGTGTCTCCACAAATCCAGTAAACGGGAATTTTTTTACGCCTAAACCAAATTGCGGATAGTCATTAAAGATTCAATGTTCAATCCCTAATGGTACATAGTCAATCTCCAAAAACGCCTCCACACAGTTTATCCAATGTTGCTGCACAAACGCAACATGTTCGGGATGATTGGTGTATACGTCATATTGCCCTTTGTTATCAAATTGCATGCTTATGCCGTATTCAAATTTGTTTTTAGGGCTTACTTGTTGTAAACATTCAAAACGTTGCACCCCTGGTATGGCTGCAAGCTTGTTTGCTTCAAGAAAAAATTCTGCAACAGCATCAGCACCAAGACTAGGTTTCAATTGTAGGAGTACCGAATGGCGTATCATATCGTTATTGATTATGTCAAATGGCTTCATCCACCAAGTACAAAATGGATTCGTAATTGGCCCCTACCGCCTGCGACATGGCCATTTCGCAGGTTTTGGTAGAAGAATAATATTCGCTAAATTTTTGCTGCTGCACTTCCATGGCCTCTGGCAACGTTGCAGCAGTGGTTAACTGTGGCAGCAAAAACCCTCGGTCGCCTGCCATGCCGCAGCATCCCGCATATTTTGGCACAGTAACTTCTTGTGCAAAATGTTTGGCCAGTGCAATAAACTTAGCACCGCTTTTCATTTTCTCCAAACTGCATACAGGGTGCAAAACTATATTGCTTTTTTTATCCAATACTTTGGCTATGGGCATTATGGTATCGTGCAAAAAGTCAATGCTGTCCAAAATGGTCAATTGGCTAAACCTTTGTTTGTTTTCTTCACTTAATGCCGGCCTTAAATTATGCAAAGTATAGGCACAGGAGCTAACATCTGTCACGATTGGGTACAGCCCTTCGCAGCTATTTTCCCAAAGCTGTTCAACAATGGCATTAGCTGTGTAATGGTTTGCATCCTTAAACCCTTTGGAGGAAAATATTTGGCCGCAGCAACCGGGCTGTTGGTGGCCCGACACAATAACATTAATCTTAGCTTTATCGCATACACTTACAAAAGCCTCCATAATGTTTTGCTGTTTGCCCGGGTATGTGCCCAGCATTCTTGATATGCAACTGGGAAAATAAACCACGGTTTGCTTTCCATTGCCCTGCCGCCCTTTTGCATGCAATACCGATAATTTTGGTGGTGCAGTAATTTGCGCACTCCACAATGGCACGGCGGTAGTCAGGTTACGAAGCCCTTTGGTTATGGCAAACATGGTATTTTTGCCAAACAGTTTATTTATGCCAGCACCCGTTTGCAACGCAAACCTGGCAAACCAAACAACAGCCTTAAAATTTTTTGCCACCAGCAGTGCGGTTTTATTGGCAATTGGCGAATGGTTTTCTGTCCGCAAGCTCTTGACCAGGTCACCTGTGTTAATATCCACAGGGCAGGCAGTTGCACACAAGCCGTCTACGGCGCAGGTATCCAGCACATCGTAGTTCGACTGGCTTAGCAGCAGCTTATACCCCGCATTGTCGCCAGATAGTTCCAACTGCTTCAATGCCCTTCTTATTACGATTCTTCGCCTGGGTGTGGCCGTTAAATCCCGGCTGGGGCATTTATGCTCGCAATACCCGCATTCAATGCACTTATCCACCTCCTCTTCTACTGGCGGCAAAGCTTTCAAGTTCTTTATGTGTATGTTTTTATCCTCATTAATTATCACACCGGGGTTTAACAAGTGCAACGGGTCAGCCGCTTGTTTTATCCGCTGCATAATACCGTATGCCTCGCTGCCCCATTCAGTTTCAACAAACGGTGCCATGTTACGGCCGGTGCCATGTTCTGCCTTCAAGGTGCCGCTGAATTTATCCACCACAAACTCAACCACAGCTTGCATAAATTGGTCGTAGCGCGCTATTTCTGCTTGGTTGCCAAATGATTGCGTTACCACAAAATGTATGTTACCATCCTTTGCGTGGCCAAAAATGATTGCGTTGGCGTAGCCAAACTGTTTAAACAATTGTTGTAAACCAATAATGGCATCGCCAAGCCTATCAACAGGAAACGCGACATCCTCCAAAATAACAGTGGTGCCGCTTGCCCGCACCGCGCCAACCGCCGGAAACAAGCCTTTGCGTACCTTCCACAAAAAGTCCATCTCCTTGGCATCACTGGTAAACACGGGTGCGGTTATTAAAGACAGGCCGCCTGCCAGTTGCAAAAAATGGTTAACACGCCCCTCCAGTGATTGCCAGTTATTTTCCTGAAACTCAATTAATAAAGCAGCCGCACCTGCGGGTAAGGTTTTAACGATGGCCGGCATGCCTTGCTGGTTTTCAACGGCATGCAGTGAGGCCCTGTCCATCAGCTCCACCATTACCGCACCTGCTTCAGAAAGCGGTACTATTGCCTGGCAAGCAGCATAAATATCGGTAAAATACAGCAGCGCGGTTGCTTTGCAGGGGTAGTCGGGTACTGTTTCCATAACCGCCTCCGCTATAAAGGCAAGGGTTCCCTCCCCCCCTATTAACAGGTGGGCAAATATGTCCAGCGGGTGGGTATGGTCGATAAACGCATTAAGCGAGTACCCTACGGTATTCTTGGTTAAATATTTCTGCCGTATTTTATTGTAGAGCAATCCGTTGCTGGCAATTTCTTTTTTTATGTTTGCCAGCTCGCCAAACAAACCTGCACATTCGCGTTCAAAACGGGCATAGTCGCTTTTAACCTCCGTGCTAAAGGCATTGCCGCTTGGCAGTATGAATTTGATGTATTTAACAGTATGGTAGGAATTTAGCTTTACACCGCAACACATGCCGCTGGCATTGTTAGATAGTATGCCTCCCATCATGGCCGCGCTTATGCTGGACGGGTCGGGGCCTATTTTTTTATGGTACTTCTTTAAAAAAGCGTTCACCATGGCCCCCGTTATGCCGGGCTGCACGCGCACTGCGCCGCCTGCATCTTCAACCGCTATTTTATGCCAATGTTGGCTAAGGTCAACCAATATGCCATCGGTAATGGCCTGCCCAGAAAGGCTGGTGCCGCCCGTTCTAAAAACCAACGGTATGTTATGCAGCCGCGAAAATTGGAATAACGCTGCCACTTCCCCCTCGCCCACCGGCAGTACAACCGCCTTGGGCAGTAAGGTATAAAAGCCTGCATCCGAAGCATACGAAACCAAATCAATATACCTGGAGCGCACCCGGCTGGGGGGTATTATTTTGTGCAGTTCATCAAGCATCACGCATTCATTTTAAAAACGGCCACATAAACAGTGTAAATTAACAACGGCTTTTTAAGAACACCAAACAGCAACTTGGCTAACCCATTTAATTGCGACTTAATATTTGATTACAGGGATTTGATTACAGGGCCTTTTACTTACGATGGTTTAAAATTTAGCTCGCTTCCTTTTTAACATTTGGCGTTTTGGCCAGCACCATAACCCTTCACCAATTACAGATATCCGTCGCCAAAATATAACCCTTCACCCAACCTGTAGTTACCCTAATCTGCCCTACCTTAGCTTTTTCGATAGCTACTCAACTAATTTACGTTATGGATTTCTCCAAACACATTGTATTGTTCGGCGCGGGTAAGTCTGCCACAGGCTTAATTGAATATTTAAAAAACCTTTCTGCCGAAAACAACTGGCCGGTAACCATTGCCGATAATAACCTGCAGGCCGTGCAACAAAAAGTAGGCACCCACACCCATACAAAAGCGGTACAAGTGGATATTGAAAACGATGCCGACAGGCAGGCATTGATACAGCAGGCGGTGCTGGTAATATCTTTAATGCCCCCAACCCTGCACTTTCTAGTAGCAAAGGACTGCCTGCATTTTGGCAAGCATCTGCTAACCGCATCGTACACCGATGCTAACATACAAGCGCTGGGCCCAGCCATTAAGGACAAAGGCATTTTGTTTTTGTGCGAAATGGGCCTTGACCCGGGCATTGACCATATGAGTGCCATGCAACTGCTGCATGGCATACAGCAAAAGGGCGGAACAGTTACATCCTTCCTGTCGCATTGCGGCGGCCTCGTGGCCCCGGAAAGCGACGACAACCCTTGGCATTATAAAATTAGCTGGAACCCGCGCAATGTGGTTCTGGCAGGCAAAGCGGGCGCCACCTATACACAAAACGGCCATACCGTACACATACCCTACCAACAATTGTTTGCCCACAACCCGCCTGTGTTTGTAACCGGCCTGGAACCCCTGGCCTACTACCCCAACCGCGACTCCTCGGGCTATGCGGAAATTTACGGCATACCCGGCACCGACACATTTATACGTACCACCTTGCGCCACCCAGAATTTTGCTTTGGCTGGAAGAATATTGTTGACCTGCGCCTTACCGACGAGGAAAAAGTATATGAAACCGACGGTATGACGTTTGCCGAATTTTTCAGGCTGCATTTTGAGAAAAATGGGTTTACTACCTGGTTGAACGACCTGCTGGGCAGCCGTTTGAATTATGCCAAGGAAATGATGGCAAAACTGATGGAACTGATGGATGCAGAAGAAGCAGCCTCCGAGGAGGATGACGATGATATGGGGGACCAGTTTATGATGGTGAACGAACAAGGCAACCTTGATGTGGTAGATGTGGAAGACGTGAAAGACAAGGCCGCCGAAACCGTGGCCAGCACCATGCATGAAGCTAACCTGAGCATGAAACAACTGTTTTTTTTGGGGCTGGACGATGAAACACCGATCAATAAGGGTTTTTGCAGCCCAGCTGACGTACTGCAATGTATTTTGGAAAAAAAGCTTGCCCTACAGCCGCATGACAAAGACATGGTGGTAATGATGCACGAAATTGACTACTTGCTTAACGGCCTAAAAAAAACCGTTAAAAGTTCGTTGGTTGTAAAAGGGGAAGACAATGTACACACAGCCATGGCCAAAACCGTTGGCCTGCCTTTGGGCATTGCGGCCCGCTTAATTCTGGAAGGCCAGATAACAGAAACCGGCCTGCATATACCCATCGTACCCAGCATTTACGAGCCCGTATTAACAGAGCTGAGGAGGCATGGCATACGGTTTGAGGAGGAATAGGCTCAATGTTAATTTGCCTATAAAAAACCTGTAAACGCTAAATGGGGTGTAAATGCCATTTTTCATGGCAGCTTTTTAAACCCTCGGCCAAGTTATTGCGCATCCGCCATATACCTAAAGCCAAGGCTATAATATTTTCCCAGCTAATAAATTTACTATTTTTTTAATATTCCGTTCCCCTACAAAGGGCCACCTAAAGTTTTTGTTGCTATCTTTATACCAATCTGTACCCCACTATGCAACGTTTAACATTAACGGCTGATATTACCTTGCCTGGCATGGCCGGAGCCAGCACCCGGGATTTAGCATCGATACAAAGAAATGTACTTTGTATTCAAAAAAATTTCAACAAAAAAATATATGGCCCCGGCGATATTGGCAATACGCGTGCACTGGTGGTAACCAGCGTTTATCACTATGCATGCATTATTAATTTGAGGCTTAGGGAGTTAACTGGCTATATGTCTTTTGTAAATTGCCAAACTACCGAATTTGCTGCTTTGGGCGCGCTAAGGCTGCTTTGCGCTTCATCAACTAGCGATTGGGCCGAAATTGAGAGCCGTTTTACAATTGTTTGCAACCAAATTAGGCTGGCAACCGACCAACCCGCTGGCATAATATATTTTGAAAAAAAGCGCGTTTCCCAAGCCGCGGAACTAGCCTATTAGGCATGCCTTTACTGGCATAGAAATAGGCGTTTTTTTTGCCCAAAAGGCCTCATTACCACGGTTATTCCCTATTGGTATAATTGTTATTTTTTTAAAAAAACAATGCGGGACCAAACAAAACTGTTTTTACAAAGCCGTAAGTATTTTATATTTATGCCCCAGAAAAAGGGTAAAAAACAGCCATGACAAAGAAAATATTGTGCATTGCAGCTTGGTTATTATCGTCAATTGTAGCAACAGCCCAATCTGAAGACTCATCCGCGGCGGTAAAAAAAGCCTCCGCCCCAGGCCAAACGGCAGACTCTCTTTCGTCTGAGAAAAAACTAAGGGAAAAGCTTTTGGACGATATCCAGGCTGGCCTAGACAAAAAAAACACCACGTTCGACTCAACCATACACCGTATAAACAATAGGGTAGATGACTTGGACAGTGCTTTAAAAACCACCACCAGCGTTAAAGAAAAAGCGGAAAAACTGCTGGAGCGCGTACAGGTGCTTGAGGCCCGGGAAAAAGCCGTAGAACAAAACGAACTGGATATTTACAAAGCCAACTACCAAAGTGCCGTAGTAAACCTAATCTCTATGGACAGGGAGATAAAGCCACTGCTGCTTTTCAATGCATCCAGGGAGTTCTTTAGTACCTTAAACGAGGCAGGCAACCCGCTGAACTACCCCGGCTACAAGGATTGGTTTGAAAAATTTAGCCAGTATGTAAAAGACAACAAATCAAACGAATCGATGATTACCATCAGCAATAACCTGCTGTTGTTCTCAGGTAACACCACTAGTTTTTTACCTGTGGTGGGCCCCATATCATCTGTGCTGTTTGCGGGCATGTCAACCTACTTAAACTCGTTGAGCAAAAAAGAAAAGGCACTGCGGGAGCAAAGCGAAAAAATGATTGCCCTTACCATGAAAGTGAGCCAGTATGGTTATGACAAGGGCGCGGTTGAACACGAATGGGAACTTATTACCGATGAACTGATGAACCTGCAAAGCCTTTACCTACGTAACCTAAATATTAATTTGGCAATGCTAAAAATTGACCCTGCGGTGTATGACGAAAATTTCTCAAAGGAAAGTGACGCTGAAAAAAGATACCAGTATTTAACCACCATAAGGCAAAAAGCAAGCGATTATGTAGAGGCACAAAAAGCAATTGCACCAAAGGACTGGAAAGAGGCCGTGTACAACCAAATGAACCAGGTGCAGTCGCTTAAAATGCGTTTCGGGCAAATTACTTTCCGCATTAACGAAAATATTTTTAAATACAGCAGCCTGTTTAACAAATACAAAGCAGACCCCGAAATTGGTGCGAAAATGACAGACCTGCAAAACAAGCTGCTTGGGCTAAAGGAAATATTTGACAAAGCGTTTGACCCACTTGATTATATAAACTCGGCCACCCGCATGTATAAAGTTGCCTAAACAAATACTACACCCTATCTACACGCGATTAGCCTTAATTGGCTGGCCAAGCACGTGTAGCCGATACTTAAAAGGATATTTAAAGACAAACCAATTACATTACAACCGGTAAAACGATTATTTTACCGGCTTATAAAAGTACTATAATGACTAATACCAACTTAGATAATGTGCTTGGTGGGCTTATGCGCCGCTACACCCAACGCGTGCCCGATGTGCAAAAGGTAATTGACGAAATGGTTGTCGCAGGCCTGATCCATTCCGCGGCAGAGATAGAGAACGACCATATTGCTTTCCGCACCTTGGGGGTACCGCACTTGGGCATACAGTCATTTGAGAAAATATTTTTGCATTTGGGGTACCGGAAAATGGAACCCTATTTTTTCCCCGCCAAAAAGTTGGATGCTTACTGGTACGCCCCACCCACTGAAAAGCACCCGAGGATATTTGTGAGCGAGCTACGTGTAAAAGACCTATCCCCCGCCACGCAAGCCATCATACACAGATATACCAATGAGGTTACCGCCGACCCGGTTGACAGCATTGACCTTAATGACCCGACTGCTATTGACCAATTTTTGCACAGCGGCCTTTGGCGCCTACCCACTTTAGAGGATTACTTGGCCTTAAATGCGGAAAGCGAATACGCTGCTTGGGTAATTTATAACCGGTATTATCTTAACCATTTTACGGTAAGCGTGCATAACCTACCCACCGGTTATAATACCATTGCCGAATTTAACCAATTTTTGGAGCAACGTGGGTTTACGCTAAACGATGCAGGCGGAAAAATTAAAACCAGTGGCGATGGGTATTTGCTGCAAAGTTCCACCGTGGCAGAAATGATAAGCGCAGTATTTGCAGCTGGCATAAACTATAAGATACCAGGATCGTACGTGGAATTTGCCGAAAGAAAGGTATTGCCAGCCTATGCAAGCCTGGGTGCCGGAGAAATTAAACGCCAACACCGGCGCGAGGGCTTTGAAGCCGCAAATGCCGACAAGATATTCGAAAGCACATACGCCTCGCAAACCGTAAAACGCTGATTCTATGCAACCTATAGCCGTAAGCTAGCCATAGGCAAAAGGGTTAAGGCCCTATCATTGCGGGCTACTACTTTACGGCTTTCTTTTGCCCTGCCAAATACTCGCGCTTTACAACGCGGGCGGTCTTGTGGTTGCCGTCGTGGCTCCAGCCGGGCGGCATAATAATATAGAGCAGTTTATTTTTTATGCCCGGTGCTTGGCTAACATCGCGGAACAGGCAAACAAACTCACCAAAGTACACATCCCAAAAGTTGCCGTTTTTTATGGGTCGGGTAATGCCGTATTCAGGCGGCAGTGCTAATTCCTCGTATTGGTGGGTTTTAAAAATTCGGTCCCAAATATTTAACAGGTTGCAAAAATTAGTATCCATGTAAGTGGGGTTGCGGGCATGGTGCACCCTGTGGTGGCTTGGTGTAAGTATTATATGGCGCAGTGGGCCCAGCCGGCCATCCTTCAACAGGTTTTCGCCGGCATGTATAAAGGTGCCCCAGGTACCGTCTATAAACATCACCAAAAACAACACCGGGGGCTTTACGCCCAGCAACATGCAAATGGTGGTACGAATAAAATCGGCATAGGGTGCCTCCAGAAAAAAATGCGCGAAGCCCACCGTTAGGTTCATGTGTTCAGGGGCATGGTGGGTTGAATGCAGGCACCAAAACAAACGCACCTTATGGCCATAGTAATGGTACACAAAATGCGAAAGTTCCCAAACTACATAAGAGTAGATAAACCAATACCACGCATTGCCTGTTTTTAATATGGCATATGGGCTAAAATAACCTATGCAAAACGCCACCAACCCAATTGAAATAAACCTGCCCACCAAACGGTTAAAAATATAAATAAGCATATTGTTTTTGTAATGCTTATTGGCAAAGCGGCGGCTTATAAGGGCATTGGCAAACTCAATCACCATCAGCAGGGGTATAAGTGGGCCAATAGCACCTAAAATGCCATCCACCGTGTGCAGGCGGGTATAATCGCCCTTGCTGAACATATCCAGCCAGGCACCGATGCCAAAAAAATCTACCAGTTCTTGTTTTAGGTTTTCGAGTAAGCTATTCATCGTACAAAGGCAAGTTTATCAGTTTAAGCAAGCATCGTGTCAAATTTATTGCACATGCCGATGGTACGAATGTAAGGCATACAACTGTTTTTTACCAATACACCGGTAATTTTTTACCCATTACGGTTAATAATGGATGGGAACATAATTATTTTGATAAATGCCACCCTGCCACCAATAGCATTAACTAAATTTTACCATTTAAAAAACATCTTTCGGCTTGTTGCAGGCATCCACTTGCGCTATATTTACCCTCAAATTGCCAAAGGAACTTATACTTTATTAACCTTACAAACAGCCATGAAAGCGTTACATGTTGAAATAACCAACGAACTGCAGGCCCATATTGCCGTGGTAAAAAGGGATGAGGAATACTCAAAATCGCCTTTCCATTACCATCCCGAACTGGAACTGGTATATATAAAAGAAGGCTACGGAACCCGCATTGTGGGCGACAAGCTTGACAATTACACCGCTGGCGACATGGTTTTTTTGGGTGCCAACCTGCCGCATGTTTGGCTAAACGACGAAATTTTTTACAAGGGTTTTACCTACCTGCGCTCCAAAAGCATAGTGGTGTATTTTAATAAAGATGTATTTGCCAAAGGTTTTTACCAACTAAAAGAAAGCGGGAAAATAAACGACTTTTTCGTGCGCGCGGGCAGGGGCATTAAAGTTACCGGCAAAACAATGCAGAAAATTGCCGAAAAAATGGAAGTTCTGGTTGACATGCAGGGCTTTGACCGCATTATAGGCCTGATGGAAATACTGCACATCCTCAGCACCTCAAAAGACATTGAATACCTCGCCAACGAACTGTACACAGGTGTTATTTTACAAAGCAAACCCGATAGGTTAAGCGAAGTATACACCTACATCAGCAACAACTTTTTCAAGGATATTTCGTTGGAACACATTGCGAAAGTGGCAAACCTTACGCCGCCTGCGTTTTGCAGGCTTTTTAAACAACGCACCAACAAACATTTTATAGAATATTTAA
This sequence comes from uncultured Parafilimonas sp., assembly GCA_903882935.1. GTDB lineage: Bacteria > Bacteroidota > Bacteroidia > Chitinophagales > Chitinophagaceae > JABDFW01. The sequence goes on along the minus strand of CAIRZB010000070.1, from coordinate 37,948 downwards.
ACGAAGTACGCATATCAAAAGCCTGTAAATACCTGTTGGAAAGCAACCTGAACATTTCGGAAATAGCCTTTAGCTGCGGGTACAAAACACTGTCAAACTTCAATAAAATATTTAAAAAAAGCACGGGGCTGTCACCGAAGGAGTACCGGCAAAAAGCCGCATTATAGGGCACCGTTAGCCAGTTAACGATGGCTGGGTTTGCTCTACACGATAGCTAATTGCAAAAAAGTTACCCCCTACCCCGCCGCGAAACAATTATAAGCTTATTTTTAACCACCCGATTAGGGCGCAATTTTATAACCCCATTTGGAGGCATCGGCATGAACAAAATAATTTTATTAGGCGCATTTATACTTATGCTTGTTATGGCATCATTCGTACGCGACAAAAAGAAAAAGGTGATATTTTTTGGGGATTCCATTACCCAGGCAGGCGTGCAACCCAAAGGGTACATCACCGTACTGCAAAATATGCTGGCCCAGCAGAACATTAACGGCTACGAGCTACAGGGTGCGGGCATTGGCGGCAACAAAATATACGACCTTTACCTGCGTATGGACAGCGATGTTATTGCCAAGCAGCCAGATATTGTGGTGGTGTTTGTGGGCGTGAACGATGTTTGGCATAAAAGAACCTATGTCACAGGCACGGATGCCGAGAAATTTGAGAAATTTTACCACGCGCTCATCCATAAACTGCAACTGAACAATGCCAAAGTGGTAATATGTACCCCGGCATCCATCGGCGAAAAAACCGATTTCAGCAATGAGCAAGACGGAGATTTGAACAAATATTGTAACATCATCCGCAAAATTGCCGCTGATGAAAACGTACCCCTTGTTGACTTACGTAAGTTTCTGTTAGACTACAACGTTGCCAATAACCCAAAAAACCTAGAAAAAGGCATTTTAACAGCCGATGGCGTGCATTTGAACGACAAAGGTAACCAGCTTGTGGCCGAGCAAATGTGGAATGTGCTTAAGGAGGTTAAGTAACCCCCGCCGCCATATAAATATTGTCTAAAACCTAGCAGGTTTAGTATGTGTATGGGCATCCATTTTTACTTTTTGCGTTCTCAAAGTAGTAAAACACGGCAATAATTACCAACGGATTGCCTGTCTGGGATATAAGAGTCCATTAATCTATCGCAAAAAACAGATCAATGGACATTTAATGTAGTTCAACCGTTCTTGTTGTCACTACCCATCAACGGCTCCAAGCATTTTAACAAACGCCGGTTGATAGCACCGACGTAAGAAGATGCTATTGTAATGTTCAGCGATTTTTCAATTGCGTAAACGCCACCTTCTGCCCCCACCCAAATAAGAATTCACCGATATTTTTTGATTATTGATTGATTGCGTTAATATTGCATCTGTTCAACCGTTGTTTTTTAGGTGCTTTTCAACAAGAAAAAGCTTTTCCGGCAGTAATATTTTCAGCTGCTGCCCCTTTATTTTTAAGGGCATGGGCCTACATCAAGTTGAAAAACCGGTTAAACACACTATATTAAAAGCATGGCTAAAAATTTATTAATAGTTGAGTCTCCTGCCAAAGCAAAGACTATCGAAAATATACTTGGCAGCGATTTTGAGGTTAAAAGCTGTTACGGGCATATACGCGACCTGGAGAAGGACGACATGGGCATTGACGTTAATAAGAATTATGCCCCCCGTTATATTGTGCCGGAAGACAAACAGAAAGTGGTTGCCGAGTTGAAAAAACTTGCCAAAAAAGCCGAACAGGTTTGGCTGGCAACGGATGAGGACCGAGAAGGGGAAGCCATTAGCTGGCATTTATGCGAGGTGCTTAACCTGGACCCCAAAACAACCAAACGCATAGTTTTTCACGAAATTACTAAGCCAGCCATACGCGCCGCCGTTGACCACCCCCGTTTTGTTGACCTTAACTTGGTAAACGCACAGCAGGCGCGCCGCATACTGGACAGGATTGTGGGTTTTGAACTAAGCCCTGTGTTGTGGCGTAAAATGAGCATGCGCAACAGCCTTAGTGCCGGCCGTGTACAAAGTGTGGCTGTTAGGCTTATTGCGGAGCGTGAGCGTGAAATAAACGCCTTTGGCACCACCAGCAGCTTTAAAATTGAAGCACTTTTTGCCGCCAAAGACATCAATAACAAAAATGTAACCTTTACTGCAGAGGGTAGCAGGCAAGATACCAACCAAGATGCCGAAAAATTTTTACAAAGCTGCGCCGGCGCGTCTTATAAGGTGAGGGACATACAAGTAAAGCCGGCGCGTAAATCGCCGGCGGCACCGTTTACCACCTCCACCCTGCAGCAGGAAGCCAGCCGCAAGCTTGGTTACGGCGTTAGCAAAACCATGCTGTTGGCACAAAAGCTGTACGAAAGCGGGTTTATTACCTACATGCGTACCGACAGCGTTAATTTGAGCGACACTGCCATTGCCGACACTAGGGCACAGATTAGCAAACAATTTGGTGATAAATATGTACAGATAAGAAAGTACAAGAACAAAAACGAATCGGCCCAGGAGGCGCACGAAGCCATACGCCCCACCTACATGGAAAACGCAACCGTTAAGGACGCAGATACTAACCGCCTGTACGAGCTTATTTGGAAACGCACTATGGCAAGTTTGATGGCCGATGCTGAATTGGAAAAAACCACTGCAAAAATTGATATATCCACCAACAAAGCCGAACTGGCTGCCCAGGGCGAGGTGTTGAAGTTTGACGGCTTTTTGAAGATTTACATGGAGGACAAGGATGATGAAGATGTAGAAGAAGGTAATGAAGAAGGTTCACTGCCGCCAATACGCGTTGGCCAGGTGCTGGATTTTAAAGAGATGAAAGCTGTGGAGCGTTTTACCAGGCCCGCGCCGCGTTACACGGAGGCATCGTTGGTGAAGAAGCTGGAGGAGTTGGGCATCGGCAGGCCGTCAACCTACGCCCCCACCATTTCAACTATTTTAAAAAGAGGATATGTTGAAAAACGTGATAAGGAAGGTGTAAAAAGAGACTACAGGGTGCTGGTGCTTAAGTTGGACAAGATTACCAAAACCACCGAGCAGGAGAATACTGGGGCGGAAAAGTCAAAACTATTCCCCACTGATCTTGGGCTGGTGGTAACTGACTTTTTAAGCCAGCATTTTGCCGATGTGATGGACTATGGCTTTACTGCCAGCATTGAACATGAGTTTGATGAAATTGCCGCCGGTACAAAAATTTGGACCAAAATGGTTGACGGGTTTTACAAACCCTTTAAAAAAGACATTGAAAACACGCTTGAAAACGCTGAACGCATAAAGGGCGAGCGAGAGTTGGGCATTGAGCCCGAAACTGGCAAACGCGTGATAGCCCGCATGGGGCGGTTTGGCCCAATGGTGCAGATAGGCGAAGCCAACGAGGAAGAAAAGCCACGCTTTGCAAAACTAAAGGCCAACCAAAGCATTGAAACAATAAGCTATGCGGAAGCGATGGAATTATTTAAGCTGCCCCGCAATTTGGGTAAGTTTGAGGGGGAGGATGTTTCAGTAAACATTGGCCGTTTTGGGCCTTACGCATCCCACAACAAGAAATTCTACTCGCTTAACAAGGGGATGGACCCCTACAGCGTTATGCTGGAAGAGATAGCACCCATGATTGAGGAAAAACGCGTGGCAAAGGATGAGCGTACCATAAAAGTTTTTGAAAAGGAAAAAATACAGGTGTTAAAAGGCCCTTATGGCCCATATATAAAGCAAGGCTTGCGTAATTTTAAGCTAACCAAAGAGCAACAGGATAAGGCCGCCGATTTAACCATTGACGAAGTGAAACAGATAATGGAAGAGTTAAAAGCCAACCCACCTAAAAAGAAAGGTGCAAAGAAGAAGGCATAGCCTTGCAGCCGGCGGTAGGTTTTACATATTTATACATGTTTTGGTTTTAACCGTTTGCTTTCAACACCATGTTTTTAATGGCCCCTGCCCCATTAAAAACATGGCGTTGTTCCGTTGTTACATAATGTTTTGTAACGTGCTATGGATATTTTCTTTGCATCGCACTTTCCACACCTGCTGTATAACTTGCCTTCTATTTTCTAAAAATATTGCATTAGTTTGTATCCAATATCTAATATGCAGCCAAACCGTGAAATATCAGCTTTGTTTACCTTGATTGACGACCCCGATGAGGAAGTCTTTAGCACGGTGAGCAACCGCATTGTGGAGTACGGCCGAAACATTATACCCAATCTGGAATTTTTATGGGAAAACACCATCAGCGAGGATATACAGGGCCGCATTGAGATGCTGATACATAGGCTACATTATACCGACCTTGTGCGGGATTTGACTGAGTGGCGCGACAACCCATACCATGACCTTTTGTTTGGTTCGTTACTTGTGTCTAAATTTCAATACCCCGAGCTGCAGACGGGGCCCGTTTTACAGGAAATTGAAAAAATACGCCGTAATGTTTGGCTTGAACTCAACAGTTTTTTAACACCTTTGGAACAGGCTAATGTAATATCAAGCATTGTATACAACTATTACAACTTAAAGGGCAACGAGGTAAGCTACAACAACCCAGACGATTTTTTTATACACAAAGTGCTGCAAGTAAAAAAAGGCAATACAATCACCAATGGTATTTTGTACCTGATACTTGGGCAATTGCTTGACATCCCCGTGCGGGCTATTAATATACCCAAGCAATTTGTATTGGCATTTTTCCACCCCGAATATGACCCTGCCAGCTCATCGGCAAGCCCGCAAAGCAAAATAAGTTTTTATGTGGATGCCACCACAGGCCACCCGTTTACCCACAGGGACATTGAAAACTATTTTAAACGCATGGCAATACCCCCTAGTGTTTCTCATTTTAAACCGCTCAGCCATACAAAGGTTATACAATTGCTGATTGAGGAGTTATCCAAATGCTTTGATAAGCCAAAACTGCTTTACAAAAAGAATGAGTTACTGAAACTCGCTGATATTTTGGATTAGGGAGGGTTATCAGCGCAATTATTAGGTGCTAGCGTGCAACAGTAAACTTACGCTCTGCCCACAACACAATGCATGACAATACAAACAGCGCTAAAAAATATATTTTGGGTACTGGTGTACTTTGTTTAGCTATGGCATTGCTAACAAGTTTTTCTGTCTTTTCCTGCTGCGCAATAAACGTATGTGTTGCTGTTAGGTTTTCTGCTGCGTCAACATATTGCCAGTCTGCTTTATCGTAAACGTAAAAATCAGCTGCATAATTTTCGACCGCAATAGTTTGCCAGCCTGTTTTAACCGGCCAATAACTGCCTTGCCATAAAAAGGGCAAATTCAGGTTCTGCCGCAGGTAAACATTGCTTCCGCTCACATTGGCTATTGGCATTGAGCTACCTGTCTCAAAATTTACCAAAAGCTGTTGGTTAATACGCGGCAACAGCTGGCTAACGGTTATGTTTGCCGCAACCGTTTGCCTTTTGGCAACATTGCTAATCAACATACTCCAGTAGTTGTGGTATGCATCGGCATTACCTGCTAACAACCATTCATAAGCATTGTTAATGGTGGTTAGCACTACCCTACCTTGCCCGTACAGGCCGGTAGCGGCCAATATTTGCCCCGCTGAATCGGTCGCCAAGGCCTGTATGCCTGGAGTGGTTTTTATGAAAGCTGGCTGTTCGCCATGTAAAAAACGCAAGTTGCTTTCGCCGCCGAACTTAACAGAAAACTGTTGCTTCTTCTCGTGTTGTGTAAACAAGGGGAACGTTTGCGCGTAAAATGCCTTGGCGAGCAATGTGTCGGCTTTAACAATCAAGCCCATGCCAGCGTCCAATTTGGCACGTATAATGGCCTGTTCCCCCGGGCTTAATGCCGCCAACGCCGACGCATCGGTTACCAACGCGCCAAACCTGTCCAGCAAGGGTGCCGTTATTTTATCCAAATTCATCGAATCCATATTAAAAAACCATTTGCCATACTTGCCCTTACTTATTGCCGTGCGCTGGGCTACCGAGTATGCGTTCTGCGAAAGCCAGTTCTTCAAAAACCTACTCTCAAAATCGGGCGACCCAGCCAAAACCAGCACCGCAAGGCTGTCAGGCGGATGTATATCAACGGGCACTAATTCTTCCTCAATGGTTTTATTGCCACCAAGCACTGTTAACGTGTACACGGCCTTGCCTGCATTTTTAGGTATAGTGGCCAATGAGAAAATAGTTTGTGTTTTGGGGGGTATGATAGTGGAATCAAGCACAGTGTTGAAGCCGCTTAACAACAATATTATTTTTTGGGGGGTCCTATTCACAAAACTGCCTTGCAGTTGTAGTTTTTCGCCCGTATGCAGCACCCTTTGCCAACTCGCATAGGTTATACCAGTGTTGATTAAAGCAGGGTGAAATACCACGTGCTTTCCTTTTAATTGTTGTAATTGGTATGCCGAAAGCCCATAGCCAAAAACATGTAGCGTGGTAAAGTTTGGCCGCTCCAGCAAACTATATTCATCCCAAATGTAAACAGGCGTGGCATTATGCCCTTGTTGCAAAAAAAGGCTTACACTGTCGGCCACGGTTCCGTTGGTTTCTATAATAGCCTCGCCCTTAGGCGCCTCAACTTGCTTATAAAGGTTTATGGGCAATACCAGGCAGGCTAGGTTTGCTATGGCAAAACACGCTGCCGCCAGCCTTAGGGGAAGATATTTTCTATTTACCCGGCTTAGTTCCTGCCAGCCTGCAAATACCAGCATCAACGTGCTTATGGCCACTATACTGTAATTCCATGCCCCCATTATTGTTCGCTGTTTTTGTGCAGGTTAATCAAATATTGCTGCTGCAACGCATTATAAGCAGGTGCTGCTTGCCCAAACGGCAACACGGCAGGTGTAGATGTTATTTTTTGCAGGGCAGCCTCTGCGGTGCTTATATCAGCTACTGCAACAGGCTGGTTATTTTGCATTGCAGCCAATATGGCTTTAACGGCCTGCAGGCCCTGCAAATAAGCCCCCGGCTCAGTTGCAGCCTTGTTGGCGAGTATTTGTAACGATGCCTGCAAATATTTACCGCCGGTGGTTTGTAAACCCGTGCTTGCCTTTAATTGCTCCAAAACCCCTAATGCTAAAGCTATATCCGCAGCGGCCTTTGGGTTATTGGCAATTGCCGATTGCCTTACTGGCTGTATTATCTTGTCTAATTCACCACTTAGGCGTTTCTCGGGCTTCAAAGGCGTGGTTTTAAACGTGGTTTTGGCAACATACACACGAGACTGTTCCTGTAGGCTTTTCAATAACTTCAATGCTTTGTAAGCATACGGCAAAGCTTCCTTTGGCTTAAAGGTACGCAGGAGGGCCTCGGCGTTCCACATTTCGGTAAGGGTGTTTTTCAGCAGCGTTTTAGTGCCTGCGTCAAAAAAACCGGCGTCCTCCGCATTGTCGTGCTTATCTGTAAAAGCGTCAAGCACCACCGCAGCATTGCCAAAATTGATGGGGTCGGCCAGAATATTATCCTTCCCTCTGTCAACGCCCCCCTCCGTTTCCTCTTGCTCCTCGCCCAAAAACTTGCCATACCGCAGGCGCAGCAGTTTTTGGTCTATGCCAAGGTTGTTGCTCCGGTTGTTGAAATCAGTGGCGGAGATAGTATCCTTATCCTTCAGTAGCTGCTCTGCATCAAGAATAATCTGCCGCTCGCTGCGAAAATATTCTGGTTTCAATTTCACGCCATTTACAAGCCCTTCGGCCTCGGACAATTTTGTAGTATCGGCCAGGGAAACAACCATCATGTCCGACTTTGTTATATGCCCGTTGTTGTCCTCTGCCTGCACAAACACATACAACTCATCGCCGGGCTGCATGCCTAAAGCACTTAGGTCAATCGTCCGTTGTACATGGTATTGTTTAAGCTGCCCCGCAAAAGAGTTGGGGAAGGTTATTTTCTGCTCCTTAAACTTAACAGCCTCTCCCCCGCCGCTGGCGGTAGTGGCACTGATAAAAGCGTCCTTCAAACCGTAATCATCGTCCAACGATGCCGCTACCATCACACGTTGTGGTTCCCAAAACTCAATGGTGGTGTTGGGCTTGGGCGATTGTATTACAATAACTGGCGGCTGGTCTTTAACGGCCTCCATTTTGTAAAATTCCGACACCGCCCCATCCAGCACCTGCTGGTAAAAACCGCTTTTCGCTACAAGCTTTCGGGCACTCCAAGCAGTATGTTGTTTATTGGTTGGCTGTAAAAAAATGGCTGATGAATCATTAAACACAAGTTTCAATGTTCGGGCCGCTGTATTGGTTTGCAAAAGCCATTTGACGGCACTGCCTTCTGGCACCTGTATATTCATCTGCTGCTGCGTGTAAGGTGCCAGTTTTGTATAGGCAGGCGGCACTGCCTCCAGTTGGGTTGAACTGATACCGGGTAATATTTTTTCTGGCGGCTTGTTTGGGCTATATGGCTTGCCCGTACTGGGTTTTATGTTGCCAAAATGCAATGGAATGGCATACAATGCAACGCTTAGCACCACCGCAAACAACACGGTGAACAATGCAGCGCGCAACTGCTGCGCGAATGAAATAGGCATTGTAATATGCATCAATGCATGCTCAGTTTTGGCTACCTGCAAGCTTTCCAGCAGGTTTAGTGTTGAAGCATCCCGCAGCAGCAGCCCGCAACTTTCTTGCAAGGCCGGGTATTTGCTGTTGAGAAATTTTACTACGTCAAGGGCTGTTATTTGCCAAGGCTTTTTAATAGCCAACATAACAACGCATGCCGCTATAAACAACGGTATTGCTAAAACAAAGGGCCAACCAAAAAATTTATACAGCACAACAGCAAGTAGGCCAGCTATCGCCAAAGCAAACAACGATGTTGAAAAAATGGTGCTTATTAACCATTTTTTACGAAATGAATGGATGATATGTAAACCCTGGTTACGCTGCAAGCAACCCCTCCCTTTTATGGCTGTGGGCCACCATACGCTCCAGTAAAAAAACAACAGCCATGGCGAGCCAGACGGCAGTCGCAAGATCAACAGGCTGTTTGGTTGTTTGCGTAGTACCCCCATTTGCCGAAACTGGATATGGCTGCAATTGCAAGGCATCAATCATTCGGGCATCATTGGCAAATAAGGCTTCTTGTTTAGGCACCAATAAGGTAAATAGCAATTGTGCAAAATTGCTACCCCAAACCAGCCCGTTGTAAGACGGGTTAAAATGGGAGTAAAAATGGTACACATTCGTTTTACCACTGTCAAGGGTTAATACCGGGTTGCCATAACCATCCTTCCAAAGAATATTTTGACCCATTAAGCCATTGGGTTGTGGGGCGGTAAATCTGAATAAAACCAGCTTGTTGCCGTTTGTCGAATAATCGCCGAAAGTTTGTATCCAACTGCTCCCAGCCGTTTGCTTACCCTCCGCATATTGCAAAACGTTTCGGGCGGTGGCATTGGCCGGTATTGGCCTGTCGGATAACCAAAACAACCAGTCCTGCCCTTTGGCAATATCTTCCTCTTTTTCCGCCAAACGCAGGTTAATATTCCTTTTACTAAACTGGCGTATCGCTTCAATAGCGGCCTTTATATAACCGGCATCAGCCGGGTAATTGCCTGTATAAACAGTGATGTTTAATGGTGCAGTATCCAACGTGACAGGAGAACCAGTTTTGCCCTGTAGGTTCACATTGCCATTGGCTTGCAGCGTATACCCAGCTGCCCCTAACCCAGCGTCGGCCAACGTATTGTATGCTATAGAAGTGCCTGTTGGTTTATTGGTGGCCGTTACAATGCGTATACCGCCATCGTAGGTTTTATATGACCTAGCCAATTGTTGTTGCAAATAATCATCGTTGGCATAGGTTTGCCATATCATCTTTAACGATACGCCCGGCCTGTTACCCAAAAAATTGGCAATTTTATTATCGGTAAATATGTACAGCGGTAATATGGTGTCAACAACCTTGTTTAATTGGCTGATTGTTTTCCAATAGTCAACTACCTTGTCTGAATCGTTTGCCAACGCCTGTTCTTTAATGGCATCTTCCATCCTTTTTTCTTCAAAAGGTGCGTTAAAATAATGCAGGCTGTAACCAGCCTGCAATAACGAATCCACCATCGGTTTAAAATGGATATATGTTTTATTAAATGACGCTTTAGGTAACAGCACCCATCCGTTTTTGGTAGCGGTGTTTGCAGGGGTCCATTGGGGCTTGGCCAATATAACAGCGGCCAGTGTTATCAACAGGCAGCGTAACAGCAATAAAAGCAACTCGTTAAGTTTAATGTTGCTGCTGTTTTTTACAGCTTGGTTGGTAAGCAATGCAACACTGCCCACTTTTAAAACCTTGCCCTGCCGCACATTCCACAAATGCAAGGCAATGGGTATGGTAATACCCGCCGCCGCAAACATCCATATGGGTTGTAAAAGACTAAACAATGCTGCTATTTTATTTTATTTCGTTGGTTAAGAAAGTCTTTCAATGCATGGTCTACAGGTTCGCCCAAATTCATGAGCCGGTAAAAAATATTCCTGTTCAACATGGCAGCCCGTATCGCCAACAAATGGGTGGCCATGCTTTTGCTGTAAACTTCCCGGGCGCTGGCATCGCCAATGCTCACCACCTGCCCAGTTTCCATGTCCTCCACTGCTGTATAGCCTTTATAATCTAATTTCAGTTCGTTTTGCGCCATTAGGTGGAACACGATTATCTCGTGTTTTAACGTGGCCAAAGCATCCAACAAAACATACATTTCATTATCCTCTTGGTAAAGGTCGGTTATAAAAATAAGCAACTCTTTTTTGCTCGCACCTGCAAAAATCTCTCTATATTCCACAGGCCTTGTAAACCTACCTTGTGGGTTGATGTTTTCTAACTGGCAATAAAAACGCGACAAGTGCTGATGGTCTTTTTTGGAAGGCAGAGAAAACACGTCTCCGCCCTGCAACACGTACAGCCCCACTGAGTCGTTCTGCAGGCTGGCCAAGTACCCGAGCGAGGCAGCTAAATAGCGCGCATACTCAATTTTTGTAATGCCACCGTCGGAATGATTCATAGAAGCACTGGCATCTATTAAAAACCGCACGGAAAGGCTGGTTTCTATTTCAGACTCACGTATGTAATACCTATCACTGCGAGCATACATTTTCCAGTCAAGCCAGCGCAGGTCGTCGCCCGGCTGGTAGCTGCGGTACTGGCTAAATTCAAGCCCTGGGCCTTTTACCTTGCTTTTATTAATACCTGCCATAAACCCATCAATCGTGGTTTTGGCCGCCAATTGCAGGTTTTTGATGGTCATTAATATTTTGGCGTCAAGTAAACGGCTCATTGTCTAATTTTTTTCTCATGTCCCGATGGGCTTCACCCATCGCTGTTGTATGCCGCCCCATTCAGGGCTTTTTATAATAAAATTGTTTGAGGTCACAATTTGTGATCTCAAAGTTTTTTAAGGTTTCAAATTTAAACCTTGAACGTTTAGTTTTTCTTCTGGCAAGTTGGCATATAAAACCCGGTATCGTTAGCTGATTTCTCCAAGGTCACCATTTGTTACCTTGAACGGTAATATATTCGGATGCGATGACCATTTGTGACTGCATTACTTCTTAAACCCTATCCTTTCCCTGCTCTGCCATGTTTGTTGTGCGGCATTTTCGTCCAGCAAATTTTCCAAGGCATCATAAATACTGTTTAGTTGGGTGTCGTGTTCGGTTAACCGTTGTTTTATTTCCTGCAACTGTTCTTTTAAATCGTTCTGCCTGAATATGATACGCCTTATTTCCACAAAAGCCCGCATGATGGCAATATTCATGTTGATAGCCTTCTCACTCATTAAAACTCCGCTTAGCATGGCTATCCCTTGTTCGGTAAAAACGTAAGGGAGGTATCGTATACCGCCCCTGTTTGAGGTCACAATTTGTGACCTCAAAGAATGGCTATGCTCTAAAGCTTCTATTTGAACCCTGAATTGTTCAAACTCCTCTTTCGTAAGCTGAAACATAAAATCAGGTGGGAATCTTATAATATTTCGTTTAACTGACTGGTTTAACACTTTCGTCTCTACCTCGTACAACGCCGCTAAATCCCTGTCCAGCATTACCCGCTCACCTCTTATTTCATAAATTCTATTTTGTATGCTTTGTATTATATGCATATTTTTAAGTTAAAAATCTTTCTTTATTTGGGTATGTAATCAAAAAATATGAAAACGCACCTACAAACTCTCCAGTTTAGGTAATAGAAAACTTTTATAATCCTTTCTTTGAGGTTTCAATTTGAAATCTCAAAGAAGTACCACCGTTCACAATCTCCTGCTTTATCCTTTGAGGTTGCAATTTTCAACCTCAAAAAGTCCAACATTCTTTTGCAAAGCCAAATTCATATTCTTCAGCCAAAGTGCTTGCGACGCAACGATGCCCCTATGAAAAACCACAGCCAGTATCAAAAATCGTTATTCCCTTTTTGCCGTAGTTGCCAACTTAAATGGCACCCATACCTGCAATGGCGATGCAGATTGGCCAGCATCGGCAAAAGGCACCAATATCAAATCCTGTTTTGTTGCCCCTTCGCCAAATGTAACCGAATACGCTTGTTTACCTACCCAGTAATTGGGCAACTGGCCTGCCACATCGGTTACCGGATATTGTGTACCGATCGTATAACTTATTGGCAATGCTTTCTCGTGCCCCACATTCAACACCGAATCAACGGCCAATACCTGCGGCCCTCTTTTAAACGCAATGGAACCGGGGTAAGACAGACCGCCGGGTACTATCTGCAAGGGCAAATCAAACATCACTTCTACCTTATCGTTGGCCTGCCAAACCCGGTTGATGTTTAATTCATCAGCAGGGGTATAGTCTTGCACGCCACCGTTTATACTAACCCGGTAATTAACGGCCCATGATGGTATGCGAAAATTTAGCGAAAATCTTTTTGCCTTAGAAGGGGTAACCGTGTACGTTACCGCCCCATCCTTTGGAAAGCTTGTTTCTGCTTTCAGTTGCAATAATAATTTCGAGCCGTCGTCAGCCACAATATTTTCCTTTACGCTACCTGGTTCATACATCAACACCGTAAACTGGTTGTTTATCTTACCCCAAATAAGGCTGGGTATCATGGATATGCCCCTGGGTATGCTGGAAAGGCAGCAGGAGAACCCCTGGTCGCATCGGTAGGGCTTGGCACCCTGCAAAGCAGTATAGTAACTAACACAGCCCGTTTCCGGATTTTCGGCGGCAAAAAGGTGGTTGTACACAGCCTTCTCCATTTCCTCGGCGTATTTAAGCTCGCCGGTAATTTTAAGCAATTGCTCGTTAAACTGTATCCAGGTTACCGTAACACAGCCTTCACCCATGTGCACGCTGTTGTCGGCAGGCAGTTGGTGGTCGGGCGTAAACACCTCACCCACACTGGCCGTGCCAGTAATGTACAAACGCTTGTCCACAATATCCTGCCAAGCCGCCTTTAACAAACCGAAATACGTAGTATCGCCCGTTAATTTGTAATATTTTAAAATACCAACAAAGCAACTGAGCATCTCGTAGGCTTTGGCATCGCCCACGGTAGTAACGTTGCCATATTTACGCAGGTTGGCTAAAATTTTAGGGCCGGTGGTTGTTTCCCAATTCGCTAAAATATATTTTGAAAAAGCCAAATAGCGCGTGTCGCCTGTATAACGGTACAGGTCAACCATCGGCTCCAGAATACTGCCAGGTGCCAAGCCCACATGGTCGCCTGCTTTGTTTAAGTCAAGCTGGCCGGGGGCGGTGCCGAACGTTCTGCAAATTAGGTTGGCGGCTTTTTTCGCGGTTTCAAGGGCCGGTGCATAACCTGTGATGGAATAATAATTAAGCAACCCGATAATGGCGTATTTATGCGCCCAAACATCCCACTCGGTCCAATAATCCTTTGGCAGGTAAGTACCAATGTAGCCATCGGGCAATTGGGTGGGTATATAACGGCGCACCATAGCATCCAAAAGGGCTTTTATCCGTTCATCGTGGGTGTAAACATAGGTTTTGGTGGCGGAAAACAAAAACTTGCCAACATGCTCCCCTATCCACACCTGCGAGCCAGGCCTGTGCAAAAAGCCAGACAGTAATATGGCAGAGTCAATCTGCAATAAGCGTTTGTTTAGGTTGATGTAAATATGGTCGTTCAACAACCCCGTGAACGTTTCCAACTCAGCAGAAACATACTTATCCGCAATTTTATTGGCCACAATGGGTTTCCAATAAACTGTTGAATCGGTGGATGCGTTGGCTTCGCATACCATGGCAATACATACAAAAAATGCAGTAACCTTTTTCATATAGCAAGTATTAGTGAATAACAGTTTTAGGCCGCTGTATCTGTTTAACCAATTCGGCCGTAACATGGTCGGCGGTAATATTTTCAGCATCGGCTTTAAAGTTCATCAGCACACGGTGGCGCAGCACAGGGTAGGCCATGGCATGTAAATCGTCCATCACAACGGCATACCGCCCCTTAAACAAAGCCCTTGCTTTAGCGGTTAAAATAAGGCTTTGCCCGGCACGAGGGCCTGCCCCCCAGCGTACCCACTCCTTAACATAGTCCACTGTGGTGGTGTCTGGCCGGGTAGCCCGTATCAACTTGCTAACGTACTCCACCAAGTCCTCGTTAATGGTAACATCGCGCACATATTTTTGCAATTGGGTAATCTCCGGTGCGCCCAATATGGGTTCAATGGTTACCTTTTTGCTGCCTGTGGTGCTGTTTAATACTTCAATTTCCTCCCTATCGGTTGGGTAGCCAATTTTTATATACAATAAAAATCTGTCCAACTGCGCTTCTGGCAAGGGATAAGTACCGGCTTGCTCAATGGGGTTTTGGGTGGCGAGTATAAAAAACGGCCTATCGAGCGGGTAAGTTTGGCCACCATAGGTAACCTCAAACTCCTGCATGGCTTCCAAAAGAGCACTCTGTGTTTTTGGGGGGGTGCGGTTTATTTCATCAGCCAGCACAATATTGGCAAACAACGGGCCTTTGTTAAACTTAAAAAAGCGTTTGCCGGTAACATGGTCTTCTTCCAAAATCTCCGTGCCTACAATGTCAGTGGGCATTAAATCGGGCGTAAACTGTATGCGCCTGAATGACAAATGTAACGCCTGACTGAGCGTTTTAACCATTAGGGTTTTAGCAAGCCCCGGCACGCCCTCCAACAAACAGTGGCCGCCAGCCAGTAGAGCCACCAAAATCTCGTCTAAAACGGTATCCTGCCCGATTATAATTTTTTGTATCTCTTTTTTTAACTGTGGTAGTTTGCTAAGTAATTGCTGCACGTTTTCTGCCGATGTGTTCAAAACAATATTTTTTTAGTCTGGATAAGTGTAGCACGTAAATTAAGTAAAAACCACCAAACGGTATCCCAAATACGGTAACAACGGCAAATATTTTGGATAAAAGCCCGAAAACAACGCGGCTGGCGTTGTGCCAAATTTACAAAAATACGAACCAATTAACGGCAGGGCTAGCAAAACCTATCGTTTTCGAGTGGCGGCCTAGGCAAAACAAACACAGCCACAACATTCACAGGGCTTACACGGTGCAAATGTTGGCTGCGTGTAAA
This sequence comes from uncultured Parafilimonas sp., assembly GCA_903882935.1. GTDB lineage: Bacteria > Bacteroidota > Bacteroidia > Chitinophagales > Chitinophagaceae > JABDFW01. The sequence goes on along the minus strand of CAIRZB010000070.1, from coordinate 22,421 downwards.
TAACACCCAGCAAGAAATAGACAAATTGGGCGCACAAGCCTTGCAGAAAACGTTTTTGGCCCAAGCTAACCGCCATTAAAAACGGTTGTTAACGGTAACGTTGCTCCAGGCTACAGCAATGCGACTTCGCATTTTCTATTTCAGCGCCTCCTTAATTGCTTTCTCTGCCAATGGCTCCATTATCTTGTAACCAGCCAAGTTAGGGTGTACCCCGTCAGGCGAAATGGCCACTGGCAAGCCCTTGCGTTCATCAGCCATGGCAGCATAATAATCCAAATAAACACAGTTGTTTTTGGCTGCATATTCTTTGATCATTTCATTGAGTTTGGCAATTTTCTCAACAGGATGCATGCCCGGCTTCCAAGGGTAATCAAAGGCCGGCAACACTGAGGAAAGCACCACTTTTATTTTATTGGCCTTCGCAAGCTCGGCCATGGAGGCTATATTGCCCATTATTGTTTCCAAGGTGGCTGGGCCGGTGTTGCCTGCAATGTCGTTTGTACCGGCCAATATAACCACCACGGCGGGCTTAAGGTTAATTACATCCGGGCGAAAACGGAGCAACATCTGCGGCGTGGTTTGCCCACTTATGCCCCGGTTTATATAAGGCCGCCCTTCAAAAAATGCCGGGTCTAGTGCCAACCAGCCTTCGGTAATGGAGTTGCCCATAAAAACAACCCGTTTGCCCACAGCTGGCATGTCTTTAATCTTCTCGTTGTCAGTGGCAAACCTGTTTAAATTAGGCCAGTCTTGCGGCGCGGTCTTTAATGGAGCCACAAAGCCCTGCAGTTGCAGCCAGTCGCCAAAGCGGTCAATCCAGCTATCAGTTGGCAGGTTTTGTTTTCGCATGCCAAACCCATGGCCGCCTTTGCCAAAAAGATGCAGTTCAACCTGCTTACCTGCAGCCAGCCATTTTTCGTACAACATAAGGCTGCCGGGTACTAACAGCAGTTGGTCATCGGTTGCAGCGGTTAAAAACATGGGCGGCGCATCTTTTGCAACGCCAGAAACCAATTCGGGCGGCATATAGCTGTAAATAGGGGCCGCAAAATCAGGTTTATTGTCGGGCGAATAGCCAAACGCAGCCCCGCCAGCCAGTGTACCGCCGGCAGAAAAACCAATAATACCAATCTTGTTAGGTACTAGGCTATATTGGGCCGCATGTTGCCTAACATAAGCAATGGCGGCCCTTGCGTCTGCCATTGCCATGCCTATGGTTGGTGCAATATCCGCATTAAATTTTTTAACATCACTGCCCATAGCCGCCATCAATTCCTTTACCGGGTCGTTGGTAAGGCTATGCACCAAACGGTACTTCAATACAAAGCAGGTAACACCCCTGCGGGCAAGCCACTTGGCCACATCAAAACCTTCGCTGTTTATTGACAAGGTATGGAAACCGCCGCCGGGGCAAATAACTATACCCGTGCCGTTTGCCGTACCAGCCTCTGGTGCAACCACGGTTAGGGTGGGGTTAACCACATTGTACACAATTTTTGTGTTAAACATATTGGTGTCGCTCACCACTTCCTGCCAGTTCCAAGCTTCTGAGCCGGGGGCTGCGCCGGGGTAAAGACGTATTACATTTTCCTGGGCGCCTATGGTTGCGCAAACAATCAGCAATGTTGCAAGTGCAAACAATTTCTTCATATGGTGTGCAATTATTTTAAGCAAATAAAACACTTTAAAATTAAAAAAGGGACAGCTATGTTAACAGTTTGCCAGATGATGGTTACCCTTGCCATTGGCCATTTTTTTAATGTACTGCCAAGTGCTTATACCTGTTTTGCAAATCCGGTGGATTAACGCTGTTATTCATTAAGGCAAAAGGCAAAATTTGTATTGTAATCAAAAACAAAAAATTCATTTAGTAGCTACTATTTTTTTGCTTACAGGGGCGGCATCCGAAAAGCCTTATTAAACAGAGTAGGAAATTAAATTACCAAAATTGTAAAACTATGTCACGTATTACTTTAGAAGCACTCGGAAAAGAAAAAGGCGAATACCTAAGCCATGCGCTTGACAAGGTATGGCTTCAACATGGGGTTCAGGGCGAAGGTGAAGTTTTTATTCTGCAGCAACTTGCCAACGGCCGGGTGGCATTGGCTTGTACAGGTGGCGAAGCGGGCAAATACCTTAGCCATGCCTTCGATAAGCTTTGGTTGCAAACCGGCATACAAGGAGAAGGGGAAGAATGGATTATGAAAGACCATGGTGCCGGAAATGTTTCGTTTGATTGCCTGGGCGCAGAAACCGGGAAAACACTTAGCCATGCTTTTAACAAAATGTGGTTGCAGAACGGTTACCAAGGTGAAGGCGAATTATGGGCTAAAAGAAATGCCTAATGCTATATGGTTAAACGCATCAACAGGCCTGTGTGTAATATTACATGCAGGCTTTTTTACGGTGCTAAATGAACAGCACTAGGTTGCGAAAATGCAAAAAAATCCCCATGCAAAAAAGTTGGCATTGCAAGGGTAGCCCTCAATGTACAAAGTGCTGCCCTACAATTAAGGCAGCACTTTGTATAATCAACAACACTTACTTTACCTAGCGCTAATCTGTTTTGGGTAAGCAGGCAAGCCCCTATTATTTATTGTACAAGTTTGCGGGGTTGGTATAACCGGCACCCGCGTTTGAATACCAGTCAAGATAGCCTACACCGCCCGATTTTGACCAATCAAGAAAATGCAGGTAAGCATCCTTAACGTTCACCGTCTCAACTGGGTACGTGAAAGGCTGTAAAAAATTCATCGCCCAAGGCCAATTGTCACCACTTACATAGTATATGCCGCTAACGGGCTTTGATGCATCGTCGTTGGTACCCAATTGCTTTTTATCGGCAAGGTCGGTGGGTGCAAAATTTGGCAAATGTACTTCGTATGCCCTGCGCATATTACTTATTGCAAACATATCAAAAGGGGCTTGGCCAAAACTAGCCTGGCTAATGGGGCTGGTAAAGGACACATAAATATTTGCTGAGGTACCAGTAACCTTTGGCAGGTTGGCTTGCGTGTTTATAAAATAAGCCCCACCAGCGTTGTTAATTAAGTTGTTGTAGTTGTCAAATGGTATAATTACGGCATTTGTTTGACCCGCCTCTGTGCCATTGCCATTTAGTTTTATATAACCATTTTTTAACGACTGGCCTGTTACAGTTGCCACTTGGGATGGCGCAAAAGGAAACTGTACGCCAAAGCCATTTTTAAATGACGCACCTGCCGCTGTTGGGGTGTAGCTGGCATAAAACTCAACTACGTTGTTTTTTGCATTGCTGATTATCTTGTATTGGTATTTAACCACCAAATCGTTCATATCATAATCACCTTTTAACGGCCAATTGTCCTCAAATGCCACATAGCCATATCCGTTTTGCGATGGAAAATAAGAGATATAAGCCCTGGTGGCATCGTTTGGAAATGCATCATACGAATCAGGTACGCCGTCCCCATCTGCATCAGTTACGTTGGCAATCGGCGGAACACCGGTATGGTCGATGGAAGAAATTGGGTTGCCAGTGATATATAAAACGGCATCATTATAATCGTTGTTGCCTGAGTTATTGGCCACCTGGTTAGGGCTGTATGCGTCCTCAAACCCTATCACAAATTGTGCAAATCCTGCGTCGTTTAAAATTACAGAATGCCTTATTGGCGTAGGTGTTGCCTGCGAGGGGTCATTTTCGGGGTTAAACAATGGGTTTGAATAATAAATGCTGTTATTTGCCAACGCAATGGTATGGCCTTTAGGTGTTATAGCACCACTGCCCCAGCCGCCGGGTATACAAAAGAAACCGATGGAGGTACCCGCTTTAACAACGCCAATATGCACCCTGTTACCCGGTGTAAGTACCACTTGGTTGCCGTGAAAAGAGGGATTGTCTGAATTGGGAAACGCAAAATAGATATTCGTAATGTCAGCTGGCTTTGTGGGCGGGTTGTTGGTGGGGTAGGTATAGTAGCCGACCGTATTTTGCTGGCTTGTGCCTGCGTATAAAAAACCAATGTACAAGTCCGCGTCAGCTTTAATTGCCAAGTCAGTTGGGTTAGTGCCTGTAAGGTACTCTGGGTGTACGTTGGGCAGATGGCTGTTTTCTGGAATGGATGCATTTAGCCGGCTTAGCAGGTTGGCCGAAATTTCATCTGACGTTGGGTCGAGGTAAGTGGGTACCCCGGTATTACCCCAATTGATGTTTGGGCTACCGCCAAAATATTGGATAGTTGGTTGCGCCCAACCACCCTGGCTACCCGTTGCCCCCCAGGTGCCACCACGAACAGGGCCGTGCAAGGCCAAACCACCTGGAACAGCAAGGTTTGTTGCAATATTACCAGACAAATTGTTTGGCCCGCCGATTACAGCCGAAAGGCTGTTAGACACAAAATAAGCCTTTGCATTGCGCGCAAGCCCAATAAAATTGGGGTCTATTAGCAAGGTGTCAGTGTTTTTATCCAACACCAATTGCCCTTGTATTGTGCCGCTGGCATCTGTAATGCCAGAAAAAATAGGGTTACGGCCCGAATCACTGTCAAGGTTATAATTTGCCAGGTCTGCCGCGTCGTAAAACTTTACCAGCACACCGGGTATCGGCTTGCTAACATTGGTCATTAACTGAACATTTATGGTAACAGCCCTGGATGTGGCAAAATTAAAGCCGGCGGGTGCAATACTATTAGCATTGTTGCCGGTGCCGCCCCCGGTTGAAACGGTGTTTTTTTTACAGGCCGCTACCATTAAAAAGGCGGCTGCCATCGTTATAAGCCATGCATTTCTCATATTAACGGATTTTAATTTCTTTACAGCAAAAGTAAAACGGCGCTAAACCCCGGCATGTTAATTTGCGATAAAAGCGCCTTAAAAAGGGTATAATAGGGGCGGCATCGTTTAAAAGGTGTTGCGCTTTGCCAAAAGCGTCGTAAGCTGCGATGGGTGTGTTACGGCAAATAAAAAACTTCCGTCAGCGGTATTGAAACCGGGGAATTATCGCTGTTTGTCTCCATAATATCTTTCATATATGCCCACCAGGTTTTCATAATGGCGTTGTTGGGTAACTCATCCAGCAAGGTTTTGTCTGCCATGCGCAGGTACCCAAACAACATATTGGTTGTTTCATCCAAAAAAATAGAGTAGTCCTCAATGCCGGCATCCTTTAACAGCAGTTGCAATTCAGGCCATAGGGCCTCATGCCGGCGTTTGTATTCAGCGGCATAGCCGGGAAATAGTTTCATGGTGAAAGCAATACGTTGCATAGATGTTGATTGATGTGTGGAAGGCCCGGCACGAATACCCTCCCGAACGGCAAATTATCAAAACTTCCCATTGTTTTAAAAAAAATTGTAGATATCAATTCGCTACTTAAATTTTATCTACGCCACGTTAAAACACCTTCTTCGCACACCTATAAGTGTATTTTACTGCACTTTTACTTTTAAATTACTGAAAAATTTCTATTTTTACACAAAAAAGCGCACCATAATGCACTTTAAAGAAATTATCACAGGCATAAAACAAAGGCGGGAGTCGCTCCAAGTTACGCAGGAAACGCTTGCCAGCCTATCAGGCGTGGGGCTAAGAACGCTAAAGCAGTTTGAAAGCGGCAAAGGCAACCCCACCTTAGCTACCCTGCAAAAGTTGGGGGACGCGCTGGGTTTAGAGGTAATTTTAACAGTAAAGAATAAAACGGTTGATTTATGAGAAAGGCAGCAGTATTGTTTAAAGGCGAAGAGGCCGGGATATTAACCCAGCATGATGACGGTTCTTTTACATTTCAGTACCATCCATCTTGGGTGTTCAATGCAGGCAAGCCGGGTGTAAGCCTCACCCTGCCTAAAACGGAGAGGCCGTACCATGCAGGGTATCTTTTTCCTTTTTTTTACAATATGCTTCCCGAAGGGGATAACAAGCAGACGGTTTGTAAGCTTAACCGGATTGACCAAAACGATGCGTTTGGACTACTGATGGCAGTGGCAAAAACCGATACCATCGGTGCCGTACGCGTACTTAAAACGGACAATGCATGAGTTTGCCTAACATTAAATATTGCCCGGGAACATTGGCGCAAGGGTATGATACCTACAGCCGTACTTGCCTAAACCGGGTTTTTGACGGAAAAAAGGTGAGCCATGTTTTACCTTATGGCTGGCCAGCATCCGACTCGGAACTGTTTGAAGAAAGCATGCAGCGGATGTCTATTTCAGGCGTGCAGGAAAAATTTCCGTTGTTGTTGGAAAAGAATAAGCTAAGGCTGGTTAACGATGGGGAACGCGGCACCCACATATTGAAACCGGCCCCAAAGGTTGGCAAAAAACCCGGCCAAATGCCCGCCAACGAGCATGTAACCATGCAGATAGCCCGCCAAGTGTATGGAATTGAAACTGCTGAAAATGCAATGATTTTTTTTAATGACGGCACTCCGGCGTACATAACCAAACGCTTTGATGTAAAGGAAGATGGGAGCAAGCTGGCGCAGGATGATTTTGCTTCGCTTGCCGGCAGGACGCCGCAAACCCACGGCGAACATTTTAAATACGCGGGAAGTTATTTGGAGATGTTCAGGCTGATGAAAAAATACGTGCCGGCTTATACACTGGAGGCGCCAAAATTTTTGAAACTGTTGATATTTAATTTTCTGTTCTGCAACGGGGACGCACATTTTAAGAATTTTTCGTTGCTGGAGACCCCTTTGGGCGATTACCGGTTGAGCCCGGCGTACGATCTGCTGAATAGCCGCATAAATATTAACGACAATGATTTTGCACTTGACGATGGTTTACTGCCAAAAAGCTTGGCACAGGGCAAAACCGGGCATCAATTTGCGGTATTGGCCGAAAATGCCGGGATAAATAACAATGTATTTAATAATGTAATGGCACAAATGCAATCAGCATCAGAAAAAGTACAACTGCTAACTTTCTCCTCCTTTCTTGACGAAACCACCCAGCGGCATTATTGGCAATGCTACCAAGGCAGGTTGAAGCAATTGATGAAAGGGTGAGGACAATGTAGACTTTTAGGTTTATGACAAAAGCTACAGTTATTCCCGCTTGGCGGAACGTGTAGTTGCGTGGTTTTATGCTGTCGCTTCTAGCAACGCTATACCCGTCGCCGAAGGCGACATAATAGCACTACGGAACTGGAAGTGCCGAAGAGCGATGACCCGGCTCGTAATACCTGCGAAGGCAGGTATCGCCTAAAATTAAACCTGCATGGCAAAAGAAATGGGATTTCATAGCCTAGCAGGCTCGTTCATAAAGCAACCTTTACAGGTTTTTGTTCTAACCGGTATAGGTTTGAGAGATGCCTGCCTACGCAAGTATGACGGAGGCCTGCGGCTATGCAATGTCAACGCAAATTTTTGTTTCGTCTATTGCATCACCCGCTCCGCGGAACTTCCAGTTCCGTGGTTTTATTCTGTTGCCTTTGGCAACAATATACGTCGCCGAAGGCGACAAAAAAGCACTACGGAACTGGAAGTTCCGCAGAACAGAAAGAGCGAAGATGCATGTGGGGCATGGGCTTACCTTACAAACGCCATCGCCACACCGCCGTCCACATTCAACACATTGCCGGTTGATTTGTGCAGCAGGCCGCCGATAAAAACAAAGCAGGCATTGGCAATATCATCGGGCAAAATAATTTCGTTTAACAGCGTGCGTTTGGCGTAGTAGGCGGGCAGTTCGGCCACGGTAACGCCGTAGGCTTTTGCACGCCCCTCGGCCCAGGCACCTGCCCAAATTTTACTGTCGCTGATTACGGCATCGGGGTTAACCACGTTCACGCGTATATTGTCCTTGCCCAGCTCGGCAGCGTTTAGCCTACTCAAGTGCAGTTGCGCGGCTTTGGCACTGCCGTAACCTGCGTTGTTTGGGCCGCTCACCAAGGCGTTCTTGCTAACAATGTTCAGCACATCACCGCCAAAACCCTGTTTGCGCATGATCGCCACACCCGCCTGGGTAACCAAAAACTGGCCTTTCACCAATATATCGTAGAGAAAATCCCAGTCTCTCTCCGTATGTTCTTCTAATGGCTTTGAAATGGAGATGCCTGCACAATTAACCACCACGTCAACACCGCCGAAAGCCAACGCGGCCGCCTCAAATGCGGCGTCTATCGTAGCCTTATCGGTCACATCTAACAACGCCGCGGTAAACACATCTTTGCCGTACTGCTTGGCAAATTCCTCTTTCGCGCCTTCCAACCGCTGCGCATCATTGTCGTTAATCACCACACAGGCCCCTTCGTTGGCAAATTTTTTGGCAATCGCCTTGCCTATGCCACCGGCACTGCCGGTAATTAACGCCACCCTCCCACTGAGTGCTTTGGGCTTGGGCATGCGTTGCAGCTTGGCTTCTTCCAGCAACCAATATTCTATGTTAAACGCTTCCTGCCGGGGCAAAGACGTGTATTCGCTCACTGCTTCCGCACCCTTCATTACATTGATGGCATTAATATAAAACTCTGCGGCCACCCTTGCTGTTTGTTTGTCTTTCGCAAAAGTAAACATGCCTACGCCCGGGTATAGTATCACTACTGGGTTAGGGTCGCGCATGGCAGGGCTGTTGGCGTGTTTGCAGGTGGTATAATAGTCAGCGTACATTTGCCGGTAGGCAACAAATTGGGGAATAATTTTTTGTTTTACCAACTCTGCGTTGCCCAAATCGTCGTTGGCCCCCAAGGCCAATACCAGCGGGCTTATTTTGGTGCGCAAAAAATGGTCGGGGCAACTGGTGCCCATGGGTGCCAGCTTGCCCAAATGGTTTGAATTGATGAACTGCAGCACTCTTTCGTCATCCGTAAAATGGCCCACCATGCCCGCGCCGGCAGATGAATTGCTGGCCATACTTTCTGAGCATAACCCACGCAGCACCGGCGCCAGGGTAGCCGCTTTTTGCAACCTGGCTTCCTTTGGCAAGGCTTCCATTTTTTGGCCACCAAACACAGGGCCTTTTTTGCCGTAGCTGTCCTCCAGGTATTGGGCGCATTTTTCAATTACTTCTAAGGTGTTGATGTAACTTTCGTATGCGGTGTCGCCCCAGGTAAACAACCCGTGGGAACCCAACATAATACCACGGATGCCGGGGTTTTCGTCAAGGCACTGTTTTAACTGTAGGCCTAAGTCAAAACCGGGGCGCTGCCAAGGCACCCAACCAATTTTACCATCAAATAATTCTTGGGTTATCTGTTTGCCGTCTTTAGCGGCGGCAATGGCTATGGCTGCGTCGGGGTGTAGATGGTCAATATGTTTAAAGGGCAAAAAGCCATGTAAGGGGGTATCAATCGATGGTGCCTTAGATGCCAGGTCGTAAATGCAATGGTTAAACAACTCTACCATTTCATCTTCAAAGGCTATACCCTTGTATACATTGGTTAGGCTCCGCAGCCTATCCACATACAAAGCCGCCAATCCGTTTCTCTTCATGGTGCCTAAATCGCCACCGCTGCCCTTTACCCACATTACCTCCAGCGGGTTACCCGTTAAAGGGTCCTTCGCCATGGCCTTGCAAGATGTGTTGCCGCCACCATAGTTGGTAAGCCTTAAGTCGGCCCCCAACAGGTTTGAGCGGTAAACGAGCAAACCCACTTCGTCACCGGCAAACTCGGCAGCCTTCACATCGTCCCAAAGGTAACTAACGTGCTGAAAGCCCTTGTTACCGCCCCCATCATCTACAGGGGCGTATTGAAATTGATTGGCCTGTTCGTTCTTCATACATTCGGTTTTTATGGCCAAACCCTCGCCTCTTTCTTTTCGCGAAAAGAGGCCTAAAGTAATTGGCTTGTTATAATTTTATTTAGTCAACTCTCCTTACCCCTGTAAGAACGGTGGGGCTTGAAGATCGAATTACGGTTTCATTGAATTGCCAAAGCCTACCACCAACACAGAGGCCACAACGGTTATGATGCCGACCACAATGGTAGTTTTTGTTTTTTTATCAACGCCTTTCCATTCCTTCAACACCAGGCCCCATGCGTTGGCCACCAATATAATAAATGCCATGTGCAAAATCCACGAGCTGGGCCCGTTGCCCATGCGGCTTTCGCCCATGCCATAGAAAAAGAATTGCAGAAACCATGTGGTGCCTGCCAGCGCGGCAAAAACATAGTTACCCAGCAAGGGGGTTTGCTTGTTGGTATAATCGCCAAAGGTTTTGTTGCGTGCGTTCAACACCATGCACCAAATAAAATTGGTGGTAAGGCCACCCCAAAGCACCACCACATACGTTACATTGTTTTGGTATAAAAAGTTGCCTTGGCCAGGGTTGGCGGCCTTCCAAACTTCATTGGCTATATCGGCCATTGGCTTGCCTGCTTCTAACCCAAAATTAAAGCAAGCGCTTAATACACCGGAAACAATAGATACCAGCATACCCAATGCAAACTTGTATTCAGTCGCCTGGTTAGTGCCGTGTGGGTCCGTGGAAGTTGCTGACAATTGTTTCTCCTTCATCATACCGGCCTTGCCGCAAATTATGATGGCCACAACGCACAACGCAAGCCCTGCCAGCACGGTGAGCCCCCATTGGGAATGGATGAGCATGGCAAATGAATCCTTGCCCGCTTGGGGAAAAAAATTGTAATAGATGGAAGGTATAATGGCACCAAAAACCATACATAAACCCAATATGATGCTGCTGCCCAGCGAAACCCCCAAGTAGCGTACACCTAAGCCATAGGTTAACCCGCCGATGCCCCAAAGCACGCCAAACATATAAGTGAGGGCAAGCGTGCCCCCACCTGTTTGCCGTATGATATCAGCAAAACCCGGGATGGTAAGATAAGCGGCCACAGGCGGAACGATGAGCCATGAAAATACACCGCCTACAATCCAATAGCTCTCCCAATGCCAGCCCTTTACTTTTTTAAAGGGCATGTAAAAACTGCCGGAAGCAAAGCCGCCAATAAAATGAAATATTACACCGAATATTGTTTGCATGGTATAGTTTTAAAAGTCCGGAAGACGGGAAGGCCGATAGTCCGGAAGAAAAAAATGATTGATTAAAGGTTGAAAGTGGACAACACATATGCCGTCTTCCGGGCTCTCCGACTAACAGACTTTCGGATTCATCAACCCGTCCGGACTTTCAGACTATCGAACCTCCAGACTTGCTGACCTCCAGACTTTCCGACTTCCTAACTAATTCCTTACTTCAAAATGAAATTTACCTGAGCCCACTTTTACCACAACATACCCGTTTTCCAAACCCGTTACTTGTACATCTTTCACCAATGGAAGCGCCACGCCACCCTCGGTTACTGCATCGGCCGTTTTTGCCGGCACATAAATATTTGCGGTTGTATTGGCAGGTATTTCTACGTTTAACGTGGTAGTACCGTTTTCTACCTTCCAACTGCTGCTTAGCTCACCATAATAAGTTTGTAGGGTGGCAGACGCATTGGTTAGCCCCTCCCCTATGTGTGGCATTACTTTTATGTGTTTGTAGCCAACCCCGTCGGCATATGTGTCAATGCCAACAACCGCCCTGTACATCCAGTCGCCAATGGCACCGTAGGAGTAGTGGTTGAAGGAATTCATGCTTGGCGTTTCAAAACTACTGTCGGGCTTAATGCCATCCCACCGTTCCCAAATGGTGGTGGCACCCATTTTTACGGGGTACAGCCAACTTGGGTAGGTTTGTTGCAGCAATAGTTTATACGCAATATTGGTATAGCCAAACCTTGTTAACACGTGGCATAAATATGGCGTACCTAAAAAGCCGGTGGTTAGATGGTTGTCGTAACTCTCCACATTTTCAGCCAGCCTTGCCGCGGCCTGTGCGCGCAGGTTTTCAGGGAACATATCAAAATTCAATGCCAGCACATAAGCAGTTTGCGTGCCAGACACCAAGCCACCGTTGGGTGTGGCATACTCGTTTAAAAACGCGGTTTTTATTTTTTGCAATAACTGGGTGTAGGTGGTTACATCATCCGTTTTGCCAAGCACGCTGGCGGCGTTGATGAGCAATTGTGTTGAGTGCGCATAAAAGCATTGCGCAATTAAATACTTGTTGGTAACGGCGGCCCTGCCGTCGTTGTCATCCTCTGGTCGGTAAAACAGCCAGTCGCCAAAATGGAAGCCGGTGTTCCACAAGTCGTTCTTGGTTTTACTTTGCATGTACCCCACCCAGGCCTTCATACTGGCATATTGGGTCTCTAAAATGCGTTTGTCACCGTAAGCCAAGTACATGTTCCAGGGGATGATGGTGCTTACATCGGCCCAGCCAGTGCTGCCCACCGCACCCGCGCCCAACACATTCGGCACCACAAAAGGCACTGAGCCTGCTTCATTTTGGTCCGCGGCAACATCCTTCAGCCATTTGGCGAAAAAGTTGTTTACGTTCATGTTAAACGTGGCTGTGCGGCTAAATACCTGGGCATCGCCCGTCCAGCCGAGGCGTTCATCGCGCTGCGGGCAATCGGTTGGCACATCCAAAAAGTTACCCTTTTGGCCCCATTGTATGTTGTGCTGCAACTGGTTAATTAATGCATCATTGGAGGAGAAACTTCCGGTGGGTTTCATGTCTGAATATAGGGCCACGGCCGTAAAATCATCTGGGTTCAACTCACCCGGGTACCCTTCAATTTTAATATACCTAAACCCATGAAAAGTAAAATGGGGTTGAAAAATCTCTTCGCCACCACCCTTTAAAATGTACTCATCCTCAGCCTTGGCTGCCCTAAGGTTAGTGGTGTAAAAATTGCCCAACTTATCAAGCACCTCGGCATGCCAAACCTTAATTTTATCTCCGCTGCTGCCTTTGGCTTTTATAACTACCCAACCAACCAGGTTTTGGCCAAAATCAACCACCTGCTCGCCGAGCGGGGTTTTAAAAATGTGGATGGCTTTGAATGTTTCGTGTTTGCGAACAGGCTCGTTGTAGGTGGCAACCAAGGTGCCGTACCCAATCTTTTCATCTATGGTTACTGCGCCCCATTTGCTGTCATCATAACCATCGGTAGCAAAAGCGGGCTTTTCTAACCGTGCGTCAATGGTTTCGCCGTCATATATTTCAGAGGCCGTTATGGCACCGGTGGACGTTTTCCAACTGCCGTCACTTACTATCTGGTCAACACTGCCGTCGGTGTAAGTAATGTCAATCTGTAACAAAAGCGACAGCTTTTTACCATAAAAATTGTTTTGGCCCGAAAAACCTATAAAGCCTCTGTACCAGCCGCTACCCAGTGTAACACCAATGGCATTGGCCCCATTTTTTAGCAGGCCTGTAACATCGTAAGTCTGGTATTGCAGGCGTTTGTTGTAGCTCGTCCAGCCTGGTGTTAAAAAGGCATCGCCTACTTTTTGGCCGTTAATCTGCGCCTCATACAAACCATGCGACGTAATATAGGCTGTTGCAGACTGCACTTTTTTGCCTGTGGTAAACTGTTTGCGAAACAATGGGCTGGGTTGCTGGCCGGGGTCGGGTTCGGGGGCTTCTATCCATTTCGCTTTCCAGTCTGCCGTGCTCAGCAAAGCGGTTTGCCAAAAAGCGGTCTCGCTCCAAGCACTCGGCTGGCCATCATTATCCCACACGCGCACCTGCCAAAAGTATCTTTTGCCGGATAGAAGCGGCACCCCAGAATAGGTGACATGCACCGACGAGTCTGAATTAACTTTACCAGTGCCCCAAATGATACCCTTGCCTTTTGTTAACAATGCACTATTGGCACCCATACGAATTTCGTAAGCGGCTTGCAATACGCCACGTTTATTGGCCAGCAGCTGCCAGCTAAAACGGGGTACTGCAACATCTAACCCAATGGGGTTTGTAAGGTTTTCGGTTAACAGGTTTTGTATTTTAACCTGCGCATTAGATGCCAGGCTAAAAAACACACCCAACAAAAAAACAATAGCTAATCTCTTCATGACAAGTGTTTAAAGAACAACTTAATTAACAAGCAATAAGGGTTTAAAAGTAAAGAGTAGGTGCGGGGCAACCGTCATGCACCATCCTGACAATGGGCCAAAGCTCGCTTAGTAATACCAGGCATCGCGCAAATTATACAATTGATTACTGTAAATAATTTACGTTTGCCCACGCAACCAATCCACCATAAACAAAAATTTACAAACTACCACGTGTATGGCATCTGAAAATTTATACCAGTTGGTAAGCATTGACGAGCAATCCATCACACCCAAATATGTGCAGTTGACCAACTCCATACTAAAGGCCATCGAGAGCGGGAAGATTGAAAAAGACTACCTGCTGCCATCCATAAACGACCTTAGTTACGAATTGGAAATTTCCAGAGACACCGCCGAACGCGCTTACCGGCACCTGAAAAAACTGGGGGTAATAGGCTCAGTGCCAGGCAAAGGTTATTTTGTAACAAAAACTGAGTTTAAGCAGCCCGTGAAGGTTTTTTTGCTGTTTAACAAACTTAGCACCCACAAAAAAATTATTTACGATGCCTTTGTTGCGGCACTCGGCGAAAACGCCGCCATTGATTTTTATATATATAACAACGACTTTGCCTTATTTAAAAAACTATTGCTGAACCGAAAAGACGATTACACACATTATGTTATTATACCGCATTTTTTAGAGGGGGGTGAAGCTGCCAGTGACATTATTAACACCATACCCAAAAACAAGCTGATTGTTATGGATAAGCTGATACCCGGTATTGAGGGCAGCTACGGGGCGGTATACGAAAATTTTGAAAAAGACATTTATGATGCCCTGCACCAGGCGTTGGGCAAACTGGGGAAATACCACACGATAAAAATTATTTTTCCCGAATACACGTACCACGCACACGAAATTATTGAAGGTTTTAAACGGTTTTGCAGCCAATATGCCTTTAATTATGCCGTGGTAAATAATATGGAGCAAGAACCCATTGAGGAAGGGACGGTGTACATTAGCCTGATGGAAAATGACCTTGTGTTGCTGATTGAAAAAATATTGCCCACGGGCTTAAAGGTGGGCAGGCAGGTAGGGGTGATTAGCTATAACGAGACGCCGCTTAAAAAAATAATATTAAAAGGCATAACAACCATTTCAACCGACTTTCAACTGATGGGGGCAAAAACTGCTGAATTAATATTAAACCGCTCCACCGAGCACATCGCCATACCATTTTACCTGACCGTGCGGGAATCTTTATAGCAATGGCCAGGTATGCCCACACTACAAAACAAAAACCCCCGTGTTAAAAAACACAGGGGTACTAAACCAAAACCAACTGGCGGCCCCCAAAAAAACGGGGCCGATGAAAAATGCTTACGTTATTACTGTATCGCAATTTCTTTAGGCGATACCTTCACTTCTTCCTTTTTGGGCAACAACAGTTTAAGCACGCCGTTGTCGTACTTGGCCTGTATGCCGTCCACATTAATCTTGTCTTCCACACTAAAACTGCGTTTAAAGCTGCTTACGGTAAACTCCCTGCGGTGTGTTTTGTAATCTTTCTGCTCACTGTCGGCTTTCTTTTCGTAGCTAATGGTAAGCAAGCCTTTTTCAAGGTTAACCTTAAAGTCTTCCCTGTTTAGGCCTGGGGCAGATACTTCTACATGAAATGCGTCGGCCGTTTCGTGAATGTTAACCGGCGGTACGTTTAAACCAAGATCCCTGCTCACGTTTGCGGGCAATTGGTTAAATAACTCATCAACAAAGTTGTTGAAATTGCGGTAGTTGTGTTTTACGAGTGTCATACACTATCAATTTTAGGTTTTATAAATAATTATGTGGATGGTTGTCCAAATAATATACCATGGCAAAAAAAACGGCTTGGGTGAGACAGGTCGGCATATTTTTTTTACTAAACCGCCATTTAGGCACGATACACCAAAAATCGCCTCCAATTCATGTCACAATGGCGTTAATTTACTTTTTTGCCATTCCTATTTTTGATTTAGCTTTGTATTCATAAAAAGAAACGGAGGGAAAAAACAATGTATCCAGCACAGATAGTAATGCCGATGAAAGCAGAGTTGACCGAACACGGGTTTGACGAACTGCTTACGCCGGAAGAAGTAGACAGCACGCTTGCGCAGGATGGAACCACATTGGTGATGATCAATTCAGTTTGTGGTTGTTCTGCGGGCAGCGCGAGGCCAGGTGTTTTAATGGCAGTATATAATTCAGAAAAAAAACCAGAGCGCCTTACAACGGTATTTGCAGGCTTTGATGTGGACGCGGTAAAAAAAATGCGCGAGCATTTGTTGCCTTACCCACCATCATCGCCGGCAGTAGCATTGTTTAAGAACGGCGAGTTGGTACACATGATAGAGCGCCACCAAATTGAAGGCCGCCCTGCACAAGTAATTGCCCACAATCTTATTGCCGCCTTTAACGAGTATTGTTAATTGGGGTTAAAAATTAAGTCCATGCAGCTTTTGTACATGGATGGGTTAGTAAATACCGCCCCCCGATTCCTCGGGGGGCTTTTTTATTAAACTATTGCAGGCGGCTTTTGTTATTCTGCTAACTTAGCATGCAAATAGAAATCGCAGAATTATACCTGTTAGGTTTTAGAAAGAT
Organism: uncultured Parafilimonas sp.; assembly: GCA_903882935.1. Taxonomy (GTDB): domain Bacteria; phylum Bacteroidota; class Bacteroidia; order Chitinophagales; family Chitinophagaceae; genus JABDFW01. Next base: position 5,943 of record CAIRZB010000070.1, on the reverse strand, counting down.
GCAATGGCAGCACTTTTTGCCAGAAGCTTGAAGCTAACAGCTTATCAACAATTTTTTAACTGCTATGAAGAATAAATGGGTCTCGTTTCTGTCAAAACTGGCGTTTATATGTAACCTTTGTTTTTTGTTTGGTTTAGTAATATTAAACACACGCAATTTTATCAACAATCAGCCTGTTGAGGGCACGATTGTGATATTAGGCACCTTTGGCGCTCTGTTAATAAATAGTATCTTACAGTTGTGCTTGCTTTTTTTGCGAATAACTAAGAAAGACATCCCGGTAGCTGCTTGGTTAAGAATTTTTAATGTAGCCGTGTTTGCAATTCAAATTATCCGCTATTTTCTCATGCCAGGCAATTAATCTATCCAATTTATAATGACGACTTTTTAATATTTAACGATGAAAAAAATACCATTCATTGCATTAATTTTGGTAACAGCCCTTTCCTGCCAGCAAGCGCCAGACAAGGCTAAAAACAGCGTGCCAGTGGTAGGCTTTGCCGATGCGTTTGAAGACAATACCATCGGCCGGGCAAGGGTTGGTTTTATGGATGCCCTGCAAAAAAACGGCTTTGACGAGAAAAAAGGCACCCTGAAAGTAGTATACCGCAACGCACAGGGCGATATACCCACCCTTACGCAGATAATAAAGTATTTTATTGCCGAAAAGGTGGATGTACTGGCCACCTGCCCCTCGCTGCCCACCATCACCGCTTTGCAAAACACCAAGACCATACCCGTATGTATGATGGTTGCCCCCACCCCGGAAATAATGAAGCTGAACGATGCCCAAGGCAACCCGCCTAAAAACCTGTTCGGCACAGGCGAGAACCTTGATTATATCGACACTTCCTTTTTACTGATACCAAAAATAGTAAAGCCCAAGGCCGGTAAACTTAATGTGGGTATAGTGTATAACCAAAGCGAACCACAGTCGGTAGATGCCATGGAACGCATCCAGCAGCTGGCCAAAGCCAACAACATCAACCTCGTGGCGTTGCCCGTGAATGCCTCCGCGGAAGTGCAGTTGGTGACCTCCTCCCTCCTATCTAAAAACCTGGACGCATTTTTTGCCAACCCCGATAACACTATTTTCGCCTCTTTTGAAACCATAGTAAAAAATTGCGACAAAGCCTATGTGCCCGTGTTTACCAGCGAAGCCGGCCTTGTGCAGCGTGGCGCGGTGGCCGCTTACGGTGCCGACATTTACCAATGGGGTTACCAGGCCGGCGAACAGGCGGCAAAATACCTGCAGACTAAAGATACTACGCACCTTAAGTGGGAAATGGTTAAGCTGCGTAAAAAGGTGTATAACCCAGCGGCGGCAAAAAAATACGGGTTAACAATTCCTGATACCTTTCAAGCAATACAATAATGCAGTTTTACCTTGATGCATTGCAGTTTGGGCTATGCCTCGGCAGCATGGCCATGGGTATTTTCATCACCATGAAAATATTCAACATGCCCGATATTACCACCGACGGCAGCTATACACTTGGCGCCACGGTTACGGCCGTGTTGATTACCAGCCATTGGCCCATTTATGCAGTGTTGCCAGTGAGCATTTCTGCGGGGGCTGCAGCCGGCATTTGCACTGGCCTAATACACACCAAGCTAAAAATAGACGCACTTCTCTCAGGCATTTTGGTGATGACGGGTCTGTATTCCATCAACCTCCTCATCCTCGGCAGAAGCAATGTGCCGTTGATTAACGTAAGCACTATTTTTACCAGTGTCACCCTATTTACCGACGAAACTTATAACCAAGTGGCCATCGGGCTGATTCTAATAAGTCTTTTGGCGCTCCTGCTTACCTGGCTGTTACGCACAGATTTTGGTATTGCCATGCGGGCCACAGGCAACAGCCCTACCATGACTAGGGCCATAGGCGTTAACACAGACCGTATGAAGATTACCGGTCTGGCAATAGCAAATGCTTTTACTGCCTTAAGTGGTTTTTTGGCAGCGCAATACCAAGGTTTTACGGATATAAACATGGGCATAGGCATTGTAATAACCGGGTTGGGCTCTGTACTTATTGCAGACGCCCTGCGTATTTGGTTTAATATAACCGGCATTGGCAAACAAATAATACTGGTGGTAGTCGGCAGCATTATTTTCCAGTTTGTGCTGGCCACATCGCTGCAATTGCATGTTAACCCCAACATGCTTAAATTAATTACTGCATTGTTTGTGTTGTTGATTGTGGCTTTGCCAAGGGTGGGAAAGTTAACCAGTTTGCGAGTTCCATAGTTCACGAGTTTACCCGTTTTATACAATATGTGCCTTGGCAAACGAGAGAAATAACAAACTTCTATTTAATGATTGACATCAAACATATAACCAAAGTTTTCAACAAGGGCAAAGTAAACGAGGTTACTGCCTTGAGGGAAGTTTCGCTGCACATAAACAAGGGTGAATTTGTGGTGATGATAGGCAGCAACGGCAGCGGCAAAAGCACCCTGTTGAATATGGTTGCAGGCAGTGAGTTTTGCAGTGAGGGCACCATTACTATTAACAATGTGAATGTTACCCAACTCCATGACTACCAGCGCAGCAAATGGATGGCGCGGGTGTTTCAAAACCCGTTTAACGGCACCGCGCCTGATTTAACCATATTGGATAACTTTAGGCTGGCGGCTTTGCGTGCCCAGCCAAAAAAGCTATCCATCGGCACCAATGCCGCCTTTAAAAAAACAGTGCAGGATAAAATTGCCATGCTGGGCATGGGGTTGGAAAACAAAACAAACCAAGCCATGGGCAGTCTCTCCGGCGGCCAGCGCCAGGCGCTAACCCTGCTGATGAGCGTTATGGACCATACCGAAATACTATTGCTGGACGAACCAACGGCCGCGCTGGACCCTCGTTCAGCCCAAGCGGTATTAAGCTTGGCCGATACGTTGGTTAAGGAATATAATCTTACCGCCCTATTTGTAACCCATAACCTTAAGGATGCCCACCAATACGGCAACAGGCTGGTGCAAATGCAGGAAGGCAAGGTGTTGCGCGATATTACAGGGGATGTAAAAAAGAATATGCCTTTAACAACCATGTTTGAGTGGTTTGCATAAACGAAAAGCCTTAGTGGATATTATTCGTGTTTACATTTTAATGGCAAAGCGTATTTTTTCGTTGCCCTTTGCGCCTATTTTTTTGTAAAACCGTATGCCATCCGCATTGAATGAAGGGGTTTGCCACTCAATAGCCACGCATGATTGTTCTGCCGCAATCACTAACAGTTTGTCCATAATTACGCGGCCGATACCGTTACCGCGATACTGTGGTAATAGAAACAAGCAATCCATATACAATATATACCCTGCATCCCAGGTGGTATATTCAAACACATACGATACATAGCCAGCCACTGTGCCGTCGCATTCTACCACTTGGCAAAACAGCGGTGGGTGTTTGGCGAACAATGCTTGTTCAAGCCGTTCTAATTTCCCTTCAGGGCTGTATTCGGCTTGTTCGTAAATGGCATGTTCCACGCATAAACCAACCAAAGCAGGCAGGTCGTTTCTTTCACAATCCCGTATTAAATAATTCATCCCAATGCAATTTCCTGTTATAAAAATTCAATAAACCTTGTAAAGTAGGCAGGCTGCTGCAAATTTTTGAGTGTTGCTGAATATGCCCAGCCTCTGGCCACGCGTTGGCTTTAAGGTAAAGGAACTCTTTGGCGGCAAAAAATGGTGGAAATTTGACGGCTATGCCACCGAGGGATTAAAAGCAAGCAAGGCAGGTTTGCAAATTGGCTGTACTTGCCGAAAATAGGCAAACCCACATTTCGCAACGTTAAAATCCGCAGGCACTATCCACCCACCAAACTGTAGTAAGCTAGTTTTTTTAAAAAACATTTGGTGGGTAGATAATTACCATCCCCCCTATTTCTTCGCCGCCCCATAATTCAACACTATCTGGCAAAATGCTTTAACACCTACATCAAAACCGCTTTCATCAATATAAAAGTCGGCTGTATGGTGCGGAGGAGCCTTAGCAGGGTCGCTACCCTTAGGCATACCACCCAAAAAGAAAAAGAAGGATGGCGCTTTGGTGCCGTAAAACGAGAAATCCTCTGCGCCGGTAACCCATTGGTCGGCCCGTACGTTGCCCAAACCTGCGGCGGCCTGCAAAGCTGGCAAGGCCCTGGTTACAAGAGCAGAATCGTTGTAGGTTACCAGTGTTTTGTTTTGTATGTCTACATCGGCGGTGGCACCCGCACTCTCGGCAATGCTATGTGCTGTGCGTTTAATGCGGGCATAAATATCCTGCTGCATTTTACTGTCAAGTGTGCGTATGGTGCCACGCATAATACATTGCTCGGGAATAATGTTGCTGCGCACGCCGGCGTTGATGGTACCCACCGTAATAACTGCGGGGGCTATGGTAAGGTCTTCCTGACGGCTCACAATGGTTTGCAGGCCCTGTATAATTTGCGAGGAAACAACAATGGGGTCAACGCCCTTCCATGGTTGCGACCCATGGCTGCCCTTGCCTTTTACGGTTATGCTAAACCAGTCGCTTGATGCCATTAACGAACCTTGCTTATACGTAATGGTGCCTGCTTCAATGGCACTTTCAATGTGCAGCCCGAACACGGCCTCCGGTTTGGGGTTGTCCAAGGCACCTTCCTTTATCATAAGGGGCGCTCCACCTTCCTCGTTATCCGGGGGGCCTTCTTCCGCAGGCTGGAATAAAAATATAACAGTGCCCGGCACATTGTTTTTCATTTTGCTCAACACGGTCGCGGCGCCCATCAGCATGGCGGTATGGCTGTCGTGGCCGCAGGCATGCATCACCCCCACGGTTTGGTTGTTAAAAGTATCCACCACCTTTGACGCGAAAGGCACATCCACCCGCTCTATTACAGGCAACGCATCCATATCAGCCCGCAAAGCGATGACAGGGCCGGGTTTGCCGCCTTTTAAAATGCCCACCACGCCTGTTTTGGCAACCGGGTACTTTACTTCCAGCCCAAGGGATTTTAAATATTCTGCCACCAGTGCGCCGGTTTTATATTCCCTGTTGGAAAGTTCCGGGTTTTGGTGAAAATGCCTGCGCCATTCAACCACTTTGGGCATCACGTCCTGCACGTTCTTGTTTATTTCAGTGGTATAGTATTGGGCCTTGGAGAAGAAGGGAGTGAAGATAAGAAACCCCAATCCGCTCCAAAGGATTCCTTTCGGACTAAAGGAGGGTAAGGAAACCCAATAACGTTTGCTGAAAAAGAAGAATGAAACAATACGTTTAATCATGCTTGCTGCTTTAATAATTATTAATGTATGATTTGCGCGACGAAATTGGAAGTTAATAAAATGATTGATAGCTTGCGTTAAAAGTTTTGGTAGGTCAACGGCATATTTGTTTTTTTTTGACATGCCTAAACATAGTAACGAAATCAATTTATTTACGGAGTTTAAAAAGTCCCTTTAGGGATTTAGGGTTATAGATGCTATCTTAAAAGGCTATTGCGGTGTAGTGGATAAATATGACGAAACCAACGTGCACAAATATTACCATGATAACGAATATGGGTTTCCGCTTAACAGTGACAATGAACTGTTTGCGCGGCTGGTGTTGGAAATAAACCAGGCCGGCCTTAGTTGGGACACTATTTTAAAAAAGAAAGAAAACTTTTTTGATGCATACGACCAATTTGATATTGAAACGGTGGCAAACTACAATGAAACCAAGATTGCAGAGCTGCTGAACAATGCTGGCATTATCCGTAACAGGCTTAAAGTTAATGCTGCCATAGAAAATGCCAAGAAAATACTGGTGCTGCAAAAGGAATTTGGCAGTTAGGAATTAGCACTTAGGTCGCACTTTAAAATTAGAAGATTTATATTTGCGACATGGATATGTTGGATAAATTCAAAGGCGTGAATTCTATAAATTTTCATAAGCGGTTTACGGATGACGATTCTTGCTTGGAATATC
>CAIRZB010000069.1 GCA_903882935.1 uncultured Parafilimonas sp. | reverse complement strand
GACGAATACCACTTCAGGTTCAACAGGAGAAATGCAATGGCGGGTACTTTTAATGCACTAATTGAACGTATGATGCAAGCCCCGCCTATACGTTTAGAAAATATTCAAAAACGAAGTGCGACCTAAGTGCTAATTCCTATCTTCCTTACTATATTTCTGAAGTATGTAGTTGTAATTTTTCTTTATATTTCTTACGGATATTAAATTATCATACCTTATTTGGGTTCGCGAATTTCCTTTTATATGATTAATTATTGCCAATGTGGTAATTCGTTGCTGCCCGTCAATTATATTTAGATTTTTATATTCATCCTCATGCAATACAATGCTTCCTAAATAGAAAGCGGGTTTTTCTTGCACTATGTTTTGATGGTAAATTTCAAATTGTTTGAATAATTTATCAATATCGACTTCATCCCACACATAGGATCGTTGATATTCAGGCACAGAAAGTCTTTCTTCTAATAATTTTGATAGACTTGTGCTTTCCAATTCTATGTCGTTGGATCTATTTACCATTGTTTCCATAATTTCCATTTTGCTAATTTACAGAATTCACAAACCCAATCTCCGTCCTTTTATTGCTTTGCATAAAGTCCCGCTCGTCTTGGTTATATATTGCCGTTAAAGTAACTGGCAGCTTAAAAATGGCATCAAAACCCAATTTTTTCGACAGTTCATTCGCCTTAGGCACTTCAAGTGCTTTGAACTCATATTTCGCAATCAGCCAGCCTTTACGCATAAGGGCATTGACAATTTTTGAAATGTCGGTATTAAATGAGCAGATTGCTTGTATACCATGGCTCCAAGAATTGTGGAAACTAAGTCCGCGCGGCGGATGCCGAGCGTTTCTCACTACCTGTTTCCCTGCCTGCCGCTACAATAATTTCCAGTTTATTTTACCACAAAAAAACTAATTTTAATAAAAAATGAGGCCATGGTGATAGAAAGAACAAATGATGAAGTTATTATACGGCTGCCGGGTAATGTTGAAACGGCAGGGCTGCAAAGGTTTGTTGATTATTTAACCTATAAGGAGGCCACCGCAACTTCAGCGGCCCAACAGGCTGATGTTGACAAACTTGCCTTGGATGTAAAGCAAGGCTGGTGGACTAAAAACCGGGGCAGGTTTATACAGTGAGGATAATAGTTGACACAAATATTATTTTCAGCGCATTGTTAAACTCTGACGGGAATATTGGCGATTTGCTGTTTAATTCAGGCGGGGTATTTGATTTTTATAGTTGCAGTTATATGCGGTTGGAAATACAAAAACATTGGCAGCGGTTAAAACAAATTTCGGGGCTGGATGATGAGCGGCTTGAAGTATCATATATTCAGGTACTATCAAAACTTAATTTTATCAATGAAGAGATTATTAACTCCGAAATATGGGTTACGGCCGAAAACCTTGTAAAGGAGATTGACATTGATGATGCCGATTTTGTGGCACTTACCTTATTTTTAGATGGTTACCTATGGACCGGTGACAAAGTGCTTTATGGTGGATTAAGGAGATCGGTTTTCACGCAAATGTTTAATACTGCCGAACTTTTTAATGTTAGGCTTGGCATAGGTGCATAGAGTTAATGGGTCCAAACAATCTGGACTTGCTTTGCTACCATTCCTTAATTTGTTGCAGCATTTCGGAGTGGGTAATATGATCGCCCCTTTCAAATTCAGCCTCTGCCTCATCCAACTCATGGTTATATTCCGCTAGTGTTATGGTGCCGGCAAAACCATCGGCAGGCTTAACAAACACCTTTATCATTTCCAGCAACGATTTTTTTTGCTGTTCGTCCATTTGGGCAACATACTGTAGTAACTCTTTTTCTGTTGCTGATGCGGCCATGGTTGTTGTTTTGTACAAATTTAGGTAAAATAGCTTATCTACCAGTTTGGCTAAGTATTACAAAATTGGCGGCAAAATTACAGGGCAGAATAAGGTTAACTCAGCTCTGCGCAGCCTGGAGACTTGATAGTTCTATGCAAAGAGTCTCTCCAAGGTAGTCCTTTGGACCGACTCTTAACAATACGGTGTCGGAGACACCCGGCATAAAACTCCTCCCAACGCAAGTCGGGACGGAGACTTTGGAGAGCATCCTACCTCCATCCGCCACCCAAACTCGCATATAATGTTACCATCGCGGTTAACTTTTGTAGTTTGTCACTAATACTGTTCAACTGTGCGGCAAGCAGGCTCTGCTCGGAGGTTAGCACATCCGTATAATTGGTGGCAGACGAATATTTGAGGAGCTCCTTGGTATAATCAACTGATTTTTGCAAGTAGGCAATTTGCTGTGCGCGCAGCGTTTCTTTATCAACCGCCGATGTATAGCTGTACAAGGCATCTGATACTTCCTGCCCCGCCGTTAGTACTGTTTTCTTAAAAGAGGCCAGGTATTCTTCTTGGTTAGCCTTGGCCACGGTAAGGCGTTGTTTGTTTAACCCTTGGTTGAAAATGGGTTGCAATAATCCGGCTGTAATATTGGCAAAAATGGATGAGGCATCAAACGTTTGGCCCAGGTTTGCGCTTGACCATCCACCCGATGCTGTAATGGTTAGCGCCGGGTAAAAACTTGCCCTGGCAACATTTACCAACTCAAAGGAATTTCTTACCTGCAACTCGGCCTGCTGTACATCCGGCCTGTTTGCCAGTAATTGCGCGGGTACGCCTGTTTTGAGTTCTGTGGAAATTATCTGGTTGTCCAACGCGGCGCGGGCAATGCTGTCGGGGTTTCTCCCGAGTAAAACACTTAAGGCGTTTTCTGTTTCGCGTATGCTGCGTTTTAAATCAGGTATGGTTATTTCCACCGAATAGCGGTTGGCCGCGCTTTGCACCACGGCGGCACCTGTTACCACGTCGCTTTCCTTCAACACTTTCATCGTTTCCACTTCCTCTTTGCGCAACGCGAGTGTTTTTTGTGTTACCTGCAACTGGGCATCATAGGCCAGTAACAAGTAATAATCGGTGGCAATATTTGCAACCAGCTGGGTTTGCACGGCTCTTTTATAGGCATCGCTTTTTAACAATGCCGCCAGGGTGGCGCGTTTGGCACTGCTTAGTTTACCCCAAATATCGGCCTCCCAACCCGAGTTAAGGGATAATGTGAAATTATAGGGGTTACCAAACTGCGTGGATGCCACCTTTTGCGCTGTTACCGACGGGCTGGCGGAAAGTGTTGGTAAAAGCGCTTGTTGGCTCTGTTTAAAATTGGCGGCGGCCCCTTTAATTCGTGCAACGGCAACTTTAAGGTCGAGGTTATTGGTGATGCCTTCCTGGATTAAGCCTTGCAACACAGTATCGCTAAACAGTTGTTTCCACGAAAGATTGGCTATATTGGTTGAATCTGTGGCCGAGCCATTCCGGTACAGGCTATCACCTGCAATGCCTTTTTGCTGCTGGTAGGGCTGTGTTACTTTACAAGAGCCGAGCGCGATAATTATTATTGATATTATCAGCCACCTATATGCCACGGAAGTATTTTTTACATTCATTCTAATATGCTTTGTCTGTTACGACGTAATTATGTTTTTTAGGCGTTGTGTTCCTCCAAATATTCAACAACCAATATTCAACGTAACACAGATAAGGGTATTTATCATTTCATAAGACTACGTGGTATTGTTGGTTTAGCAGGGCGTATTCCAAATTGTCGCTGCTGTTTTCGCCTCACCCCAAACCCCTCTCCTCGCAGCAGAGGGGCTTTGTCCAAAGGACTCCCTTGGAGCGAGGAACCCCTTTTGGAAAATGCGACTTTCATTTGCGACAATTTGGAATGCACCCATTTAGCACCGAGCCTTCCGTAGGAAGGCAAACACACTGCTTTTATTTGATTTCTACCCACCAAATGTTCCGCTGGAACATGACGTATTCATTTTTCTATCAAAAAAAACACGTAAGTCATTTTTTAACCTCCGCCCAAATACTTGAATATTGCTTATTGAGCGTGCAATTCGGGGTATTTATGATGGCCCCTGCAACACGCTATTCAAGCAACTCCCCCTCCGCATCATACTTATTGCCCCGTACTTTTTCCTGTAGGCTTTGGAAGATGATAAACAGCCCAGGTATTACAAATACGCCCAGCACCGTGCCTATCAACATACCGCCGATAGCACCCGTGCCGATTGACCTGTTGCCGTAAGCCCCTGCCCCGTCGGCAAACATCAGCGGCATCAAGCCAAAAACAAAAGCGAATGAGGTCATTAATATCGGCCGTAACCTGGCTTTGGCCCCTTCAATTGCAGCTTGCGTAAGATCCATGCCGTTACGCCGCCTATCCAGGGCAAATTCCACTATTAATATGGCATTTTTGGCAAGCAAGCCTATCAGCATTATCAATGAAATCTGCATGTAGATGTTGTTGCCTATGTTGAACATTTTGGCGAAAATGTATACGCCAGACAAGCCCACCGGCATGGATAGCAACACGGCAAATGGCAGTAAATAACTTTCGTATTGCGCACTTAGCAACAAGTACACAAACACAAGGCTTAAG
>CAIRZB010000068.1 GCA_903882935.1 uncultured Parafilimonas sp. | reverse complement strand
TTTGTAATAACAGTATTCTCCGCAATCGCAGCCTATCACTTCTTGCCTAAAAAGCCGGCTTTGTCCGTTGACACCGACTCTTCATCTTCAATCCAATTATCACTGTAAATTTGACACTGTATTATGTCGAACTCACGTTATAATTACGCGACTGTTGTATTTTTTCCAACAGAGGGCCGGATGGTTTTTTACCAAATGTTTTAAATATCGCCATTGATGGTTTTGTTTATTATACACTGTTGGCTTGTAATACCTACTGGTACTTATTGCCTACTTATAACCATTGACGGGCAGGCGGAAAAAATATTGTAGGCAATGGATGTTTATTTACCCACCACATGGTCGTACAGCATTTTGGATACGTTTGCCAGTATGTCGGCGGCGGCGTTATAATCAGGTATGTCTTTTGACAGAAGCACCACAACATATTTTCTGCCATCGGGCAGAAACACGATACCCGAATCGTGGCAAACACCGGTGATGGAGCCGCTTTTGTTGGCCACCTTTACCTCCGGCGGCAGTTTTGCAGGTATAACATCCCTAAAAAACTGGTGTTCTAAAATATCAACCATGCTATCGCAGGCCTGTTGGCTAACTGCTTTGCCGTTGGCTATCTGCTCAAATACCTGTAAAAGGCCATAAGCAGTAACAGTATTGTTCATGCCGTGGGCAAAAGCTTTGCTATCTTCCACACCGCGTAACACCTGTATGTCATGTACACCCATGGCCTGCAGCGTGCCCATCACATTTTTGGCACCCACCAACTCAATCATCAGGTTAGTGGCTAAGTTGCTGCTTTTGGTAATCATCCTAAACAGCAATTCGGTTATGGGCAGTTTGGTACCTGCTTTAAAATACAGGTCTTTTTCACTGTCGCTTGCCGAGTCTAGCAGATAGCTGCTGCCGTCGTAAATGATGTTAAAGGTGGTATGCACCAAAATGGAATCACCCAAGGCAAATTTGTGTTCAGCCGCTTGTTTATAGGTTTCTATTAACACAGGGGTTTTCATGGTGCTGGCTGCGTGAAAGCTGTCATGTGCATGTATAAAAAAGGTTTCCCCAGTGGCCAGGTTTTTAAACGCCACCGCAAAATGTGCTTGGGGCTGTTTGGCCATTTCAGTTAATATATGCTGTCGTAACATGGCGGTATCGTTTGGGGGTGTTGCGTTGGCCAAGCCGGCAAAAAGGCAAGCCGCTGCTATTGTGCAATATTTTATCATCAATTTGTTGGTTCTACATATAAATATACCATTATAAAGTTTTGTGGCAAATACCTGCCCACACAGTATACACCACAAAACTTGCCACGCCGCAATAGCCATGGGCAACTGCTGCTTACAAATTTCTTAACCGAGTATAATCATCGGGGGTATCTATATCAAACGCGCCTTGCTCAAAAGGTACCGTGCCAACCTTTGCGGAGTACTGCCGCAACAATTTCTTGGCACCTTCGTCGCCTTGCAACAACATCAATTGAGGGAAAAATTCGGCACTAAAAAGCACGGGGGTACCAACAGTGCCGGCATACGCGCAGGCTATAATTGGCGTGCCTGTATCCTCGCGGGCTACCACTAATTGCTTAAGCAGTTGTGGTGTTACAAAAGGCTGGTCGCACACCATAAAAATGGCATGGGTTATTGTTGGGTCGGTGTTTAGCAAGGTACCGAGGCCACAACGTATAGAAGAGGCAATCCCTTCCCCCCACCCAGTGTTCTGCACCACCCGCAGCTGTGCATCCCAAGCCTCCTGCCCTACAGCAGCGGCATTGGCACCCGTTACCAACACCACCGGCCCGGCACCGGCCTGTAGCGCAGCCTGTACACTGAGGCGCACAAGGCTTTTGCCCTTGTACTGCAGCAATTGCTTAGCCTGCCCCATGCGGGCCGATTTGCCCGCCGCCAATAATACAATGCCACAATGTTGCATAGTGATGTTATTAATTTGTACAGCCAACAGTTTGTTAAGGTAATGGATGCCGTTACAATATTTTACCTCCACGTCCGTCTATCACAATATAACAATTTTATCCACTTCAAAAAAAGAAGAACAACATGTACTACAATCAGTCATGGGCCGCCGCAAAAGGCGAACACACGGGCAGGAACCGGCACCTGCAAGCCCGCACAATGGAAAGGGCAGCCGTAAACATTTACAAAACAGAAAACAGCTACGAAATGCTGGTGTTTGCGCCGGGGCGCATTAAAGAACACTTTCGCTTGGAAGTAAAAGGCAGCGAGTTGGTAGTTTCCTATTATCCGCCGGAAGGTTTCCCCAGGCCGGACTGGATAACCAGGGAATACAGCCGCGGCGGGTTTGAGCGTTCGTTTGCACTGGATGCAAGTGTTGACACCGCGAACATAACAGCAAAATATGTGGATGGCGTGTTACAGGTTAGCCTGCCTGTAATACAGGGCGAAGCACCGGTGAAGCAAGAAATTGCCGTGCAGTAAGGGTGCTGTGTGCATTGGTTAAAAAGGGTAATAACCATAAGGGTTATTGCCCTTTTTTGTTTGTGCAAATAGCCATGGGCTAATGAACAACCACAACAAAAAAGCCACGCCTAGTGTAGGCGTGGCCTGAGTTTTTCACTCTAAAAAGAACCCCCAAGATCGTGTTTTTCTAGGCTAAACTTACGGGAAACATAAAAACAAAACAGACGTCAAATATTTTATAAATACACTTACTTAATCTTTTTTGTAACACCAATATTCAACCCAATACTAGTAATGGGTAAACCACCAATGCCTATGCCTTTTAACGGTATCCGGTAGTACGGCTCTATCCTAAAATTACACAGGTTACCCAACGAGCTTTCGTACCCGCCGCTTACACTCACATCCGACAAGAAATTGGTAGTTGATACCACCGGCGTTTTTGTTATTGAATACTGGCTGCCATTTTTGTCAACCAAGTAGTTATAATTTTCTTGGTGTACCACATACGATACCAAACCCGTTGCCACAAAAAAGTTACCCTCCCTGCTGGGTTTAAAATTATACCTAATGGTAACGGGAAACTCAGTAAGGGTGGCATAACCGCTGATTGACAGCACCTTGTCCCAATTGCGTACCCACGAAACATCGCTGTTAAAATATTTACCATCCGAAGTATAATACTTTTTACCAACTGCTATGCCTGCCTCCACACTTACAAACTTGCTAAGTTTATAACCAAACAAGCCGCCGAAAGTAAAACCAATTTTACTGCCGGGTTGGTACTTAACGGTGGTGTATTCCGGTGCAACATAGGCCCCAATATAAAAACGCTTAACCTTGGCCGGGTGCACAATGGGCGCGGTTGCGGTTGCCGAAGTGTTAGCAGCGGTAGTTGCTGCATTATTATTTGGCGCATGCACCCCGGTCAATTCTTCAGGCTCTACACCATTGGTTCTGTCGTTTACATTGCTGTTCGGATTAATATTTTCTGCTGCTGGGGACGATGACATCTTATCACCCTTTTTACCGGCTAAAATATCCTTGTTACCCCCTAGCGCCACGCTTTTATTTACTGGGTTTTGCCCACCACTACCATTATCACCACCTACCACATTTGCGCCGTGTTTTCTCATCCTAAAAATGGTTTGGCTTTGCCCAGCACTGGCTGTTTCACTCGCTACCGTGTTATTTGGCACCGTTGTATCTGTACCAACAGTTGGTATTTTAACGCCACTTTGTGCGGGTGTAGTAATTATTTTAGTACCAACGTTTGTGCCGTTGGCCCCTTTTGCTATAACCGTATTTGTTTTGCCAGGCTGTATACCTGTATTGGTAGTGGTACCCAAATAACCTGCATATTTTGCGGCCATGTACGCCAACGGAATCAGCAACAGCAAGGCTGCATATTTGTAAAACCTTGTTTTAGATGCCTGCATAACAATAATGGGGGCAATTTCATCTTTGCCCTCTTCAGTTGCCAGTTTGCCTGCAATAGCATCCCAATTAGCGCCGCTAATTTTAAGCGGGTAATCTTCTGCGGCATTCCTCAGCAAATCATCCATATCGTCATTTATATGCTGCATTTATTTCCTGGGTATCTTCATTGATGTATTTCTGTAAATGAACCCTAGCTTTTGACAAACTGGACTTAGACGTACCCACCGAAATACCCAGTTGGTCTGCTATTTCCTGGTGCGAAAAACCGTCAATCACATACATGTTAAACACCGCTCGGTACGATGGGGGTAATTTCTTTACTTGGCTAACCAACTCTTTGTACAAAATACCTTGGTCTGCATTGCCCGATTTATCAGGCTCCTCCCACACGTCATCTGGTATTGCCCCAATATCTGGCATCATGTTCTGCCGCCTCAGTTCATCAATGGCCGTATTTACCATTATCCGCTTTACCCACCCCATAAAAACCTTGTTGATATCATCGGGGTTGTCGCACTTAAAATTTTTAAAATTCCTAAACACCTTCACATAACCGTCGTTTACCACATCTACCGCCGTTTCGTATTTATATATATACCTGAAAACAATTTTTAAGCAATACCCATAAAACTGCTCATACAGCGCCTTTTGAAAGCGCTGGTCATTGTTCAAACAGCCTTCTATAATATGGCTTAATGATTTCAAAAGCTATATTCAATTGTAGATGTTTCTAAAATAATACGTACAAACAAAAAACAGGTTGCCTCGGTGCAACAAAAATTTTAAAAATATTTTTCGGGGTAAATTTAGACAAATTTTAACCGTTATATATAAAAAAATACTGCTTTAGCGAGGCTTTGCAGTTTTCGCCAACCATTGGTACGCAATAGCAGCCTTCAGCATACGCCTTACATAGCCAACATCGGCACCATATGCTGCGGGTAACAACGTGCATGGGGCACTAAAAAACCCCCGCAAATTTGCGGGGGCCGTTATAAAAAAGTTAGCGCGGTAAATATTACGCCGTTTTTTTAGCATCTTCCAAAAATTTGGCCAAGCCAATATCGGTAAGGGGATGCTTAAGCAGGCCAAGAATTGAATCCAATGGGCAGGTACATACATGGGCACCCAGTTCGGCACATTTAATAATGTGGTTGGGGTTGCGGATGGATGCAGCCAATATTTCGGTTTTAAAACCCTGAATGCTGAAAATATTTGACAGTTGGGCGATAAGCTCGGTGCCTTCCCAGCCGCTGTCGTCAATACGGCCTATGAATGGGGATACATAGGCTGCACCAGCTTTGGCAGCCAATATAGCCTGCCCTGCGGAAAATATAAGCGTGCAATTGGTGCGTATACCATTGTCAGTAAACCACTTAATAGCTTTAATACCCTCTTTAATCATAGGTACTTTTACCACTATGTTGGGGTGTATGGCCGCAAGCACCTTGCCTTCTGCAACCATGCCCTCAAAATCAGTAGAAACCACTTCTGCGCTTATATCGCCGTCAACCAGCTCGCAAATGGTTTTATAGTGTTGCAGTATGGCCTCCTTGCCTTTAATGCCTTCTTTAGCCATTAAGGAAGGGTTGGTGGTAACACCATCCAATATGCCAAGATCGTTTGCCTCTTTAATTTGGGCAAGATTTGCAGTGTCGATAAAAAATTTCATACGTTTTATTCCCAAAGGGATATTTAGTGAATAAATGTGGGCAAAGAACAGGATTGGCAATGGTGAAGGCCGGAGGATTGTACTGCTGATTTATTTTTAAAATAAACAAACAACCCGTACCTGATAGAAGTAAAAAAAATTGGCAGGCTTATTACATCGCACCGCTACAACCGCCTACTCTTGCTGCCTTCCGGCCCTGGGAGGGTTCAGCAGGAGCTGGTCGTGTAAGACCTGCCGCTGCAAATGTACGGGCTGTTACGTAAATGAACCATTTTTTTTTACAACAACCGACCAAAATTCCCGTTCACGAAAATTAATTGTCGCCAAAACAATTAATAAAATGAGTGATAAACCATAATTCAGATAGCACTTTTGGTTCAGACTGCGTTAAAAGTACCGCATTATAACACCTTGAAAAACAAGGCTAAAAATTATTTTTTATCAAACTTATCCCTCCAGGTAAGCATACCGCCTGTTAGGTTAATTACATTTGTAAAGCCGCTTTGTTCCAAAAACATAGCGGCCATTCCGCTGCGGTTGCCACTGCGGCAATACACCACCACTTCTTCGTCCTTCCAAGCGTCAATATCTTCTGTCTGCATTGTTTGCACTTTACCCAAGGGTATATGCGTACCGCCAATGTTGTATTCGGCCCGTTCGTAATCTTCCCTAACATCCAACAGGTTTACGGCTTCGCCCGCATCAAGCCTGGCCTTTAATTCATCTGCGGTAATTGTTTTCATGCTGTAGAGTTTAATTTTTGTTGTGTTTTATATATGGTGAGACGACAATCTCGATTCGTAAATTACTTATGGCCTGTCTCAAATTGAAAAATGCTAAAATAGCTTACGCAAATAAACCATCAGCCCCCTTTTTTAAAATCCGGTCTTGTTAACGATTTAAGCATACCTATTGCAGTAACCCCAATCCGGTTTCAGGCTCCACACATCACCATGCCCAAAATCCAGGTTCCCTGTTTTCCGCCCAACTACTGCACTGCGTTTAAGGTGTCTTTTGGTGGTGCCGTGTTGCCAATCCAAATATCAATCAATTGGCCGGGCCTAATTTTATTAGCCACCACTTGGCCGGGGGCGGTTACCGTGTAGGCCACGGGGCTTTGTTTATTTACAAATGCATTGGCGGTGTCGCTAATACTCTCCAATGGTATCACCGTGCTGATGTTTATATTTTTATTGCTCAGGTAAAGCCGCGCTTCAGACAATGTCATACCCACCAAGTCGGGTACATTTATATCATCCTCGCCCACACCGCTGCCCAATACGAGGTTAATGGCGCTGCCCATGTTTATTTTGGTGCCGGGGGCAACATCCTTTTCGCCAATCAGCTGTTCCTTTACGGCATTGCGTGCAATATCAGCCGTGTAGGAGGTGTCGCCAACCCGCAGGCCAAGGCTTTGCAGGTACAACTGGGCACTTTTAAAGGAAAACCCGCGCAGGTCGGGCATATCAATCAGCGGTGCCAAGGCCCTGTTAATGGTAAGGTAAATGGTGCGGTGCTGTTTTACCGTGGCATCTGCCTCGGGCGATTGCCTAACTACCGCCAATGGCGCAGCGGTATCTATATAAACAGAATCTTGGATAGAGACATTAAAACCGCCAGCCTCCAGCAACTTAGTGGCTTCATCCGCTGTTTTGCCCATTACTGATGGCACTTTTTCCAGCGAACTGTGGAGCGTTATTATACCCAATGAACTGAAAAACAACAAAAAAAGTACCACAACCAGCCCCATTGCGGCCAGCAGGTTTACCCAAAATGGTTTATCAGTTATAAATTTAAACACACGTAAATGTTAATGGTTAAAAATAATATTTTTTTCATCAATTCTGGTTATTCAAGCAAACTGGTTCCGTACGCCCTCCAACTCCCCACTTAAACTTGCTTGCCGCAACCATTTTAACACCCCGCCTCTTCCAATAGTGCCGTGTAAAACTGTTCCAGCGTCCAGCCCATGGCCTTTACTTGTTGCGGAACAATACTGGCTTCACTTTGGCCAGGCACCGTGTTTACCTCCAGCATGTAGGGCTCGCCTTTTGCCTCATTGTAAATAAAGTCAATCCGCACAATGCCCCTGCAATTTAACAGCTTGTATATTTTGGTAGCTGCAATCCTTACCTTTTCGGCAATACTTTCCTCCACATTGGCGGGCGTAATCTCCTCGCTTGCGCCCAAATATTTGGCTTCGTAGTCAAAAAAATCCTTTTTGGTAATTATCTCGGTAATAGGCAGGGTAATAATCTCGCCTTTCGTTTTAAATACCCCAATGGTAAACTCCCTACCCTTAATGTATTCTTCCACCAGCACCTGGCTGTCTTCGTTAAAGGCTTTCTCAATAGCCACCCCCAACTCTTCTGACGGGCTGTTTACTTTCGACATGCCTATGCTCGACCCTCCGTTATTGGGTTTTACAAACACCGGAAACTGTAGGTTTTTTACTACTTCGTCGGCACTGCCAAATTGGTCTTTTATCAACAAAACCGATTTTGCCACCTGTATGCCGCCAAAAGCAACCACGGCAACTGTGTACCGCTTATTAAAGGTAAGGGCCGATGTTGCCGCATCGCAACTGGTGTAAGGCAGCTTAAGCATATCAAAGTAGCCTTGCAGCCTGCCGTCCTCGCCAGGGTTACCGTGTATGCACATCAATACCGCGTCAAACACAATTTTGCGGCCGGAAACTGTTAACGAAAAATCATTTCTGTCAACCTCAATGGCATTGCCGTCTGCATCTTTATAAATCCAACCGGCTGGGTTTATGTCGATGGTGTACACATCAAACTTTTCTTTATCAACGTTATTTTCAACGGTTATGGCACTTTTATAACTGATTACCGCCTCGCCGCTGTAACCGCCAGTTACCAGCGCTATTGTTTTTTTCATGTAGTTGCAAAATTGGGCTATGCAAAGAAATGGATTTAAGCGGATGAAACGAAGGCCGGTTTTAAATTTTAGGAAAATGGAAGGGAGCCTACAAATATTTTATAAAAAACTGACATGCAAAGGCGAATAAATTTAATTCCGGCATTGTAGGCTTTGACATTACCTTGTTTGAAATTTATTATTTACAACCAAAAACCTTGCATTATGCGGTACCCTTGCCTAAAAAAGCTGATTTACCTGTTTATTTTATTTGTTCTGCCGCCATTTTTGGCCAATGCCCAACCCGGTTAAAAACCAGCTTACCATACGTATTAGCAATTACAACGGCAACGCGACACTGGTAGTATACGATATGGCAGGCCGGGCCGTTCGCCGGTTAAACTAATATACCAAAAAAAACGGCATAAGCCTAAATACTGCTGATTTAGCCAAAGGCACTTACATAATAACCGCCACGGTTAATCGAGTATTACTGGAGACAAAGTTTGTAAAGCTGTAACACCTACAAAAAATAAGGCTACCCTAAAACAGTTTTGGGGTAGCCTTATTTAATTTATCGGGTGCGTCGCTCTCAAATAGGTTGATGCAAAATGCCTAAATAACACCGCCCCAACTATCCCTTATTGCTATGTTTCAGCACTTTAGCTTCTAGGTAGAAGATAATTTCTTCGGCAATGTTTTTTGACTGGTCGCCTACCCGTTCTAATTTTCTGATGATTGATAGAATGTATAGGGCATGGTCTAAGTCGTTCGGGTATTCAAAAAGGTAGCTTTCAATCAGTTCGTTTGCACTAATGTTGATGGCATCCAAAAACTCGTCCTTCTTAAACACGCCTCTCGCTATAAGCGTGTCCTCATTTTCAAAAGCCACCTGTGTGTCTTCCAGCATAGCAAGCGACTCGTTATACATCTCCACTATCTGGGTGGCTTTCAATATTTCTTGTGAAAAAGGCCCGCCGGCATCCAGTACGTATTTCGCAATGCCTTCGGCAATATCGCCTATCCGCTCCAAGTTTGAGTTTATCTTTAGCACTGCCAACAAAAAGCGCAGGTCTATGGCAACAGGCGAATACAGCGCCAGGATGTTTTCGCAATCCCTGTCAATTTTCAACTCTGCCCCGTTAACCCTTTTTTCCTTCAATATTACCTCGCGGGCAAGGTCTTTATCAAAGTTAAACAATGCTGTGCTAGCCTTTACCACTTGCGAGGTAACTAGGCTCCACATATTCTTAACTTCATTTTTCAGGTGGTCCAACTCTGTTTCTAACTGTGTCATGCCATCAAAATTATTAAATAGTGCCGTAAACAATATGTTAACTAAAGCGGCCCGTAATATAATTTTGTGTGCGGGGGTCTTTGGGGTTGGTAAACATAAGCTTGGTGGCATCGTACTCAACAAGCTCCCCCATGTAAAAAAAAGCCGTTTTATCACTTACCCTGGCGGCCTGCTGCATATTGTGTGTTACAATAACAAGTGTAAAGTTTTTCTTTAAATCGTGTAGTAATTCTTCAATGCTGGAAGTTGAAATAGGGTCCAACGCAGAAGTTGGCTCATCCAACAACAGCACTTCCGGCTCCATGGCAATGGCCCGGGCAATACACAAACGCTGTTGTTGGCCGCCTGACAGAAAGGTGCCTTTTTTATGCAACGAATCCTTCACCTCTTTCCACAAAGCAGCACTGGTAAGTGATTTTTCCACAATATTATCGCGCTCTGCCTTGTCAAGCTTAATGCCGTTTAACTTATAGCCCGCAATCACATTGTCGTATATGCTTAAATTAGGAAAAGGGTTGGGCCGTTGAAACACCATGCCAATTTTAAGCCGCACAAAAATGGGGTGCATTTCATAAATGTCTTCGTTATTAATCGTCATCGTGCCCTCGCTCCTTGCCCCCTCAATTAATTCATGCATCCTGTTTATGCAGCGCAAATAAGTTGTTTTGCCACAACCCGATGGCCCCATTACGGCAACCACTGTGTTTCGTTCAATGTCCATACTCACATTTTTAACCACATGGTTTGCACTAAACCAAGCATTAAAATTCCTGCTTTTTATAATTGTGTGTTCCATTTTCTAGTTGCTATCTTGGTTAAAATGTTTAACAATAGTACACTCAGCAAAAGTATCAGCGATGCGCCCCAGGCCAGGTCGTGCAGCTCGTTTTGCGCATCGGTGGCGTACCGGTATATAACCACCGGCAGGGTAGCCATAGGCTTGGCAAGGTTTGCGTTAAAAAAGTTATTGCCAAAAGCAGTAAAAATAAGCGGTGCGGTTTCGCCTGCAATTCTGGCCACTGACAGCACAACCCCAGAAAGTATACCGCTAATGCCACAGGGTACAATTATTTTTAAAACCACCTTGTGGTAAGGCAGGCCCAGCGCAAGGCCAGCTTCCTTTAATGACCCGGGCAGCAGCTTTAGGGTTTCCTCGGTTGACCGTATTAATATGGGTAGCATCATGATAGCCAATGCGATACTTGCCGAATAGGCCGAATACCCGAAGGGCTTCACAATCCACAAATAGGCAATAATACCTATTATGATGGAAGGTACCGCCTGCAGCACATCTACACAAAGCCGGCACCAGTAGGCCAGCCGGCCTTTTTTGTTTTCACTTAAATAAATGCCACACAGTATGCCTAGCGGTATGGCAATGGCCGATGCTAGCACAACAATTACCAAGGTGCCAAAAAGCGCATTGGCAATACCCCCGCCCGCCTCGCCCGCGGGCTTGGGCAGCTTGGTAATAAAATTCCAGTTAATTTGGGTAATGCCTTGTTTAAATATGTAGAGGATTATTGCTATCAGTGGCACCGTAACCAAAAAAGCAAGGCCTGTAATGGTACCTTGGTAAAGATTGTTTTTGCCAATTCTATATTTTATTTTCGTTGTTAGCTTACTATTCATTGGTAAAACGCTTTATAATGCCCTTGCCTATCATATTTATTGCCACGGTTACAAGAAAAAGCACCAGGCCAAGCTCAACCAACGCTGACAAATAAACCGCATGGTCGGCCTCGGCAAACTCGTTGGCAATAACACTTGCCATGGTATGCCCCAGCGAAAAAATACTCTTGGGCATAATGGGCGAATTACCAATAACCATGGTAACGGCCATTGTTTCGCCCAAAGCCCGCCCGAGGGATAATAACACCCCCGCAAAAAGCCCCGATTTTGTATAAGGCAAAATTACACTCCTTATCACCTCCTGCCTTGTTGCGCCGAGTGCGTAGGCACCTTCCTTTAACGACGAAGGCACCATACGTATTAGTTCGCGGCCCATGGATGCCGCATAAGGTATAATCATAATGGCCAGTATTAGGGAGGCAGTGAGTATGCCGATGCCGTATGGCGGTATTTCATAGGGGTCAACCACTTCCACATCTGCCGTGATGGAGAGATTGCCGTTGGTGGGGGCATTGCTAAAATATTTTTTATATCCGTTGGCAGTAATAACCAAAACCGGAATGTCAAGCGGCAACGTGGTATCTTTTGGGTAAAACTGCAAGCTCCCCCCCGCCATACCACTGTTTACTACCACCATTGCACCTGCGCCTTTGTTTAAAAACCGTATGGCGGCTTGTTTAACAGAGTCGTTAATGTTGAAGCCGGGCTTGTTGGCATTGGCCTGCAAAATGGGCTTTACGTCAAACAGCCATGGGTGGCCCCGTTTAATTGAATCTGGCAAGGCGGCCGCCTCGTCCATCATGGCACCTTCCACAGTAGCCCCACCAGAATAAGCCATGGGAAAATAATCAACATTTAGTGCCAATGCTTTGCCGTTTAGCGTAAAGCTGTTATCATCATTGTTTATAGCCCGGTATTCACTAAGCCTTTGGTTATTCCATGCCGTCTCAAAGTCCTGTATTTTGGGCACCAACACTAGCAGCCCCCAAAAACCGTATATAACAGAGGGTACCGCCGCAATAAGGTCTACCGTATTTTTAAGAAAATTTGACAGCCAGCCCTGCGGTTTGTATTCGCCTAAGTAAACAGCTATGGCAAATGAAAAAGGTATTGAAATTAACAGTGCAGTAAAAGAGGTTAATAAGGTACCCACTATAAATGGCAACGCACCGTAAACATTGTTTACGGGGTCCCAGGTTTTACCCCATAGGTATTGTATGCCCAATGCCCTAATGGAAGGTACCGACTGCACAACCAACGTAATAAAAAAGGCTGCTACAAGCAACACCATTACAACGGCAATGGCCACCAGGCTGCGTTTAAAAGCAACTTCCATGCGTATTTGCCCATACCCCCCTTTCTCAATTTTTTTTTGTCCTTCTTCCATATCGTTGTGTAATCAACTAAACCACCTCATTTTGCATAAAGCGGTAAATTGCTGTGATGCACTAAAAACCAACATGCTTTTTCATTAATGGCGGCAATGGTTATTTTAAAATGGGCTGGCCGTTATAAGTGGCCGATTTAAGAATTTTTTCGGCAACCGCAAGTGCGCTGGTTGATAACGGCGCATAATATAAAGCGGCTGTAAACTGCTGGCCCTCGTGAATATTGTACCACAGCAGTTTTAACAGTTGGGCGGCCTTAGCGGGTGACCTTTGTTTATAATTTTGCTCCTTGTAAATAATCACCCAAGTAAAACCGCTTATTGGGTAGCCGTCAGCGGCTTCGGTATCGGTAATAAACGCCCTGGCATCTGCAGGCAAATTTACGTTGCCGGCAGCAGTTACTGACGCAATAGACGGCAAAATAAACTTGCCTTTTTTATTTCTAACCTGGGCAAACCGCATTTTATTGTTTAAAGCATATACCAGCTCAACATACCCTATGCCCCCGGGTATTTGTTTTACAAGGCCTGCAACCCCCTCGTTGCCTTTGCCACCCAAGCCCGCAGGCCAATTTACGGCACTGCCGGTACCCACTTTACCATGCCAGGTGCCACTTATTTTATCAAGATAGTTGGTGAAAATATTGGTGGTTCCGCTTCCGTCTGATCGGTGGGCTATCAATATTGGCAATGCTGGCAACGCAACACCTTTGTTAAGGCTTTTAATGCGGGCATTGTTCCATTTTTTAATTTTTCCCAAAAAAATATCGGCAATTACGTCGGGCGAGAGATTAATATTGGTGGCTATGCCCGGCAGGTTGTAGGTTATTACCACAGCGCTGGAGGCCTGGGGAATATGCAACACAGGTACCCCTATTTTTATGGCTTGTTCGGCATTCAACGGAGCATCGGAAGCACCAAAGTCAACCGTTTTGTCGGTTAACGCCTTAACGCCCCCACCAGAACCAATTGACTGGTAGTTTACCTGTATGCCTGTTTTGATATTGTAATCGTAGAAAATTTTAGAAAAAAGTGGGTTAATGAAGGAACTGCCGGCACCTATAATTGTTTTATCACCTTGTGCCGCTGCGTTTGCTGGCATAAAAAAAGCAACAAAGGCAGCCAGCAATGCGCCTGCCAATACCCGCTTAGTAATTCCGCTTTCACCATTCATGCTGCTTTAGCGTTTACGCCATTTTGTGAAATAACTAAAAACCGCAAGTTTCAATACTATTTTTCAACAATATGAAGAAACAATATTATTAAATGATTAATAACCGTATTGCAGGTTTAACTTGATGTATTTTTTAGTAAAACCCGGCAAAATTAAACAAAAATAACATTTATGCCCGCCTTTTGCCGTTGGGCTGGCTTTTAAAACGGCCAAGTAAACCCTGCCGCAATAAATTCTGGTCCTTTTTATTTTATTGGCAAACCGGCTTTTGGCAATTGCCCAAATACCATTAAAACACTAACCAGCCATTTGGCAAACCCGCAAAATTGAAGATTTGTTTAAATAAATGTTATGGTATGATTATATTTTGCCCTTTGATAAGCAACATGATACATATTAGCAAGGGAAGACCTGCGTAAAATAAACTATAGGTATATATTCGCCAAAAATTAACCAATGGGGTTAAATGCCTTAAGCCGCATGCTTGTACCAAAAAACAAGGTATTTTTCAATTTGTTTGAAGAAGTGGTGTGCAAAGTGTGCCAAATGGCCAGTCTTTTAAACGCAATTGTACATGAAAGCTGTTTTGATAAACGGGCAGCGTTGATTAAACGGGTGGAGATGCTGGAACACAGCAATGATGAACACACCCACACCATATTTACGGAATTGGGCCGAAATTTTATTACCCCCTTTGACCGGGAGGATATACATTACTTGGCATCTTCACTGGACGACATAGCCGATTATATTTATGCATCTGCCAAAAAAATAAATTTTTACCGGGTCAATCCTAATGAAGCCGGTATACAAAAAATTGCCGCCTTGTTGTTGGAGGGATGCCAGCAAATTAAAATTGCCGTGTTCGAATTGCGGAGCATGAAGAACATTCGCGCCATCACCGATGCCCTAATTAAGGTAAACAGCATTGAAAACCAGGCTGATGATGTGTACGATTTAAGCGTGGACCAACTTTTTGAAACAGAAACTGATACCAAAGTACTGATTAAAAAAAGGGAGGTTTACCAAGCCCTGGAAACAGCAACAGACAAATGCGAAGACGCGGCGAATGTAATTGAGTCCATTTTAGTGAAGTATGCATAATACAGGCACTAATGCAGGCAAACCAGAATAATGATGGCCAATGAGAAATTGACCTTAATTAATATAATGCCGCATATGTAAGGGAGTTTTATTTATTTTGCAACAATAACAAATACCTATGCAGAAAATCTTGGTTACAGGCGGCTGTGGTTATATCGGATCACATACAGTTGTTGACCTCTTAGAAAATGGCTTTGAAGTGATTAGTATTGACGACAACTCACGCTCAACCCCATATTTACTAGACGGTATTGAAAAAATTACCGGCAAGAAAATAAAGAACTACAAAGTTGACTTGAAGAACTTTGACGAAACGCTGGCCGTTTTCCAAGAAAATGAAGATATTACCGGTGTAATACATTTTGCCGCTTACAAAGCCGTAGGCGAATCGGTGGCAAAACCCTTAGACTATTACGAGAATAACATGTTTGGTTTGGTAAACTTGCTTAAGTGCGTTAAAGAGTTTGCAATACCCAATTTTGTGTTTTCCTCCTCCTGTACAGTGTATGGCAACCCCGATGTGGTACCCGTAACCGAAGAAACACCCAAGAAAGATGCAGAATCGCCCTATGGTGCCACCAAGCAAATGGGCGAACGTATTATTACCGATTTTACCCATATTGAAAACAACTCGGCTATATTGCTACGGTATTTTAACCCAGTAGGTGCCCACCCCAGCATACTGATTGGCGAATTGCCCCTTGGCCGCCCACAGAACCTGGTGCCGGCAATAACCCAAACAGCCATTGGCAAACTGCCCCAGATGCAGGTGTTTGGCGGCGATTACCCAACCCGTGACGGCAGCTGCGTTAGGGATTACATACATGTTTCTGACATTGCACACGCACATACACTAGCACTACAATACCTGATTGACGGAAGAAATAAAACCAAGTGCGATGTGTTTAACCTGGGTTCCGGCAACGGCGTTACGGTGTTTGAGGCCATTAATGCTTTTGAAAAAGTATCTGGCCAAAAGCTTAATTATAAAGTTGGCCCCAGACGGGCAGGCGATGTTATAGCCATATACGCCAATAACAATTACGCGGTACAGGCATTAAACTGGCAGATTAAGTTTGGTTTGGACGATATGATGCACACCGCCTGGGAGTGGGAACTTAAAGTAAAAAAAGATGAGGTTTTGATGAAAAAACAAAACCCAGCTTTGAACTAAACACCGGCTAAAAGCTAATAGCGGTGAGCGATGAGGAACGCAGTGCTCCTACTAACAGCTAAAAGCTCGCGGCCCATAGCTATTATTAATAATCTAACAACGTATACATTATGCTAAAAGACATTCAGGTTTTAAACGAAAAGGAAACAAGGGGTGGATTTGGGGAAGGAATTTACGAGGTAGGCAAAAAATTTCCTGAGGCCATTGTGTTAACGGCCGACTTGGCAGGTTCCTTTAAATTAGGGCCCTTCATAAAAGAATTTCCCGACCGTTTTATTGAGGTAGGCATAGCAGAAGCCAATATGATGGGTATTGCCGCAGGCCTTACCATTGGCGGCAAAATACCGTTTACAACCACATTTGCCAACTTTAGCACAGGCCGTGTGTACGACCAAATACGCCAAAGCATAGCATACAGCAACAAAAATGTAAAAATATGCGCCAGCCACGCAGGCCTAACCTTAGGTGAAGATGGTGCCACCCACCAAATTTTGGAAGATATTGGCATGATGCGCATGCTGCCCGGCATGACGGTGATAGTACCCTGCGATTTTAACCAAACAAAAGCCGCCACCATGGCCATTGCCTCGTACCAAGGGCCGGTGTACCTGCGTTTTGGCAGGCCCAAATGGCCCAACTTTACCAAGGAAGACGGCAGCGATTTTGTAATTGGCAAAGCGCAGGTATTGAGCGAAGGCACCGACATATCTATTTTTGCCTGTGGCCACTTGGTTTGGAAAGCCATTGAAGCCGGCAGGATACTGGAAGAAAAAGGTTACAGTGTTGAACTGATTAACATACACACCATTAAGCCGCTGGACGAAGAAGCCATCATAAAATCAATCAGCAAAACCAAATGCGCCGTTACTTGCGAAGAGCATAACATTTACGGTGGTTTGGGCGACTGCGTTGGCCAAGTGGCCGCCAAAAACTTCCCCATACCTATTGAATATGTTGGCACCAAAGACACCTTTGGCGAAAGCGGAACACCGGAGCAACTGCTGAAAAAATATGGCCTAGACAGCCCAGATATAGTTGCTGCAGCCGAAAAAGTACTGGCAAGAAAGAATGCATAGAGGTTAGCACCATCGTGTATTTTGAACGGAAAGGTTGCACAAGGCACAACGGAACATATAAACACTACATACAAAAAGCACCCATAGAATTTCTAACATCTATGGGTGCTTTTTTTGGGGCATAATCATTTGTGTTATTTACCGCACCCTATTAAATCTCCTCACCGTCCATTTTGCGTGTTTTGCCAGCACCGGTGTTTTTTACCTTGCCCAAAAACGAATCTCTTACCTTTAAATCCCTCACAACGTTCACAGTGGCACTGCCCACACCGGTATTTTCTATCTTCATGTTTTGCACTTCAAGCCCCTCTGCTTTTATAGAACCCACACCTGCATTTACCACAACAGCATCTGGCACACTGCCATTCAGGGTAATATTGCCTACCCCTTTGTTATTTAGTGTAAGTTTTGTGGCTGTAAATGCCAATGTAATGTTGCCCACGTTTTTACTATCTAGCTCAAACGCGTCCAACTTTACCGTGGCACTGCTGTTTATACCGCCTATCAATGCCGCGTCTAAGTTTTTTAATGTTTTAAAGGTAATATATGCCTTCAAGTGCTGCCCTTTTTTATGGTCGCCACCCTTTAGGTTTATATGGTGGTTTTTACCTTCTAACAAAGGCATGCTAATCACTAACGTATTACCGTCATTTTTAACCTCAAAAAGATACATCAGGTTGTCGTCGGCCTCCAGCCTCACCCCTTCCTGGCTGCCTTGTGTTAGCACCAATTCATAAATACCTTTTACCTGTATGCCATTAAAGGACTTTACATCAACATTTTTGGTGATGATTTTACCGCTGCCTTCAAGCGATATATTGTCATCTTGTGCCTGGGCGGCAAACACGGCTGCCACCATTATTATGGCCAGTGTTATTCTGCGCATAGTTTGTTTTTTTAGATTAACGAATTATTTCGTACATTGAAATAAAGGCATGTTTTTGGGTGGGGCTGGTTAAATATGGCAGGCGGCATAAAAACAGGGTGGATGGCAATGCTTGGGCTTGCAATAAATTAGCAATACGAGGCTTGTACCATCCTAATTGGAGGACCTATCTCGTAAAATCTTAGTTACTATAATGATAAGAGCAGGAGAAAATTATAATCGAACTGTCCGTCACTTTATACACCAATCTGTGCTCTTGGCCTATCCTCCGGCTCCAACAGCCGGAAAATTGGTATTTCAAAGGCGCTGGCTTTCCAATTCCTTTAAAGGGTCTCATAAAATATCGCGTATTAAATCACCAATACGCAAAGCGGTTTTTCTGTAAACAACAATCCATTCATTATATCCTTCAAAAGCCTTTGGCACAAACTCAATATTTTTCATATCAATTGCTCTGCTTTTAAAGTGATGGTTTGTTTATTGCTATCGTACTCCTTTATGCGTTGCAGCAATTCTTCTGCATAGGCAGGGTTGCCAAGAATATAATCAGTTTCATCGGCAGATTGTATGGTAATCTCTACAGTTTTATGGGGAAATAATTTTTTTATACCGCCCAATATTTCACTTGTCATATTGTCTGTATGTATACGTATAGTGGTTTCCATACACCGGTTTTTCCAAAATCACTCAATTTCCTTACTAATTTACCGGTCATTTTTGGAGGCGCATATAAAATTAGCCACAACCTACTGCATACTTTATCTTTACGGTGTAAATGTTCAGTATGAAGCTTACCATATCCACGTTTTTCCTTTGCGCCTTATTCATATCCTATTATTCCCAAGCCCAGCAGCCCCCTTATTGGAAAGAGATACAGCTTTTAAAGCAACAGGATAAACTGCAACCGCCGCCACACCACGCCGTTTTGTTCGTGGGCAGCTCCTCTTTTACCAAGTGGAAGGATGTGCAAAGCTATTTTCCAAATAGCCGCATCATCAACAGGGGTTTTGGCGGCTCTACCCTGGTGGATGTTATACGGTATGCAGGCGATGTTATTTATCCTTACCACCCCAAGCAGGTGGTTATTTATTGCGGCGAAAACGACCTTGCCTACGTTGATACGGTTACGGCCCCCACCGTGCTTGCCCGCTTTAAAACGCTGTTTGCCATGGTCAGGCATCACCTACCTCACGCCAACATAGTTTTTGTTTCCATCAAGCCAAGCCCCAGCCGGCAAGCCATCCGCAATAAGGTGGAGGCAGCCAATGCCTTGATAAAGCAATTTTTAGCTACCAATGCAAATACGGCGTTTGTTAACGTATACAGCCCCATGCTTAATGCCGCCGGCAACCCGAGGCCAGAATTATTCCTAGCCGACAGCCTGCATATGCAACCAGCTGGATATGCCATTTGGAAGAAGGCAATAGAGCCGTATTTACTTAAATAGCTACCTAACCAACTGGTTATTACTGGCCATAACTGCACTTTTTTATACAGTTATGGCTATCAATAAAATTATTATCAGCCATAACTACCATTTTTTATATAGTTTTGGCTATCAATAAAATTATTGCCAGCCACAACTACCACTTTTTGCATAGTTTTGGCTACTAATAATACAACAATGGAAACCGCTATTATTGGCAGGGAGGAAGAAATACAAATATTGGAAAAACTGCTGCACACCCAGCAGACCGAATTGCTTGCCATTTATGGCCGCCGCAGGGTTGGCAAAACCTTTTTAATTAAAACCTATTACAAAAAGCACACAATTTTTAGCTGCAGCGGCCAATACCTCGGCAAAAAAAACGAGCAATTGCTAAATTTTGCCGAGCAGCTAAGCAATTGTTTCCCCGGCAGAAAACCCCAGCCTGTGCCTGCCACTTGGCAGCAGGCCTTTAAGCAATTGGAGGAGTGTGTTGACAGCCACCAGCAAAAAGGGAAAAAAGTGCTTTTTTTTGATGAGCTGCCTTGGCTCGACAGCCATAAATCGGGCTTCCTCTCATCCTTCAGTTATTTTTTTAACATGTACGCCAGCCAACGCAGCGATTTGGTGGTGGTAATATGCGGTTCGGCAGCATCATGGGTCATCAGCAAAGTCATCAATAACAAAGGCGGCCTGCACAACCGCGTTACACAACGCTTGCGGCTGCTGCCTTTTACCTTGCGCGAAACTGAGCTGTACCTGCAACACCGCAACATACAACTTGGCCGTTACCAATTGTTGCAGCTATACATGGTGTTGGGCGGCATACCGCATTACCTTAATGCGGTGCAGCGGGGCAAGAGTGCCGCGCAAAACATTGCCAATATTTGCTTTAGCAAAGACGGGGCCTTAGCCGGCGAATTTAACAACCTGTACGCAGCCTTGTTTAGCAACCCGCAAAACCATATGCAAATTGTAAAAGCCTTGGCGCAAAAAAACAAAGGCCTTACCCGCAGCGAATTGCTAAAAACGGGCAAACTGCCCACTGGTGGCACCATAACCACCGTGCTGGACGAACTTACCGAAAGCGGTTTTGTTGAAAAGGTGTACCCTTTTGAAAAGCTTGAAAAAAATGCGCTTTACCGGCTTGCTGACGCGTTCTCGCTATTCTATTTCAGGTTTATGCACAGCCATGCAGGGGCCGGGAAAACAGGCTGGCCCGGCAATGAGGGCGGCAAAGCATACACCACCTGGTGCGGCTACGCGTTTGAAAACATTTGCTTTACACATGCATGGCAAATAAAAAAAGCCTTGCAGGTAGCCGGTGTGCAAAGCAGCCAATATTCTTGGTATAAACCCGGCACCCAAACCGAGGAAGGCGCACAAATTGACCTGCTGGTTGACCGTGCAGACAACTGCATTAACGTTTGCGAAATAAAATTTAGCCAAACACCTATCGCCATCGACAAAAAATACGCGGCCGCACTGCAAAACAGGCTGATGCTTTTTAGGCAGCAAACAGGCACCCGCAAAACACTGCTGCTCACGTTTATTACCACCTACGGCCTTACCGACAATGCTTACAAGCAGCAACTGGCTGATAATGAGGTAACCATGGAAGCATTGTTTGGGTAGGGGGGTGTTGGCAGATAAGTATATTTTAAAAAAATTTGATGACTGTGCTACCCCAATTTGTCTTTTGCACAGCACTAACTGGCTATTTTTCGTTCTTTACCCACGCCCCAAGTTTGTATTACAAAAAGCAACGTATGCTTGATTAAAATCAGAAAAATGCTGTAAAAATAACGTGAGGGAATACCTAACTTGCAACAGTTTAATAACCAAACTGTTAATTGATTTATTTTTAAACACGCCACATGAAAAAACGTCTGCTGCCCGCAATACTATTAATGGCATGCCTGTATGGCCACGCCCAGGATGCAAAAATGAATGCCTTTGTAGCCAACCTGATGGCCAAAATGACCCTGGATGAAAAAATTGGCCAGCTCAACTTGGTAACACCCGGCGGTGCCGTAACCGGCAGCGTGGTTAGCCAGGGGGTGGATGAAAACATACGCAAAGGCGCGGTGGGCGGCCTGTTTGGCATAACCGGCCCGGAAAAAGTGCGCAAAGCACAGGAAATTGCCGTTAACAACAGCCGCTTGCACATACCCCTTATTTTTGGTTTGGACGTGATACACGGCCACCGCACCATATTCCCCATACCACTGGGGCTTTCCTGCAGTTGGGATACAGCCTTGATTAGAAAGAGCGCCAGCATTGCTGCCACCGAAGCCACCGCCGACGGGCTTAACTGGGCATTCTCGCCCATGGTTGACATTGCCCGCGATGCACGCTGGGGCCGCATATCCGAAGGCTCGGGCGAAGACCCTTTTTTGGGTGCCCAAATTGCCAAAGCCATGGTGCAAGGGTACCAAGGCAAAGACTATAGCAGTGCCCACAACGTAATGGCCTGCGTAAAACACTTTGCGCTGTATGGTGCCGCCGAGGCTGGCCGTGACTATAACACCGTTGACATGGGCCGTGTTAAAATGTACGAATACTACCTACCCCCCTACAAGGCCGCTGTTGATGCGGGCGTTGGCAGCGTGATGAGCAGCTTTAACGAAATTGACGGTGTGCCGGCCACCGGCAACAAATGGTTGCTGACCGACCTGCTGCGCAAACAATGGGGCTTTAAAGGTTTTGTGGTGTCTGATTACACCTCTATCAGTGAAATGATCAACCACGGCATAGGCGATTTACAAACCGTTTCTGCCAGGGCATTAAGTGCAGGGCTGGATATGGACATGGTGGCCGAGGGTTTTTTAAGCACCACGAAAAAATCGCTGGCCGAAGGCAAGGTTACCCAAAAACAAATTGACGATGCCTGCCGCCGGATATTGGAAGCCAAATATGCGCTGGGCCTTTTTACCGACCCTTACCGTTACATGGATGACACGAGGCCCGCGAAAGAAATACTTACCGCTGACACAAGGGCTGCCGCCCGCGGTATTGCAGCGCACAGTTTGGTGCTGCTAAAAAACGACCAGCAAACCCTGCCGCTACAAAAAACAGGCACCATTGCACTGGTTGGCCCCTTGGCAGACAGCAGGCGCAACATGCTGGGTACGTGGAGCGTTTCGGGTGATTATACAAAATCGGTAAGCTTGTTAGAAGGGATAAAAAACGTGGCAGGCAGCAACGTAAATATAGTATACGCCAAGGGCGCAAATATTGCTGACGACTCCATGCTGGTTAAAAGAGCCAACGCTTTGGGTGTTGAGATTGAAACAGATGCAAAATCGCCTGCGGAGCTGATTAATGAAGCCGTGGCAGCAGCTGCAAAAGCCGATGTAATTGTTGCCGCGCTGGGCGAGGCCGCCGACATGACGGGTGAGGCTTCCAGCCGCTCGGATATTAACATACCCGAAAGCCAGGAAAACTTGTTAAAAGCACTCGTGCAAACAGGCAAGCCTGTGGTGCTGGTGTTGTTTAACGGCAGGCCGCTAACCCTTACCTGGGAAGATAAGCACGTGCCAGCCATATTGGATGCTTGGTTTGCAGGCACCGAGGCCGGCAACGCCATTGCCGATGTGCTGTTTGGCAGCTATAACCCATCGGGTAAAATAACAGCCTCCTTCCCGCGCAATGTGGGCCAGATACCTGTGTACTATAACCACAAAAACACCGGCCGGCCTTTTCATGGGGAAGACTTTGCCAAGTTTAAATCAGATTATTTAGATGTGCCAAACGAGCCATTGTACCCGTTTGGCTATGGCCTAAGCTATACCAGCTTTAGCTATGGCGAGGTAAAGCTTAACAAAACTGCACTAAAGGGCAATGAAACATTAACTGCTACTATTATTGTAACCAACACAGGCAAATACGCTGGTGAGGAAACCGTACAACTGTATATTAGCGACCCTGTTGCCAGCTTAACCCGTGCAGTGGAAGATTTAAAAGGCTTTAAAAAAGTGTACCTACAACCCGGCGAAAGCAAGGAGGTAGTATTTACTATTACCACCAACGAATTAAAATTTTATAACAGCAACCTGCAATACGATTGGGAAGCAGGCCAGTTTTTTGTACGCATAGGTTCCAACTCCCGCGATGTAAAATCAGCAGAAGTTCTTTGGAGCAAGTAGCAAAATATGCCCCAAACTTGCGGTAGTATGCATCAGCCTAGGTTAGCGTTTTATGCCAGCCTAGGCTGATGTTTTTTTAGTGCTGTTTATACTTCTGCTAGCAACGCCTTTCGCCTTTGTTGGTGTTTTCACCAACAGAGTTTACCATCAACGTATTGTCAACCCCATATAATCGTTGTTGGTGAAAACACCCAACAACGGCGAAGAGTAATCGATACTAAATTAGAGCCATACCAATTTGCGGATAGTTATTAAATTATACACACAAAGCACCTGCCTTTTCTTGCTTTCTCAAGCTACAGCAGGCAGGGGTTTACATTATGTAGTTATCTATACCTCAGTCAGCAACGCCTTTACCTTCTCCCCTATCAAATCCCGCACTGTATTAAATGCCTCAGGCTCCAAGTGCTTGGGGTCGGGTATTTGCCAGTCAACAAATTTCTTGGCGGGCATCCATGGGCAGGCATCGCCGCAACCCATGGTAACAACGGCATCAAAAGGCGCAAAAGCCCTTACCTCGTCTAACGATTTTGATTGGTGCTGCGTAAGGTCGTAGCCCAGCTCTTTCATGGCTGCAACCGCCTTGGGGTTAACAACACCTGATGGCTTGGAGCCTGAGCTGTAAGCTTCCACTGCATCGCCACCGTACATTCGCGCAAAAGCCTCGCTCATCTGGCTACGGTTACTGTTTTCAATACAAACAAAAAGTAGTTTCTTTTTCATATTACATATCCCCCAAAGGGGTCTTTTTCATGTAGAGATATTAAGCTGGATTGTTAAAAACAACACCAAGCCATAAAAGGCACGCTGGGCATTGTTGAGTATGGTTAGTAAGCCTTCCTAAGCATATCGGCCAATTCATTTGGCAACGGGCTTTCCTCCACCGCTGCCGCTGCCTTTTCAATATCGTAGGGTACACGCACAAACTCCACTCTTATGCTTTCGGCCGTAAATTTACTGCTGTTTTCATCCAGGGTCAGCAACACATAACAGGCCCTTGCATCCCCATCTTTAGGCTTGCCTACTGAACCAATGTTAATCGCGTGCCAGTACTGGTTGTTCTCTTCGCCCCTGTGTGCCAAAATACGGTGGTATGGTTTGTGGGAGTGGCCGAAACACAGAATGTTTGCCCCCGCATCGTTCATGATATCCGACAGAAGTTTTTCGTCCATATCCTGCAGCAGATACTCATCTACTTTGCGCGGGCTGCCATGCACAAAAAGCAGGCTAAATGGTGCACCGTTTACTATAAATTCCAGCCGTATGTGGGCAGGCAATGCAAGCAAATAATCTTTTTCCGCGTCACCTACCAAATCATACGCGTAGGTTTTAGCCGAATACTGCTTCATGTTACCACGTTCCACTTTTAGGTCATGGTTACCTGCAATGGTGGGTATCCTCCGTTTGCGTATTTCGTGTATCACCTCATTGGGCCAAATGTTATACCCTACTAGGTCGCCCAAACAATACACAGCATCGGGCATACGGCCATCAATATCGGCCATAACAGCGTCTAATGCGGGCAGATTGGCATGTATATCAGATAAAAGTGCTATTGTCATACAATATATTTAATGTCCCTTCCTTAAACTTTCGGCGTAATCGTTGGGTAACGGGCTTTCCTCCACTGCTTTGGCGGCCCTCTCTATATCATAATCAAAACGTACAAACTCAACGGTTATGGCATTTTCATCAACCATGCTGCTGTTTTCCTGAATATGCAACAACACGTAGCCGCCTTGTGGGTTATCATCCTTGGGCTTACCTACAGACCCAATATTAACGGCATGGCGGTAATGTTGTTGGCCATCAATACCAGCGTTCAAAACGCGATGGTATGGTTTGTGGGTATGCCCAAAGCACATAATATCGGCATCCGCCTGCTCCATGATGCGCAACATACTTTTTTCGTCGCGGTCTTCAAACAGGTATTCGTTAATGCGCCTGGGGCTGCCATGCACCAGCAATAAGTTAAGCTTATCATTATTAAGCTGAAACTCCACCTTAATATGGGCAGGCAAAGTACGCAGGTATGCCCGCTGGTCGCTTTGCATTATTTGGTTGGTGAAGGAGATCGACACCGCACCATTGGCCTTCTCAACATCGGTTTTATATGCGCAGCCACAATCGCCGCTGCTGCGCCCTATACCAAAATCGTAGTTACCTGCAATGGTGGGTATGCCCCTTTTGCGTATTTCGTCTACTACTTCGTTGGGCCAAATATTATAGCCTACCAAATCGCCCAGACAATAAATGGCATCGGGCTTACGGGAATCGACATATGCAAAAAAGGCTTCCAACGCGGGCAGGTTGGCATGTATATCAGAAAACAATGCTATTTTCATTTATAACTGTGTTGATGGTTGGGAATAATATTTCTTTTTAAACCAAAATGCAACATTTACCAGGGCTATCAACGCAGGCACTTCAACCAATGGGCCTATAACACCCGCAAAAGCCTGGCCGCTGTTGATGCCGAACACGCCGATGGCAACCGCAATGGCCAGCTCAAAATTGTTACCGGCGGCAGTAAACGCGATGGATGCATTGGTTGAATAATCAGCCCCCATTTTTTTACCCATAAAAAAACTAACCAAAAACATGATGGCAAAATATACCACCAAGGGTATGGCTATCCTAATTACATCAAAGGGTATTTGCACAATCAACTTTCCTTTTAAGCTAAACATCACCACAATGGTAAACAGCAATGCTACCAAGGTAATGGGCGATATTGCCGGCACAAATTTATCTTGGTACCAGCCATCGCCTTTTGCCTTACGCAATATTATACGGGTAACCACACCTGCGGCAAAAGGCAGGCCTAAGTAAATGGCAACACTCTTGGCAATTTGCCCAATGGTAATATCTACAACGGCACCTTTAATACCAAACAGCGGTGGCAGCACCGTAACAAAAATATATGCGTACACGCTGTACAGCAATACTTGAAAAATGCTGTTGAGTGCCACAAGGCCGGCCGCATACTCGCGGCTGCCGCCGGCCAGCTCATTCCATACAATCACCATGGCAATGCAACGCGCCAGCCCAATTAAAATAAGCCCCGTCATATACTCAGGATAGTCGTGCAAAAAAAGTATGGCCAACAAAAACATCAACACAGGCCCCACAACCCAATTAAGCAATAACGACATGCCTAATACTTTTGTGTTCTTAAATACCTCGCCCATTTTTTCGTATTTAACTTTGGCAAAGGGCGGGTACATCATCAATATCAAACCCACTGCCAACGGTATGTTGGTGGTGCCAGAAGAAAAAGAATTGATAAACGTTGAAGAGCCCGGGAAAAAATAGCCAATGGCAACACCCATTGCCATGGCTAGGAATATCCAAAGGGTTAGGTATTGGTCAAGAAAACTTAGTTTCTTTCTTTCACTTGCGGGTGCGCAATTGTTTGCAGCCATATGGTTTATGTTTTTTTACTTGTTTTCATTAGCATTGCGTCGTTGAGAAAAATAGTTCTTTGAAAGTATTGTCAATATTGAGTTACAGCCGATTTTGAGCCTAAGACGATTTGATTTTTTGGGAGTTTTTAAAGTTGTAATTTGCTGGAAATCAGCAAATTG
>CAIRZB010000067.1 GCA_903882935.1 uncultured Parafilimonas sp. | reverse complement strand
CGAAATATTACAGATTTTGAGCATCTCTATTTTCGAAAAAATGCCCATAAATCAACTGTTTCAGCTCACTCAATTACAATATTTCAAAGAACAGAATCATAACCAATTGAATATGTTCGACTTATGACGCAACGCTAATGTGGTATAATATGTATTTATCCGCCCGATGGCCACTGACCAACGACGTGGGGCGTACGATTTACCAAATGCCATATTCATCTACCTTTGGTTTTAAAATAGCGTTCAACAATGCCAGACAAAAAGCCAAAAAATATATTTGTACAGGGCTGCATTGCCGCACCATTTATTGCTGACAGTATTGCAAAACACAGCAGCAAGACAAACATCGGCGGCCACAGCATTTTTCTTGGCCAGGTACGCAGCGATGTAATTGACGGTAAAAAAGTGGCTGCCATTGAATACACAAGCTATGAAGCCATGGCACTTGAAAAAATGCACGCCATACGGGAAGATGTTTTTGCAAAATACCCGCTTGTTTGCATGCATGTTTACCATAGCCTGGGCGTTGTTAAGGCTGGTGACGTATGTTTGTTTGTGTTTACCTCTTCGGCACACCGCAAAGCAGCCATTGATGCATGCGAAGAAACTGTGGAAAGGCTAAAAGCCGAACTGCCCGTGTGGGGCAAGGAAATATTTGAAGACGATACCTACCAGTGGAAGGTGAATAAATAGTTATATGGTTGATATTACAAACAAGGCCAACAGCCTACGCAAGGCAATTGCCACGGCAATTGTTAAAACATCGAGACCGGAAACAGTGGAGGCGATAAAAAATAAACTAATCCCTAAAGGAGATGTGTTTGAGTTCTCCCGCGCGGCAGGGCTGCTGGCAATAAAAAAAACAAGCGACGTTATCCCCGACTGCCACCCATTGCCAGTTGAGTACGCCGCTATTAAACATAGCATAGAGGGATTGGATATTATTATATCTGTGGAAGTACATACCATTTATAAAACCGGCGTTGAAGTAGAAGCCATGCATGGTGCAGCTGTAACGGCATTAACCATGTACGATATGCTTAAACCAGTTGACAAAGGCATTGAAATAGCCACCATTAAACTATCAAGCAAAACTGGGGGCAAAACTGATTTTGTGGGCCACCACAACGAAAATTTGCGGTGCGCAGTTATTGTTTGTTCCGACACTGTTTCGGCAGGCACCAACCAAGATGTAACTGGTAAAACAGTTATAGACAAATTACAACATTTTGGCCTTTTGGTGGTCGAATACTCAGTAATACCTGATGAGTTTGCCGGCATACAAGCAAAAGCCAAACAGCTAAGCGCAAGTGGTTTTAACTTGGTATTGTTTGCCGGAGGCACCGGCTTATCCCCACGCGACGTAACGCCAGATGCCATTGAGCCCTTACTAAGCCGTGCAATACCAGGCATTATGGAAGTTGCCCGAAACTACGGCCAGCAGCGCACCCCACATGCCATGTTAAGCCGCGGCGTGGCAGGTTTTATACAAAACACGTTGGTGTTAACATTACCGGGTTCAATAAAAGGTGCAGCGGAAACGATTGATGCGGTGTTTCCGTATATTCTGCATGTTTTTAAAGTGGCCGAGGGGTTGCGGCATGACTAACGCATTGCCTTAAAATGCCAAAAACTACCCCAAACCGGGCACGGGTTGCTAAAAGTTTTCAAAATTAAACATTACGCAGTGTAGGCTGTTGCACAGTATTTTTTACTAGGCTTTTCCGGCTGTCGTTTTTGCCCTTGTCCCAATTTCATCTCCAATAAATACCCACCAAGCCAAATGTTTAGCCAAAAAGAGATGCTAAATCAAGGGTTTATGCATATATTTTTACTGTTTTTATAAAAAATAGCAATATAAATTTGGAATAGCTAAATTAATTAGTATTTTGCGTACTAAACCAGTTAGTCATGAGTTTTGCAGGAAAAAATTTGCGTTATCTGCGCAAACTCCGCGGTTGGACGCAGGAGGAATTTGCCACCAAGCTTAAGATAAAGCGTTCTTTAATTGGCGCCTACGAGGAAGAGAGAGCCGAACCCCGTTTGGACGTACTAGAGAACATGTGCAATATTTTCAAGCTAAGTTTGGACGAACTTTTGCTGAAAGATTTGTCGGAAACAAAGGCAGGCGGCTCTTATCTTGACAAGCGCAGGCAAATGAAAATGGTAGCTGCCACACAGGATATTCAGTTTGTACCTGTTAAAGCAGCGGCAGGTTATCTTGCAGGCTATGCCGACCCAGAATTTATTGATGAGCTGAACACATTTACATTGCCCATGTTGGCGCCAGGGCAATACCGTGCTTTTGAAATTGTGGGTGACAGTATGCTGCCAACACCCAGCGGCAGTGTAATTGTTGGCGAAAAGGTGGAGGCAATAGAAGAACTAAAGGCGAATAACACCTATATAGTTGTGTCAAAAGGCGAAGGTATTGTTTACAAAAGGGTTATGAAAAATAACCGTTTGAAAAACAAACTTACGCTGGTAAGCGACAACCCAATTTACGAGCCATACAACGTAAGCACGGAAGATGTGATTGAACTGTGGAAGGCCCAAATGATTATTACCAAGGCCAACATACAGCAAAGGTGGGACGTAAACCAGCTTGCAGGATTGGTAAATAATCTGCAGGAACAGGTAAGTTCGCTTAAAAAGAAGATGAACTAACACCCGGCGGGTTAACTATTACGCACAAACTGTTGGGTAAAATTTAAAGGTAGATGTATGTTTTAGTGTATGCTGGCCGGTGCTATAAAATGCCGGCATCTGCAAAGCTAAAATGTCCGTCTTCACTTACAATAATATGGTCCATCACTATTATATCAAGTAAACGGGCAGCTTCTTTAATTTTCTGGGTCAGTTCTTTATCGGCCCTACTGGGGGTAGTACTTCCGCTGGGGTGGTTGTGGCAAAGTATCATTCTAGTGGCGTCGTGTTCAATGGCCCGCTTTAATATTATCCTTGGGTCGGCAACAGTACCCGTTATGCCGCCCTCGCTAATTATTTCGGTGTGGTTTATTTTATGGGCACTATTTAGGTAAAGCACTAAAAATACTTCTCGCTGGCGGTATTGCAGCTGGGTACGCAAATACTCTGCAATGTCTTTACTGGTTAATATGATTGATTTTTTTCGGTCGGCACTTTCACGTCGTATGCCAAACTCAAGTGCCGCCGCAATGGTAACGGCTTTTGCCTCACCAATACCTTTTACCTTCAATTTCAATATTTCTTTAACGGATAGTTTGCCCAATTTTTGCAAATCGTTGTTAACGGCCCCCAGCAGTTCCTTCGCCACGTCCACCGCACTTTTATCTCTGGTTCCGTTGTTTATCAGTATTGCCAACAGTTCGGCGTTGCTTAACGCGGTGTAGCCTTTCAGTAATAATTTTTCCCTCGGCCGGTCGTCTTCAGCCCAATTTTTTATAGAGGTGTTTAGCATTTGGTAAAAATTAAGGATTTTCAAATTACAATTTCTTGCGCTAATATCTATCTTCGCCACTTATCGCAAAATTTTATGGGCCCATCAGTAAAAATATTTTCCGGTACCGGTTCGCAGGAACTTGCAGAAAAGATAGCGAAACGTTTCGGCGCACCCCTTGGAAAAATAACCATCCAAAAGTTTAGCGATGGTGAATTTCAACCTATTTTTTTAGAAAGCATCCGCGGCGACTATGTTTTTTTAGTGCAAAGCACATTTGCACCCATGGACAACCTTATGGAGCTGCTGTTGATGATTGACGCGGCAAAACGCGCCAGTGCCTACAAAATTATTGCCGTAATACCCTATTATGGCTTTGCCAGGCAAGACAGAAAGGATAAACCGCGTGTTGCCATAGGCTCAAAATTGGTGGCTACGCTGTTAGAGGCATCTGGTGCTAACCGTGTAATTACCATGGATTTACATGCGCCGCAGATACAGGCTTTTTTTGAAATACCCGTTGACCACTTAGACAGCTCGGCTATTTTTATTCCTTATATTGAGCAATTAAAATTGGAAAACCTTACCTTTGCTGCCCCCGATGTGGGAAGTACCAACCGTGTTAGGGAAATAGCCAGCTATTTTAATGCAGAAATGGTTATTTGCGACAAGCATCGCAAGCGCGCAAATGAAATTGCCAGCATGGTGGTTATAGGAGAAGTGGCAGGACGGGATATTGTTTTGATAGATGATATATGCGATACCGGCGGAACCTTGGCAAAAGCAGCAGGTTTATTAAAAGACAAGGGCGCTAGGAGTGTTAGGGCATTGTGTACACACCCCATTTTAAGCGGCAAGGCGTACGAGAACATTGAAAACAGTGTACTGGAGGAGTTGATAGTGTGCGACACGATACCGCTAAAAAAGCAGTCGCCGAAAATAAGGGTTATTTCCGTGGCCGACCTTTTTGCCATTGCAATAAGGAACGCTTACGAAAACAAAAGCATCACCAGCCTGTTTATCCATTCCCAGCTAAGGGGTAAGAGGTAGAGGAAAGTTTAAAGGTTTGCGGTTTAGATGTAAAAAAACCGAAAAAGGTTGAGCCTTGTAAACTAGTAACGGTAGTGAACAATTAAACAATCATAAAAAGTAATGAAAACAATTACAATCGAAGGACAACTGAGGACCGAATTTGGCAAGAAAGCCACCCGCCAACTTCGCTCTCAGGAACAGGTGCCTGCTGTAATTTACGGGGGTGCACAGGAGGTAAATTTTTACGCTCCGGCAAAGGCCTTTAAATTATTGGTTTACACACCAGAATTTCAAATCGCAGAGGTACAAATTGAAGGCAAAGCGTACCGCTGTATCTTAAAGGATTTGCAGTTTGACAAGGTTACAGACACACTGGACCATGTGGATTTACTTGAGCTAGTAGGCGACAAAAAAGTTGTGGCCACTATACCCATTAAGTTTACCGGTGTATCAGTAGGTGTTAAAGGCGGCGGTAAGCTTATTACCAAAATGAAGGCATTAAAGGTAAAAGCACTGCCTGCAGATTTAACCGAGAATATTGAGGTTGATATTACCAACTTGGATTTGAACGGCAATATTAGGGTTGAAGATGTTAAGATAAACAACGTGGAAGTGCTTAACTCACCACGTATACCCATTGCATCAGTTGTATTAACACGCCAATTGAAACAAGAAGAAGCCGCAGCACCAAAATCAGCACCAGCAAAAGCAGCGCCAGCCAAGGCCGCAGCAGCACCTGCCAAAGGCGCTGCAGCACCTGCAAAGGGCGCAGCCAAAAAATAAAAACAAATTTTGCAACAAAACCCTGCTATATGCAGGGTTTTGTTGTTTATAGCAAGCACTCTAAAAAATGTCAAAGTTTTTAATCATCGGTTTGGGCAACCCGGGGTACGAGTATGCGCACACCCGGCACAATATAGGTTTTGATGTGGTAACTGAATTTGCACTAAAACACGGTGGCCTTTTTGCACCCGGCCGCCTTGCTGACGTGGCAGAGGTAAAATGGAAAGGGAAGGTTTTTATTTGCATAAAACCCACCACATATATGAACTTAAGTGGCAAGGCATTTAAGTACTGGATGGATAAGGAGAAGGTACTGTTGGAAAACACCCTTACCATTGTGGATGAACTGGCTTTGCCCCTAAGTAAAATACGGTTACGGCCCAGCGGCAGCGATGCCGGGCATAATGGCTTACGAGATATACAATTAACGCTTGGCACCGACAAGTACCCCAAATTAAGGTTTGGCATAGGCAACAATTTTACCAAGGGCATGCAAGTTGAGTTTGTGTTGGGTAAATGGTTTACGGAAGAAATACCCGTAGTTAAGAACAAAATTTTGTCTTCGGTGGAGGCCATTGAAAATTTTGCAGCTATTGGAATTGAACGGACCATGAACCTTGTGAATAATAAAGAATTTGCGTAGTTATTATTCCTTTATATAGGATTAGGCATTAATTTAGCAATAGTGCTGTTAAAAATGTGGGCCGCCAAATATAAAATATCCAATACTTATTAAAAACGTTTGCAAAAACCTTGACTATTAAAACACTTTGACGTATGAAAATTTTTTGTGTAGGGCGTAACTATGCGGAACACGCAAAAGAACTGAACAATGAAGTTCCCGATGAGCCAGTGATATTTTTAAAGCCTAAAAGCGCACTGCTACAACCCAACGCTGCTTTTTTTTACCCAGAATTTACCAATGAGCTGCATTACGAGGCAGAACTGGTTTTAAAAATAGCCAAAAACGGAAAATATATACCAGCCAACCAAGCCAATAAATACTATAGCGCCATTACTGTGGGTATTGATTTTACAGCGAGGGATTTACAGCAGGAGCTGAAGAAAAAAGGACTTCCCTGGGAAAAAGCAAAGGCCTGGGATAACTCTGCCGTGGTTGGTAAATGGGTTGAGCTTACCCCCCAAATACTTAAGAACCCCATTAATTTCTCTATGAAATTAAACGATACCGTGGTTCAAAAAGGCATTAGCAAAGACATGCTTTTTTCTTTTGATAAAATTGTAGCCAATATTTCCCAATACTTTTCAGTTAATATCGGGGATGTTATTTTCACAGGCACTCCCGCCGGCGTGGGCGAATGTGTAGTGGGCGATGTACTGACAGGCTTTTTTGAGGACTTACAGGTTTTTGAAGTAGAAATTAAATAGGTATCCTTACAAGTTACCGTTATAGTGCAATGCGTAAAAGCATCGAAGGCGTTTTCGGTTTTACCCGAATTTAGGCATGCCACAACCAATTGGACTTGTGAACCCGTTACCAAAACCCAATTTTCCCGTATTGAATGTGGCGAAAACGCTTTCAATAAGCAAATCTTAATAGCCTTTCAGCAAATTTAAAGCCCATTCAAGGCAATTTTAGGCGACCTTTAACAGGGTTAGAGTAGTGGCCCATAGTTTGGGCACCCAGTTATTAATTAATACACTTCCAAAATGTTATGAAGGGCCTCCTTGTGTTTGCCATATGTACGGTATTTGCTGCTTCTATTGCAAAAGCCCAGGGCCAGGCTAGAAAATTTATCCGCCTTGGGGTTGAACTTGGCTTGTCGCAAAGCAACGTAACCGCCATAATGCAGGACAATAAAGGGTTTATGTGGTTTGGCACACAGGAGGGATTGAATAAATACGACGGCTATCAGTTTAAGGTATATAAAACCAGCCCCACCGATACCCAAAGCCTTGGCGGTAATTATATTAAAGATATTGCTCAAGACAATAAAGGCAACATTTGGAT
Source organism: uncultured Parafilimonas sp. (assembly GCA_903882935.1). Classification (GTDB taxonomy): domain Bacteria; phylum Bacteroidota; class Bacteroidia; order Chitinophagales; family Chitinophagaceae; genus JABDFW01. The sequence goes on along the minus strand of CAIRZB010000067.1, from coordinate 13,437 downwards.
TGCTACTTGGGGTGGCGGCCTTAGTAAATTTAACACGGCAACCGAAGTTTTTACCCAGTACACATATTCAAAAAGCAATCCCAACTCCCTGCCCGATGTTTTTGTAAGCTGTGTTTTTAAAGACAGCCAAGGCAATATTTGGGTGGGCACCCAAAATGCAGGCTTATGCCTTTTTAACGAAAAATCAAATTCATTTAAAATACTTGCCAACAACCCTAAAAATGCCAACAGCTTAAGCGATAATTTTGTTGTGCGGGTATTTGAAGACGCATCCCACCGCATTTGGGTGGCAACCTTTGCAGGCGGCCTAAACTTGCTAAATGCTCCCCAAAACACATTTACCCGGTTTACACACAGCGAAAAGGATGCCAGCACACTGTCTGACAATTCGGTAAGTTGTTTCGCCAATGCCCCGGCAAACCGTTTATGGGTAGGTACCCGCAATGGCGGTTTAAACCTTTTAGACCCTGTGAGCCGAAAATTTGTACACTACAAACATTCGCCGGACGAAAACAGCTTGGCACTAGACGCAATTTTATCCATTAATGCCGATGCCGACGGGCAACTCTGGATAGGCACAGAAAACGGGGGGCTTAGCATTTTTAATTACGTTACTAACAAGTTTTATAACTACCTGCAAGATGATATTGACTTTAGCAGCCTAAGTAACAATTCAATTTATTCAGTTTATAAAGATAGGCACAACAATATGTGGCTGGGTACCTATAGTGGCGGCGTTAATTTGTATAGCATTGACGCAAACCAATTTATTCACTTCAGGCACAACACATCGGCCAACAGCCTAAGCAACAACAGTGTGCTGGGGATGAAGCAGCTGAGTAATGGTACCGTTGCAATGGTTACAGACGGCGGGGGCCTTAATATTTATGATGCAAAAAAAAACGAGTTTACCACCTATACCCATAAAAGCCGCAGGGGCAATACCATTGGCAGCAATTACATACTTTGCCTAGACGAAGATGCCGACCAAAATATATGGATGGGAACTGTTGATTCCGGCATTTCAATATTAAACCCCCATACCAACAGTTTTCGGAATTTAAAACATGACGATAACCACCACGGCAGCCTTTGTAACAACAATGTTTGTGCAATAAAAATGGATAGGGACCATGATTTTTGGGTGGGCACCTATGGGTATGGTTTTGATATTTACAACCATCATACTAAAAGGTTTACAAATTACAGGCACAACCCATTGGATACCAATAGTGTTAGCAGTAACCTGATTTGGGGGTTGTGCCAAGACAGGCAGGACGGCACCATGTGGGTGGGTACCTTTGAATCGGGCATTAACTTAGTGCGTAAACAAACTGGCAAAATAACAAGACTCCGCCATGATGAAAACGATGCCCAAAGCCTTAGTGACGACCGGATAAACTCCATATTACAAGACCATGCCGAAAATATTTGGGTTTGCACAGCATTGGGCCTAAACCTGTGGATAAGGGGCACGCGAAAATTTACCCATTATTTTATGCAGGATGGGCTGCCCAACAATATTATATACAGTATTCAGGAGGATAATAACAATAACCTGTGGGTAAGCACCAACATGGGGTTATCGCAATTTAACCCAGTTACCAAAAAATTTACAAACTTTACAACTGCGGAGGGATTACAGTCAAACGAATTTAATACTGACTGTGCCGTAAAAACACCAACGGGTAATCTGTATTTTGGCGGCATAAATGGGTTTAATGTTTTTAACCCTTCCATTGTTAAAAAGAGTGATTTTGATGACCCAATATTAATTACGGGATTTGAAATATTCAATCAGGAAGTTCAAATTGAAAAAAACGCCCAACACCCATCACCCCTTAAAAAAAACATTTCAGAAACCAACAGCATCTCCCTTCCGTTTAACCATTACGTACTGTCGTTTGAATTTGCTTCACTTAATTACAGTTTACAGCAAAAAAAACAGTATAGCTACATGCTGGAAAATTTTGATAAAGACTGGAGCAGTTTTAGCGAGCGCCGTTTAGCAACGTACACCAATCTAGACCCCGGCACCTATACCCTAAAAGTACGCGGCTTAAAAAACAACGGCACGCCATCAGCAAAAATTACACAATTGGTAATTATAATTGTACCCCCGTTCTGGATGACATTTTGGTTTAAAACGCTGGCATTTATTGTAGTTACGGGTAGCGTAGTTTGGTACATGCGGCTACATATGTTGCGCGTAAAAAAGCAGAATGATGCTTTAGAAAAACTTGTTAAGGAGCGCACGGAGAAGCTAGCCATAGCTAATCAACTAGAGCATACAGCACGAATGGAGGCAGAACAGGCAAACCGTGCAAAAAGTGCTTTTCTTGCTGCTATGAGCCACGAAATTCGTACACCTATGAACGGCGTGATGGGTATGGCCGACTTATTAGCCGGAACAACCTTGGATGATGAGCAGCAACACTTTGTGAAAACCATTTTAACCAGCGGCGATGCGCTTTTGCATGTTATAAACGATATTTTGGATTTCTCAAAAATAGAATCGGGTAAAATGGAGCTGGATTATGCAGATTTTAATTTGCGCACCTGTGTGGAAGAGGTGCTTGATCTTTTTGCAGGCAAGGCTGCTGAAGCTGGGCTTGATTTGCTATATGAGATTGACGCTGGCGTACCCACCCACATAATGGGTGATGATTTGCGCCTACGGCAAATTTTAATGAACCTGGTGGGTAATGCTATTAAATTTACGCAAAAGGGTGAGGTTCTAATTCGGGTTTATAAAGAAAATTTGCAAGGTGCAGAAATAACCATTGGTTTTTCGGTTATTGACACTGGTATAGGGGTAAGTGAGGAACAACAGGAAAAGCTGTTTAAAGCATTTTCTCAAGTAGACGGATCGTCAACACGCAGGTATTCAGGCACAGGCTTAGGCCTTGTAATTTGCCAAAAGCTAGTATACCTTATGCATGGCGAAATTAACGTAACCAGCAGCGAGGGCCATGGCAGTGAATTTAAGTTTACTATTAAAACAAAGCCTGGCAATATTACAGAAGCAGAAAGGAATGATTACAGCCATGAAGGCATGGTAGGCAAAAAAGTGCTAATTGTAGATGATAGCAAAACCAATGTAACTATTCTTAATAACCAGCTTAAACAATGGCAACTGCAAGCACTACCATGTTCGTCTGGCACCGAAGCGTTAGCTATATTTGAGCAAAACCGCGATGTTGCACTTGTAATTACTGATATGCATATGCCGGCCATGAATGGGATAACACTGGCCACCAAAATAAAAGAACTGCAGCCCACACTTCCTTTAATATTACTTAGTTCTGTGGGCGAGGAAAGCCACAAAAAATACAACGCCCTTTTTACAGCAATACTAACAAAGCCTGTTAAACAACAAGCACTGTACGAAAAGGTATTTAATGCACTGGCTAAACAAAAACAGCAACCAGTTAAACAAAACCAAAGTAACCCGTCAGCCACTAAATTGGCTGAAAAATACCCACTGCGTATCTTATTGGCTGAAGATGATAGCATTAACCAATTGGTAGCGGTTACCATGCTCAACAAAATGGGATATAAGCCGGCAGTGGCCGAAAATGGTCTTATTGCATTTGACATGTGGCAGCAGAACCAATACCAGCTAATATTGATGGATATGCAGATGCCCGGCATGGATGGCATTGACACTACCAAAAAAATTCGACTTAGCGGCGGCAACCAGCCTGTTATTATTGCCATGACTGCCAATGCCATGCAAGGCGACCGGGAAAATTGCCTTGCGGCGGGCATGAACGATTATATTACCAAACCCGTTAACCAAAACGACATAACAGGCATGCTTGAAAAATGGGGCCAATCAATTACCGAAAAAATGTAACCAATAAAAACAATGCGGAATAGCACGAGCCATAAGCTACCATCCGTTTTGGGGGTGAATAACCATGGCCTACATAAATTTTAACCACGCACGTATATTAATATGCCTTTAACCAAAAACATGCTTGTAAAGCACCACGCAGTTGTTATTTTAGCAAAATGCAAATTGAATTGAAAAATGTTGTGCCTGTGCCGCTAAAGGATAAGTTTGCACAACGCACTTCTGATATTTGGAATGCACATATTAATTTTAACCAAGGCGAGCGGATTAAAATAAAAGCACCCAGCGGAACAGGCAAAACCACACTGGTACATATATTGTACAAATTACGGGAAGATTATGAAGGAGAAGTATTGTTGGACGGAAAAGGTTTGAGGCAAACCAGTAGCGAGCAACTTGCTATTAACCGGCAGCAACAAGTAAGCATCATTTTTCAGGATTTACGGCTGTTCCCCAACCTTACCGCAAGAGAAAATATAGAGCTGAAACGGGTGTTGCAAAAGCCTTTTTACGAAAGCGGGGTGATTGATGCTATGGCTGAACAACTTGGGGTTACCCATATTTTAAACCAGCGCGCTGCCTTATGTAGCTATGGTGAGCAGCAACGGCTTGCCATTATACGCGCATTGGTGCAGCCGTTCAGTTGGCTTATTATGGATGAGCCCTTCAGCCACCTTGACCAAGCGAACATAGGCAAAGCCGTTGCATTGATTGATACTGAATGTGAAAAGCGAAATGCCGGTTTTATTTTAACAGACTTGGACGACGATACTCATTTTACTTACAACCGCCAATTGGCCCTCTAGTGGTGTTTGGACGCTTGTTCGCGTATGGGTAAGGCTTGGCGGGAATAAATAGATGTTGCGGAAGAATGGCCCCGCGTTTAAAAAACTATTTTCCCAGACCCCAACCACACTAAACTACAAACCTAATTATGTTGAACATACTATTAAAAAAATTGATAAAAGCCGGGGCTGGCCGTATCCGTTTCGTGATGGCCGTGGTTGGCCTTAGCGTGTCGCTATTGCTCATATTTTCATCGGTGCAGCTGGAGGCTGATTACGACGATATGCTCAATAGCAAAAACAATAAAGACAGTGTAGCCAATTTTTTGGTAATCAATAAAGAGGTTACAGGTGGGCAAGCTTCGACTACCTTAACCGATGCCGAGATTGCCGATTTAAAAAGCCAGCCCTTTGTTGAACAAACCGGAACTTTAACGCCCGGGCGTTTTAAAGTTTCGGCCCAGGGAGCCAGCAACAGCATACCTTTTTCAACAGATTTCTTTTTTGAAAGCGTAGCGGATGATTTTATTGATGTGCAAAGCACCAACTGGAAATGGGATGCTAACTCTACCTACATACCCATGATTGTGCCCAATATGTTTTTAACCATGTACAATTTTGGGTTCGCACCGTCGCAAGGCCTGCCACAACTTTCAGCGGAGCTTGTAAAAAGCCTGCCGGTGCAAATAAGCATAACAAGTGCCGGGGAAACAGCAAACTATTTTGGCAAGGTGGTTGGCTTTAGCGACCGGATATCATCGGTGTTAGTGCCGCAGCCTTTTATGACCTGGGCCAATGCCAAGTTTGGTACCAACCAAAACGCAAAGCCCAGTAGGTTGATTATAAAAACAAAGGACCCCGGCGACCCAGTGTTAACCGCCTATCTAAAATCGCACGGGTTAACAACCGATGCAGACAAAACTCGCTTTAGCAAATTGCGAAAAACAGTTGATGTTGTGGTGGGCGTTTCATGGGTTACCGGTGCCGTAATGTTGCTGTTTGCCTTGCTTATTTTTACCTTGTTTATTCAACTTACCATAGCATCTGCTAAGGACGAAATATCATTGCTTATTACCCTTGGCGCGGCTCCCAAGCAGTTGCATCGTTTTCTAATGGGTCAGTTTTTTCCTTCCAACATTATAATTATTGGTGTAACATTAGCCTTAGTAGCTGGGTTGCAGTTTTTGCTGCAGCAGGTTTTACACAACCAAAATATCTATCTAAGCCCGTTAATTTCTATGTTTACTATTTTGGCGGGTATAATCATGTTGCTGGTTTTATGGGTGGTAAATTTTACCACCATAAAAAAGTACGTAGCCGGCCAACGCTAAAGCTAATGCCGTATGGCAGGCCCATAAGCATAAAATAACCCTAATAAAGATTACCGATGTATTCTTTATTAGGGTTTACGGTATTAATTACCCCCAGGGCTATTTAATAGTTTCGTCTTCTTCCTCCTCATCTTCTTCGTCATCGTCATCATCTCCAAAACCTATTTCATTAAAATTCCAATCTTCATCATCGTCTTCAAACAAGTCTTCATACTCGTCTACTTGTTCTTGGGTCAATTCCTCCACTATTTCAAACACAAAATCGTCCTTTTTTTTCCAAGCAGTGGTCTCAACCTCGTCAATGTGCAGCAGTAAAAGGCTTTTAGCTGTTTCAAGTACCACTTGTGTAAGGGTAATTTCGGCGCCTTCGGTTTCGCGTATTAGGTAATAATGGTCTAGCTGTAGGTTTTCATACGTTGCCATAAAATTAATTTTAAATCAAATGTCATTATTTAAAATGCAATAAAGGGTAAATCATATATTAACCCTGTATTAATAAGTGTTAATATAAGGGTTGTGCTTTTTTTCATGCCCAATGGTAGTAGCTGGCCCGTGGCCAGAATACACAACGGTATCGTCAGGCAGGGCAAACAACTGTTCCTGAATACTTTTTAACAATTGTGGGTGGTTGCCACTTGGCAGGTCGGTTCTGCCGATACTTTCTAAAAACAATACATCTCCGCTAATTACAAAGTGTTGCGCTTTGCAATATAGGCTTATACTGCCCGGGGAGTGGCCAGGGGTAAAAAGTATTGTAAGGGCATCGTCGCCCAGGTTAACCTCCTCACCCGGTTGTAAAAAATGTAGGGGTCCCTTATAATTGTCAAACGATAAGCCCCACGTCAGCCCAAAAGCGGGCGCCCATTCAAACACCTTTTCTTCATCCTTATGCAAGTACAGTTCCAAGTTGTATGTTTCAGCAACCCATTTGTTGCCAAAAACATGGTCTAGGTGGCAATGGGTGTTAATTAGCTTTATGGGTGTTAAATTTTGCAGGGCAATATGTGCCTGTAGGGTTTCCTGCTCAGCAGTAAAATAACATCCGGGGTCAATAATAAGTGCCTCCCCTTTTTCGTTGCTAAGCAGGTAAGTATTTTCCTGTAACGGGTTAAATGTAAAATGTTCAACTTTAATCATAATACTTTTTTTACAAGTCCTTTACAGACATTTGTGTTAATTTTAAAATTCTAAAGATTGGATATGCAATTTAAACGCCTTTATGCCGGATTGTGCTTTATATTTTGTGTATTGCTGCTTCCTGCTGCGTTGCGTGCCCAGGTAAATGCCGTTGAATTTGGTAAAAACAGGGTGCAGAATAAAAAGTTTACATGGAAGTTTTACCAAAGCCCCAATTTTAACGTTTACTTTAACCAAGACGGGCTGGAGCTAGCCAAATACGTTACCCAAATAGCAGAGCAGGAGCTTAAGCCGGTGGAGAAAGCTGTAGAATATAGCATGCAACGGCGGGCTAATATTATTTTATACAACAATTACGAGGATTACAAAACCAGCAATATTGGCTTGGGTATTGACTGGCAAAACTCGGGCGGGTTAACCAAACTGGTGAACAATAAAATGGTACTGTATTTTGACGGTAACCATAACAATCTGCAAATTAAGGTACGCGAAGGCATAGCCAAAATACTTACCGACAACATTTTATTTGGTGAAGATGTTGGCGAGTTTGCCAGCAACGCCGCCCTGTTGGATTTGCCACAATGGCTTACCGATGGCTATGTGCAATACATAGCAGAACATTGGAGTACGGCAAAAGACGACCAGCTAAAAAGTGCCATACTAAGCGGTGACTATAAGAATTTTTACCAGTTTGCCTTTGAAAAACCCGAAGTGGCAGGCAATGCCTTTTGGTATTATATATCGGAGAAATACAAGCCAGAAAACGTAACATATTTTTTATACTTAGCTAGGCTGTACAAAAACCTTAACACAGCATCAAACCGCATTTGCAAAAAGAAATTTAAAGAGGTTTTGGCCGACTTTATGGAGTACGAAGGGCAGAAATATGAGGAAGATATTAAGAAACGTAGGAATGCCCCGAAAGGCAGGCTAAGCGTAGTGGAGGAATCAACAAAAGCCATTGACTACTACAATTTCTCAGCCAACCCCAACCCAAAAAGCAACTCGTATGCAGTGGTAAAATTTAAAAAAGGTGTTTACAGTGTAAAATTTGTAGACAACCTTTACGACGAAAAGGTGTTGCTGAAATACGGCGTTAATATGCTTGGTGCCAACATAGCACCCAATTACCCCATTTTATCGTGGGATGGTAAGGGCAGCCGCCTGTTGGTAATATACCCAAAACAAGGCGCGTTGAACATGTTTGTGTACGATGTAATTGGCAACAGCAAAAGGTTTAAGCAGGTTATTGAGGGGTTTGACCAAATATTGGATGCCAGCTTTATGCTTGATGCCAACACGCTTTTAATAAGCGGTGTAAAAAACGGCCACACAGATATATTTACGTACAAAATTGACAACGGGAAAATTAAGGCCATTACCAACGATGTGTACGACGACCTTGACCCCACTTTTGTGTCGTTTCCCAACCGTACGGCGGTAATTTTTGCGTCTAACAGGCCGAGTCCTAACGCGCCGGCCGCCGATACTGCCATACCGAGCAGAAACCACTTCAATATTTTTTTGGTTGACCTGCTAAACACCAGCGACACTAAACAGATAACACAGCTTACTAATGTAAAATACGGTAACGCGCGGTACCCCATGCAATACAATACCAACCACTTTACCTATGTAAACGATGAAAATGGTATTGCCAACAGATGGGCTGGGTTTTTTGCTACCAAACGCGACGGGTTGGACACCTTGTATTACATAGGCGACGAAATATTGCGCAACCCCGGCGACAAAGAAATTGACAGTACCCTAAATGCGTGGCAAAAACAAGAGCCGGACAGTATTAGCTATTTTCAGGTGTATAAAGATTCTACCTACACCTTCCCAATTACCAATTACGAAAGCAGCCTGCTTGAAACCCGTATCTCTGGTTACAATGGCCAAGTAAGCGAAGTAAGGCGCGAAGGCGATGATAAGTATTTATACAAACTTAAAGTTGACTCGGTAACAATAAGAATGCGCAATGTTACTGCACGGCCAACTGACTTCATTAAGAAAATGATTCAGCAGGAAAGGCTGGCAAACGGCAAAGTGGTTGAAATTAAAAAAGATACTGCCAAGCTTAAACAAAAACCAAGGGCAGATATTTTTCAAAATGAATTTGACGACGAAAAGCCAGATTCCACCAAACGCAAAGAAGATGCCAGTGTTACTAATACTATAACGGCGTTACAGCCCGTTAGGGAATCGGTGCTCACCAAGTCGAAACTGTATGATTACCGGTTAAAATTTGATGCCGATTATGTACTGGCGGGTATTACCAACAACATTTTGGTAAACCGCTTACAAATATATAATGGCGGCCATGGCCCCATACAATTAAACAATGGCAACGACCTAAACTTTAGCTTTAGGGTTGGCGCAAGCGATATTATGGAAGATGTTAAGTTTGTGGGCGGTGTAAGAATGGGTACCAACCTATCTGATAAGGATGTATTCTTTTCCTACCAAAATTTTAGAAGAAGGCTGGACTGGGGATTGACCTATTACCGTAGTAACCAAACAAACTTTTCGGGGCTTTTTAGCGGGCAGTACGCATACTACGACAACATGCTCATCACCAATTTGTACCAAGGCAACATTTCTTTGCCGATAGATGAAATTAAACGGGTTACTCTTACCTTGGGCATTAGAAGCGACAAAGCTGTACTCAGGTCGTTCGATAACGCCATCGGCTACCCAGATGTTACTAGCTTGGGTATTAAGGATTCCACGAGGTTGACGGCCGTATCGCATTTGGAGTATGTGTATGACAATTCAGTTAACCCAACCCAAAATATTTGGAACGGTTTCCGCTGGAAAGTTTACACAGACCTTAACTTTCCGCTTAATTCTGCGATAAGCTCCGCCACTGGTTCAATACTTGACACGAAGCCAATATTTAACGTGGGCTACGATGCCCGTTATTACTATAAAATTTACCGCAACTTTATATGGGCCGGCCGGGCTGCGGGCGATTTTTCGTGGGGGCAATCGAAAATTATCTATTATTTAGGTGGTGTTGATGGATGGCTAGGTCCTAAGTTTAACGATGCTAACACTGTTTCGGCAAACCAAAACTATGCTTTCCAATCGCTTGAATTGAATATGCGTGGCTACAAACAAAATATTGCCCACGGCAACAATGCCATGGTGTTTAACAGCGAATTTAGGCTGCCTGTGTTTACCACATTTTTTAACAAGCCTATTAACAATGCCTTTGTGCGCAATTTTCAAATAACCCAGTTTATTGATTTGGGCACTGCTTGGGAAGGCTCTATTTCTAACATTGGCAGGCCTACCAATATTTATTCCGACCCTTCAACACCTGTTGTTGTAAAAGTAAGGGCAGGTGGCATTGGCCCATTTGCAGGCGGGTATGGCTTTGGCGCCCGCAGTACGGTACTTGGTTATTTTTTAAAGTTTGATGCGGCTTGGGCTATGGGCGGCCTTTTTAGGGGCAGCCCCACGTTGTACTTTGCTTTAGGGTTCGATTTTTAATGGATGGGAATGCCCACGTTAAGAATATGACGAATAAAACTGGCGATTCCATTTGCACAATAGTTGCAAGAGCTTAAAAATACGATAAATTGAAAAAGGTTGCCTCGCAGTTAAGCGAGGCAACCTTTTTTTATGAAAGTGCCATACGCCGCAACCCCAACCCATGGAAAAGGGCAGGGTGTTGGGGGTTGAAGCAGCTAACCTCCGCCATATAACAAGGTGTATTTACCAAGTATGCGTTCCTGCCTCGGCGCTGTGTTAGGTAAAAACAAAGCTCCCACCTCATTTGTATCGCCCAACCAAAAAAATAAAAATACCTAAAACATTGGCAGGTGTGCTTATCCCGGTAATTTTGTATGCTAACAATTGTAAGTTGCATTGCTTGTGCCACAACTGCAAAATTTCCAAACTGAAAACCGAACGCATGGCTGTTAAAACGGATTTATTCCAATCGCCCGATTACTACCTTATAGACGATTTGCTTAACGAAGAGCATAAAATGGTTAGGGAAGCTGTGCGCAACTACGTAAAAAAGGAAATTTCGCCCATTATTGAGGATTATGCGCAGCGGGCAGAATTTCCGCACCAAATTGTTAAGCAAATGGGTGAACTTGGGGTTTTTGGGCCAACGATACCATCCGAATATGGCGGCGGCGGTTTGGATTATATCAGTTATGGGCTTATGATGCAGGAACTGGAGCGCGGCGACAGCGGCGTGCGCAGCACGGCAAGCGTACAGGGTAGCCTGGTAATGCACCCAATATATGCATACGGAAGTGGGGAGCAGCGCAAAAAATACCTGCCCAAGCTGGCCAGTGGGGAATGGCTGGGTTGTTTTGGGTTGACGGAACCCGACCACGGCAGCAATCCAAGCGGCATGCTCACTAATATAAAGGATGCGGGCGACCATGTAATTTTAAATGGTGCTAAAATGTGGATTAGCAATGCGCCTTATGCACATGTGGCCGTTGTTTGGGCAAAGGATGAACAGGGCAATATTAGGGGGATGATTTTGGAACGCGGTATGGAAGGTTTCACCACCCCTACCACCCACGGCAAATGGAGTCTGCGGGCCAGTGCCACCGGGGAGTTGGTTTTTCATGATGTTAAGGTGCCAAAAGAAAATATTTTTCCTTCGATAAAAGGTTTGAAGGGGCCGCTGGGTTGTTTAACCAAAGCACGTTATGGCATTGCTTGGGGTACCCTTGGTGCGGCGATGGATTGTTACGACACAGCCCTGCGGTACAGCAAGGAGCGTGTGCAGTTTGACAGGCCGATTGGTGGCTTTCAACTACAGCAAAAAAAGCTGGCGGAGATGATTACCGAAATAACCAAGGGCCAGTTGCTGGTTTGGCGCCTGGGTGTGTTGATGAACGAAGGCAAGGCCACCCCCCAACAAGTGAGTATGGCCAAACGCAACAGTTGCGAGATTGCCGCCAATATAGCCCGCGATGCCCGGCAGATGCTCGGCGGCATGGGCATTACCGGCGAATACAGCATTATGCGCCACATGATGAACCTTGAAAGCGTTATTACCTACGAGGGAACGCACGATATACATTTATTAATTACGGGTATGGATGTTACCGGGTTGAATGCGTTTAAGTAGACGACGCCCCCATCCCCTAAAGGGGGGTGAGAAGACGGAAGCGAAGTAAAGTCTATTGGAAGATGCTTTTAATTTATCAATACGTGAAACTTGAATTTCTTCATGATATTAGAGACGGGGGAGTTAAATTGAAGATTGCGCCCTTTTTTGTACTTTGCATATCGTTTTATTTGATTGATTAAAAATAATCAGGATGCTACGAACTATTATAACACCCGACAGCACAAACATTCAAGTGGCTATACCGAAAAATTATGTAGGTAAGCAGGTTGAAATTACATGCCTGGCACTGGAAGAAATTGAGCCTGGACCCGCTAAAAAAACAATGGCCGATTTTTGGGGCGTTATTTCCAATGAAACCGCGGAAATACTGCTAAGCGAAATAAAAAAAAGCCGTTAAACTTCTTGATATGAAGACTAAATTTAATGCCATAAGTTTTCTACTTTTCGAAATAATTTTTGTTTTCATTTGTTATTCCAAGTCATTTTCCCAAGAAAGAAAAGATGAAGAAATACCGAAAATCATTGGCCCGGTAGCATCTATTAGTAATTTAGATGGGTGGGCAAAAGACGATGTTGGCAAATGGTATGAATTTAATTCATTAAATAATGGTAACAGAACCCAGCTTTTGAAAATTGAAATATCAAAAATTGGCTATGAAAACAAGCAGTATTTTTGTGTTGCAGGGTTTACAAAGTCCTTTTATATTAAGAATAATATTAAACATATTGAATACTGTGCCTTTTTTTGGTTACCAGATTCAACAAATATGAGGGGTTTAAAAGACGATGATAGTTCGATACATACCAGAATATTTCACAATATTGTTATTTCTGAAGTGATTGGCCATTATCAACCTGTAACATGGGATGACATTCTAATTCGAATCAAAAAATGTTTTAACGAGCCATCGCTTAATGAGGCTGACACTACTAATGAGGGAGCTACGCGAATATTAAAAGAGCGACATAAACAGTCCGAAAGAAAATATTTGTTGACCCAGAACCTTAATATTACTTATCCACCTGATATAGATTCGACATATAATCCAGGAAACAATTTTTTTATAAAGTATCGCATTAGCGTTGCGTCATAAGTCGAACATATTCAATTGGTTATGATTCTGTTCTTTGAAATATTGTAATTGAGTGAGCTGAAACAGTTGATTTATGGGCATTTTTTCGAAAATAGAGATGCTCAAAATCTGTAATATTTCG
>CAIRZB010000066.1 GCA_903882935.1 uncultured Parafilimonas sp. | reverse complement strand
GGCCAGTTTTATGCATTGCCGCAAAGCCCCCAAACTTTTAAACAACTGTTGATGGTGAGTGGCTTTGACCGTTACTACCAAATTGTAAAATGTTTTAGGGATGAGGACCTGCGTGCCGACCGCCAGCCCGAGTTTACCCAGATAGACTGTGAAATGAGCTTTGTGGAGCAGGAAGACATATTGAATATGTTTGAGGGACTGGTTAAACGTATTTTTAAGGATGTAAAGAATATTGACTATACCGAAACCGTGGAACGCATGACTTGGGAAGATGCCATGTGGAACTACGGTAACGACAAGCCCGACATACGGTTTGGCATGCAACTGGCCAACCTTAAATTTCCGCAGCATACTTTTCCCACCAAACAAGGTGCGCTTGCGGGCGGGCTTGATGCTGGCTTTAAGGTGTTTGATGACGCAGAAACAGTTATTGCCATAGCGGCCCCCGGTTGCAGCGAATACAGCCGCAAACAAACCGATGAAATTACGGAATGGGTTAAGCGCCCCCAAATAGGTATGAAAGGCCTTGCGTTTATTAAATGCAATGCCGATGGTACCTATAAAAGCAGCATTGATAAATTTTTCAGTGAGGAAAAACTAAAGGCGATAGCAGATGCCGCCGGAGCAAAAGCCGGTGACTTGGTGCTGATACTTGCAGGTGCGGAAGAACGTACCCGCAAGGCCACCAGCGAATTGCGCTTGGAAATGGGCAAACGCCTGGGTTACCGCAAAGACGATGAGTTTAAACTGCTGTGGGTGCTGGACTTTCCGCTGTTTGAGTACGATGCTGACGAAAACCGTTGGGTAGCGCGCCACCACCCCTTTACATCGCCCAAGCCAAGTGATATAGAGGTGATGATTAACAACAACCCGTTGATAGAAAATGCGGATAAATATTTGGAACACCCCTATGCTAACATAAAGGCCAATGCGTACGACATGGTGTTGAACGGCAACGAAATAGGCGGCGGCTCCATCCGTATCTTCCAACGCGAGCTGCAAGAGAAGATGTTCGCCGCCCTGGGCATGACCAAAGAGGAATCGCTGCACAAGTTTGGCTTCCTGCTTGGTGCGTTTGAATACGGCGCACCTCCGCATGGTGGGTTGGCATTCGGTTTCGACCGCCTTTGTTCCATCCTCGGCGGCAGCGAAAGCATCCGCGATTTTATCGCGTTCCCCAAAAACAATTCGGGCAGGGATGTAATGCTGGACGCGCCAAGCACCATTGACGACAAGCAGTTTAAGGAATTGCAGATTAAGTTGGATTTGCAATAGTGCGACCCTAAATCCTCCTGCAAGGGGGCTTTACAACGATCGGATCTTAAAACTGTTTTGACACATAATAAGCCTGTTGGAAATATGTTCCGACAGGCTTTTTTCTTCCCCCAATTTAATCCTTCCTAGGCCATCGAAAATTTAGCTGTGGGTATAAAAAGCCGCTTATCATAACCCAAAACTAAACCCGGCCTTAATGGCCACCCATGAGGCATACCTGTTTGGGCTAGACTCGGTAGACCCGTCGTAATCCATCAGTATTTCAACATGCGAAAATTTTACACCCAGCCCAACGTCGCCACTAAAATGCGTTTTGTTGCCGGGCAAATCCACCAGGCTAACAATGCCCAAGCCGGCATCTACATGGGCGAATAATTTTTTAGCAAAAAAGTATTGCCGCACGCCTATTTTAACGGGTACATACGTTATGCCGTCATGCAGGTAATTGTCTGAGTGTTTAAAAAGGGTATAACCCAACGTGCCGGTTAAAATGGTGTTTTTACGTAGGTTAAGGCCTAAGCTGCCTTCGCCGCCTGCCCCGTACTTGTAGCCCCATCTTAAATTGCTTTCAAGCGGGTTCAGGCCAATCAAGTGTACGTAAACATTTATTTTTGGCTGGGCCTTAAGGCCGCAGTTAAATAGGGTAGGTATAACAAACAATGGCAATAACAGAAAACGCTTGGCAAAATACTTGTGCATACCCTTTTTTAAGTGTTTTTCCTGATGGGTAAAGATAAAAATTTGCCCGAAAGTTTGGCGTTGTAGCGGGTACCGTAGCGTAAAAATTGCCATTCCTTGAAGGTATTAGCTCCTGCAATAAAATATTGCCCGTTACCCAGCCATTTTAAATGCCGCCGGATACTGCTGCCTAGCAAGCAAATGCAGTTTCTTGGTAAAACCCACCAGCGCAAGCGAGCATATAAAAAATAGAATGCAGATACCCGAGTAAGTATAAAATGTGTTTAGGCTAAATGCGGCCCCGGTATCAAACCAATCCCAACCGTGAAACATGCTGAAAATATCAATAACCAGCACCCCAAAGCCCGGTGCCCAATAG
>CAIRZB010000065.1 GCA_903882935.1 uncultured Parafilimonas sp. | reverse complement strand
GTTGTTTCGCTTTTCAGCAAGCCATTGGAAGTGGCTTTGTATTGCGACGGATGGATAATGTACACATCAATACTGTCGGCCTTGTCATCCAACCCATTGCGGCAGGGCCACCAATCTTTTGCGCCAAAAGGCTCGCTCAGCGTCCAAATAATGGGCGCGCCATTATGATATGATTGTATAAACGCTTGGTTATCCGCAGGCGGTATGCCTTGGTAATAAATGGTTACGGAGTCTTCATACCCCGCATTATACAGCTTGCCCAATTGTAGCGAAAGGCTTTCGTCCGTTTTTTGGCTAAAGCCTATTTTTTGTTGGTGTAGCAAAACACTGTCAACGGTTAGCACATGGGTAAAATCAAAAATTATGGAGGAGGTGGCTTGCGTAACAGTAAAATGCGCTGTTACCCTTCCTGTTATATAATTTACGGCAGGGTCAACCTGCCAGTAGCATTGGTAAAAATGTACCCTAAAGTTGCCAGAGGCCACTGTAGCTTCGCCATTACCAACTTGCCCGGCGGCTATGTGCTTTTCCATATCAGCAATATGGCTGGTACTCGGCTGTTGTGCATACCCCGTTACCAATCCAACTATTCCAAAAAAAACAGCCAATGCCAGTTTCATCATACAAAGTAACTATCAATTTGGCTAACTAAAACAGCCGCTTTTATTACTACGGCTATTGGTGAATCAACTTATAAAACCTCTGCTATTGTTTAGTATTACTACAAACATCTTATACTTTTTTGCTTTTTGCTATCTCCTCAATAGCACCAGCAAACGTATCTAAATCTTGCAGGGTGGTATACACATGCGGGGTAACACGTACGCAGCTTACATTTTCCCAAGTAATGCCCACCACATGCACCTTGTATTTGTCAAAAAGCTGCTTGTCTAATTCCTGCGGCGTCATGCCCTGTATGCTAACACCGCAAATGGCGCAAGAGTATTCAGGCTTCAGCGATGTGCTGAGCGATACGCCTGGTATATCTTTTACCTTGTTGGCCCAGTAGTTTTTAAGGTAGCGTATACGCTCCTCTTTCCTTTTAGGCCCAATGGCATTGTGAAAATTAAGTGCTTCCCCAATCCCCTGCTCAATGGGAAAGCTGCGTGTGCCCAAGGTTTCAAACTTGCGTATATCAGTGCCACGGGGGTTATCGTTGCAAACCAGCGGCCATATCTTTCCAATTTTGTCCTTCTTAATATACAGCATCCCACTTCCTATTGGCGCGCTTAAAAACTTGTGCAGGCTGGTACCAAAATAATCGCATTCTAAGTCAGGTATTTTAAAATCCATCAATCCGAATGAGTGGGCTCCATCGCATATCACTTCAATGCCTTTGGCATGTGCCATGCGTGCTATCTTTTTCACTGGCATTATTTGCCCCAGCCAGTTAACCATGTGGGTTACATGGATGACTTTAGTTTTTGGGGTGATGGCTTTTTCGTAGGCCGCCACAATCTCCTCATCATTCTCAATAGGGAAGTTGAAGCTTATTTGTGTGTATTTAATGCCATTGCGCAAAGCTTTCTGTTTCCAAGCGTTTATCATGTTGGGGTAGTCCTGCTTGGTACCAAGCACCTCATCGCCGGGTTCTAGATCAAGGCCATATATAATGGTAATCAGTGCTTCACTCGAGTTTCGGTTTATGGCAATTTCTTCCGCACTGCAACCGGCAAGGGCAGCCAATTTTTGGCGCAGGGGTTCACGCCCTTGGTCTAATATGCGCCACATAAAATACGAGGGGCCTTCATTGGCCATTTTGTTGTACCGCTCCACGGCCTCCTGCACAATACGGGGTGATGGGCTAACGCCGCCGTTGTTTAGGTTGATGATGTTACGGTCTACGGTGTAGGCTTGCTGAATAACTGTCCAATAATCTTCGTCACCCGCAACCTCCAATGGTGTGTAACCTTCCACGGCATCGTTGGCGGTTGACAAGCCTTTGGCAAGCGAAAGGTTAAAAAGGCTTGAGGCAGAAAATGCCCCGGCCGTAAGCATGGCATGCTTTAAAAATTTTCTCCTGTTTCTCATGTGTATGATTGAAGTGGTAAGGTAAAAATTTTTTGCTAACCCAGGCAGCATATCTTTGCAAAGAATTCAGCAGTTTATGAAAAAGAGGGCGATTATATTAGCAACAGTGTTATTCATTACTGTTTTTATGGCCGGGCAGTGCGCGGCGCAATGTTCCATCTGCACCAAAACGGCTTCGCAGCTGGGTGTTAAGCCCGCCAGAGGCTTAAATGCGGGCATTCTTTACCTAATGCTAACACCCCTAACCGTTGCGGGCATCATCGGTGTACGCTGGTGGAAGCGCGAAAAACTAGTAATGGCGCAGGAAGCGATAAAATAGTCATTGGTCATTGGGGCAATAGGTCATTCGGGAGTATACTGGCGTTAAGAAAAGGATGAACAGTACCTATCGTTCTTATAAACCAATAGTCTAACGCCCTACACCGCCTATGCAGTTTAGTTTCTTATAAAAAGTACACTGCGCAAACTTCTTCGTCTTATTACCCCCACTGTCGGGGAAGGGGGCTTAATTCACAAACACTTCATCCATAAACACCCAAGCCTTTTCACCTTTGCCGGCATGCCAAGCGGGGATTGTGTGCACCGGCACTGCTAAAAACTTAATGCATTTCAACTCAACGGGCGCAAAGCTTAATTTAAGGCTCAGGTTTTGGGCATTTGTCATTTCCTTGCCGGGCTGTTGCGGGGTAATGGTACCTAGCAATGTTAAATGCTGCTGGTCGGCACCGCCCCAAATATCAACCCTGGTGGGCGGAAAAATATAGCTGCTCACATTCATCAATGCGCTAAAGGTTATGCTTTGTGCTTTAACAGGGTGGTTAAACAACAAAAGGGCCTGCATGTCGTTGTCGCGGTAGCCCAGCCATTTGCCGTTGCCAAAATTCAAGTCACTTTTGTCCAAGTCTATCAGCGTTTTACCCCCTATGGCGCGGTACTTGGGGTCGGCAGGTGTTAACAAAACAGCACTATCGGGCATAATGCCACTCATAAAAAAATGCCCTTCCACTATGTCGCTGCTTATCCACCCGGGTTTAAAGGCCTTGGCTTTTACGGTTTCATCTTTGCTTATTACAATACTGCTATCATATACAGGGGAGGCAAGGCTGTCGGGGTCCTTACCGTCTGTGGTGTAGCGTATGGTGGCCCCTTTTATATAATTTTTCAACATCAGTTTAACTGGCTTTGCAATAACCGTTTGCTCGTTTTGCAATATGGGCGTGGTTAGCTTCATAATAACGGTATCGCCCTTAAACCCAGTAAACCAGGCAATGTTATTGCCTTTTTGTTGCAGCTTGGCGGCATCGGCATCGTTAACACCAGTGTTCCACAAATACACGTGCTTTAGCTTGGGCAGGCTTTGCAATGCCGCCAACTGTCCTGCCTTTACAGCCGTGCCTGAAAGGGAAATGGTTTTAATATTTGCCAGGTTTTTACACTCCCCCAACGTATTGCCGGTAATATCTGAGTTGTTTAGCACCAGCTTGCGTAGGTTGGTAAAGGTTCCGATGGTTTTTAGGTCCTCGTCCTTTACCGGCATATTGTCAAGGTTAAGCTCGGTTATGTTGTTCCCTATGCTTTTTAGCTCCTCCAATGCATTGCTGTTAAAAAATGGCTTGTTGTAAAACGTAACCGCCAGTGCCGGTGAGCCAAGGGCAATGGGTGCAATAACGCGGTTGTTGTTGTTAAGCTTGCTTATTTCTTTATCACTAACGGGTGCAAAGTCAAATTGCTCATCGGTTGATTGTTTTAACACCTTTGTTGCTAGGGTTCGCAGGGTGTCGGTCTCCGGCAGTTCCATTACTTTTCTATCAAAGCTGGCCCCAGTTTTTATCCATGCATAAAGTGTTGCTATCTCTTGGTCAGTCAATTGCGGTTTGCCATCAGGGGGCATGTGTTCTTTGTCTTCGGCGGGCAGGTGTATGCGTTTCATCAACAGGCCCAAATCGGCTTGGCTGGTATCCCACAGCTTGCCGTCCTTACCGCCTTTTAACAAAAGCTCTTTGGTTTTCATCACCAAGTCGCCTTTGCTTTTGCTATCGTTGTGGCATTGTAGGCATTTGGCCTCTAAAATGGGTTGCACCAGGTCGTTGTACACATAAGCGTCCTCCAACGCCACGGGCGGCTTTTTATGGTCTGGCGTTACCGGGGCAAATACAAAATTGTTGCCGTGGGTTATATTGCCGCCCAAATGCCCGGCCCACAACAGCACAATAGCTGTTATGCTTGTAGCCAGTTTTGAAAATAAGGCTTTTTGTTGCAACCTGCCCCTAAAACTGTACAGCCCGTATAACGAAAATGAGGTAAATGCCCCCAAGTATTTATGCAGTACCACCGTATCAGCATCGTAACCTGGTTCTTTTGACAAAAACAATCCCATTAATGCAGTGCCTGCGGCGGTAAAAGCGGCAGATAGCAACAACACATCTTCTACAACAACATACCAGCCTTCCTGCTTCATGGTTTTGCCACTAAACAACTGCAATACAGCATATAGCAAAACAAGCACGATAGGAAAGTGCAGCACCAAGGGGTGCATCCTGCCAAATACTTGTAGCCACGCGGGTATAACCAGTTTGCCTTCCACAACTAAGCAGAACAATAACAGTGCATTTAACGGCACAAGCAGGGCAGCGGCAATGTTTTTAAACTTCATTAAAACAGTTTGTTTTGGGCAATAAATGTCATGGCCAATGGGCGTTCGACATTAAAATATATCAAATAAAGTTGCGGTGTATGTTATACGCCGCCCAGTCAGGGCTTCGTGGCATTCCATCCAACTTTTTACGGATGGGCTTCACCCATCGCTGTTTTATCTCACCCTTTCAAGGCTTGATAAATAATAGTATTTGTAAGCTTATCACCTTCTTCGCAACGCCCTCTCCACCAGTGGAGATGGGCCAGGGGCGCGGTTTATACCCTCTTCAACTTATACGGGTACACCTTGCCAGATGCCCATTGCGCCACATACAGGTTCTCATCCCTATCAACACACACATCATGCGGATTCTTAAATATTTTGTCGCCTTGTTTCATGGGTTGCAGTTTGCCGTCAACATACTGCGGCTCTGTACCGCCAATATTGCTTACCACTTTATTGTCCTTATCCAAAATGGTAACAAACCCTGAGTTTTCTGCACCCAAATCGGGTGAGCGCAACACAGCCGCATACAGGTAATCGCCATGTACCACGGGCCTACATACACAGGCACCGGGTAAGTGAATAATATCCTGCAGCTGCCCATCCAGCGTAAAACGCTTAAAGCAATTGCGTGTGCGGTCGGTAATTAACAGAGTGGTTTGTGGTGTGCGCCGGTCAAAACAAATGCCATGGGCATTGTCAAAATGAATATCACCGTCGCCCCTGCCGCCAAAATGGTTTTTCAGCTTGCCCGTGCTGTCGTACTGCAAAATGTATTGGGCACCGTAGCCGTCGGCAATAAATATGTCGCCGTTCTCGTCAATACAGGTTTCGGTGGGTACAAACTCTTCCTTCTTTTTGTAAATGCCCAAATCCATCGGCGGGTCAATGGTCAACATCACCTCGCCGGTGAGCGTGGTTTTATACACTTGGTTCTTTACCGTGTCGGTGATATATAAATACTCAGTGCCGTTTTCGTTGTGCAGGGTTAGGCCATGCGCACCCGGAAACTGGTGCCCCCAAGTGCGTAGCAGCTTGCCCTTGGTATTGTAGATCATTACATTGTTCTTGGTTTCGTTGGTAAGCAGTATAATGCGGTGTTGCTTATCCTGCGCCATTTCGTGGCAGTCGTTTACAGGAAAAAGTGAGGCATCAGCCTTGCTCCATTCAGTATCCAACGTGTACTGCATTTGGTTGTGGCCATATACCTTGCCCTTGGGTTTGGCAAACAAATCGTGCATAATTAAAAAGCTGCCTGCCCCAAGCGCAGACTGTTGTACAAATTTTCTCCTGTTCATATAGCTGCTTTTTTCGTTTACATTAATACCGGAAAACATCCGTTTTTTTGCTTTTGCTACCGCCTGTAGGAATGCTACTCGACATTGTTGCGTCGCACTCTTCAACGGTTAAATTCATTCCCCAACTTTTCATCATCCTATCTAATGACCCTATTCTGCATTCCGGTCTATTACAAAATACCAATTTTTATCAAATCCAGTTGCTGAATTTATTTAAGCTTTCCACTGAGGGTTTGTAATATTATCCGTGTTTTTAACATAAAGTAAAGCACCACTTCCTTCTAAATAAACTTTCATGTCAATACCCATAGGTGCAAATTCACCAGAGATACCACTAATCTGAAGCGAATCCATTTTATTTAAAAAACTAAGTACCGTTTTGCAAATCGCCCTCTTAAAACCCAGACTATCATATTCATCAATCGGAAGAATATCTTTGATTTCATTCAATGCAAATTGAAGGGTATCCTTTATAAAGAAATATTGTTTTCCATTTTTCTCAAAAATGAACCGGTTTAATTTTCCATTTTTAAGGTAATCTAAAAACACAATGTTACCTCGTGTAAAAATTGACTTATTCCCAAACTCTTTTAACAGATACTCCTTGCTTTTGAAAAGATTTGATGCTACTCTTTCGTTTGAATTACAGCAATTAAAAAATATAAGCATGTTAACCAACAACAAAAATAACAATGTCTTTTTCATGCTTAAGTATACCATATTGAGCCATCATTTCCGAAATAACACGCTGCCATAATTGGGCTCATAAACCAAACATCCCATATATTGCTATAACACTGCCGTCGCGCTACAGTTTAACATGTTTTGTGGCACCCAATCACTTTCAAATTTTCAAATTCCCTCGTTTTCAAATTGCGCGCCTACGCAATCAAATCCTTCACCACTTTGCCCGCCACATCCGTTAACCTATACCTGCGCCCCTGGCTGCGGAAGGTTAGCTTCTCATGGTCAAGCCCCATCAACGCAAGTGCCGTTGCATGAAAATCGTGCACATGCACGGGGTTTTTTGCAATATTGTAGCCAAAGTCATCCGTTTCGCCGTACACACCGGGTTTAACGCCGCCACCGGCCATCCAAATGGTAAAGCTCCGCGGGTGGTGGTCGCGGCCATAGCTGTCTTTCGTAAGCTTGCCTTGGCAGTAATTGGTACGGCCAAATTCGCCGCCCCAAATTACCAACGTTTCGTCAAGCAAGCCACGCTGCTTAAGGTCGGTTATCAGTGCCGCGCTCGCTTGGTCAACATCCAGGCACTGGCCTTTTATTTGGTTAGGCAGGTCGCCGTGTGCATCCCAGCCTTGGTGGTATAGCTGTACAAAGCGCACGCCGTTTTCACTCAATTTGCGGGCAAGCAAGCAGTTAGCCGCAAAAGTGCCGGGTACCAAACAATCAGGCCCGTATAATTTTACGATTGATTCTGGCTCCTTGCTCGTATCTGTAATTTCCGGCACGGCAGTTTGCATGCGGTAGGCCATTTCGTATTGTTGTACTTTGGCGTGTATTTCGGGGTCCTCAAATTCTTTGAACGATAATTCATTTAACTCGCCCAGCTTATCCAGCATTTTGCGCCTGTCGGCCTTGTTCATGCCATCGGGGTTGTTTAAGTACAAAACAGGGTTTTCGCCACTGCTAAACTGCACACCCTGGTGAATGCTGTCTAAAAAGCCGTTACTCCACAACTTGGCATACACGCCTTGGCCATTGCCCTTGCCTTTTGATAACAGCACGCAAAACGCGGGCAGGTTTTTATTTTCGCTGCCAAGGCCATAGCTTAGCCAGCTGCCCATGCTAGGCCTGTTGCCTACTTGTGCCCCGGTTTGGAAGAAGGTCAGTGCCGGGTCGTGGTTAATCGCCTCGGTGTACATGCTTTTAATAATACACAAGTCGTCTACCACGCTGGCAGTATGCGGCAGCAGTTCGCTGATGTGCGCCCTTGCCTGGCCATACTCGCCAAACTGAAACACAGTACCTGCCAACGGAAAATGCTCCTGGGTGGCCGTCATGCCGGTTAGGCGCTGGCCTTGGCGAATGCTAGCCGGCAAATCCTGCCCCTGCATTTTTTGCAGCAACGGCTTATAGTCAAACAAATCCAGTTGCGAGGGTGCCCCGTTTTGAAACAGGTATATTATGCGCTTTGCCTTAGGTGCAAAATGCGGCAGGCCTGTTATCACCGCCTCCTCGGCACTTTTACCAAACAGGTCGGGTATCAATAACGAACCCAATGCCACACTGCCCAAGCCCATGCTCATTTTAGATAAAAACCGCCTGCGGTTATGGCTTAAGCCATGTTCCAACATTTCTTTTTGCATATATCAACAAGTTTCAAAAGTTCAAAAATTCATAGTTTCCACATATTCCCCAATCTCAACATCAAATAAATTCTCCCAAATCCCCGTTAGGTTTTCTCTATCGCCTCTTCTAAGTTATATATTGTTTCAATCGCCTTCATCAACGCTGCGGTGGCGTTTGCATCCAGCTTTGTATCCTGCGGGTACTCGCCTGCTGCCAGTGTAGCACCTGCATCTATTGTTTTATTCTTAAAAGCCTCCAGCTGGTCATCATAATAGCCTTTTAAAATAGCCAGTTCTTTATCCGCACCCTTACGGCAAACAATCAACCGAAATGCTTTGGCAATCTTATCCTGCGGCGTTGTGTTTTCCCCCATCAGCCTTTGGGCCAACACACGGGATGCTTCCAGCACGGTGGGGTCGTTCATCATCACCAGTGCTTGTAGCGGCGTGTTGGTTTTACTTCGTTTTACCTCGCATTGGTCGCGGTTGCTGGCGTCAAATATGCCCATGGAAGGTGGTGGCACGGTTAACTTAATAAAAGTGTACATGCCCCGGCGGTATAAAGCCTCCCCATGTTCTTGTTTGTAGGTGGCGAGTACCCCACGGCCAGACGAGGCGGCTTCCCACAGGCCTTTTGGCTGGTAAGGCTTTACGCTGGGGCCGCCAATGGTGCGTACCAACAATCCGCTGCTGCTCAACACAAGGTCGCGCACAAATTCGGCGGGTATCCTATACCTGGGGCCATGCGACAGATAAATATTTTCGGGGTCTTTTTTTATTTTTTCGTCACTGGTTTTGGCACTTTGCCGGTAGGTACTGCTCATTACAATTTGCTTTACCAGCCGTTTTATATCCCAGCCATGCTCCATAAAATCAACGGCCAGCCAGTCAAGCAATTCTGGGTGGGTGGGCAAATCGCCCTGCATGCCAAAATCTCCGGTGCTTTTAACCAGCCCCCTGCCAAAAAACTCCTGCCAAATTTGGTTTACAAATACGCGGGCAGTTAAGGGGTTGTTTTTGCTAACCGTCCAGGCAGCCAAGCCCAAGCGGTTGCGGGGGTACTGGGCTGTGTCGTAATTCATTACGGCGGGTATGGCATTGGGTTTTACCTCTACCGATGGGGCATCGTACACGCCCCTTTTTAGGATGTACGTTTTACGGGCCGTGTCAAGCTCGCCCATTACCGAAACAGTGAGTTTGCCCGTGTCTTTAAAATTAATGAAACGCATCAGGCTGCTCCTGTCAGAATCGTTGATGACCAATAGTGGGTTTTTAGCCGGTTTTGATTGCGACACATCGCCCTCAAAACCCACCTCTTTGGTGTTGTTGAAAAATGCAAACAGCGCGTAATAGTCCTTTTGCTTAAAGGGGTCGTATTTGTGGTCGTGGCATTGGGCACATTCAATGGTTACGCCCAAAATACCGCGGCCGTATGTTTTTGTTTTGTCAAGTATATATTCAATACGGTATTCCTCGGGTATCACGCCGCCCTCTTCGGTATACTTGTGGTTGCGGAAAAACGCGGTTGCCAGCATCTGCTCCTTGTTGGCATTGGGCAGCAGGTCGCCGGCAATTTGCCAAGTAACAAATTTATCGTAGGGCAGGTTGTTATTAAAGGCATGTATCACCCAGTCGCGCCAAGGCCATTGTGTACGTATATTATCGTCTTGGTAGCCGTAACTGTCGGCGTAACGGGCAACGTCCAGCCAATGCACGGCCATTTTTTCGCCGTACGTGTTGCTGGCCAACAGGCGGTCAACCACTTTTTCGTATGCGTTGGCACTGTTGTCTTTCAAAAAATCATCCATCATCTCCAAGGAAGGGGGCAGGCCGGTTATATCAAGGGACGCACGCTTTAAAAGCCTTTCCTTATCCGCCTCATCGTTGGGGGTTAGGCCTTTTTGCTCCATTTTGGCCAACGTAAAATAGTCAATCTCATTCTTCACCCATGCCTCGTTGCCAACTTTTGGTAGCGTTGGTTTTTGGGGGGCGGTAAATGCCCAATGCCGCTCGTACTTGGCCCCTTGTTGAATCCATTTTTTTATAGTGGCCACCTGCTCTTCCGTTAAAAGCCCTAAGTGCGATTGCGGGGTGGGCATTTGGTAGGTGGGGTCTGCGGAACTTACCCTTTTGAATATTTCGCTTTCCTCAGGCTTGCCTGGCACCAACGCAAAACCACCCTTGGTATTCTTGAGGGGCAAAAATGCAGAGTCGCCAATGTCTAACCGCAAATTAGCCTTACGCTTGTTGGCATCTGGGCCGTGGCAGGCAAAACATTTGTCTGACAGTATGGGGCGAATGTCAAAATTATAGCTCACTTCATCCTTTCCCGCTCCATTGCCGGTTTGGCACGAATAGGTAAAAATGATGATGGCAACAAGTATACAACCTATAGTAACTATGGCTTTCATGCAGATGACAGTTTTGTAACAGCAAACGTTTTTGCCACCCATCGGGTGGTGTTGGAATCAGCCAACTAAATTAAAATTTTTTACGTTACCAAACTGAGGGATATTTTAACCAATTTCGTTATGTTTTTATCCTTTAAAGCCTAAAGCAAGTATTAAGGCTCGGTTTGGGGTATGGCAATCATTCATTTACCTTCGCCGCCAATACATTTACAACATGCACCACTACCAACAGCAAATAGCCGCCACCGCTTTGTGGCTGCAACAAAACGGCATTACCGCACCAACGGTTGGCATTGTATTAGGCACAGGCCTGGGCGAGCTGGTACATTTAATACAGGTTGAAAAATCAATACCCTACCACCAAATACCAAACTTTGCCACCGCCACCGTTGAAGTACATAAGGGTAACTTGATATACGGCACCATTGGGCATACACGGGTACTTGCCATGCAAGGCCGCTTCCATTATTACGAAGGGTATAACATGCAGCAGGTTACTTTTCCTATACGGGTAATGAAGGCCTTGGGGGTGCAATACTTGTTACTTAGCAACGCGGCCGGCGGCATAAACCTAAACTTTAAGAAAGGGGACTTGGTGTTGATTGATGACCACATTAACCTGTTGCCCGAAAGCCCCTTAAGGGGATTGAATGATGCCAGCTTTGGCGACAGGTTTCCTGATATGAGCAGGCCTTATGATGCATTCTTATCTTCTTTATTGGTAAAACACGCCCAAGCAACTGGCAAGCCGCTGAAAACCGGTGTTTATGCATCTGTGATGGGGCCAAACCTTGAAACCAAGGCCGAGTATCGCTACCTTAAAGTAATCGGTGCCGATATTGTGGGTATGAGTACCGTGCCAGAAGTAATTGTTGCTAACCAATGTGGCATACCCTGCTCTGCAATAAGTGTTATTACCGACGAGTGCGACCCCGACAATTTAAAACCGGTAAGCCTAGCCGAAATTGTTGCTGTGGCCGCCAAAGCGGATGTTGCTTTAAGCACCTTGTTTACTAAGGTGATTGAGGAATTGGGGTAACCGAACAATTGCCGGAATACTATCCGGTGGCCATGGCTGTTTTCAAATCCCTAACCCCTACCATCTGCTGCTCTTCGGTATCCCAAATTTTGAGGCGGAAACATTCCAAAATGTCTTTTATCGACAGAGACGTACGCTTGCACTGCTGCAACTCCGGAAAATGGGCCATTACTTCGGGCAGGCGGTAAAAAGGTATCTTGGCGTTCAAATGGTGAATGTGGTGGTAGCCAATATTGCCCGTAAACCAAGCCATTACCGGGTTCATATGCATATAGCTGGAGCTTTCTAATGCCGCTTTCTCGTAGGCCCATTCCGTATTATCGGCAAAAGACACACCGGGAAAATTGTGCTGGGCATAAAACAGGTACGAACCCAAACCAAAAGCGATTAAAAAAGGCAAACAAAACAACAAAAACCAAACCTGCCAGCCACAAAAAATAATTAGTAAGGCTACGGTGGTAAAATGCAAAATCAACGTTATCAGTGCATCGTAATGTTTCCTTGGGTTTCTTACAAACGACATTACGCACATACCGATAATGAACATGGAAAAATAGCCCAACCCAATAGTTATTGGGTGCCTAGTAGCCAGGTAGGCAAATTTTTCGGTACGGCTAAGGGTTAAAAACTTTTTTCGCGTAACAATGGGGTACGAGCCAATACTTGCGCTAAACAGCTTTGAATTATGGTTGTGGTGGTGGTCGTGGCTACGTTTCCAAATACTGGTGGGTGAAAGCATGTACATGCCAAAAATGGTCATCAACACATCGGCCGCCACTGACTTTGTAAGAATGGAGTGGTGCTGGTGGTCGTGGTAAATAATAAACGACCGTATTAACAACAGGCCAGCCAACACGCTGCTCAATACCCTTAACGCAATAAAGGGTAGCAGCACAGTACCGGCCAGGCTTACCACCAATAGGCTGAATGTTGAGATGGTAACCCACCAACTACGGCTGCGTATTTCTTTTGCAAAAGGCTTGGTGGCCAAAATAAGTTGTTTACCGCAAAGCATAATCGTTATTTTTATAAAGGGGTTGTGCTAACATTAACAGGCCTTTTATGTTTCCAGCGACGGTGTGTCCAAAGCCACGTTTCTTCTTGCTCCCTTATATCGCTTTCCAATTTTCTTGTATGTGCTTCCGTGATAGCCCCAATATTATTGCCGTAAGGCGGGGTTGTAAGCAACTCGGCCTTAAGGGTATAATAACCTCTGCGCAATTTTTTTACCGTAACATACACTATAGGGTATTTCATTTTTTGCGCCAGTTTTTCAGTACCCATAAAAACAGGGGTATCTTGTTGCAAAAACTCCATCCAATAAGCAGCCTCCGGTTTTGGCGATTGGTCTGCAATAAATGCTGTGGCATTCAGCTCTCCCCTGTTTTTAACCATCTCCCTAAACGTTTCATGCATGGGTATTAGCTTGGTGCCAAACCGGGTACGCATATTGACCAACAAGCGATTGTAATATTTGTTCTTCAGCGGGTGGTAAATTACATACAATTGGTGTTTGCAGCATAAGCTAAACGTGTTGCCAGCCCACTCCCAATTGCCATAATGGCCCATTACAATTATTATGCGCTCGTCTTTTTTTGCCAAATCATCAAATAGCTGCTGTGCCTGCACATCCATACTGCAATGCTTTAGCATGCTGCGCTTGGTTATGGTAAGCGTTTTAAAGGTTTCCAAAAACAAATCGCACAAATAGTGGTAAAACGCCTTTCTTATTTTATGCAATTCTTCTAAAGATTTATCCGGAAACGATTTCCGCAAATTTTCCAAAGCCGTTTTTTTTCGGTAACCAAGCGCATGGTAAATTACCACATAAAAAGCATCACTCAACAGGTATAGCACCCTAAACGGCAATATACTTAACATGTAAATAAACGGTAGGGCTATTGCGTACGCTACAAATGCCAATGTTAATGCTTTAAACGGTTTTTACAAATATAGGGGGTTAAAGCCTGCCCCATTAGCCGGCCACCGTTAAAGTGGCTGAAAATATGATTAATTTTGGCTAAACTTTTCCAAACAATAGGCTGGTAATTTTTTATTGCACATGTTTTGGCTGGGTAGCCGCCGCCAAATGACATTTGCCACCGTGTTTGGCGTGTAATACATTGCGCGGGAAAAGAAATTTTAGCGTCCATACCGCCAACTACCTTACTAACGGCTGCTTACGAAAATTAGTGTTGGGTGATAAAAAAAGCAGGGGTTTAATCCCTGCTTTTTTTATCTAGTATAATCGCAAAAAACATTGGGGTGTTATTGCTGCCCCTGTGGTTTTTCCAACAGTTTAAAGAACTGGTCTAACTGCGGTAAAATAACTATGCGGGTGCGGCGGTTGGCAGCACGGCCCGCGTCAGTACCGTTGTCAGCAATGGGTTGGTACTCGGCACGGCCAGCTGCGGTCATACGCGTTGGTGCTATGCCATACTGGTTTTGTAAAATGCGTATTACTGAAGTAGCACGTTTAACACTCAAATCCCAGTTGTCGAGCAATTGCTCTTTTCTAAAACTAACGGTATCTGTGTGGCCCTCTACCATAAACTCAATGTTAGGTTGGTTGTTCAGCACCTTGGCAACTTTGCCCAATACAACCTTCGCTTGGTCAGACACTTCGTACTTGCCGCTTTTAAACAGCAGCTTGTCAGATATATCAATGTACACCACGCCTTTTTCAACCTTCACGTTAATGTCTTGGTCATTCATGTCGCCCACTGCACCTTTAAGGTTCATCACCAATTGCATGTTAAGGGAGTCTTTACGGGCAATGGCCGACTGCAAGCCTTGGATGTAATTATCCTTGGATCCGATGTTGTCCAACGATTTTTTGATGCTCTCTGCCTGTGACCCGGATATAACCGACAGGTCTTTTAATTGGTCAAGAACTTGTGTGTTGTTTTGCTTTAGCATCCCAACTTGGTCGGCCAGTGACCCTATTTTGCTTTCATAGGCTATGCGTTTGCGGCCAAACTCGTTGGCGGAATCCTTGGATGCGCTTTCACAATCACGCAGTTTGCTTTGTGCCTCAAGGTAGGCTCCATTTAATTGTGTGTATTTTGCCTCAGCCTCCCTTAACTTTTTGGGACTTACACAAGAGAACAATACTACAGCCGGAAGGGCTGCCAACAGGACATGATTCATTTTCATATGCTTGTTTTAAAATGGTTATTATAAGGATAAGGGATGAGTTTTTGCGCTGCTAAGTTAAGTGCGCCCAATACAAAAAACAGCAAAAAAATGGGTTTAGTTAAAATTTTCCAACACCTTTAACGTTATAACGGGTTAGTTTTCACAATCACCTTGGCAATAGATATTTTTGTTGCATTTTGTGTTAATTTTCGCCCACACCTTCAAACCAACATTGCTTGAAATGATATTACTACAACTAGGCATTTTACTGGCCTGCATACTAATAGGGTCTCGCATGAAGGGCATAGGCCTTGGGGTTATGGGCATGCTAGGGCTGCTGATTTTCATATTTGTTTTCCACCAGCGGCCAGGCGACCCTCCACTGGATGTTATGCTTATCATAATGGCCGTGGTTACCACGGGGGCCGCCCTGCAAGCGGCTGGCGGCATGGACTACCTAGTACAAATTGCAGAACGCATTATTCGTAGTAACCCCGCCCGCATTACCTTTTATGCACCGTTTACGGTGTATTTTTTATGCCTATTTGCCGGCACATCGCATATTGTATATTCTGTGCTGCCTGTAATTGCTGAGGTGTCGGCTAAAAAACGTATACGGCCAGAGCGGCCTATCAGCATATCGGTTATAGCCTCGCATATTGCCCTAACCGGCAGCCCCATGAGTGCTGCCACTGCTGCGCTTGCAGCATTGATGGCCTACCCAAGCGCGGCGGGCGATATTATGAAGATATGTATACCAGCTTGCATAGTGGGTGTGTTAGCCGGGGCCCTTTCCGTTTGGAAGATGGGGAAAGAACTGGATGCCGACGATGAATTTTTGGAGAAAATGCGCGACCCAGCCTTTGCTGAGTCTGTTGATGCCACAGATGCGGGGCTGAAAACGCCCTTGCTACCAGGCGCAAAAACCGCTTTCATCATTTTTGCCATCACCATATTGTTGGTGGTACTGTTTGGCGCTTTCCCAAGTTTGATACCCAACGTTGGCAAAGGCCCGGCCAACCTGGTGGTGTTTGCCGACGGCAAGTTAAAAATGGGCACTATCATAGAAGTGCTGTCTCTTTCGGCCACCGGCCTCATTATACTCACCACTAAAACAAGTGCCACGGCAGTAACCAAAACAAGCCTGTTTACCGCAATGGGCACAGCGACTATATCAGTTTTTGGGGTGGTATGGATGAGTGCCACTTTTATTGACAACAACCAAGAAGTGATTAAACACTTATTTGGCGGCATTGCGCAGCAGTACCCTTGGACGTTTGCCATTGCCATTTTTATTATGGGGGCCTTTATATTCAGCCAAGCCGGTACCACCCGAACAATGATACCCTTGGCCATAACGTTAGGCATTGCCAACCCAGCGCTAATTGCCATGTTCCCGGCGGTTAACAGCGATTTTGTGCTGCCCGGCTACCCCACTCTGCAGGCCGGTGTAAATTTTGACCGCACCGGAACCACTAAAATTGGCAAATACCTGGTAAACCATAGCTTTTTACGCCCCGGTGTTGTGGCCATAACAGTAGCTATTGCCACCGGGTTTCTGCTGGAGTGGTTGTTGCAGCTGCATGGTTAAATATGTGTGTATATTTTGATTATCAACCATTTGTATTTTTTTGTTACTTGCTTTAGGGATTTAACTTATCACGATATCCATAGCATAAAAAGAGCCGCCCCTTACAATAGGGCAGCCCTTACATGTTATGGTTACGCACTTATAACCAAGTGCCGTTTATGCTTAAATGTTTAAACCGCCGCAAGTGCTTAATACCTGGCCGGTAATATAACTGCTCATGCCGCTGGCCAAAAACAGCGTGGTATCGGCAATTTCTTCTGCCCGGCCAAAGCGGCCCAGCGGAATCTTCTTTAAAAAATCATCCGCAGCCGCACCTTCCTTTAAGTAATGCGTCATATCAGTTTCAACAAAACCAGGGGCTATGGCGTTGCACCGCACATTGCGGCTGCCCAGTTCCTTGGCAATGGATTTGGTAAAGCCAATAATGCCTGCCTTGCTTGCCGCGTATGCCGCTTGGCCCGCATTGCCGCCTATACCCACAATGCTACTCATATTTATAATGCTGCCGCCCTTGGCCTTCATCATGGGGCGTATCACCTGTTTGGTCATGTTAAACACACTCTTCAGGTTAGTGTTAATCACCTCATCCCATTGCTCGGGGGTAAGGCGCAACAGCAAATTATCCTTGCTTATGCCAGCATTGTTAACACACACATCCACGGTGCCAAATTCCTTTACCACCGAAGCAACAAAACTTTCGCACTGGGCAAAATCACCCGCATTGCTTTGGTAGGCCTTTGCTTTTACGCCAAATGCCAACAACTGGGCTTCAAGGGCGGCAGCCTTTTCGGCACTGCTGTCGCTTACGTAGGTAAAGGCCACATGGCTGCCATGTTCGGCCAATTTTAACGCGATGGCCGCGCCAATGCCGCGCGCAGCACCTGTAACTATTGAAACTTTACCGTCTAACAATTTCATGGTTGGTTATGATTGAGTGCGCAAATGTATTGAAATTGCTGATTGACGGCATACCGGTATTTTTTTGATCCCACACGCCTTTGGTAATTTTGGGGATTGGGGAACTAAAAATTTAGTACTTGGGGCCAATTGCGGCTGTGCAGCCCGATGGATACCCATTATATGCCTAAGTGAACCTAACTTACAAAGACAAGCGTTCAGAAATTAGGGAAAGTTGGCTTAATCGTATTTTTTCTCAAAACCATGGTAGTGGGATGCAAATACCCCGTAGCAAACTGCCAGCAAAACGCACTCCAGCAATATGCCTGGGTAATAGTATTACAAAAAACAAAACGGCCAGCAACGCAAAAACAATTTTAAAGTAAGCCTCGCTGTCCATATCATCTGTGTACAAGGCTGCGTGAAAAATGGTTAGCATGCCCACGCTTAGCATCAGCAACTGGGGATAATCAATTATATGTACGTGCAACGGCCAGCCTTTGCAAACAAAAAGCAACTCGGGCAACATTAAGGCGGTATACATGCAAACCAACATAACAAAACGCCTAAACAACGAGGTTGGAAAATTTCTGGCAAACCCAACAGAACTGTCTTCAAACGATTTAATTTGCAGCACGGCAGCACTGTTGACAGCCGTTACCAACATAAAACAAAGCAGCAGGGGACGAATATCGTATTGGTCGGGCTCATACAGCTTACAGAAAATATACAATACCAGCAACGAGAAAAATTTAGCCACCAACAACATTTGGCGCCTGCTGTGCACCAAATAATACAACGGCAGCGCAAACAGCGGCTTGCCAAGCCGTATACCGGTTTGGGGCATTGCCATGCCTTTGGCAACAACCGGTTTACGCTGTAGCACCCGCAAGTAAATGGCAGCGGCAAGCAAAACACTCGCGGCGGTAAACAACAGTATGGCGGCCCCGCTAAAATAATGCTGCGATTTTATAGCCATGGCTGCCGCCGCTAAACTGTAAGCCATAACGGGCATATAAACGAGTGCCTGCACATATACCATATAACCAAAACCGGCCTTAGGCGGCAGGTTGTTTATGCAAAACAAAAACTGCTGCTGGGGGGTGCGCAGGTGTTTTACCACGTAGTCAACACATTTGGCATTGTACAGCAACCATATAAGCATGCCCCCGGCCAACCCCACAGGGTTTTGGGTAATGATGGTAATAATGGCCAAATGAAACTGCGCAAGGTTTGCAGGCACACCAAACAATACAAAAAACATCATTAGCGTTGCGTCATAAGTCGAACATATTCAATTGGTTATGATTCTGTTCTTTGAAATATTGTAATTGAGTGAGCTGAAACAGTTGATTTATGGGCATTTTTTCGAAAATAGAGATGCTCAAAATCTGTAATATT
>CAIRZB010000064.1 GCA_903882935.1 uncultured Parafilimonas sp. | reverse complement strand
TTGTAATAACAGTATTCTCCGCAATCGCAGCCTATCACTTCTTGCCTAAAAAGCCGGCTTTGTCCGTTGACACCGACTCTTCATCTTCAATCCAATTATCACTGTAAATTTGACACTGTATTATGTCGAACTCACGTTAATTTAAATGGTGCCATTATTAAAACCAATTCCTATTTGTTAGCAAAATCGGCAGTCGGCATACAAATAAAAAATATTTCGCAAAAAGGCTTTGCTGTATTTTATGGTGATAAATCAAATAAAAGCTTACTTGTTTTTAACCCCAAAGGGGAGCAATTATGGCACAAACGAGTAAAGAGTGATGCAGATAAATACTTCATGCTTACATCTGGCAGGGATGTTTACATACTGTCAAAAAAAGACTATGTTACCGGCTCCACCGCTGTTTTGGGCGGCTACGCCTCGGTTAACAACGAGGGCGATTTTGAAATTACGGGTTACCACACAGCGGATACCACCGTGGAAACCCATATTGCTTTAAAAGACGACCATGGAAATCAACTAAAAGTAATTTCATTTGAAAATGACCCTGCAACGGGCAAGCCATACATTGCTGGTTGTATTATCGATTCCACAAAAGCCGGTAAATATGTAAGTGGCAGGGCAGTGGCAAAATGCCCGTATTTTGGGGTTTTTACTATCAATATAAACGGCAGTAAAACTGCCGACATGGTAAAAACCTTCACTTATTGGCAAGATGGAACGCTTGATGGTGTTTCCAATCGTGGCAAGTTTGCTGAAACAGATTCTTACGTAAAGTTTACCTATGCATTTAGAGATTTTAATGGCAACACCTACTTTGCGGGGCCAGAAATGATAAAAAGAGTAAAATGGGGTAGCATAGCTTCCTCTGTAATTCTTGCTCCTTTGATTGTTGTTTCTCCTTTCATAGTGGGTTTGGTGGGTACTTCTAAGTGTAAATTAACGGATGCAATGTTGGTTAAACAAAACGGGCAAGGTGTGTTGTCTGTTGAAAATACCATAGCTACAACCCATAGCCGTTTCTTCAGGCCACTTGCGCCGGTTCCTTTTTTTGATACAAAGAGTTTTTATGCCGTTAATAATACGGAAACTAAGGATAACAATTTGATTATAGACGAAGAGAAAAACATTACCGTCTATAATGTAAACAAAAAGAAGGTTGTACGCACAATACCCCATAAGGATGGCAATATTAAAATAGGCGTGTACCCGGCAAAAGAGGGGCATATAATGGTATCAGAATATAATAAAAAAGAAAAATACACAAAGGTGTCTATTGAGGCACTATAAAAATAGTAGATTTAGCTCGTATACTATTTAACAAGAAGCCGGGCATGTTTGCATGCCCGGCTTCTTGTTTTCGCAACACTTGCCTTTCTAAAATGCCATTTGCCCCAATATTTCAATATTTTTTATAAACAATAACTATTTTCGTTGTCGCAACCCAACACGTACGTTTCATCATTCTTAAATAGGGTAAATCATGTTCAATGCTAACACTTATATACACCGCCGCGCGCAACTTGTAAATACAGTAAAAACTGGCGTACTGCTATTATTGGGCAATGGTGAAAGCCCCATGAATTATACTGACAACAGCTACCATTTTAGACAGGACAGTACTTTTTTATATTATTTCGGCATCAACGCCCCAAACCTTGCGGCGATAATAGATGTGGAAGAAAATTCCATCACTGTTTTTGGCGATGAAATGACCATTGATGAAATTGTATGGATGGGCAGGCAGGAAACATTGTGGGAAAAATGCCAAAAAGCGGGGGTTGCGCAAACATTACCTAGTGCCGACTTGCAAAATTTTATCAGCAAAGCCAAAGCGCAAAACAGACCGATACATTATTTACCGCCATACAGGGGTGATAACAAAATTAAGCTCACCGAATTATTAGGTGTTAGCCCAAGTGTACTAGCAGCAGGTGCTTCTGTGCCGTTTATTAAAGCGGTTATCGCGCAACGCGCCATAAAAACCCCCGAAGAGATTGTGGAGATTGAAAAAGCGGTGAACATTACCGGTGCCATGCATTTGTTGGCGATGCAAATTGCCAAGCCCGACCTTACGGAAAACGATGTTGCGGCTGCCATACACAAAGTGGCATTAGAAGGTGGCGGTAACCTTGCCTTCCCCATAATTATGACCACACGTGGTGAAATATTGCACAACCATTACCACGGCAATACTTTGAAAGAAGGCCAGTTGTTGCTCAACGATTCGGGCGCAGAAACTGCCATGGGCTATGCCGGGGATATGTCCAGAACCTTGCCCGTGGGCAAAACTTTTTCCGCGCAACAGAGGGAAATATATTCCATTTCTTTAAGTGCACATGAGGCGGCTATTGCCAGGTTAAAACCAGGCACCCGATACCTTGACGTGCATTATACTGCCTGCAAAACCATAGCGCAAGGTTTGAAAGAAATAGGTTTAATGAAAGGTGATATTGACGAAGCCGTGGCAGTGGGTGCGCATGCGCTATTTTTTCAATGCGGCACAGGCCACATGATGGGGCTTGACGTGCATGATATGGAAGACCTTGGCGAGCAATACGTGGGCTACACTGATGCCCTGCGGAAAAACACAACACAGTTTGGGTTAAAGTCGCTACGGCTTGGCCGGGAATTAGAAGCTGGTTTTGTTTTAACCATTGAGCCTGGCATATATTTTATACCCGAGTTAATTGACATGTGGAAAGCAGAAAACAGGTTTGCCCAATTTATTAACTATGAAAAAGTGGAAGCCTGGAAGTATTTTGGCGGCTTGCGAGCTGAAGAGGATTTTTTAATTACCGAAACCGGGTGCCAGTTATTAGGCAAACCTATTGCAAAAACGATCGCGGATATTGAGGCGGTGAGGGCTGCAGCCTTTTAAGATATAGCCTGTAATACATTACGGCAGGGCTAATTATTATTGTAAATGCATTTTATGGACGAACCATTTATTTCAAAAGACCCTTTGCACGGCATAACGCTGGAGGCCATCATCAACCGATTGGTAGACAGTTATGGGTGGCAAGAATTGGGGCAGCAAATACGGATCAACTGCTTTACCAGCAACCCCTCCGTACAATCCAGTTTAAAATTTTTACGCAAAACCCCTTGGGCAAGAACAAAGGTGGAAGATTTTTATAAATATTCCTTGCGCAAGGGGTTGTTGAAATAACGCTTTCTGAGTGGCCATATTTGCCTCCGAAGCGCCGTGTTTGTATCCTTTGCGGCTTAATGCCTTTGTGTGATGGTAAATTTTCCGCCCAAAGCAATTTGTTAACCAATATCACGCAAACGCACCAAGCCGCAAAGGGTAGCTGCAAATTGTTATTCTGGCGAGCCCGCAGCCAACACTTCTTCCAACGAATAAAACACCCGCAGGCCCAGCTCACGCGCAAGCCTTACATCTTCATCTGCGCCTTTAGAAGCACCTTCCAACCTTAATACGGCATCGCATATGGTAATGAGCCTGCCCGCAATGGGGTATAAAATTTCATCATAAATAGCATCGCCCGGCTGTTTGCTGCCTGCTACTTTTAAAAGGGGCAAAGCGAGCCATTCGCCAATCAACGGTATATGGCCCGCCCTGAAAATTGGCAAAGCGGCATCTTCCAGTTTACGCAGGTTTTGCTCCATCAATTTGGGGTCGTCGTTGGTGCCGCTACGGTAAGGCCCGGCGATAAGAATTGTCATCATGGTATTATTTTTAGCAGATTATTTAATTGGGCATATTGCAACAACATAATTGTTTTGCCATCCCGTACCTCACCCGCCTGCATCATTTCAAGCGCGCTGGTAAATGGTATTTCATGCACTTCAATGTTTTCATGTTCTTCCTCAACTCCGCCGCCGTCGCTCACTTTCATGGAATGTGCATATTCGGCCACAAAAAAATACAGCAACTCCGTTACCGAGCCGGGCGACATATAAGCCTCAAAAACTTTTGTTACCTGGCTTATTTTATAGCCTGTTTCTTCCTCGGTTTCCCGTTTAATGCATTCCTCGGCATTATCCTTGTCAAGCAGGCCGGCACAGGCTTCAATCAAATACCCGGTTTCATTGCCGTTGACAAAAGTGGGCAGCCTAAACTGCCGCGTAAGCACCACGCATTGGTTTTGCCGGTTAAACAACAAAATGGTGGCGCCGTTGCCACGGTCGTAGGCTTCGCGCTCCAGCAGCTGTCTTTGTCCGTTTGGCTTCACCAATTCAAAACTTATTTTTTTTAAAATATACCAATTGTCGGAGAGTATTTTGGTATCCAGTATATTTACTTTGTTCAAGTGATTGATTATTTATGATTCAATATGACCAATTTTGAACAAAAAAAGTCATTTCTGATGAATTTTCAAAAAAGAAAACAAAAAATAATAGAAATTTTAACCGAAAAGGGTGAAGTGGAGATAAAACCGCTGGCTTCGGCACTCGGTATTTCGGAAATAACCATCCGGCGCGACCTAAACCAATTGGCCGGGGAAGGATTGTTGCAGCGCACCCACGGGGGGGCAATGCCGGTAGCGGCAGTTGCCACTCCGTTTGAATTTAACAATAAAGTTGCGGCAAACCAGGCTGCAAAAGATGCGATTTGCAAAGTGGCCGCTGAGCAAATAAACGATGGGGACGTTATTTTTATGGATTGTGGCAGTACCGTTTTTAGGCTTTGCCAGTTTATTAAGCAGAAAAAAATAAAGGTTATTACCAACTCGCTGCCAGTGGTATATGAACTGCTGGATACCAAAGTTTCCATTAACCTGGTTGGCGGTGAGGTAGACATTAAAAGGCGTGCCATACACGGCAAAACGGCAGAGGAGCATATAAAAAGATACAAAGCAGATAAAGCGTTTATTGGCATAGATGGTATAAGCGCCAACGGCCTTTTTGCCAATAGTGAAAACGAGGCATCTATCACATTGGCTATAGCCGGCCAAAGCAATAATGTGTTTTTGCTATGCGATGCCAGTAAAATTGGGCGTGAAAGCTATTTGCGGTTTGCGGGGTTGGAAACTATAAATACAGTTATTACTGAACAAAGCAACAAGCTTGAATTTTTGCATGCCGCTGGGGTTGGGGTGATTTGCGTATAATTTATAATGCTAAACCTGTTAATGCTTACATCACCCTTAAGCGCCGCGGAAGCTTAAGGGCAACATAGGCCGGTTTCAAATACAAGCGTTAGCAATTGCTTGCCAAAACAACGAATTTAGTACCAGGTTTTAACTCGGGACCTTTTACTAAAAATGTAATCATTTTGTTTAGTATCTGTTTCATAAAAAATGTTTTTCTTGTTTATATATGGATGCTGCAGGCAGGAATAGGTTAAAGATATTTGTGCAGCTAATAAGCAGATTAACATTTAGTTAAGTGAAAGGGTGTTATGTTACTTTTACTTGGACTGTGTTCAATTATGCCCGATCTGCGGTAAATACTATATTAGTCGGTAAAGCCTAAATTATCTTAACTTTCAGTTTACATTCAATTGTTTACTTACAGCTTAAATAATGGTGTATGTCAATATCCCGCAGAAACTTTCTTGGGTTAACGCTTAAAGGCGTGTTGGTAATAGGCGCAGGCAATACCCTGCAATCATTTGCAGCGGCAACTTTTAAAATGCCTGCCAAAAAAGATGTGCTGCTGCGTTTCGCCTTGGTGTCCGACGGGCATTATGGCCAGCCTGATACCGATTACGATACCCACCATGGCCGGATGATTGACTGGGTAAACAAAGAAAAAAGCGGGAGGGGTATTGATTTTACCATTTTTAATGGCGACACCATACACAATGGCCCAGAGTTTTTGCCGCAGGTTAAAACCAAGTGGGAGGCGTTGAAAACGCCTTTGTATGTAAGCCGTGGCAACCACGATATGGTTACCGCCGAGGCATGGGAAAAGGTTTGGGGCATGCCGTTGAATTATACTTTTGTAAAAGGTAAGGATACAGCTTTTATAGTGTTAGACACAGCCAATGAAAAGGGTGAATATATCTGCCCCGATATTGCTTGGGCGAAAGAACAGCTGGATAAATTTAAAGATAAGAAGCACCTGTTTGTGGTAATGCATATTACCCCGTTTAAATGGACAGGTGGCGGTAACCCTTGCCCCGAGTTAGTGGAACTATTTAATAAACAGGCAAACCTGAAAGGCGTATTTCATGGGCACGACCACGACCAGGACGCGGTAAAAGAAAACGAAGGCAAGTATTATTTCTTCGACTCGCATATTGCCGGCAACTGGGGTACCGAATACCGTGGCTACCGGATAGTGGAGGTATTAAAAAGCGGTGAGATACTCACCTACCAAATGGATGGGGCGAAAGAGGTAAGGGTAAATGAAAAAGCGCTACCCCCAACCCCTAAAGGGGAGTAAGGCCATAGGAGTTAAGTGGGGATTCTACTGCCCAATTGGACAGATTGCACTATATTTCATCAATCTATCGTGT
Source organism: uncultured Parafilimonas sp. (assembly GCA_903882935.1). Taxonomy (GTDB): domain Bacteria; phylum Bacteroidota; class Bacteroidia; order Chitinophagales; family Chitinophagaceae; genus JABDFW01. The sequence goes on along the minus strand of CAIRZB010000064.1, from coordinate 26,222 downwards.
GCAACATATTCTAAAAACTGCCATTGTGGGAGGTTGAAAGGAATAAGAACCGCCTACTTTTTAATGTTCGTGTATAATACACAGTTTTAGCGTTTGTCATCCTGCAAAATAATTTCCGCAAATCACAGGCGGCGGCACCGTCATGCCTTCAATGAAGGCAGGTATCTCTTGAAACTAATCAGGCCCACTCGGCTGAACCGTTCAGGCGCCCTTGTTAAACATTGGTGAGATACCTGCCTTCGCAGGTACCTCGGATTATAAGCCCAGTTACCTAGGTCATTATGAAAGCTTCACTTACCTGACCTTAAAACCGCAAAACCCGTTGCGCGAAAAAAGAAGAAGGGTATGAAAAATATATTTTTCATACCCTCCACCATTCGTATAGGCCGAAAACTGTTTACCCAAGCTCTGGGTACAGCTTAAACTGCTTCATAAACTCGTTCACTTCTCCTTTTACGCCAGCAATTATTGCAGCATCATCGGCATTCATCAACGCTTTGTCAACTGCGTCAACAACAAATTGCATGTCGCCTTCGGTAAGGCCGCGGGTAGTAATGGCAGGTACGCCAAAACGTATACCGCTGGTAACAAATGCACTCTTGTCGTCGTAAGGCACCATGTTTTTGTTCGCCGTAATATCAGCCTGTACCAATACCTGTTCCGCTTTTTTACCGCTGATGTTTTTGTTGCGTAAGTCAATTAACAGTAGGTGGTTGTCAGTGCCGCCGCTTACTATTTCGTAGCCTTTAGCGGTAAAAGCAGCAGCCATAGCCTGCGCGTTTACAATTACCTGTTTGGCATAAGCGGTGTATTCGTCAGTCAAAATCTCCCCAAAAGCAATGGCCTTGCTGGCTATCACGTGTTCCAATGGGCCGCCTTGTATGCCCGGGAAAACTGCCAAGTCAAGCAACTTGCTCATTAGTTGGGTATTGCCTTTGTTGTCTTTAATGCCAAAAGGGTTTTCAAAATCTTTGCGCACCATAATAATACCGCCCCGCGGCCCGCGCAATGTTTTGTGCGTGGTGCTGGTAACAATATGGCAGTGGCCAAATGGGTCGTTCAGCAGCCCTTTGGCTATCAAGCCGGCAGGGTGTGCAATGTCGGCCATTACCAAAGCGCCCACTTCATCCGCCACTTTGCGTATGCGTTCATAATCCCAGTCGCGGCTATAGGCACTGGCACCGCAAATAATCAACTTGGGTTTAAACTCACGGGCTTTCGCTTCCAAGGTTTCATAATCTACGCGGCCGTCTTCTTTTTTCACCCCGTAAAAATGGGCTTGGTACAGTTTGCCGCTGTAGTTAACGGGGCTGCCATGTGTAAGGTGGCCGCCCATGCTAAGGTCAAGCCCCAGTATGGCATCGCCGGGCTGCAAAATAGCTAGCGCAACAGCAGCATTGGCCTGTGCGCCACTGTGCGGCTGTACATTGGCATATTCTAAATTAAATATCTGTTTAAGGCGGTCTATGGCAAGCTGTTCGGTTTGGTCAACAATCTCACAGCCACCGTAATAGCGGCGGCCCGGGTAGCCCTCGGCGTATTTATTGGTCATTACGTTACCCATGGCCTGCATAACCTGCAAGCTGGTAAAGTTTTCAGATGCAATCAGTTCTATACCGTGGCGCTGGCGTTCCAGTTCCTTGGCAATAAGGTCAAAAACAAGTGTGTCTCTTAACATTCCTTGAAAATTTGGCGCAAAGATAACGTAAACATGCACGGGTGCAAGTACGAAGTGTAATTTACAAAACACAAAGTGGAAAACTTGGGGGAAGTGGATGTTGAATTCAAAAACAGGCAAAAGGGTTCACCGGCACTTCATAAATTTTTCATAACCTTTTTTAATTTGGCATGGTAGTGGAGCAATTGAATATATTTATGTTCCTTAATATTACCAGTTAAAGTGAAATTCCCACATATCAAACGCTTCATCCAAAATCGCCCCCTTAAAACAAAAATAGTATGGGGTATAGGCTTGGCATTGCTGCTTTGGTTTTGGTTGGCCTTGCCGGGCAAACTGTTTAATGCCCCAACTTCATTTGTTATCACCGACAGGGAAGGCAACCTGCTAAACGCATCCATAGCACCAGACGGCCAATGGCATTTTCCATACAATGCCGACGTGCCCGATAAATTTATACAATGCATCACCGCCTTTGAGGACAGGCGTTTTTTTTACCACCCCGGAGTTGACCCTGTGGCCCTAGGCCGCGCGATTGTGCAAAACGTGCGCAATAAAGGGGTGGTAAGCGGCGGCAGCACCATAACCATGCAGGTGATAAGGTTGTATAAAAAACACAACCGCCGTACTGTTTGGAATAAGCTTACCGAAAGTATACTAGCGGTAAGGCTTGAATGCTCCTACAGTAAAAAACACATTCTAGCCCTGTATGCCTCCAATGCGCCTTTTGGGGGCAATGTAGTTGGTTTGGATGCAGCCGCATGGCGGTATTTTGGCCGGCCGGCCGGTAAGCTAAGTTGGGGCGAAACCGCTGCCCTTGCGGTGCTGCCGAATGCACCCAGTTTGGTACACCCCGGCAAAAACCGCGCGACTTTGTTGCGTAAGCGAAATGAACTGTTGGATAAGCTGGTGAAGGCAAAAATTATTGACGCAGGTACCGGCGACCTTGCCAAGCTGGAGCCTTTGCCTGGCCGCCCCCAAGCATTGCCGCAACTGGCCATCCACCTGTTTGACAGGTTTAAAAAAGATTACCCGCAGTTGCAGGCTAACAACCCAAACTTGGGTACTTCCATAAAAACTACTATTAGCATAAACCTGCAACAACAGGTAAACAATATTGTTTTTCAACACCATAGCCAGTTAACCGGCAACCAAATTAACAATGCGGCTGCCATGGTGTTGGATGTGGAAACCGGTAGTGTGCTGGCGTACGTTGGCAATGTGTACAACCCTGCCGATTCAACCTTGCAAAGCGATGTGGATGTACTCGCCTCGCACCGCAGCCCAGGCAGCACGCTAAAGCCATTGTTGTATGCATCGCTGCTGAGCGAAGGCAGCATGCTGCCGCAGCAATTGGTGCCAGATATACCTACCCAGTTGGGCGGGTACATGCCCGAAAATTTTGACTTGGGCTACGACGGTGCAGTTCCTGCCAACCGCGCGCTGTCGAGAAGCCTTAACATACCTGCCGTGCGCATGCTGATGCAGTATAAATTCCAACGGTTTTACGATGCGCTAAAGCAAACGGGCATAACTACCTTAAACAGGCCCGCCGATAATTATGGTATGAGCCTGGTATTGGGCGGGTGTGAAATTTGCCCGTATGAACTGGCTGGCGTGTATGCCAGTATGGCCAGAATGTATAGCCACCAACAAAAGAATAACGGTACATGGAACGGGCACGACTGGTTTATGCCCAATTATATAAAGGCAAAAAGTGAAAGGCTTAAAGAGGAGGGCAGGAAGGAGGCAATGACGCAGCTGTTTGACTACCCATCGCTTTGGCATACGTTTAATGCCATGAACGAGGTGATGCGGCCTGGCGACGAGGGCTTGTGGGGCCTATTCGGCTCGGCGCAGCATATTGCTTGGAAAACGGGAACTAGCTTCGGTTTTAGGGATGGTTGGGCTGTTGGCTTCACGCCAAAATATTGCGTAATTGTGTGGGTGGGTAACACCACCGGCGAGGGCCGGCCGGGGCTTACAGGCATCAACACCGCTGCACCCATATTGTTTGATATCTTCCGGCTGCTGCCTGCCGCCAATTGGTTTAAGCCGCCTACATCAGGCTATTTAAATATGCCGGTATGCAGGCAAAGCGGCTTTAAAGCGGGCCAGGACTGTATAAATATAGATACCATTCTTGTTAGCGAGCGGGCGGTTAACGCGCCCATTTGCCCCTACCACCGGGTAGTGCATCTTGACCGTACGGGTGCTTTTCGTGTTACGGCAAACTGCGTTATGCCTGCCGAAATGATACGCCAAAGCTGGTTTGTATTGCCCCCTACCATGGAATATTATTACAAACAAAGGCACACGGACTACCACACTTTGCCATCGTTTATGCCCGGTTGCGCCAATGAAACCATAAAGCCTCTGGATATTGTTTACCCCGAGCAAGGTGCTAAAATATATGTACCGCTGGAATTAACCGGCGAGCGCGGCAAAACAGTTTTTAGGGCGGCGGATAGGAATAACAACGCCAAACTATTCTGGCACCTGGATGATGATTATATAGGTACCACTATACAATTCCATCAGGTAGCATTGAACCCATTGCCAGGTAAGCACATACTTACGGTTGTGGATGAAAATGGGGAGAGTGTAACGCGGAATTTTGAAATTTTACAAAAAGAGAAAGGGGATAGATAGGACTGCCATCGTATTTTAAACATCGACCTGCCAAATCTTACCGTAAAAATTTATACAGGGCATCAACTACATTGTTATCTTCATCCGTTCAAAAAAACGACAGCGTTCCAAATTATAAATATCAAACGGATGGTTACGGGTGATTTGGCATTTGCCATAATAGGCTGCGGGCGTATCGCCCAAAGGCATGCGGAACATATTAGTAAGGTGGGTAAACTAATAGCTGTATGCGACGTGGATATGGAGAAGGCCGAAACACTGGGCCGCCAATACGGAAGCAATATATACAGTGACATCGAAACCCTGTTGAACAATGAAAATGGTATTGACGTTGTATCCGTTTGCTCGCCCAACGGATTGCATGCACAGCATGCCATTGCCGCGTTAAACGCAGGCATGCACGCATTGTGCGAAAAGCCCATGGCCATTACCGCGTACGATTGCCGACAAATGATACATGCCGCCGAAAAAAATAGCCGGCAATTGCTGATAGTTAAACAAAACCGTTTTAACCCGCCTGTGGTGGCAGTGAAGCAGGCCATTAACAATGGTCGGCTCGGTAAAATTTATAGCGTACAGGTTAACTGTTTTTGGAACAGGGATGCGGGTTATTATAAAAATTCTTGGAAAGGCACGAAAGCCCTTGACGGAGGAACGCTGTTTACACAGTTCAGCCATTTTATAGATCTGCTATATTGGATGGTGGGCGATGTGGAAAAAGCGCATACGCTAACTGGTAATTTTGCGCATAAAAACGTTATTGAATTTGAGGACACCGGCGTTGTTGCCTTGCAGTTTTGCAATGGCGCTTTGGGTACCATACATTTTACTGTAAACAGCCACGCAGCCAATATGGAGGGTTCCGTAACCATTTTTGGCGAGAAGGGTACTGTAAAAATTGGCGGCCAATACTTGAATGTGTTAGAGTACCAGCATATCGAGGGCTTTGAAATAGCAAACCTGCCACCCGGCAATAAGGCCAACCACTATGGAGCCTACACAGGCTCTATGAGTAACCATGGTAAAGTGTATGAGAATCTGGTAGACGTTCTGAAAAACGGGGCAGCTATTTCAACCAGTGCGTTTGAAGGCCTTAAAACCGTTGAGATTATTGAAAAAATTTATGCAGCTGCGCAAAATAAGTGAGCATTGCATATCCGCAAGTTGATCCGCTGTAAGTAAATACTATAATCGCTCGTCTATCGCTACCACCAACTTATGCTGCCAAAGCATATAGGTACGCCATGTATATAAACTTTCGTAAATTGTTTTGATTTCGCGTTAACTTTACGCATGCTTTCGCCGCTATCCACGCTTCAAAAATATTGGCATTACTCAACGTTTAGGCCGCAGCAGGAAGCCATCATACAATCGGTACTTGCTGGTAAGGATACCCTTGCCCTGTTGCCTACCGGTGGGGGTAAATCAATCTGTTACCAAGTACCTGCATTAATGATGGAAGGTGTTTGCCTAGTGGTAAGTCCGTTGATTGCCCTGATGAAAGACCAAGTGGCCAGCTTGGAAAAGCGCGGTATATCCGCCGCCGCACTGCACAGTGGCATAGGCTACTACGATATTATTAAAACCTTACAAGAGGCAGTGGCCGGCAAATATGTTTTTTTATATGTTTCGCCGGAACGTTTGCAAACAGAGCTGTTTGGCGAATTTTTACGGGAGATGACCATAAGCTTGGTGGCGGTGGATGAAGCACATTGCATATCCCAGTGGGGGTATGACTTTAGGCCTTCGTACCTGCGTATTGCTGAATTAAGGCAAACCCTGCCCGGTGTGCCAATATTGGCCGTTACTGCTTCTGCAACGCCAGTGGTAGAAAAAGATATTATAGAAAAACTGGAATTTGAAAATTATACCATTTCAAGGCAGTCGTTTGAAAGGCCCAATGTTTCTTTCAGTGTGTTCAATGCTGAGAGTAAGATTAACAAACTGATAGAGATATTAAACAATGTGCCAGGCAGTAGCATAGTGTATTGCCGAAACAGAAAAACCACCAAGCAGGTGGCCCAGTTGCTTACTTTACAAGGCATAGAGGCGGCATTTTACCATGCGGGGCTTCCACAAGAAGAACGAAGTGTAAAACAAGATGCCTGGATTAATAATACAACGAGGGTAATAGTGTGTACCAATGCATTTGGTATGGGCATTGACAAGCCGGACGTGCGGACGGTGATTCACTATGACGTTCCCGATTGCCTGGAAAGTTACTACCAGGAAGCCGGCCGGGTTGGCAGGGATGGCCTAAAAGCATATGCTGTGCTGTTGTACCACAGTGAGGATATTACCGCGCTGGAAGCGCTGCCAGATGTGCGTTTCCCGTCTGTGTATGATATTAAAAAAGTATACCAGGCACTGGCTGATTTTTTACAAATACCGGTTGGTATAGGCGAAGACATGTATTTTGATTTTGACCTTGGCGGATTTGTGAAAAATTTTCAGCTCGATCTTTTTCTCGTCATAAATACGTTGAAGGTGCTTGAACAGGAGGGGCATCTGGCCTTTAACGAAAACATATTCATCCCTTCACAAATATGTTTTACTGCACCCAAAAATTTGCTGAACGATTTAGAGCAAAGCCACCCAGCACTTGAGCCTGTAATGAAATGCCTATTGAGAACGTATGAGGGTATTTATGACAACAGGGTTTCCATTAACGAAAATTTTATCGCAAAGCTTACCCGCATGCCTGTAGACAAGGTGCGCAACGATTTGCACCAGTTGAACGCATTAAACATAATTGAGTACCTGCCCCAAAAAGAAACCCCGCAGATACACTTTTTGTTAAACCGGGCGCCTTCTGAATTTTTATACATCAACAACCAAGCCTACCGGCAACGGAAGAAATTGTTTGAACAGCGCACCCAAGCCATGCTTACTTTCATGCAGCCAAGCCAGGCCTGCCGAAGCAAGTATATTGCAAATTATTTTGGCGACACCATGGCCAAAGAATGCGGTATTTGCGACAACTGCCTTAGGAAGAAAAGCAAACACATGGGCCGCGACGAATATGCGGATATTGAGCAACGGGTATTGTTTGCCATAAACGGAGCCACGATAAATGTAAAAACCTTGCTCGCCAATTTACCGGATATTGACAAAGAAAAAACCTGGAAAGTATTAGAACACCTGCAAAGTGAGAGAAAGATAGATATTGACGGGATGGGGCTGGTGAGCAAAAGACAGTAAGAATTATTGGATTTCTTTTGCCGGTTCTTATTTTGTGTTGTTGTTTTTTGAATTCGACTGTTAAAAAAAGCCTCCTGGCTACTGGTACACCGGGCCTCACAGCGGTAAGTTTGTGTAAACGGCGCAACACCCAATACCAAAAAATATGCACAGTTAGCAAAAAAAAGTATCAAGCAACAGGCTTGCAAAAAAGGTGCGCTGTTGCATAGGGGGAGGCGGGGACGGGCGGATGGGCGGAGCCTTCATGCCGCCCTTGCTTTTCTTTTGTTTCTTTTCTTTCATCTAAGGAAAGAAAAGAAAAACACGAAAGAATAAGCAAATGAGCCAAGCGGGAAAGCTTAGAAGTGGAACCTAAAAACTAGGTTAAGGCCAAGTTGGTAAAAAAATGGTAGTTTAGGCTTTGGATACACAACTAACGTAAGGGTTATGACACAAAAAGAATTGCACAACCAGCGGCTGCTTCGCGAGGCCGAACATGCGGTAGCCCAAATGAATTCCCGCAGGCATTTTATAAAAGAAAGTGCCATGGGCCTTGGTGCGCTGGCATTGGGTGCCTTAATGGGCTGCGGCACAAAGGCAAGCGGCGGCCAGGTGGCCTTTGACCCTGCGCACCCGCTTGCGCCCAAGCTGCCGCCTTATGCGGGCAAGGCCAAGAGTGTGATATACCTGCACATGGCCGGGGCACCGTCGCAGCTTGAGTTGTTTGATTTTAAGCCCGAACTGGCTAAAATGGATGGGCAGCTTTGCCCGCCATCACTGCTGGAAGGAAAGAAGTTTGCCTTTATACGCGGTGTGCCAAAAATGCTGGGCCCGCAGGCAAAGTTTGGGCAATATGGCCAAAGCGGTGCCTGGGTTAGTGATAATATGCCCCATTTAAGCACCGTGGTAGATGAACTGAGCTTTTTAAAAGCCGTAACCACCGACCAGTTTAACCACGCCCCCGCACAACTGCTAGTACAAACAGGCAGCGCTAGGTTGGGCAGGCCCAGCTTGGGTGCATGGGTAACCTATGGGCTGGGTACAGAAAACCAAAACCTGCCCGGCTTTGTGGTGCTAACCTCAGGCGGTAGAAACCCAGACGCAGGCAAAAGCGTATGGGGCAGCGGTTTTTTGCCCAGCGTTTACCAGGGCGTGCAATGCCGCAGTGAAGGCGACCCGGTGTTATTCTTAAAAGACCCAGATGGCATGAGCCGCGACCTGCGCAAGGCCAGCATTGATGCTATAAATGAAGTAAACGCACAGGAATATGCGGAATACCACGACCCAGAAATACTCTCCCGCATTTCGCAATACGAGATGGCCTATAAAATGCAAATTTCGGTGCCGGAGGTGATGAATATAAATGACGAGCCGCAGTACATACACGACATGTACGGCACCAAACCCGGCCATGCCAGTTTTGCCAACAACGTGCTGCTGGCCCGGAAGCTGGTGGAAAAAGGCGTGCGCTTTGTGCAGCTGTTCGACTGGGGGTGGGACAGCCACGGCACGGATGCCAACCTGGCCATTGATATTGGCTTTATTAATAAGTGCAGGCAAAGCGACAAGGCGGTAACTGCCCTTATTTTAGACCTTAAGCAACGCGGGTTGTTAGAAGAAACCTTGGTGGTTTGGGGCGGGGAGTTTGGGCGTACACCCATGATGGAAAACAGGGAGGGTAAGCAAAACCCTTTTAAAGGCCGGGACCACCATACCGAGGCATTTACTATGTGGATGGCTGGTGCGGGTATAAAAAAAGGCTTTTCGTATGGTGAAACCGACGAGATCGGCTACAGTGCCATCAGCGGCAAGGTTGACCCCTACGATGTGCAGGCCACCATATTAAACCAGCTTGGCTTTGACCACGAGAAATTTACCTACAATTTCCAAGGCCGGCCATTCAGGCTGACGGATGTAAAAGGGAAGGTTATTGAGGAGTTGTCGGCGTAGGTGTTTCCGGGTTTAGAATTAGGTATAACATTCGCAAAACCCTGGAGGGGGTTTACTGTTAATAGCCATGGATATCATCCGGTGGCACTTCCTGTAAGGACGTTTGGTGGGTAGAAAAAACAAAAGTCTAATTTCTCACTTTCCGTAAAAACGTTTGGTGCTGTTATCCTGGTGAAAATCTTCTTAGATAATTACACTTAACCTCAGTAATTCATATCATCGGCTGCCAGTAAAGGTATCTTTTGTAATTTGCACCTTTTTACAATTGATATGATACAATATAACAGGTTTGTTTTAGAGAATGGATTGCGCGTTTTGGTTCATGAAGATACTTCAACTCCGTTGGCGGTGGTAAATGTAATGTACGATGTGGGTGCCAGGGACGAAAACCCCGAGCGCACCGGTTTTGCCCATTTTTTTGAGCACCTGATGTTTGGCGGCAGCATAAATATACCCGAATACGACGAGCCTTTGCAAAAAGCAGGTGGTGAAAACAATGCCTACACCACCAACGACCTTACCAATTATTACTGCCAGTTACCCGCCCAAAATATAGAAACTGCCTTTTGGCTGGAAAGTGACCGAATGTTAAGCCTTGCTTTTAGCAAAAAAAGCTTGGAAGTGCAACGTAAAGTGGTGAGCGAGGAATTTAAGGAACATTATATAAACAAGCCTTATGGCGATGTTTGGCACAAGCTGCGCGAGCTGGCCTATACTGTGCACCCTTACCGCTGGATGACCATCGGTAAAGACCTTAGCCATATTGAAAATGCCCAATTGGAGGATGTAAAGCAATTCTTTTTCAAGCACTACCGCCCGGCAAACGCTATACTGGTTGTTACCGGTAACGTAAAAACGGAGGACATTAAACAGCTTGCCGAAAAATGGTTTGGCGGTATACCTGCAGGCGAAAAATATGTGCGCAACTTACCGGCCGAACCAGCACAAACCGCACCGCGCGAGCTGACCATACATGCCAACGTGCCATTGGATGCGCTGTATAAAACCTGGCATATTGACGGCCGGTTGGAGAAGGGTTATTATGTAACCGAACTGATAACGGACATACTAAGTGGCGGAGGTTCGTCACGGCTTTTTCAGGCGTTGGTGAAGGAGAAGCAGTTGTTCAGCCAGATAGACTGCCACCATTTTGGCAGCATTGACAAAGGTTTGGTGGCCGTGGAAGGCAAATTGGTGAAGGGCGTTAAGATGGAAGATGCCGAAGCCGCCGTGGAAGAAGAACTGGCCAAGCTTAAAAACGGGCTTGTGGCGGATGCCGAGTTGCAAAAAGTAAAGAACAAAACGGAAAGCGCTTTGGCTTTTGAGGATATGAGCATCATGAACCGGGCTAACAGCCTAGCTTTTTACGAGTTGTTAGGCGATGCACAGCTGATGAACAAGGAGCTTGACAAATACAACGAGATAACCGCCGAAGACATACAGCAATATACCCGCGCTATTTTTACAGATAATAACAGCAGCACATTGCATTATTTTAGTAAGTCTTAAATTAGCTCGTTTGGAACGATAGAACTTGGGGTATTGGTAAAAGCTTTGCCAATACCCGCCTACTTGGCCGGCAAAGTACTGTCTGGCACGGCAAGGCTGCCGGTTACGTGGGTAAAGCTTATGTTTTTAAATGCCTGGTCAGATGTTAGGCCCACGCTGTTAATGTTGTTGCCTTGCTGGTGTACATGCGCGGCTTTATCGGTATAAAACATTTGCCTGTTACGGTCCCACCAAAGCTCGTTGGTGCGCAGGGTATCGCCGGTCATGTTATACACCAGCACACTGTCTAACATCAACACTTTCCCTAGTTTTTCGTAGTTAACGGCGTATTTGGCAAACAGGCGGCTTTCAACCGCGCCGGTACTGTCGGTATAAAACTCAACCTTCACACCTTTCGGGAAAATCATTTTGGCAGTGTCCTGTATTTCGTGCTGCATAAAAGGAGCTGTTAACTTGGCCTTTAGTTTTGAGCCTTCGCTCATGTAGGCAGTTATACTGCTGGCTTCTTCCTTGGCAGCCTTTTTAAGGCCAAGGTCGCGTACCTGCTGCACATCGTTGCTGCAGCCAAAGGCAAAAAAACAGGCCGCGATTATGGCCGTATAAATAATGCTGGTTTGTGTATGCCGTTTAGTCATTATGCGCTTTAAAAACCCAAATATCGCTTAAACAAACGGCAGGGTGGCCGGTAAATTATTTCAGTTTTGTTATTTTTTAGGGTATGCGCAATTGGTTGGTTCTTTTTATACTCTCCACAGTGTTCTTCTCCAAGTTTCCGGCTTAATAAAGCGTTCAAAATAACTTAAACTTCTTCGCATCTTTAGCCGTCATGCCTGCGCAGGCAGGCATCTCAAAAAGTTAAACCTGCCTGCTGATAATTTGAGAGATACCTGCCTCCGCAGGTATAACGTATCCCTAGGTTTTATAATGTTTGGGCTATTTTGACATTGAAAAAACTGCATTGTGCATTAGTTTTTTTACCAGTGTTCTACCCATTGTTAAGCTCACTTATGGCATATAGGCCTTCGTACAACAGGTGTGGGTTTGTAATAATGCGGCCTTTAAGGTGCGGCTCAAAAAATGGCATGTCGCCACCGGTAAGCATCACCGTAAGGTTGTTGTACCTAAGTGCGTATTCGTCGGCAATACCGTCAATTTCCTTGGCCATGCCCAAAATAGCACCGCTCAGCAGGTTGGTGCGTGTATCGTAGCCTATCAGCGGAAAATTCCAGTTGGGTGCAACCAAGGGCAGCAATGCCGTGTGTTCGTGCATGGCTTTCAGGCGCATCTCCAGTCCTGGCGAAATGCTGCCCCCCAAAAACGCATTAAATTTATTTACAAAATTAAAGGTTATGCAGGAGCCAAGCCCGATAACCAGGTTGTGTTTGCCAGGGTTTAAATGAACGGCGGCGCACACCAGCGCAAGCCTGTCTGCCCCTATTGTTTCGGGCTTGCCCACGGGGGTTGTTACAGGTAATTTGCTGGCATACGTAAGCTTGTGAAACTTGCTGCTTTGCGCCAGTATGGTTTCAATGCCCGCATCGTGGTGTATTACCGATGAGAGGATTGTTTTGGCTGGCCGGTATTGCTGCACCAGTTTTTGTATGGTTTCAGGCAGCCCGTCTTCCATCACGGCCAATGTTTTAAATGTACCGTCTTCAAACACGGCATATTTAAGCCGGGTATTGCCAAAATCGAAACAAAGCGTTGTTTGCATTGGTAAAAAAAATTAAGCGAAATTATGTAGTATGGCGCGGTTTATTCGGCTGCCATATAATTTTTTGTTGGCACGGCACCAAGCAATTTGCTATGGGTAAACTACAGCTGCATCAGTTCATCAAACTCTGGTTAACCAAGTTGTGGGCAATATGTATAAAATGCGTGGGTACATATAGCTCAATGTCGCCAAAGCTCAGGTAATTGCTGTCAAGTTTGTTCAATACATACACCTGAATATGGTTTTGTTCCAGCATGCCTTTAACTATACTGGCCTCTGTATAGTTTTGCGTGGTATACAATTTGCTCCAGTCTTTCATTATAATAGGTTATTGGGGTTGTCATCAGTTAGTGTATCGTCAACGGCATGCATGGCAATTACCACTTCGCTTTCCTGTTTAAACAGCTTGAATAAAAATTGCAGTGCAGCCATGGCGCCAACGCCCAACAGCAAAATGGTGGTGGCCGGAATATTATTGGCAGCGGTGTCTACCGTTGGCGACATGGCTTTTTTGCTGATGGCATACATTTCAGTAACAACAAAAGCATTGTTTAAAAAGTGCAGGGTTATGTTAAGCCATAGGCTTTTGCTGTAGTAATAAATAAAACCCAATAAGCCGCCCAAAAACACCCTTACCAAAAAGCCGTAAAACGAGCCATGCATGAGGCTAAATAGAACGGCAGTGATGAGTATGCCGGTAAAAGCATTGCGTGTTAGGCCCATGATAACTTTTTGCAGGCAACCACGGAAAAACATTTCCTCGGCTATGGCCGGCAGCAGCGCCAGTATAAACAAGGCCAGAACGTATTCGCCGCCCGAGCGTATGGTGCCCAGCATTTCGGCCTGTTTGTTGTATTCGTCTTCCCAGTGTTTAAACGTTGTGGACAGGTTTTTGGTAAGCGGTATGTTTTGGTTGATGGTTTCCAACGCCCCCGACACAAAAAAAGACGCAAAAAACATTACCACCACCAATAAAAGCTGTTTGGTACTGATAACCCGATTGAACCCTAAATATTTGGCTGCCTCGGGGCGGTTGGTGATATAGGAGAAAAGCAATGCGGGCATGATGAATAATAAAATGGTGCCTACCACCTGCAGTATGCGGGTAACATCAACGCTGGTTAGGGCAGCGCCATGGTTTTTTACAATGGTTTGTGTAAGGGGCATCAACAGATGCTGCACCCCCAGCACTGCAAAAGAACCCATTATAAAGCCCGCCCCGGTTAACGCCAATAACAATGCCAGTTGTGATGCTGGTGAAAATGTTTGCCTGTCAATCATAGCTTTCATGAATAAGAACGTAAATTTGCAATTCTTTTTTTGCTGGGTCAATTTTTGTACCAGACAAAAAAGCTAGCAATCTTGGTTTATGGCTTTGGAAAGTTTTAATGGCTACAGATGCCTTTTTAAAACTGGTTGCCGTAAACCAGAAATTATGTAAATATGGTGAAGATAGGAAACATAACATTACCGCAATTTCCCTTGTTGCTGGCGCCGATGGAGGATGTGAGCGACCCGCCTTTTCGCGCGGTTTGCAAAACAAACGGGGCCGACCTGATGTATACTGAGTTTATTAGCAGCGAGGGGTTGATAAGGGATGCTATTAAAAGCCGGAAGAAGCTTGACATATTTGATTATGAACGCCCAGTGGGCATACAAATATTTGGCGGTGATGAAGATGCCATGGGCCTGAGTGCTAAAATTGTGGAGGCGGTTGACCCCGATTTGGTGGATATAAACTTTGGCTGCCCTGTAAAAAAAGTGGTTTGCAAAGGGGCTGGTGCAGGCGTGTTGAAAGATATTAAACTGATGGAGCGCCTAACCAAAGCGGTGGTTAATGGCACAAGTAAACCTGTTACTGTAAAAACAAGGCTGGGCTGGGATGCCAATAGCATAAACATTGAAGAAGTGGCCGAGATGTTGCAGGGCTGCGGCATAAAGGCGCTGGCTATACACGGCCGTACCAGGGCGCAATTGTATAAAGGCGAGGCCGATTGGAGTTGGATTGCCAAGGTTAAAAATAACCCCCGTATACAAATACCCATATTTGGCAACGGCGATATTGACAGCCCCGAAAAAGCAGTTGAATATAAAAACCGTTACGGTGTTGATGGTATAATGATAGGCCGTGCAGCCATTGGCTACCCTTGGATTTTTAATGAAATTAAGCATTATGTAAATACGGGTACCATTTTGCCTGCACCCTCCATACACCAGCGTGTGGATGTTATAAAAACACATTTGGGCCGTTCAATTGAGTGGAAGGGAAAAGTATTAGGCATATTGGAAATGCGCAGCCACTACGCAAATTATTTAAAGGGCTACCCCAATATTAAGGAGTTTAGGAGCAAACTGGTAACCCAAAACAGTTTTGAAGAAATTTGTGCTATATTGGATGAAGTAACCAAGCATTACGATGGTTATGTGGTGCCGCACCAGCCTTTTGCGTTTAATAAACCGCAGAAAGAAGAAGTATGTGCCTATTAGTGTTAACCCAGTGGGTAGGCTAAAAGTTTGCCGACGGCACATTGGGTTTTATAATTCAGGTTGTTGTTCTTTTAATGCCAAAGCTGCGGCTACCGCTTGTTTTTTCATCACCTCTTCGTATAGGTTTTGGCTTTCGTGGGTAAGTTTGTCAAACTCAATGTTAAGGCGGGGTATAAGCTCCATCACAATGTTTATTTTGCCCTCAATGTCTAAAAACTTGTTGAGTACCACTACTTTTTTTTGCTCCAGCACGCACCAGCCGCTTTGAAACGTACCACGTTCGTACCGGGTAATATACCCGGAATCGCCCAAAATATCTTCCAGCTTATCCAGTGTTGATTGTGTGTATTTCATCCTGTGCGCGCAAATTAATCATGCAAAAATAGTTCGTAATTCACCCGACAATGCACAAGTTTTATCCACAGACTATTTTAATAGTGTACTGCTTGAGGCACATGAAAGCCTTTTTTTATTGCCGGCTATAATACTGTGTTATAATTTTAACGCACCAACACCGTGGTGCCTTTTTGTTGGTAGGGTTTGCCTGTTAGACTGTTAGTGTAGCTCAGCATCCAAACATATACGCCGCTAGCCTGCTGCACGCCATTGGTGCTTCCATCCCATTTATTTGTCCAATCGTTGGTTTCAAACACCTGTTGGCCCCAACGGTTAAACACCCTAAACGTTAGGTTTACCGCTTTGTAGGCGTTAAGCGGGTATAAATAATCGTTGTGGCCATCGCCGTTAGGCGTAAAAGCACTTGGCACGGCTATGTAACAACTGTATACAACTTTTACAAAACGGTATGTAGTGTCGTAACAGGGCACGGTATTTTGTACAACAAGCCTAACGGGGTAAACAGTCTCGCTGTTGCCGGCCGGGTATTTTTGGTAAGGCGGGGTTTGTTGGGTGCTGGTTTGGCCATTGCCAAAATACCAGTACCAACTGGTAATGTAGCCCCGGCTGGCATCTTTAAACTGGGCAGTATCCAACGGGCAAATTGCGCTGGGCGCGGTAAAGGCAGCTTTTATTTTGCCCGTTAGGCTAAAAAGTTGTGTGGAGGTATCTGTACAAACCACGTTAGACACAATGAGTCTGGCAGACATTTGGCCGGAATCCTTATAGATTCTGCTGAATTGTTGCGATGTGCTGGTATATGCGTCATTAAAAAGCCACTGCCAGTTGTTGATACTATTGCCACCTTGGTGGGCAAAAAAAACGGTATCCTGCACACAGCCATGGTTAATTTGTAGGGCAAACGTTGCAGAAACGGTATCTGCGCAGGTAAAGTCCACTGCTTCCCCCGCCGCAACCACCTCGCTACATTCGTCAACAATGGTGCCGCCGTCGGTGCCGTTTTTTAGGTGTAGGGTATATACGCCTGCACGGGTAATGGGGGCAGAAAAATACACGGTTATCACGCTACTCAAGCCTACGGCATCACAAGTTCCGCTGGCGGAGCTGATGGTAACAGGGTTGGGGCCGGTGACAGCAAAATCGCTGCCATTGGCTGCCACTGAATTACACATGATGCGCTTTTTAAATACTAATTGTAGCATGCGGGGTGCGCAGCCCACCGGTGAAATGCTGTCCATTTTTACGGGTATGCCCGGTGTAAAACCAAAAACCAGCTTGTCGCCCACAGGTATGCCGTTATCGCAATTGTCTAGCAACGTGTTGCTGTCAGCGCCGTTTTTTATTGCAACTGTATAATTGCCTGCCGGTAAGGCATTGCTTAGGGTAATCTCCAAAGAATCCATGTCAAAGCCTGTATTGCAAGTATTACTGCTGATGCGTGTAATAGTGGCCACTGCCGGGGATAGCGTAAAATCACTACCATCCGGTGCCAAGCTGGCACACCGCATTTTTTTGGTGAGTTTAATGCCAATTTTTGTACCAGCACAGTTGGCCAATGCCGATTTTAGTGCTGGTTGGGTGGTGTCGGTGATAACTGCTGTGCCGCCGTTGCCGAACGACAGTGCGTAGCCGCTTTGTGATTGGGTATAATGGCTTACCAAAAGCAGATACGTATGGCCTTGCGTAAGAAAGGGCATTTTGGTGAACGTGTTTACATTGTCTGAGGGTAGGGAGGCACATTCCACGTTGGCTGTGCCAGCATTGCCTGCACCGGTGGGCGCATAGGTACCGGCCCAATTTGCGCATACGAATAACGAATTGTTGGTGTATACATCCGCAGCATTATGCCCTGTAATATCATACAGTTGCCAATCGTAATCATCGGTAGGGTCTGCCGGAGTTATTGTAAAGCCCAGCGTACCGGCTTGGTAACAGGTAATACGGTACCAAAAAGGGTTGGTGTCGGCATAGGTGGCACCGGTGCCTGCGCAGCCTGGCACATTTATATTGTGGTTGGTACAAATGGGTACAGTGGTTTGGCTAAATACGCTGGTGCCACAAACCGGGAAGGCGGTTTGTGGGGTTTGCCCCAGCGTGCTGCACTGCCCAATTGCTTTAGCGCAAAACAACATGAGTAACATTAAAGCTGTAAATAACCTGCTATACATAATTTATTTTGACCATTAAAGTAAGCCTGCCGGTGCAGCCGTTGCCGAAAAATACCAATACTTAAACAAATTGTAATTAATGACGCGGCACTTGCAATACACAAAATTTAACGTATTGAGTGCGCAGTAAATTGCGGCTTGGCTATGCTATTGGTAAAAGCCCAAAAAAAGGCAATAGCCAGCAATATTAAAATATCTCTTCCAGTTCTTTTAAATGGTGTACCATATATGTTGGCTTTATGTGCGGCGTAATTTTTAAATGGTTTACAAACACGCTGTCCAGGCCGGCATTGGCAGCACCCTGTATGTCGGCATCCAAATTGTCGCCAATCATAATGCTTTCTTCTTTTTTTGCACCTGTTTTGCCAAGGGCATACTCAAATATGGCTATGTTTGGTTTAAGGCTGTTGCTGGCTTCAGACGTTATTACATCTAAAAAATAACCGTGCAGGTTGCTGCTGTTTAACTTGTTGTGCTGTATTTGTTCAAACCCGTTGGTTATTAAATGCAACCGGTAGCCTTTGTTGGTTAAGTAATCTAAAATTTCGGTCGTGTATGGAAAGAGATTTTTCTTAAACGGCAGCCTTTCCAAAAACTGCACGGCCATCAGGCGGGAGAGCTTGTCATCGCCAATCTTAAAATCTAGCAGGGTAAACCACATCCTTTTCCAGCGCAATTCGTCCTGTTTTATAAAGCCTTTGGTATAACGGTCCCAAAGGCGGTTGTTGTGAAAACTGTAGCGTTCAAAAAAATAATCAAAATCTTGTATCCCTCTTTCCGCCAGGCCGTTCATGGTATATAATTCAAACAATACCTCTTTGGCATTGGTTTCAAAATCCCAAATGGTGTGGTCCAAATCAAAAAATAAGTGTTTATAAGGCATACAGGCTACATGAGGGGGCGAAGTTATTATACATTGTGCATTTTTCGGTGCCTAGTTAAACATAGTGCATCCTGATGGCACAAACAATCTCCGGTTTTTTACCGCTACCTTAGCACTTAAAAATTGGTGTATATATGGTAGTGGTTATTACAGGGGCTTCAAAAGGGATAGGCAGGGCCATAGCGGAAAAATTTGCATCAGCGGGTGCCATACTGTGTATTTGCGCGCGTAGTGCCGAACAGTTGTTGTTGGCAGCCGCTGAGATTACAGAAAAACACCAGCAAAGCAAGGTGTATACCATGGCTGCCGATTTAGGCAACAAAGCCGAAGCCTTGGCTTTTGGCAAATTTATATTGGAAAGCGCAGGGCGGGTGGATGTGTTGGTAAACAACGCAGGATCATTTTTGCCAGGCAGCGTGCATGCGGAGGACGACGGGGTGTTGGAAAAAATGATTAACACCAACCTCTACAGCGCCTACCACCTTACGCGTGTACTGCTGCCAGGGATGATGAAGGCGAGTTCAGGACATATTTTTAACATGTGTTCCATCGCATCCCTACAGGCGTACAGCAACGGCGGCAGTTACAGCATCAGCAAGTTTGCCTTGGCTGGGTTTTCAAAAAACCTGCGGGAGGAGATGAAGCCACACAATATTAAGGTAACAGCCGTTTACCCGGGTGCCGTTTATACCGACAGTTGGAGCGGCAGTGGGGTTGACCCCAACCGGATAATGGCAGCGGCCGATGTGGCGGAGTTAGTTTTTACCATTTCCAAACTTTCGCCCCAAGCTTGCGTGGAAGAACTTGTGTTACGGCCTCAACTGGGGGATTTGTAGGGCAATGGGCCAATTGGGAAATTAATCGCATCAGGTAACTACCCATCCCAGCACCAACGAAACATCGTTAAAAAAATACCCGCTGATGGTTAACGGCTGCTCAGCATTCTTTCTAAACACAAACGGCATTTGTATGCCTTGGGGGCCAGTTTGCGTTGGCGGCCCAGTTAGTTGGAGGTGTTGTTTAAAATCTATGCCGCCTAGGCTATGCCATTTATACAGGCTTTCCTTGGCACTCCACATAAAGGCCAGCAAATGGTTGTATGAAAAACCTTGCAGGTTAGCTGCCTGCATAAAGGCAACATCTGATTTATGCAGGAATTTATGGGCGATGGCACTAATTTTTGGTGACAGCCCTTCAATATCCAACCCCACCCTGTGCTGGCTGCTTACGATGGCGGCCGCATAATCGCCGCTGTGGGATATTGAAAAATGGTACTGCTCCCCTGGCAAATAGGGCTTTCGGGTATCGGCCACCAAAATTTCGTTGTAAGGAAAATCAGGGAACAGGTGTTGCAGCAGCCAGCGTGCGGCAAGGTGTTGCAGCCGTTTGTGTGGGTGGGTAATGTTGCGTTGCAAGGGTACTTTTTGCAGAAAAAACGCTTCCGGCTCTTCAATGTGCCAAATGCCCATCCTAGTGGTGCCGCTAATATTGTTTTGATAAAATAGTGCCAATTTGTTGTAACAGATTTACTTTGCAGAATTACGATTTATATTGCAAACGAATTGGAAGGCTGGGGGATAAGGGCAATTTAAAACGGGCGGTTGTTGCACCAGTGATTTTAACAACCTAGCGGCAGAGGCTTTTTTATATTTTTTTCTGCTGGCATTATTTGTGGCAACAAATGCATGGTGCGGTGAGAGAACGCAAATTAAACAATACTTACTAATGATATTATCTGACACACGCATTTTGGAAGAAATGGAAAAAGGCACGATAAAGGTTGTGCCGTACGACCGTAAATGCTTGGGTAGCAACAGCTACGATGTGCATTTGGGCAAATGGCTTGCCAAATACAAGGATGAGATACTGGATGCCAAAAAGCATAACCTGATTGAACATTTTGAAATACCCGACGACGGCTTTGTGTTACAGCCCCATGTGTTTTATTTGGGGGTGACGGACGAGTACACGGAAACGCATGCCCATGTGCCATTTTTGGAAGGCAAATCATCCACTGGCAGGCTTGGCATTGATATACATGCCACGGCAGGTAAGGGTGATGTGGGGTTTTGTGGCAACTGGACACTTGAAATTTCAGTAAAGCAACCGGTAAAAATTTACAAAGGCATGCCAATAGGCCAGTTAATCTATTTTCCGGTAGACGGCGAGATTGAGGTAAAGTACAACCAGAAAAAGGATGCCAAATACAGCGGGCAGCCCAATAAGCCGGTTGAAAGCATGATGTGGAAGAATTTGTTTTAGGTAGGTTTTGTTCATGCTTGATTGATTCATTATTATCATCTGGCAAGCATAAATACGCCCAAATGGTAGTTGAAGTTGAAACACTTGTATCCCAAAAAGATTTTGCAAAACTGACCTTGAAATTGATGTATAAGCAATCTATTTCAGCGATAATTCTGTTTGCAGGTATTGCTAGCTTTGTGCTTTTACTATTTCAATGGCTTCGGTACATTAGCTTGTTTACAAGCGATACCCCTTTTCTACCTGTTTTTTTTGTTATTGTTACTGTTTTGTATCCGTTTCTATTGTACGGAGCAGCCCAAAAACAATACGATTCGAATAAATTGTTGCAAGAAAACTTTACCTATACCCTTAACGATAGAAAAATATACTACGTTGCCGAAGGTGCCGAGGGCTTTTTAGACTGGCGTTATGTGATAAAGCATTCAGTGATAAATAATTTTTTGTTACTGCATGTAAGCACTGCCCAAGTTTTTATTATTAAAATAGACCAGCTAACCCCTGAAGAGCTAAAATTTATTATTTCAAACATTAAAACTGCTGAGAAATAGTTATGTCAAAACAAATAATCAACACAGAAAAAGCACCAGCGCCTATTGGCCCGTATAACCAAGCCGTAAAAGCCGGCGATTTAATTTTTGTAAGCGGGCAAATTGCTATTGTGCCAGCCACTGGCGAACTGGTTAGCAGCAGCATAACGGAAGAGGCACACCAAGTGATGGCCAACTTGAAGGCGATACTGGATGAGGCTAAGATTACCTTTGAGCATATTGTGAAAACCACCATATTTTTAAGTGATATGGCGCTGTTTGCCGAAGTGAATGCAGTGTATGGCAGCTATTTTAACGGCGATTACCCGGCCCGTGAAACAGTTGCCGTAAAGGGATTGCCAAAAGCTGTTAACGTGGAAATTAGCGTTGTGGCAACAGTTAGCCTGTAGTATTTAACCATTGCAGTGGTGGCTAACTGATAGAAGGGCTGAAAAAATCACGAAGTTATCGGTTAGCCTTTGCGCTATTTATAGCGCATGCGTGCCGTCTGAAAGGCTCATCACATACACCTCGGCGTGTATGCCGAATTTTTGCTCATATTGGGTTTGCATCAATTCGGTTATTTCAACAACCTTTTCTTTTTTTATCAAGTTAATCGTACAGCCGCCAAAGCCGCCGCCCATCATTCTCGCGCCTATTATTTCCGCATGTTGTTTGGCAAGGGTTACCAAAAAATCAAGCTCTTCGCAACTAACATCGTATAAACGGCTAAGGCCGTCGTGTGTGGCAAACATAAGTTTGCCAAAGGCTTCTATGTCATCGGCTTTTAGCAGGCCTGCAGCCCTTTTTGTACGCGCAATCTCTTCGGTAACATAAAGGCACCTGTTATACACGTCCCGGTCGTCAAAGGCTTTTTCGTTTTCAATTACTTGTTCGGGTGTAATATCCCTAAAGGTATTGGCCGAAGGGAATTTCTTTTTCAAAACCCCTAACCCTTTTTCGCTTTGCTTCCTGCGTACATTATATTCCCCTCCGTCAAGTGAATGGTGTACCAAAGAGTTAATTAATACAATTGTGTAGTCGTTTGCATTAAACGGCAGTGTTTCGTAGTGTAGTGTGTTACAATCAAGCAGCAGCACTTTATTTTGCTTACCCATAACGCTTGCAAACTGGTCCATTATACCACATTGTACGCCGGGGTAGGTGTGTTCGGCTTTTTGGCAAATAACTGCAATGTCAATGCGGCTTATGCCCAAGTTAAAAGTCTCATTCAGCGCAAATGCAAGCCCGCACTCAACCGCTGCGGATGAAGAAAGGCCAGCACCCACAGGCAAATTGCCGCCAAAAGCAACGTCAAAGCCGCCAATGGGGTAGCCACGTTGTATCAGTTGGTCAGCCACCCCGAGGATGTAATTTTTCCAGCCACTCATTTTGTGAATTCCCCCTAGGGTTATATGCAGCTCATCCTGCATATCCGCACTAAATACATTTATAAAATCAGTATTGTTAGGTGCTATAGCAAAATATACTCCCTTGTCAATTGCTGCCGGCATCACAAAACCGTCATTATAGTCTACATGTTCCCCAATTAAATTTATACGGCCCGGCGAAAAAAATAATTTGGGTTCTTTGCTAAACTTTTCTTTAAAAATATCTGCAATCTCGTGGCCAGTAAAAATCATATTAGTTAGTTAGGCTGGTAAGTACACAGTGTAATCGTTTACAAAAATATGAGGTTCGGATGGTTTGGCAATAATTAAACCTATGCCATTGTTAAAGGCATTAGGCGCGCCACTCAGGTTTTCCACGGCTATGCTTGTGCGGTGGGGTGGTGTGTATACCTGAAGGTAGGGGTAGCCGGCAACAGCCTCAATGGTTACCGTTAGCCCGTTGGTTTCGTTTGTAAGTGTGCAAGCTGTTTTTTGGGCTTCATTCACAACAAAACAATTGTCAAAAAATGTTTCGCCAAGGTGTTTGGGTGTTGCAAATGCAATGTTTTCAACGGTTTTGCCTGTAGGCACAAGGCTTTCGTTAAACTCCAGAACCTCGGTGGCATTAATTTGAACCAACAGGTCGTTAACGGTGCAGCCCAAGTTAAAGTAAGGGTGCCAGCCGTCAGTCAATGGCATGTCGGTATCGCCGGTGTTAGTCACTACTGTTTCTAAAGAGAGTACCCCGTGGTTTTTTAATGTATATGTTATTTGGGTGTTGTACTTAAAAGGAAACCCCTCAGCAGTATTATTGTACTCGTAGCCCAGCTTTACAAAAGCGCCTTTGCTGTTTACGCCTTTGTCTAATATCGAAAAAGTGGCATCAAACAACAGCCCATGTATCGCTTCTTCACCCAGAAAGAATTTTTTAATTGAGTGTTCTTGGTTATTAAACCTGTATTTGCCTTGTGTTACGCGGCAAACAAATGGCGAAAGCTTGGCACTTTTAAAACCGGCAGTAATACTGTCTACCGCATCTTGCGGGCTGGCAAAGCCGGCAATAACGTTGTGGTTGGTGCCTGCTTTGGTTATTGTAAACGCGTTTAGCAATGCCCCGAACGAATAGATTTCTGCGGAGCAGTTGTATTGTTGGTCTTTTAAATGAATGATGGGGAAAATGCCCTCCTGTACCAAAACACTGAATGCCATTAGGTAAATTTTTGCCGTTAAAGTAAGCAGATTTATGACAACACGGTAAAAATTATCTGCATATATAAAAATACGCCGGGGGGATGTGAAAAATCACATGGGTCCCTGTGTGAAATCACTGTTTGTGCACGGTGCAAACTAGCCACCTTTACATTCTAAAGCAAATGGTTCGGGGGAGCCGTTGCAATCTATGAAAATCTACAATTTTTCTCATTGGAGTTATATGCTGACACAAACAACGGCGGTTTTCTAACCGCCGTTTATTTTTTGCATATACCCAGTTTTTGAAAAAAAAGGAAAATCACCGAAGTTTCTGTGTAAAATCACCGTGTTGTCATTAATTAGCCGTTTGATATTTGTGGCACACAAGGCAATAAATATTTATCTGTTTATAAACGTTTTCATTGGGGGTTATATGCTGACATTTCACGGTGGTTTTCTAACCACCGTTTGTTTTTTGGCTGAGAAAAAGTAACATTAGTAAGGCTGGGTGAAAAATCACCAGCGCATTTGTGGTAAGCCACTTGGTTTTATATGTAGCAAAGGAGCATTTTTGTATCACAATGTAATAAAAACAGGTTCGCAATCGATTATATTTTGGGGGTTACAAATTTGACGCAATGACGGCGGTTTTCTAACCGCCGTTGTATTTTTATAGTCAGCTCATATTTGCTAACCAAACTTGCCAAACAGTTTCAGGCTATAGGTTAAAAGTGCTTTATTTGGCTGTATAAGCTTTTTATTCTTACCATCGTGCCATTTTTTTTAACAAGTGTATCAATTTTGCGTATGACCGCTTTGCTCTACAAGCCTTTTACTTTGGCCGATGCAGTATTGTTAACCCCTTAGGCTAATAGAAAGCCCACTTTCTACATATTACATATTGTGCTGGTAACCAACGGGGATAAAAATGGTGTCGCCATGTTCCAAAACTATATCAATGCCTTAGCCGGAAATGATTTTTCGTATCGCTTGGTTTTGCTTGTGTAGTATTAGTTGCAAATTTTTGCCATGCTCAATAACTCAGGGGCTTTTCGTTATAGCTTCATTTGTTCTTCATATGGAAAACGCCATTGGCGTGTTTAATAAATGCCATCCTTGGTTAAAGCAACTTACCCTTTAAAAGCACCGCGGCAATGGTAAAATATATTATCAGGCCGGTAACATCCACAAGGGTTGCTACAAATGGGGCAGATGATGTGGCCGGGTCAAGTTTGAATTTCTTAAGTATCATGGGTATCATAGAGCCGCTCAAAGTGCCCCATAAAATGATACCGATAAGGGAAAGTGCCACTGTGGTAGCCAATAACAACCAATATTGCCCATAGTCGTAAAAGCCTAGCTTTTGCCATATTATAATACGTAAAAAACCAATACTGCCCAATATAAGCCCGAGTATTAGGCCCGAGAAAATTTCGCGGCGCATTACATACCACCAGTTTTTTAGGGTAAGCTCCCTAAGGGCCATGGCACGTATGATGAGGGTTGCAGCTTGGGAACCGCCGTTGCCGCCACTGGAAATTACCAGGGGTATAAAAATGGCCAGCACTGTGGCCTTAGCAATTTCGTCGTTAAAATGGCCCATGGCAGTGGTGGTAAGCATCTCGCTTAGGAACAATATAATAAGCCAGCCTGCGCGCTTTTGTATTAAGGTGAAAACCGGTGTTTTTACGTAAGGGTAGTCCAGGCTTTCCATACCGCCGAATTTTTGTATGTCTTCGGTATCCTTCTGTTCGGCCACGTCTATCACATCGTCAATGGTAATAACGCCCAGCAAAACATTGTCATCATTGGTAACGGGCAACACTATACGGTCGTACTCCTTAAACTTATCAATGGCCGTTTCTGTCTTGTCGGCTATGTTCAGGGCCTCATAGTAGCCGTCCATTATATCTTCTATCTTTTTCTGTGGGTCGTTCAGTACAAACCTTCGCACAGGTATGTCGTCTATCAGCTTGCCCTCGTCATCCACTACATAAATAACGTTGGCGGCCTCGGTGTCGTGGTGAAATTTCCTCAAGTGTTCAATGGCTTCCCCCACCGTCATGCCTTTATTTATCGTGGCAAAATCTGTATTAATAAGCCTGGCAACGCTATTATCGGGGTAGCCAAGTAGGTTATGGGCTGCTTTTTTATTTTTTTCGTCCAAAAGTTCAATAAAGTGCGACAATTCTACACCTTTTGACGATGAAAGAAATATCATCCGGTCATCGCTGCTAAGGCCGTTTAGTATGGCCCTGCCTGTTTGCTCG
>CAIRZB010000063.1 GCA_903882935.1 uncultured Parafilimonas sp. | reverse complement strand
TGCATTTAGCAACAACATACCCTATTTTGCGCAACACTACAAGGTAATAGCCGTTGACAGCCGTGCCCATGGCAGGTCTGCCGACCCAAGCGACTCATTGTCTTTTGAAATGATGGCAGATGATTTTAACGCATTGCTTGACAGCCTGCATGTTGATAGCAGCTATGTGATTGGCTGGAGTGATGGTGGCATAAACGGGCTTTTGCTGGCCATACGCCACCCCGATAAAGTAAAAAAACTGGCTATTACCGGTGCAAACTTATGGCCTGACACTACCGGGCTTACCCCCTATTGCTATGCCGACCAACAAAAAAACCAAGCGGCCCTTAAAAAGCTGCCCCAAACACCCGATGTAAAAAACAAACTCAAGATTTGCGAGCTGGATGTTTACCAACCAAACATGACGTTGGCGCAATTGCACCCCATAAAATGCCCATCACTGGTGATTGGAGGCGACCATGATGTTATACCGGTGGCGCATACCGTGCAGATTGCGCAAAATATACCGCAGGCGTATCTTTGGATTATACCCAACTCCGGCCACTCAACACCTGTGCGCAAGAAAGACCAGTTTAACCCATTGGTGCAAGATTTTTTTACGCACCCGTATAGAAAAATTGAGGGCGGAGACACGTACAACTAAACTAAAGGCGGAGTTTTTTGCCTATCCCCATGTCAAAAGATGGGCAATTGGCAATTGTGTTGCCATGCGGTTGCAATCGCTATTGTTTTACAAATAGTTGGCCATACCTTTTTAACAATTGCAGGGATAATATAAAATGGGTGCTAACCAATACACAATAGCCCGCGCAAGCTGGCAGCACTTTGGTTAACATGGCATTTAACCGGGTTGCATCAACGCCTCCTGGCGGCTGGCTGTTAACCAAATTGGCCAATACCATGTTTTTAACAGTAGGCACCGTAAAAAACAACAACGCCGACACCACCATTAACACAGACGCTATCAACGCAGCATACCCGTTTACTTTTATAAAATCTTTGAATGAAGCTTTGAACGGAATGCCTTTTTGCACACCCCGGATTAAGAATGAGTAGGATGAAAAAGAATACAGCACAAAAGTGGCGAAGATAAACACATCCAACATAGCAGCGGGGTTGCCAAACGCGGCAAATAGGATGAAAACACCCATGATGCCAAGTATTGCTGACATGGGCAGCATTACAAAAGTCAAGAAGCTGTACATAATAAGTTTGCGTGGCATGGGTAAGTGCATTTAACTGGTAAACTAATTTTTGCCAAAGGCCATACCAGCAGATAATTAACCTTGAGGATTCTTTTCTCCAAATAAGTGGCCGTACTGTTTTACAAAACGCAAACTGATGTAAATATGCGACAGCAGCAGCAATGAATACACAATCATGGCGTACAACACTGCTTTAAAAGTACCCATCATCGCCTGGGTTGTAGCCCCGGGCATCTTCATCTGCGCCTGCATTTGGTTCATCTGTTGCAGCACTACGTTCATGTTGGCTGGGCTTGACAAAACCGAAATATTTTGCATAAGCAGTAACGAGCCAAAAACTATGGCCACATAGGCATTCACCTTAATCCAATCTTTAAGCTTGGGCTTGCATTGCCTTCCGCTTTGTATGCCATTTAACAGAAAACTAAAACTGGCGAAAGAATAAATTATCACTGCCGCAAGTATAAAAGCACTAATAAGCGCCGGTGGCTGGGAAAGACCAATAACCAAGGCCAACAAATCTACCAAACTAAGCACCACCGCTATGCCAACCAGCACGTAAGAAACAACCCTATAATACACAAGCAAATTCTTCATAATAGTAAATATTCAACCCAAAAATGTTTCACCCAGATTTTTACAGATAACGCAAAGGCGATAAGGCTGCAAGATGCACAATTTATTTTA
The DNA here is from genome assembly GCA_903882935.1 of uncultured Parafilimonas sp. GTDB lineage: Bacteria > Bacteroidota > Bacteroidia > Chitinophagales > Chitinophagaceae > JABDFW01. The sequence goes on along the minus strand of CAIRZB010000063.1, from coordinate 1,007 downwards.
TTACTGCTGCTGTTGTTGCTGAACGGCAAAACGGGTATCATCCACCACCTCTGGTTGTGGCCCACCTGCCTGTGCCTCCATCTGTACGTTATTCAGCTCTTCAAACACATTGCCGTCCTCATACCCCACCGATACATATACCGACAGCCGCTGCCGGGCCGGGCCTTTAAACGCACCTTTTACAGGCGTGCAGTCGTTAAAATTTCTGCCCACGGCCAGCTTAACATGGTTATTGGTAACCCAAACGTTGTTTGTGGGGTCAATGCCTGCCCAGCCATAACCCGGCAGCCAAGCGTCAACCCAAGCATGGGTGGCCCCTTCGCCACGCATACCACTTTTGTTGGGGCAAATATAGCCGCTTACATATCTGGCAGGTACATGCATGGTGCGCAGTATTTGTAGCAGTAGGTGGGCAAAATCCTGACAAACACCTGCCTTTTGCGCAATTATCTCGTCCACCGTTGTTTCAATGGTGGTAATGCCTTTAATGTATTTGTAGTGCTTAAAAATGTACTGGTTGCAAAACTCTACAGCAGCGGCAACGTTGCGGCCACCCTCTAAGGCCAGCGTGGCAATTTTTTCAACTTCGGCACCGCCTTCAATTTTGCCGGCCTCTGCCAGTTCAAATAGTTGTAGGCTGGCCTGTACGTCTACTGCAAGCTGCTCCCAGCCTGGGTTAGTGGTAATATTTAATTGGTCAGGCAGTGTTGTGCGCAGCACCAACTTACTTTCAATCACCATTTCCTTGTGCGGGGCCAGCACATTAAAATGGCCGGTTTTGTTATGCCAGTAGTCGTTGAACAACAGTATATCTGGTTGTGCCGTTATAACAACATCATGCTGCAGCAGCTCCTGCTCAGCGCATGGGTAGGGGTAAATCCTCAGTTCATTGATGCTTTCTTTTACTGGCCGGTCATAATCGTATCTGGTAACATGATGAATTCTAAAAATGGGCATGTAACACAAAATTAAGCATACGAGAAAAAGCTTTGGCCCAACCGCATGCT
>CAIRZB010000062.1 GCA_903882935.1 uncultured Parafilimonas sp. | reverse complement strand
TAATAACAGTATTCTCCGCAATCGCAGCCTATCACTTCTTGCCTAAAAAGCCGGCTTTGTCCGTTGACACCGACTCTTCATCTTCAATCCAATTATCACTGTAAATTTGACACTGTATTATGTCGAACTCACGTTATTTAATGTATTTGGCATACATCCAATTTTATTGTCAAATTTACATAAAACCTCGGCTTTCGTGGGAAAAATAGCCCTGCCAAAAAGTTTTTAGTTACTCTGTTAAAAATTCATGCCTATAAAATATTGCTTATCCATATTAAGTACATGTTTTGCCTTAATTTTAGTCGTCAAACCAATAAAAGCTAAGATAAAAACCTGCTGTATGCGCATTTACAACCTACGTCGATTGTTGCCCGTGTCCGCGATTATTCTGTTAGCAACCTCCTGTATGCTAAACCACGACAACGACAGCGACGACGGGCTTGCCTCCTTCAGCGCCGAAAGCCTTGCAGCGCACATAAAAATATTGGCGTCCGATTCATTCCAAGGCCGCAAGCCATTTACACAGGGCGAGGTGCGCACCGTTGCTTACCTGCAGAAGGAGTTTGCGGCAGCCGGGCTTGAGCCGGGCAACGGCGGCACCTATTTACAGGACGTGCCGATGATAGACGTATTGTCGCACCCTTCCGCTACTATGGAGGTGCAGTCGGCCAAGGGCAATTTCCAATTAAAAGGATACGACGAATATGTGTTCTCCACACCTAAAACAGATTCGGTTATAACCCTTGACAAAAGCCAGGTTGTTTTTGCCGGCTATGGCGTAGTTGCGCCAGAATATAATTGGAATGATTACGCGGGCCTTGATGTAAAAGGCAAAATAGTGATGGTGTTGGTGAACGACCCGGGTTTTAACAACGGCGACACCACCCTGTTTAAGGGCAAAACCATGACCTACTACGGCCGCTGGACTTACAAATTTGAGGAAGCTGCCCGCCAAGGTGCCAAGGGCTGTTTGGTAATACACAGCACTGCCGCAGCAAGCTACCCCTTTAGTGTATTGCAAAACAGTTGGAACACATCTGCCCTGCGGTTGGACAATAAGGATGAAAAACTATTGGATGCAGAAGGCTGGATAACCACCGAAGCTGCCAAAAAATTGATTGTGGCAGGCGGGCAGGACACTGGTATTATTGCCAAGGCCGATATGCCCGGTTTTAAAGCCGTGGCATTAAACGCAACCCTATCAACCACTATAAAAACAGCGGTTACCTATAACAAATCGCATAACGTAATTGGTAAAATAACCGGCAGCAAATACCCGAACGAATATATTGTTTTTACCGCCCATTGGGACCACTTGGGCATTGGCAAACCCGATGCCAGCGGCGACAGCATTTACAACGGCGCTATTGACAATGCCAGCGGCACGGCATCGTTGTTGCAATTTGCGAAAGCTTGGAAAAGCCTGCAAACACCGCCGGAAAGGACTATTGTTTTCCTTGCCGTTACTGGTGAGGAACAGGGGCTGCTGGGTAGCCATTATTATGCCGAATACCCCGTTTATCCCGCTGCCGCAACCGTGGCCAACCTTAACGTGGATGAGGTGAACTGGTATGGAAAAACCAAAGACATTATGGTGGTAGGCAAAGGCCAAAACACGCTGGAAGACCTATTGAAAGAAGAAGCAAGTAAACGCGGCCGCTACATATCTTACGACAACAAACCCGAAGCCGGGCATTATTTCCGCTCCGACCATTTTAGTTTTGCCAAAGTGGGCGTACCCGCCCTTTGCCAAAATATGGGCATTGACGTTGTTGGCAAAGGCCCGGCTTACGGAAAGAAACAGGACGAAGAATTTAACGACAAGCATTACCATGGCCAAAGCGACCAGTACAACCCCAACTGGGACCTTAGCGGGGCCATTGACGACCTACAACTATTGTTTATGGTGGGTAAACGCCTTTCCTACGAGCATATATGGCCAGCATGGAAACCCGGTTCGGAATTTAAGGCCGAAAGAGATAAAACGGCGAAGGAAAGGAGCGAGTAAAGAACAACTGGTAACAATTGGATAAATTAATGTAGCGTTGATTTACCAAAAGATTGTTTTCTTTGCAAAAAATGTAGTCCGGGGTCTGTTAGTCAGCAAGTCCGAAAGATTCTTCCACTATTTCTTCCCGTCTTCCTGACTTTTCTAACTTCCCGGCAGCAAACAACAAACATTAAACATTAAAACAACATTATGAGCTTCATTGCCGAAATTCACGCCCGCCAAATTTTAGACAGCCGTGGTAACCCCACCATAGAAGTAGACGTTACCACCGAAAATGGTAAACTAGGCCGCGCTGCCGTACCAAGCGGTGCCTCCACCGGCATACACGAGGCGGTTGAGCTTCGCGACAATGACAAAAGTGTTTACGGCGGAAAAGGTGTATTGAAAGCTGTTGACAATGTAAACGATATTATAGCCGACCAACTGATTGGCTGGACCGTTAACGACCAAACCGGCATTGACGCGCAGTTGATTGAATTGGATGGCACAGACAACAAAGGCAAATTGGGTGCAAACGCCCTGCTGGCTGTTAGTATGGCCGTGGCAAAAGCTGCCGCACAGGAAAGTAACCTGCCCCTGTACCGTTACTTGGGCGGTGTAAACGCCACTGTACTGCCTATACCCTTGATGAACATATTAAACGGCGGCGTACATGCTGACAACAAGATTGACTACCAAGAGTATATGATTGTACCCGTTGGCGCAGAAAGCTTTAGCGAAGGGCTGCGTTGGGGCGTTGAAATTTTTCATGAATTGAAAAAAGTGCTGAAGAAAAAAGGCTATAGCACCAACGTGGGTGATGAAGGCGGTTTTGCACCCGACATTCAAAGCAATGAAGAAGCCATTGAAACTGTATTGCTTGCTATTGAAGCGGCAGGTTACAAAGTGGGTGAGCAGATAGGCATTGCCTTAGATGCCGCCAGCAGCGAAATGTACAAAGACGGTAATTACAAATTTTACAAGAGCAGCCAAAAAGTAATCAGCAGCGATGAAATGGTTGAATACTGGACAAATTGGGCCAACAAATACCCCATCATTTCTATTGAAGACGGCATGGCTGAGGAAGATTGGGACGGCTGGAAAAAGTTAACCGATGCCATTGGCCATAAAGTGCAGTTGGTAGGCGATGACCTTTTTGTAACCAACACCAAAATTTTACAACGCGGTATTGACAATGGCGTTGCAAACAGCATTTTAATTAAGGTTAACCAAATAGGCACCGTTACCGAAACAATAAATGCTGTGCAATTGGCACAAACAAATGGTTACACCACCATTATGAGCCACCGTAGCGGCGAAACAGAGGATACTACCATTGCCGACCTTGCGGTGGCGCTTAACTGCGGCCAAATAAAAACTGGTTCTGCCAGCCGTACCGACCGTATGGCCAAGTACAACCAACTTATCCGTATTGAGGAGCAATTGGGCACAGGCGGTATTTACCCCAAGGGCAAATTTAAGTTTGGGAAGTAAAACTCCCGCCAAACCCTCCAATGGAGTCCTTTGGACTAAAGGGATGAGGGGCGTTGCGGAGAGCGAGGAGCAGATTGGCTCAGAAAAAAAATATTTTATAATGAGTTGGCTGATGTTGTATTTTTACATCAGCCAACTTTTTTTATGCACCCAGCTAAACGTATTTTCCGCATCATCAGCAATAAATACCTTATTGCCGTTACGGTATTTGCGGTATTGATGCTGTTTGTTGACAGAAATGATTTTTTTGTACAACGCCAGCGTAAAAAACAGTTGGACGACTTGCTTGCCAGCAAAAAATTTTACCAAAACGAAATTGAGAAGACCCAAAAAGTGCTGTCAGGCCTAAACGACAACCCCACCTCCCTCGAAAAATACGCGCGCGAAAATTACCTGATGAAAAAAGACAATGAAGACATCTTTATTGTTGACAGCACCACCAACGACGAAAAAAAATAGCCCCTCCGCAATATTAAGCCCCTAAGGGCGTTTGTTGTACCTGTACGTACGGGCCAACAATAATTTCCAATGTTACTATGGGGTAAACTATTTACTTCAAATTATATTTTTTTGCCATGCCAAATTTTACCACGGAGGATTTATTGCGTTATATGTACAATGAAATGAGCAAAGAAGAGAAAGCTGATGTAGAACAGCAACTGCGAAACAATTGGGCCTTGCGCGAAAAATTCAGGGTATTAAAGGAATCAGAAAACAGCCTACGGAAATTTACATTACAAGGGCCGCGCAGCAAAACGCTGCAAGCCATTATGCAATACGCCAACCATGCCCACGATGTTGCGGCAACGGGGGCAACTATTGAATATCTTTGGGTTAAAGGGGAGTAACACCCACATGCGTTGGCGTGGTTTGCACCCGTGTAATGAATGTATTGCACCCCTCCGCAAATATTTCTACCCCAAAAAATCGCCCCAAATCGTGGTTTGCTGGGTGTTGGCTTTCGGTGACCAGTCATACCAAATCAATCTAACTAACCTATAACTTTCGCCACGAACAATCTTCCTAATCTCAAAAAATCCACCCAAATCGTGGTCCGCTCAATGTATGCTCTCGGTGATCAGTCATACCAAATCAATCTAACTAACCTATCACTTTCGCCACGAACAATCGTCCTAATCTCAAAAAATCCCCCCAAATCGTGGTCCGCTCAATGTATGCTCTCGGTGATCAGTCATTCCAAATCAATCTAACTAACCTATCACTTTCGCCACGAACAATCTTCCCAATCCAAAAAATCCACCCAAATCGTGGTCCGCTGGATTCAGACGACAATCTCCTTGCAAGTACGTGGCATCCTTTTTTAACCGTTGCATTTATTGATACACTATAAAATCTTCCCAATCCCAAAAATCCACCCAAATCGTGGTCCGGTTTAATTATTTTCGTCCCATGACAATCAAAGAGCGTTACCGTATTGTGCTGGATTATTTAGGCGAACAAATACCGTTTGCAGAAACCGAACTGGTGTACGACAGCCCGTACCAATTGCTGGTAGCAGTTATACTGTCAGCGCAATGCACAGATAAGCGGGTTAACTTAACCACCCCCGCCATCTTTAGCAAATGGCCAACGGCGCAAGCCCTTGCCGAGGCCACTTTTGATGATTTATTCCCTTATATTAAGAGCATATCGTACCCCAATAATAAAACAAAACACCTCATCGGCATGGCCAACATGGTTATGCAAACCTTTGGTGGCAACATACCCATGACAGTGGAGGAGCTGGTGAAACTACCCGGCGTGGGGCGTAAAACGGCCAATGTAATTACCTCGGTTATTGACCAGCAGCCCAATATGGCCGTTGATACGCATGTGTTTAGGGTTTCGGCCAGGCTGGGCCTTACCAAAAACGCCAAAACGGTGTTGGCCGCCGAACAGCAATTGATAAAACACATACCTACAGAACTTGTGCATAAGGCGCACCACTTGCTTATTCTGCACGGGCGGTATGTTTGCACAGCGCGTAGCCCAAAATGCGAGGTGTGTGGCTTACAGGATATTTGTTTGTATTATAAAAAACAACAAAAAAAAAGGCCCTAAAAAGCAAGCCATCGTAACATGTTCCGGTGCTAAAAGAATTATCCCTTAACATCACATTTAGGCCGATTGGGGGTACCTGTTGGCCTAATTACGATTGTAAACTTACCAATTCCTATCGCATGCCTATTTTTAATTGTCAACAAAACAATTTCGGCCATATATTTATCACCTCAAAATAATTTGCTATATGAAAAGAAGGAACTTTTTACAGTCTTCCGCAAAGTATATGGCCGGGGCTGGGCTGGCAGCCATGCTTCCTGCAGACCTGTTTGCGATGAAAAAAAGCATTGCCGCGAGTGATAAAATTAATGTGGCGGCCATTGGCATTAACGGCATGGGCTGGGCAGACATTACTGCGCTGATGAAAAACCCTGAAATTAACCTGGTGGCACTGTGCGATGTTGACAAAAACGTTATTGACACAAGGTTGGCAGAGCTGGCCAAACAGAATATTACCGTTGCCAACACCTATGGCGACTACCGCAAAATACTAGACGATAAAAACATTGATGCCGTAGTAATTGGCACGCCCGACCATTGGCATTGTAAAATAATGGCCGATGCCTGCGAAGCCGGCAAAGATGTTTACGTGGAAAAACCGGCGGGCAACTCCATTGCCGAGTGCGACATAATGGTAGCCGCCCAACAAAAATACAAACGTGCCGTGCAGGTGGGCCAGTGGCAACGCAGCCAAAAACATTTTGCCGATGCGGTTGATTTTGTGCGGTCGGGCAAGCTGGGGCAAATTAGGCTTGCAAAAGCGTGGGCATACCAAGGCTGGATGCACAGCATACCCAAAAAACCCGACGGCACCCCACCAGCGGGCGTTGATTACAAAACTTGGCTGGGGCCTGCGCCAACAAGGCCTTTTAACCCCAACCGCTTCCACTTTAACTTTAGGTGGTTTCACGACTATGCGGGTGGCCTTATGACTGACTGGGGTGTGCACCTGATTGACTATGCCCTGCTTGGTATGAATGCGCCTTTACCCAAGAGCATAATGGCTTCAGGCGGCAAATTTGCCTACCCCGATGATGCAGAAGAATGGCCAGACACCTTGCAAACCGTATACGAATTTGACGGCTTTAACATACTGTGGGAGCATGCCACCGGCATTAACGGCGGGCCTTACGGCCGCGACCATGGCATTGCTTTTATTGGCAATAACGGCACTTTGGTGCTTGACCGCGGCGGCTGGGAAGTAAACCCGGAAAAAGACGGCGGCAAGGATAAGATGGAAGCCGTGCCACGCCAGGTACGGTCTGACGAGGGCTTGCTGCTGCACACCAAAAACTTTGCAGAAGTTATTAAGTCAAGAAACTTTGACGACTTAAAAGCCCCCATACAAGCGGGCGCACATGTGGCTACGGTTTGCCAAATGGGCAACATTGCTTACGAGGTGGGCAAAAAGCTTTATTGGAACGGGGCTACAAGCAAATTTACAGATGCGGAAGCCAACAAATACCTGTCAAAGGAGTACCACAACGGGTACACGTTACCAAAAATGTAGCGATTCATTTATCCATCCGCATTAACTGCTGTACGGTTATTTGTTGGGTGTATTATCTTTTCCAAAAGCCATCAGGTGCGGGTAAAAACCAAACTTGTTGGCTTTTGCGTTTAAACAACCACCAGTTGCAATGCACACCAGTATTTTGCCCCAACTGTTTGCAATTGTACTACATTAGCAACCAACAACAACCAATCATGAAAAAAGCCGGCATTTACATTGTAGCAGCATTACTTGCACTCAACATCCATATAATACATGCCCAAACTGGCGGCGACACGCTGGTATTAACCGATATACAATTGGATGCAGCGTACCCGGCCGGCTCCACGGAATTGAACATCCCCTCTGGTGGCAGCTTGTTGCAGGGCTTTATATACAAGGCAAACGGTAGCGAAAAACACCCCACTTTATTGCTGTTACATGGCTACCCAGGTAATGAGCGTAACCTCGACCTTGCGCAAGTAGCCAGGGCGCGCGGCTGGAATGTTATTTATTTCGATTACCGTGGCAGTTGGGCAAGCCAAGGCGTTTTTAGTTTTAAACATTGTGTGGAAGATGTGGTAAATGTAGTTGGCTGGTGTAAAAAACAAAGTGATGCAATGCATATTGACACGAATAATATTGTCCTTTTCGGCCACAGTATGGGTGCCTGGGTTTGCTTAAAAGCGTTGGCACAATTGCCAACTGTAAAAAAGGGCTTTGCACTCTCCACATGGGATATTGCCGGCAGTGTAGCAGCCCAAAAAGGAAACTTGAAAGCAATTGCCAAAGATGCTGGAACCTATTTTGTGTTAAACGCAACCCCCGCACAACAGTTTACCCCCGTGGTAAATAGCCCGGCTTATTACGACCTGCGGAATGATGCCAAGGCATTGGCTGGCAAACAAATAGTTATGCTTGATGAGCATACCCAAAACCAACCCATTGCAAACGCAATACAACAACAAAACAAAGCCTATTTTTCATACGAGGTTTGGCCTACCGACCACCCATTTACCAATAAAAGGGTGGCGTTAATAAAAAAGGTATTGGCATTTATAGGCAAATAAGCAAGCTGCTGCTAGCTTTTGTTGGTATTTTTGCAGGGCATGTTATTACATATACATCCAGACAATCCAAATGAGCGGCACGTTAAAACAGTCTCCGAATGCCTGTTAGACGGTGGCGTAGTAATTTACCCCACTGATACCATTTATGGTTTGGGATGCGACATTTTTCAACACAAGGCGGTGGAGCGTATTTGCCGCATTAAGCAGGTTGACCCGCAAAAGGCCCAGTTAAGTTTTGTTTGTTACGACCTGGGCGATTTAAGTAAATACACTAAGAGTATTTCAACACCGCTATACCGCCTATTAAAAAGTTATTTGCCCGGCCCTTACACGTTTATTTTACCTGCCAGCAAAGAAGTGCCAAAAATTTTGCAAAGCCGCAAAAGCACCATCGGCTTACGTGTGCCCAATAATAACATCGCCCGAGCAGTGGTAAACAACCTTTCGCACCCCATACTTTCGGCCTCCCTACCGGGCGAAATGGTGGAAGAATACACCGACCCCGACCTGATGTACCAAAATTTTAAGAACCTTGTGGATATAGTGATTGATGGTGGCCCCGGGGGCATGGTACCGTCCACCGTGATTGACTGCACCAAAGAGCCTTACGAAGTGCTGCGGATGGGTGCCGGCGAATGGGATGAAGATTAAAACGGCCCTGCCAAACATGCCTAAAAAAAGCCATATCCGTCTATAAATACCCCGTAGCAATCCATTTTAACGATTCCAACCAGCCTGCCCCGGATAATTTCAACCCAAAACGCACACTTATGAAGCACTTTCAACCCCTTTTCGCCGCAACGGCGCTAATAATGGCAACCACATCATGCAACCCCTCGGCACCAGATTATTATGCCACGGGCGACTATGTTAAACGGTCGGAGTTAGACGGCGTGGCCCGAAGCGAGGCCGTAACGTTTACCATTGGCGACACAGCCTATGTTGGCACGGGCTACCAAGGCTACAAAAGGCTGAGCGATTTTTGGGGGTACAATGCCAAAACAAACACCTGGACCCAAAAGGCCGACATACCCGGCCCACCACGAAGCGCGGCAGTAGCTTTTACCATTGGCAAACAAGGCTATGTTGGCACGGGTTACGATGGCCATAACATGCTGAACGATTTTTGGTGTTTTAACCAAACCACCAACACCTGGCAAGCTGTTGCGCCCTTTGCAGGCTCTGCCAGATATGATGCGGTGGCTTTTGCCATTGGCCAATACGGCTATGTAACCACAGGGTTTGACGGGGGCCACCAGAAAGATTTTTGGCGGTACGACCCATCCGACGGACCCACCGGTAAATGGCTACAAAAAACAAGCCCCGGTGGCGAAAAACGCACAGCTGCCATCGCTTTTGTGCATGGCACCAAGGGTTATGTGGTAACCGGCACAAACAACGGGCAGGCCTGCGGCGATTTTTGGTGCTACGATGCCGCACTGGATGCGTGGCAGCCCCTAAAAAGTATTTATAACCAAAACACCACCCAATCGTACGACGACAATTATACCGACATTAAACGGGATAATGCGGTGGGGTTTGTTATTGGCGATTCCGCATACATCACCACAGGCGAAGCAAGCCTCAACGGCAATTTGCTAACTTCCACGTGGCTGTACGATTTTGCCACCGACCGATGGACGCCGCGCAGCCCCTTTCAAGGCACACCTAGGCAGGGTGCGGTTGGTTTTGCCATTAACGGCCATGGCTTTTTTGGCACGGGCCAAAGCGGCACCCAATATTTTGACGACTTAACGCTTTTTGACCCCAACAAACCGTACAACAGCAACGATTATCATTAGCCTAGTGGCGTTTGCCTTGGGCTTTATCCCAATTTATTTATACATATAAAGGCAATGCTGTTTGGGCAAGCATTGGTTCTTTGGGGTGCGGCACTTTACGGCTGCCCCCTTATTGCTGCCTCAAAAATCCGGCAAGCCAAAAGCATGGCCTAAGGCAGCCCAATGCGACCTTGACCAGTATTTTGTAAAAGTTTTTTTTTGCGTAGCAACTTAGTGCCTTTGCGCGATACGATAACGGAAGCTCCGCCATAGTCGGAGATATATGGCGCGCAAAGGCAGCAAGTCGCCAAGCCCTTATTTAATGTTCCAAAAAATTTGAATTTTCCTACGGTGCCTATTAACCTATCAAAGTAGACTTAAATGATTAAATAAATGCCAAAAGCGTTTGTTTAACACCATGTTAAGCAGCTTTGCAGTTTTTTTGACCGTAGGCTGGTTTGGCCAAACGTTAATGTTGGGGATTATGCAATATCTTTATATTTTTATTAACATTTAAAAACGCGATAGGTGGGTTAAGAAAGGAATACCTGCGGCCATTGGGTGCAATGAAGGAAATAATATCCTTACCCAAACAGCCGCAGACGCATTGTTAACCCAAAACATATTTACACCATGATCAACTGTCTTTTACTTGACGATGAGCCGCTTGCCATTGAACTGCTGGAGGATTATATTGGCAAAATTCCGTTTTTACATGTTACGGCAAAATGCACCAGTGCAGTTGAAGCCTTGGATATTTTGAACCTGAACGACATACAATTACTTTTTCTTGACATACGCATGCCCGAGATTGACGGCATACAACTGATAAAAAGCCTGAGTTTGGCGCACCGGCCGCTGGTGGTGTTTACCACCGCCTACACCGAGTATGCCATTGAAGGGTTTAACTTAGATGTACTGGATTATTTATTAAAACCCATACCCTTTGAAAGGTTTTTAAAAACAGCAGCCAAGGCGCAGTTTGCCTTGCACAACGGCAAAAACCCACCGCCGCAAAACCACGACAACCGCGATTTTATCTTTATCAAAAGCGATTACAAAACAATCAAAGTAAATTTTGAAGACATTATTTACATTGAGGGGCTGAAAGATTACTGTAAAATATACACCACCACCGGCAGCATTCTAACGCTGCGCAGCATGAAAACGGTGGAACATATACTGCCGAGGGAGCGTTTTGTGCGCATACACCGCTCCTACATCATTTCGGTAAGCAAAATAAAAATGATCAGCAAAAACCAGGTGGTCGTAAACGACGACAAGCACATACCCATCAGCGAAAGCTTCAAGGATAACTTTAACAGCATTATTGATACACGGCAGATTTAGCAATACAAATACTCAATATCCGCCCAAGTAATGCTTTTATGAAATGGATAAAATGATATTACCGGCCAAACGACGTAGTATGCATTCTTTGAATAATCAATTAAATGGTATTTTTACATTATGAATATTGAGGCACAAAAATTAGAATTGGTTCAGCTGTTGCTGGATGTAGATAGTAGTGAGGTACTACAAAAAGTAAAAAGTATACTTACCACCGATTCAACTGCCCAAAAAGAAAAGCCAACCTACAAAAACGATACTGAATATTTATTGAGTTCGGAAGCAAACCGAAATCATTTAATGGAAAGCATTTCCCAACTTGACAAGGGTAAAAAAACCGTAATTAAAACAGCCGATTTGTGGAAATAGGATATTCCGATGAAGCGTTGGAACATTTACAATTTTGGAAACTGAGCGGGAATAAAAAAGTAATGCAAAAAATAACTGCGTTAATTTTATCGATAGAAGTAAGCCCTTTTGAAGGAATTGGAAAACCTGAAGCACTAAAGCACCAACTTGCAGGCCTTTGGAGCAGACGCATAAACCACGAACACCGCCTTGTTTACCGTGTTATAAACGATAACCAAGTTGAGATAGTGTCACTTCGCTTTCACTATTAGAACTCCAACCAAAGTTATTGGTATACGCCAAAATTGCCCAGCACTAACTAAACAAATACTCAATATCCTCCCTTGTAAGGCTCTTCACAAATCCTGTGTCATCGGTAATCAAGTCGGCTGCAAGGGCTTTTTTCTTGTCCTGCAACAACAGTATTTTATCTTCCACCGTATCCTTGCATATCATACGGTAGGCAAATATGTTTTTGGTTTGGCCTATGCGGTGGGTACGGTCAATGGCCTGCTGCTCAACGGCGGGGTTCCACCAAGGGTCAACAATGTACACATAGTCGGCAGCGGTAAGGTTTAAACCCACACCACCGGCCTTTAGCGATATAAGAAACACACGGCACTTGTCATCTTCCTGAAAACGGCGGATGGCCTTCTCCCTGTCTTGCACGGCGGTACTGCCATCAAAATACTCATAATCAACCCCAAGCTCCGTAAGCCTTTGCTTAATAAGCGCCAGCATGCCCAAAAACTGCGAAAATATCAATGCCTTATGGTCGCTGATGTTTTCGGTAATCTCCCGGCCCAGCTCCTCCAGTTTAACCGACGCATTGGGGAACTTCTCCTCATCCTTCATAATGGCTGGGCTGTCGCATATCTGGCGCAGCTTCATAAGGCCCTGCAATATGGTAAGCTGCGATTTTTGCACGCCCTGTTCTTCCACCACACCTAATATCTTATCCCTATAATCGTTGCGGTAGGCATCGTAAATTTTACGCTGCTCCTCGCCCATTTCGCAAAACAGTATCATCTCCTGCTTTTCGGGCAGGTCTTTCGCCACCTGTTCCTTCGTACGCCGCAGGATGAATGGGTACAGCAATCGCCGCAAATGCTCCTTCTGCTCCTTCTCCCCAAACTTGTCAATCGGCACACTAAATTCTTGTTTAAAAAACTCCATGCTGCCTAGCATACCGGGGTTAAGAAAATTCATTTGTGCGTAAATATCAAACGTGTTGTTTTGCAGGGGTGTACCACTCAAGCAAAGCCTGTTTTTAGCCTTTAACAGCGTTGCGGCCTTAGCCACTTTGCTGCCGGGGTTTTTAATGGCCTGGCTTTCATCCAGCACCACATAATCAAAATCAACCTCCACAAACTGGCGAATATCGCTGCGCAGGGTGCCGTACGTGGTAATAATTATTTCGTTGCCACCGGCCAATGTGTCTTTGGTACGTGTGCCGCCATGGTGTATGTAATAGGTTAGCGATGGGGTGAATTTTTTTATTTCATTCTCCCAGTTGTACATAAGCGTGGTAGGGCATACCACCAATGCTTTTAATTTGCCATTTTTTTGCCGCAGGTGGTACAGGAACGAAAGTGCCTGTATGGTTTTACCCAAACCCATGTCATCGGCCAATATACCGCCCCAATGTACCTCGCTTAAATAGTTGAGCCATTGGAAGCCAGATGATTGGTAAGGCCTTAATATGGGCATTAAATGCGCTGGGGGCGGAATGCTTTCAATGGTTTGGTTGTAACGCAGCTTATCGTACTTTTCCTCTAGCTTAAATACCAGTTCTTCTTCGTCACGCTTATCGTACAGCTCCTCAATAACGCTAAAATGGTATTTGCTCAGCTTAATGTTGTTGGCCTTGCCATCGCCCACCCTAAACAGCAGAGAGTATTTTTTTATCCATTCCTCCGGTAAAATACCCAGCGAGCCATCTTGCAATTGCACGTATTGCTGCTTATTGGCCAATGCTTTTTTTACATCGGCCACCGTTACTTTCTGCTCACCAAAATGTATGTCAACTTTAGCATCAAACCAGTCGGTGTGGCTGCTGATATATATTTTGGTGGATGGCTTGGCTGTATTGAAACGGTAATTCTTTAGTGCCTCAAAGCCATACACGGGCACATCCATTTCCTTTACGGCATCAATGAACAAAAAGAACCAGTTGTTTTTCAGCACATCGGTGCCCTTCAACGCCAGGTTATCGCTGCCGTCGGCATGGATGAACCCTGAATGGAGGCTTTGTATTTTTTGCAAAAACGCATCCTCAAAAGGCATGTTGCGGTGTATAACCAGCAACTTATCGCCCACGGGCAGCACCATTTTTTCCTTATCACCGTATTTTACATCGTAGCCCCGGTACACAAATATGGGCTGAAAAAGCAGGTAGTCCCCTTTTTCGCGCAGCATCACCTTCACCTCCGGCTTAATGTCGCGCACTTCTTCTTTTTGCACATTGCTAAACTGCACGTTGTACTCCCTTGAAAGCGGCAGCACAAACGCATCCAGCTTAGCCACCCAATCGGCCTCGCTGATCGTCATTTTACCCGAAGGCATAAATTTTTCTACCAGCACTACGTCTTCCTGTTTCTGCCAGATAAAAAACTGGTCCTCCGATTGAAACACTAATGACGAAGACACTTGGTTTTCGGCAATATTCTTCTCGCCCATCGGTGTACGGATGGTGCAGCTAATTTCATACGCACCAGCTACATGGGTTACCACAAACTCGGGCGTTATGAAATTGATGGAAAAATTGGCAGGCTGTAGGTTTGCCGTTTGAAAAGTTTTGCGCGGCGGCAGCGAGAAATTAAAATGGCTGTCCGAAGCGTCCGTAAATATTTTTTTATATTTCGAATGTAGGTATTCAATAATAAGGTGCCGGGTTTCCTCGGGCAGTTCGTCGTCGTGCTGCTGTATGATGTTTTCCCAAATACCGCTGAAAGGCGAGTTGCGGTTAAGGTAACGGCTTACCTCGCCCGGCAGCAATTTTCGTACCTGCTGCACCAATAGTTTGTCATCCTCACCCAACACCTCCGTATTAACAAACTTTGTAAGGTCTAATTTTTCCACCCGGCCAGTAAACGCACTGCTTTCTTCGTTGGCCTCACCCTGTATGGCATCTATTTGTACGTAGGGGTACTGGTGGGCATGGTAACTTATTACCAAACCGAGTTTTAGCTTGCCTTTAGTAGGCTCCAATTCTTCTTCCAGCAACGCCGGTTGGGTTTCGGTGGGTCTGCCGGGCCTTGTTTGGCTGGCGGCGGAAACGGCCACGCGTTTTATCGTGGCATCAAGCACGCGTAAAAACGGCTTGCCGTCCTTATAAGCAAATTCAAATTTACCTGCCAGGTTATCCTGTAACGAGTAACCGTACAGCGAAAGCAGTTTGTCTTTCTCCTTATCCCAATTGCGTATGCTGTCAAAATAATTGGGGCCATATTTTGCCAGCAATTGCAGCAGCACGATGGCCTTGTGCACACACAGGGGGTGCTCATGGTCGCTGTCGCAGTTGCAACTGGTGTCAAAATTTCGCTCTTCGTTTTTTTGGATGACTATTTTAAAATGCTCGCCCTCATATTCCAGGTCGGCCAGCACCCGTTCGTCCTTCGCGTCCACAATACGGGCCTTGCTGCCGCTACGCACAAACCCTTCTGCCTGCAAAAAGCTATCCGGCGCGGTTAACATCCTAATCATTTTCAACTCCAACTGCTTCATTTTTACAATGGTGTGCTGTTGGTTATAACTCAGTTCCTTACCGCTCAGTTGGTGCTTGTCCATCATCTCCTGCAGCTGGAAAAGGGCTGCAGATTCGTGCCTGCAAATATCGCCCAGGTTGTAGGGGCAGCCGCAGCGCAGGGATACCAGTTTGGGGTCTTTAAATTTGGTAATGTGTACTTTGTAATAAGTGTTGTAGGCATCGTCTTTAACCCTAAAGGTTACAGAGTTAAGCAACTCGTCATATTCCACCAACTCTACATTGCCAATGGCATGTATTTTTTTGCCCCTGCGTATAACTTCATCAGTGCCGTTATTATAAACGTATTTGATAAGATATGGTAATGCCAAACTGTAAGAGTTTAAAATTTTCGGTGCCTGGGTTCAAAACAGGCCAATTTGCAAAAGTAAAGCAATAATGCGCAGACTGCGAAACAAAATGAAAAGATTGGGGATGAAATGTTTGTTAAGAAAGTAGGAAAAGTTGAGTTTGTTTAACGTTACGTGTATTTAGGTTTACGCATAACCCATTAACTTTTATGGCTTTATCAAAAAAATACAGTGTTCCAAACCCAAAACACTTTAACGCCCGGCATCAAATAACCCCGCTTCAACCATATCACTATAACTATTATCAATCAAATGGCTTTCCTCAATGCCAAAAGCCACCATAAGGGCATTGCACTGGGCTTGCAGTTGCTCAACAGTTTTCGTGGGGTCGGTAATGTTGCCGGCTTCTATTTCTACAAAGCTGCCTAGGCCCTCCAGTTCATCCAAATGTACTTTTACGTTTTGCAGGTAATAAATACGCCGCTTTTTTGTAACCGTTATTTTTACGCCCAGCGCATGGGTCAGCAGGGCTTGCATGGCATCACCGTCGGCCACAGGGGTTAATTGAAAGGTAGATTGCTTGGGGCCTTTACTATCGGGTCTGCTGTAAAAAATAAGGTTGTTCTCAATATTACCCCGCCGCAACTTTAAACGCCCGTTCGGGCAGTTAAAATAAGTATCGGCTTGGTGGTCTGTACCCATAAAATGGGCATTGGCACCAAGCAAAAATGCTTCCACCTGTTGCGGGCGAAAGCATTTTGCTTTTATTTCTACATTTATGTATGTTGCCATAATAAGGCTTACTAACGTAAGTAAAATACATTTTCGGCACTACTATCGTTACAATCCAAAAAAACGGCCTATACCGTTACCTATTTTTCCAACGGGCTTTTTTTGCCAGCCAGTAATTTCTCCTGCACTACTTCCAACCTTTTTTGCTTGGTTTCGGTTTTTTTGGCCGCCTCAATCCAAGTAATGTATTCCTTTTGGTTGGTAAACGACAGTGAGGTAAAAAACTCCCGGGCCTCGTTGTGCTTAACAAAAAACGGCTCTAACTCTGCCGGGGGCATAATGTGGTGCTTGTCAAACTCAATACCGTTTTGGGCGGCATGTTCCACTTCGGCCAAAGCCTTTGCCCTGTCTGGTATTGCTTCCAACTTTTTAAAACGCATGGCAATCCACATATGGTCTAGCGGCACCTGCTTTATCGCCTCAAAACCGCCGTCTGACAGTACCTGCCAACTACAGTCTCTGTTAAGGTCGCTGGCAATTTTACTGCTGGTTTTTGGGTAAGCCACCCACAATTTACTTTCTGCATGCAACGCGGGCAATACATCCTTTAAAATATTACACAACTGGTTTTGGTTGATAACAAATACCAACGCAAAATCAATTTTCTTGGTTCGTAACAGCGGTGTAACGTTTTTGGAGTAAGACAGTTTTACAAACTGCTTTTCGATAGAGGACGGGAGACCTTGGATTAGCAGGTTTTTCTCGTCGCTTAATTGCAATTTTTCAAAAAAACTTTGCATTGACATTCCTTAAATGAATTAAGGTGATTAAAAAAATCGGGCGGGCAAAGATAAAATAAATAATTTGCAAATAACACTACCGTAACGGATTTTTAAACAAAAAGCCGTTAATTTTCGCCATTTTTAACTAATCTGCTATTTTTTTACTGCCCCATTGTAAAATTGTAAAGCTTCGGGCATGTATGTTTTAAGTTTTGCAATACGGTCTTCATCCGCTGGGTGGTCGCTTAAATAGATGGGGGGCTTGCTGCTGCCCGCGCCCAATTGCATCATGCGTTGCCAAAAAGGGATAGCTTCCTGCGGGTTGTACCCTGCCATGGCTGCAAAAAACAACCCAAAATGGTCGGCCTCATATTCTTGGTTGCGGCTGTTTGGTAACAATACCCCAACCTGGGCGCCGGGTGCATAAACAGTATTAAAAATATTTAACGCCTTGGGGTCGTTGCCCAGCGCAGCATCGCCGGCTAGCTGTATGCCTTGGGCTAGTAGCTGCTGGCTCATCCGCTCGCGGCCATGCCCAGCCACCGCATGGGTTATTTCGTGGCCCAGCACTACCGCTAAAGCAGTTTCATTTTGCGTAATTGGCAGCAGGCCGGTATACACCACCACTTTGCCCCCGGGCATGCACCAAGCGTTTACCTCCTTGCTCTCCACCAGGTTAAACTCCCATTTGTAGCCGTCTAACTGGCTGCCCAAGCCTTTTTGCTGGTAGTATTTGGTAATGGCTTCCGCAATTCGGCTGCCCACGCGTTTAACCATTTGCTCGTTGGCACTGGAGGAAGGCACTACCTTATTTTGGGCCAAAAACTGCCCATACTGGGTTAATGCGGTGGTTTGCATGTCGGCTTCTGACACTAGGGTTAGCTGGCTTCTGCCTGTTATGGCATTATGCGTACAAGATGCAGTAACCAAACAAACTAATACAATGGGTAAAAAGAATTTCATAGCGTTGCGTATAAAAAGATTTTTTTTATAGGGCAAAGATAATGCCGCGTTTTGGAAAAAGCGGTTAACATTGCACTAAACCCATGTAACGTTTTGCCCAACCCCAAAAGTATGCTTACCCAATACTTATGGCCGCAACGTATAGTGCCTTTTTAGCTCACCAAATTAGTATTTTGTTTTTTGGCATCCTTAGCTTTGGCCGAATGTTATATTATAACACCAAAAAACAGCCGCACACCGTTAATTATCTGCCAATTTGCACCCGCCACTAGTTTTTTATTACCTTAAACACAAACAAAAGGTAGCGGAAGGCCTTAACCGCATTTTTTACCCTATTATTGTTTTATACACCAAGAAACCACCGAACCGGTTTGCTTTTTGAAAAGAAGCAACCGATTATATCATGTAAAAGCCATTGTACATGTTGATGCCCTGGTTAAAATAAAAATGCGCACTATCACTTGCAGTGGTAATTTTCCGGCGGTAGTTACCCCATCCCGGCAATGGCGGAATATAAGCAGCAATATTCTCAAAGTAAATACCCGCCCCGCAACCAATGCTTAGCGCACGTGTACGGAAAGCTGTGGCGCGTACCCTTTCGGCCTTAGGTATGCGGTTGCAGGCCCATTTAAAAGCCATAACACCAGTAAGCAAAATGATTGACGGCAGTAATGCAAGCATGTATTTTTTCATGGTGCGTTGGTTGGATGGTAATACGTGTGGGTAAGATAAAGCAATTTTTTGAAAAAGGCAAAATAAGCATATTGCCTAGCTGAGTGTTGGCTCATCCCAACACAAAGGCCTTTATTGTTATGCTGCCAAAGAGCCGCAGCATTGCGGCTAATTCAGGGCCGCGCGTGTATTTCAGGCGTTCGGTTATGCCCCTAAAAACATTTACCCTTGTGGCTGTTTCTGCCGGGTAGTATGCCCTTTACCAATTTAGGGCAGGCCAATCCTTTCTTACATAGTACGCTTTTATGTGCAACATGGCTAGAAACAGCAGGCCAATTAACGGTAATTGAGCGAAAAAAAAGGTAAGGCACGTACGAAAAGCTGCAAAGGAGTACAAACCAAACATTCGCATAATAAGGCTATGTTAACAAGCAATAAATATTTTAGGAATTAGCACTTAGGTCGCACTTCGTTTTTGAATATTTTCTAAACGTATAGGCGGGGCTTGCATCATACGTTCAATTAGTGCATTAAAAGTACCCGCCATTGCATTTCTCCTGTTGAACCTGAAGTGGTATTCG
>CAIRZB010000061.1 GCA_903882935.1 uncultured Parafilimonas sp. | reverse complement strand
TATTCCAAGCAAGAATCGTCATCCGTAAACCGCTTATGAAAATTTATAGAATTCACGCCTTTGAATTTATCCAACATATCCATGTCGCAAATATAAATCTTCTAATTTTAAAGTGCGACCTAAGTGCTAATTCCTAATTATTTATATCGTCAATTATCTTTGAAATATTATCGTTCACTTCCTTCCCAGTGTATCTATGTACGGTGAAACCGAAAGATTGTAATTTTCTATCAATAGTTCTATCATGCGTGGCCTGTTCCTCTGTACGCTCGTGGTAAGTGTGTCCATCGGTATATACACACAATTTTTTGTTTGAGTAACTGACAAAAAAATCCACGATCGTTAAAACGTCTTTGAAATTATTTTCAGGATCCCCATAGGCCTTATTCTGCACGAAAATATTGTTTCCACGCCAATCTATACCATACTGGTGCCGAAAATAAATCCCTGCCTTTTTCAATGCCAAGAAAAGTTTCCGTTCGAGTGGACTTTGCAATTCAAAAAGACATGTTACGCAATCTGCCGTCATTTTATATGCACATGATTTACACAAAATATCATTCGCATGCGCCTGTTCGACACGTCTTGCTTTATCCTCTGTTATGTTTAATAGTTCCGCAGTTGTCAAATCTTTAAGAACCTTATCAAGTTCTTCACGCAATTTAAAAAGGTCGTCCATATCGCAAATCGTTGTCTTATTCCAGTATGTCCCTTTTTCCGAAACAACTACTAAATATCGAATTTGCTCAACGCCTTGATAGTCTTTAATTTTTACCTTCTGAAATGTAATTGGCAATTTGGCCATTGTAATATTGGCTTTTAAATTGAGTATAAACAGCTAATATAGTAGCATTTATGGTAATAGCACACTTCAAATCCTTTTTTGCTTGGAAGGCCATTAGGTAATGACAATAAACTAGCTATGCTGTTTATCGAAAAAATGGTGAAAACTCGACTAGAATTCAGGTAAAAGTCCAAAAGCACCATCCCCCCTACCCTACAAGCAAATCAGCAATTACCAACACGCCAAACACTACGCTGGCAATGCCGTTGGCGGTCATAAAGGCGATGTTGACCTTGCTTAAATCGTTGGGCGACACGATGGAGTGCTGGTAGTACAGCATGCCTACAAAAACTGCGACGCCCACCCAGTATATCCAATGGAAATGGCCGTAAACCCCTGCGGTAATTAC
This sequence comes from uncultured Parafilimonas sp., assembly GCA_903882935.1. Taxonomy (GTDB): domain Bacteria; phylum Bacteroidota; class Bacteroidia; order Chitinophagales; family Chitinophagaceae; genus JABDFW01. Next base: position 74,341 of record CAIRZB010000061.1, on the reverse strand, counting down.
ACAGGCCGCGCTGACAATATGCAGCAAGGTTGAGATGAACAAGGCCTTTTCTTTGCCCACCACGGAGGGGATGGAATACAGCTGCTGCGATTTGTCAAAATCAATATCCTGCAAGGCATAAATAATATCGAAGCCGCTTACCCAGCAAATAACGGCAAAGGAGAAGAACAGCGGCAACCAATCGAAACGGCCTGTAACGGCAAGGTAAGCCCCGATGGGTGCCAGCGACAACCCTAGCCCCAATACCAGGTGGCATAAAGGCGTAAACCTTTTGGTATAGCTGTAAAATAAAATAACAAACAACGCCAAAGGCGATAAGTAAAAACAAATATGGTTGATAAAAAATGTTGCCGTCACAAAAATCGAGCAGTTGAGTATTACAAACCGCAACGCGCTGTTGGGCGATATAATACCCTTGGGTATTTCGCGTATGGCGGTGCGGGGGTTTTTGGCATCAAAACTCCTGTCCAGATAGCGGTTAAAAGCCATGGCCGCACTGCGGGCGGTTACCATGCAAACAAGGACGAGGATGAATTTGAATATAATAATTCTCCAAAATGTAAAATTCGTTATATCATGTCCCCATCCAATTGAGTTATTGAGGTTCCATGCGCTGATACCTTGTGGTGAGATAACTGAAGTATGCCAACCCGGCACCACTGAAAAAGCGAACGATGATAGCCCCAACGCAAATCCTATCAGTGCAAAAGGCAGCGCGAATATGGTATGCGAAAACTTAACCAACGATAAATAATTTTTTACTGTACTCATCTTCTATGCTTCTTTTAATAATTGTATTAATGGCTGGGGTAGTGAAAGCGTTACAAAGCCTTCCTTTTCTGTGGAAGGCGTTTCGGGGAACAACTGGAAAACGCCGTTAAAATACCAATAAAACTTTGAAGTTATGTTACCGGGGTCTTCGTCAAAAAATTTGGTTACTGGGTCTGCCATAAGGTTGATCCTCCCAATAACATCTTTATCTTTAATCGGCGACACAAAAGCGGTGCCTTTTGTAGGTATTGCAACCACTGCACCGTATTGGCTCACCGAAAAAGGCGCATTTTGCTCAAGGCTTAACATATATGGCGCAGAAAAATCACCGCTAAAAAAGGCAAACACTTCAATATCGGTATTCTTGTATTCAAGTTGGTGTATGTTTATCTGTTCTTCATTTATATTCTGTTGGGCGGCTGCAAACAATTCAGCAGTCGGCTTTTCCCATTCCTTAATTTCATCTACATTCAAGTAAGTAAACTTTTCGTCATAATCAAACACAAGCGCATTAACCGTACCGGGAAAAGCTCTATAATATACAATATTTTGTACCCCATCGGTTTTTAAAATGCTTTCGTCTTTAATCAAAATCTTCAAAAAGGGTTTTGCCGCCTCGTAGTCTTTTTTATAATACTGCATGTAGCCCCGGTCTTGGCCCACTTTGTTAAAATGCAAATAGATGATTGATTCTTGGTCTTCTTTTGGGGCGGGGGCAACCAGCCGTACCAGGTTATCCAGTCCGTATTTAAATTCTAAGCCTTGCCCCTCTTCTTCCTTTGTAACAATATAGCCATCCTCCACCTTCAGTACCGGCTCTCCCTTCTCCTTAAAATATTGCAACACGGTATCCAAAAAAGCCTCATAAGCACGCTGGTTCATAAGGTGCTTGTATTCGGCAGGCATCTTCCTGTTATAGGGGTCTTTTTTAAAAAAGTTAAACATGTGTCTTTGTGCGCCTCTCCAAAGGAGTCCTTTGGACACCCCGTCCCCCTCTCCGTCCGGAGAAAGGTTTGCGAAGAGGCTCATTTATTGAACGTAAGCGATTCTTTTTGTTGTTCGCAAAATCTTCCCCATCCCCTTAATCTTTCCAAATCCCCGTGTGCAATCTCGGCTCGCATAACTTCCATAGCACTATACCCGCCGCCACGGAAATATTCAAGGAGTGCTTCATGCCCAACTGCGGTATCTCAATACATCCGTCGCACAGTTGTAGCACTTCTGTTTGCACGCCTTCCACCTCGTTGCCAAACACCACGGCTATTTTTTCGCCGGGTGCTGCCACAAATTTCTCTAAAGATATGCTACCCACAGCTTGTTCTATGCCGTACACGGTGTACCCCCGTTGCTTTAAGTCTGCCACTGCGTCTACAGTCTGCGGGTAATACAGCCAGTCAACCGTTTCGGTGGCACCCAGGGCTGTTTTGTGAATATCGCGGTGGGGCGGCTGGGGTGTATACCCACACAGGCAAACGGCTTCAATTAAAAACGCGTCGGCCGTCCGGAAAACACTGCCCACATTGTGCATGCTACGTATATTGTCCAGCACAGCAACTATGGGGTTCTTCTCCGCCTGTTTAAATTCCTCCACCGTTTTGCGGCCCAATTCGTCCATGCTCAACTTTCGCATGGTGCAAATATAGCCCAGCGGGGGATAAATTGTTGTGTGTCCTTGTCATATTTGGCCGGCGCGACAGCAATAGGCTTTGGTAATCAATAATATACACACAAAACCACGCTAATGTGGATAACAACGGGCATTATATGGCCTAAAATTAATGAAATTTGCTGTTTTGTGAATTACGTGATTGATGAATTGGATTAATTGGGGGCGTAGCGTAAAACGCTATTCACGATTCACCATTCACGTTTTTAATTTTTGAGTATTATGGCATTTTCACACTTACACGTACATACGCAATATTCTTTGTTAGACGGGGCTGCTTCCATCGAGAGCCTGTATAAAAAGGCCGCCAAAAATAACATGCCGGCCCTGGCCATTACCGACCACGGCAACATGTTTGGCGTTTTTGACTTTGTAAACCAGGCCTGGAAAAACACCAAAGTAATCGGTAAAGATGAGAACGGCAAGGATATTACCACCCCTGTTACCAAACCCATTGTGGGATGCGAGTTTTATGTGGTGAGCGACCGCCACCGTAAAAGTTTTAGCAAAGAGCAGAAAGATGCCAGGTTTCACCAAGTGTTGCTGGCCAAAAACAAAACCGGTTACCAAAACCTGGTAAAGCTTACCTCCCTGGGGTTTATTGAGGGCCATTACAGCAAATACCCCCGTATTGACAAAGAGCTGATTGAAAAATACAAAGAAGGCCTTATTGCCACCACCTGCTGCATTGGCGCGTATGTGCCGCAGAGCATTTTGCATGAAACCGAAGAAGAAGCTGAAAAGGAGTTTACATGGTGGCTGGATATGTTTGGGGATGATTATTATATTGAAATTCAGCGCCATAACATTAAAGAACAGGAAAAAATAAACGCCACCCTGCTAAAGTTTGCGAAAAAGTATAGTGTGCCGGTGATTGCCACCAACGACAGCCATTATACCGACCAGGACGACTATAATGCCCACGATATTTTGCTTTGCATTAACACCGGTGAAAAACAAAGCACGCCGGGTTTTGACGACTTTGTGAACGACGATGTTCAGCTAAAAAACAGGCGTTTTAAATTTCCGAACGACCAGTTTTATTTTAAAACAGCAGCGGAAATGGGCCGTATATTCAGCGATATACCCGAGTCGCTGGAAAACACGCAGGCAATTGTTGACAAGGTGGAGGTGCTAAACCTAAAGAAAGACATTTTGCTGCCTGCCTTCCCAATACCTATTGAGTTTCAAACAGGGGCAGACAACAACATAAACCAATGGAACTACCTGCACCACCTTACCTATGAGGGGGCAAGGAAGCGTTACAGTGAAATTACAGAAGAGATACGTGAACGGCTTGATTTTGAATTGTTTACCATTAAAACAATGGGCTTTGCCGGTTACTTTTTAATTGTAAGCGATTTTATACGCGCCGGCCGAGAGATGAAGGTGTTTATTGGCCCTGGCCGTGGTAGTGCCGCGGGCAGCGTGGTGGCCTATTGCATAGGCATCACCAATATAGACCCCATTAAATACAAACTGCTGTTTGAGCGTTTTTTGAACCCCGACCGAAAGTCAATGCCGGATATAGACACCGACTTTGACGATGACGGCAGGCAAAAGGTAATTGACTATGTGGTGCAGAAATACAGCAAAAGCCAGGTGGCGCAAATTATTACCTACGGTACCATGGCCGCCAAAATGAGCATAAAGGACGTGGCCCGCGTGATGGACCTGCCCCTTGCGGAAGCAAACGCCCTGGCCAAAATGGTACCCGACAAACCCGGCACCAACCTTGGCCGCGTACTGAGTGCGCCCATGACCATAAAAGAAGCCAAGGACGGCGAAAAAAGCCTGGAGGAAAAAGAAGGTTTTATGGGCGACGACATGGAAAACATACGCAGGCTGCGGGAAATTTACCATGGCGACGACATACGCGCCAAAGTGCTGATTGAGGCCAAACGCTTAGAAGGTTCCGTACGTAACACCGGCATACACGCGGCGGGCATCATCATAGCGCCAAGGGACCTTACCGAGCTGATACCGGTGGCCACCTCCAAAGACTCTGACCTTTGGGTAACGCAGATTGAAGGCAATATTATTGAGGAAGCGGGGGTAATTAAGATGGACTTTCTGGGGTTGAAGACCCTCTCTATCCTAAAAACGGCCCTTTTCCTGATTAAACAAAACCATGGCGTAGAAATAGACCTGGACACTTCGCCCCTTGACGACGAAAAAACATTTTTGCTGTACCAAAAAGGCGAAACAAACGGCACCTTTCAGTTTGAAAGCCCCGGCATGCAAAAATACTTGCGCGAGCTTAAGCCCGACAAGTTTGCCGACCTAATTGCCATGAACGCCCTTTACCGGCCCGGGCCTATGGCCTACATACCCCAGTATGTGGCCCGCAAGCACGGCCGCGAAGAAGTGGTGTACGACATACCAGACATGAAGGAATACCTGGAGGAAACCTACGGCATTACCGTATACCAGGAACAGGTGATGCTATTAAGCCAAAGCATTGGCGGCTTTAGCAAAGGCGATGCCGACGTGTTGCGCAAAGCAATGGGCAAAAAACAAAAAAGTGTGCTGGACAAAATGAAGACGCAGTTTATTACCGGCGCTTCGGCCAAAGGGCACAACCCAGAGGTGCTGGAAAAGGTGTGGACCGACTGGGAGGCTTTTGCGCAGTACGCCTTTAATAAAAGCCACAGTACCTGCTACGCTTTTGTGGCTTACCAAACGGCATACTTAAAAGCGCATTACCCCGGGGAATATATGAGCGCGGTGCTAAACCATGCCGGCGCCATTGAAAAAATAACCTTTTTTATGGAGGAATGCAAGCGCATGGGCATTAACGTGCTGGGGCCAGACATTAATGAAAGCCTGAAAGGCTTTGCCGTTAACAAAAAAGGCGAGATACGCTTTGGTCTTGGCGGGCTAAAAGGTGTTGGCGAGGCTGCGATTGAAAGTATTATTGAGGACCGCGACAAAGGCGGGCCTTACAAGGATATTTTTGATTTTATAAAACGGGTAAACCAACGCGCGGTAAATAAAAAATCGCTGGAAAGCCTCATTTACTCTGGGGCGTTTGACGAGTTTAAGGATATTCACCGTGCGCAGTATTTCTTCACACCCAACGGAGACAATAAAAACGGGCTGGAACGTATTATTAACTTCGGCAACCAGTACCAGGCCAACAAGCAACAAAGCAGCAACAGCCTGTTTGGCGACACGGTAATGGCCGAGGTACCGGCACCCAAGTTGCCCAACTGCGAACAATGGACACTCACCGAAAAACTTGACCACGAAAAAGAAGTGACCGGCATGTTTATGAGCGGCCACCCGTTAGACCATTTTAAGTTTGAACTAAAGTATTATGGCATTATGGGGCTGGCCGATTTTAATGAAATAAAGGAATCGAGTACCTTGGTGGCAGCCAACGGCACACGTAATTTTAGGATTGCCGGCCTGGTAATTGACGCCCAGCACAGGGTTACCAAAACCGGGCGCAACTTTGGCATTATGACCATGGAAGACTTTAGCGGCAAAACCGAATTAATGCTGTGGAGCGATGATTATATACGGTTTAAGGACTACCTTGACAAAGGCAAAAATGTGCTGGTAAACGGGTATTTTAAACAACGTTTCAACAGCGACCAATATGAGTTTAAAGTAAGCCAGGTAACCCTGCTGGAAACTGCCAAGCAAAACCTAACCGCCAAACTGGAACTGAACATACTGCCCGCTGCCATTACCAAAGGCTTTGTAGATTTTGTTGAAAAAAACGTAAACAAAAACCCCGGAAAATCGCAGATACGTTTTAACATTTACGAACCTATTGAAAACCTAAAGCTGAGCCTTTTTTCTATGGACAGGGGCTTTACAATGAACGAGGAAATGGCCGAATTTTTATTGAACAACACCGATTTGGAAGTGAAAGTGGGGCTGGTTGAACGTTAGGGCACCCATTTGTTTAGCACCTGCATTTACAGGCAAGCCCAATTGGAGCAGCCTGTAAATGCCGTTATATTTTCATTATTTTTCACTTTGCAAAGCGGCTGCCAGACTATTTTTTATTTGCAAGTAAATTGCAAAATGAAAGACGATTTCGGTAAAGGCTTATTCAATCGCTTGTATTAAAAACCGATACGAATAACATTATTTTAACATTAATACTGCCGCTTATTATTACTATCAGCCAACTGAAACAACATACGGTGCGTATGCTTTTTTAGTGTTATTCATTTTATTATATTTACCCTGAAAAAACGTACTTTAACCGATATTTTAAAGACAATTAGAATGGCGTTAGTACCCTTTTTACTTGGTATGTTAACCTATGATGTAAGACGAATGGCACCAAAACCGCTTTAAACAATATACCAAAAAAATTGAATTTCCGCTATTAGTCTGGTACAAAAAAACCTTAAGCAACTGTATGAAAAAGACAATGTTACTCTTGGCATTTTTATGGCTCTCGGCCATTTCAGTTTTGCAGGCACAGTATACTGTAACAAAAGTTTCCGGAAGGGTTAAAACCGGTGTGGGGGCCTATGTGAGGCCCGGTAGCACTTTAAACGCCACCGACTTGCTGATATTCTCATCGCACAAAGACAAAATTTGGGTAATTGTGCCGGGCAAAGGGGAAAAAGTATTAACCCCATCCCCGCAGGCACAGGTGCTGCCAAACGGCCTATCGCAGTTACTAAGCGATGCCAGCTTGGAAAATGTTGAAGGCGTTTCACTCAGGGCAGGCGTTAACATCATAGAAAACATACCCGGGGCCATCACGTCAGAAGACGAGCGTAAAGGCAAAATCATCATCGAGCAGGAAAACAAGTACCTGTTTGATGTATCACAATATCCCCAAACAGGCAGAAGTACCTTTTTTCTGCAAATTACGGCAATGTCAAAAGCGCCTGTAACGCACCGGTTAAAAGTAGTTGGCGATACGTTGGTTATTTATTACAAAGACTTTTTATCCCCAATTGACGACCCGACCAGGCGTTATGAGCTTGGCTACTACAACGAAAATAGCCCCGCCAGTAAACGCATATGTGTAATAAACCCATATTTTGACCTTATTAACGAAATGGAAGATATTATAGCCAACACGGTAAATACATATAAGGGCGAAAAAATGTCGGAAGATTCGTTAAAAATGAAGGCTTACAACAACATTTACAGCTTTACCGGCAAACCCAACGGTATACTATTTTCAACCTTGTTTGAAAAATATTGGAGCGGCAGCATAGAAGACACAATACCTTTTGAAAAAAGAGGCAAGGGCAACAACTTTGAAGAAAGTGATTTTATAAATGTTCCAGTGTTATCAAGTTCAGCAACTGCTAGCCGGGATGCGCTGCCCAATATAATGTCGTTACGGCAATATGCCCCACCTGTAGGCAACCAAGGTGCATATAATACTTGCTCAGCATGGGCATCGGCCTACGCCACAAGAACAATTGCGTTTGCCGTAAGCCATAACTATACTATAAACAACGACTACGACAAGATCGTGTCCAACAGTTTCTCACCCGATTTTGTTTATAACAATGTGCAGCCCAGCGGCGACTGTACCGATTTTTCCTCACTCAAAAAGTCATTAAGTTTTATTGTAGACAAGGGGGCCCTTCTAAAAAAAAGCAGCAATTTCGCCTGCGGGGTAGCCTATGTTAATGGTGATTTTGATGCTGCAAAAACATACAGAATTAAGGATTTTCAGCGGATAAACGATCCAGCGACCGACAGTGAAATAACATTGGTGTCAAAAATAAAAACGTTGCTGGTAAATAAAAACGCGATTGCATTTGGCATGGTTACCCCCGGTAGTTTTGACGATGTTAAAAAAAGTGGCATTTGGCTGCCAACTGACGATGAGTACAAAAACATTGACAGTGTTCGCAGAAAGCTGCTTAAGCGCCATGATGGCCACGCAATGTGCGTTATTGGGTACAACGATGACATAAGCGGTGGCTCATTTGAAATAATGAACAGTTGGGGGCCGTTAAACGGTAACAATGGGTTTTACTGGATAAATTACCATGATTTTTTTCTTTTCGCCTACGAAATGTATACTGTTAGCGATTTTGGCAGCGGCACCACCAATATAATTACCAATTCTGTAAAAGCAGATTCTTTGCCAAAATCCATACCCGTAGCCCAAAATTTGCCTACGCCAAAGCAAGAGACTGTGGCGGTAAAAATTGAGGATACCAAACCCCGCCTGAAGGGGGAAATGCAGTTAATGTTGTATAAGCAAGACCAAAGTTATGAAGGCATACAAGTTAATGCAAGCCCTGTTACAAGCAATGGCGACAATGCTGCAGCTGGCGCGTTTAGCTATGCCAGCTTCAATTTGGCCAAGCCGTTATACTCAGGTAACAAATACCAAATAAAATTTTCACTGTCTCAGTCTGCGTATGTTTATGTGCTTGACAAAGATGACCAAAACAATTATAGCAGGCTTTTTCCGCAAAAAGACTTAAACGAGAGCCCATTGATAAATTTCACCAATGCAACGCTTTATTTGCCCAGCGAAAGCCAAAACTATAAGCTGGATAATGTGCCGGGTAAAGAAAAAATGTGTGTGCTACTCTCTAAATCACCCATCGATATCAAAACCCTAGACGACCAAATTGCCATAGCCAACAACAATATATACCAAACGGTACGCAAAAGCCTTGCAAACCGCTTGCTTGAAATGAAGAATGTAAAATTTTCAACCGATAATAGAATTAACTTCGATTCAGAAGTGACCGACGATAATGTGCTTGCTTTTTTTATTGAAATGACCCACTTATAAAACACCAAATTTCTGCCAAACTTTACTGTTATGAAGACCGTAATCCGATTATCTGCTTTGCTTTTACCCCTAATTGCATTTTTTAATTCAAACGCACAGGTAGCAAACCCCGATGTGAGTAAGTACACCATGGCTATTAAGCACAATGCCAATGACGACGCTGCTTGGTATAGCCGGGGTTCTGTTTACTATAAAGCGGGCAAATACGACTTGGCCATAAATGATTTTACACAGAGCGTGGCCATTAACGCCAGCAATTTTAAAGCGTTAACGGCACGCGCGAATGCATATTTAAAACTGGCCAAATACGATTCGGCCATTGTTGATTTTACCTCGGTGTTGGATAACGAACCCGACGATAAAAATGATAAAAATTTATTGGCAAACCGTGGCGATGCCTACCGACTTGCAAAAAAATACAAATATTCTGCAGTAGATTATACTGACGCACTGGCGATAGACTCAACTAGAGACTCTCTCTACTTCAACAGAGGGGTAGATTACGTTAAGTTGGGCAAAACCGATTCTGCTGCCAACGATTTTTCAAAGGCGTTAACCATACGCCCAAATGTATCATTGTACCAAGCCCGTTTAATACTGGCACTTTGTGCCAATGATGCCTATAGCCAAGCCGCTTCGTACTACAACGACTATACACAAAAAAAACTTAATAGCTATTTAGATGCACCCGAATATTCATTTTTAAAAACCTATGTAACGGCATGCGTGGTTAACTTAAACAATGGCGACTTTAAAAACGCCTTACCGCTCTTGCTACAGTCCGCCAGTGCATACAAACCAAACACAAATGAGAAAAGTGACAGTATAGAATACGCGTTTATTGTGGCAAAAACAGGGTACGCCTATGAAAAGATAGACAGTTTACCCACCGCCATGGCCTATTACCAAAAAGCGATTGGATTTAACCCCAATATAGCCGGCGTGGGTGCAAAACTTACCCGAATTGCTTATGCACTTAAAAAGAGTGTAGTTCCCCCGTTGATAAAATTGATTACCCCTGCACCAATGGCAACCAGGGGAATGGTGGTAGAAAGCCAAGAAAAAGGCAAAACCCGCGGCATTAAGATTGAAGCAGATACTAACCGGGATGGCACCATTACTGTTAAAGGGTTGGCTGTATCGCCGGGAGGCATCAGCATAGTTAAAGTAAATGGAACCACGATAAACCTACAAAACACAGATACCTCCGGTTATTTCGAGACTTTTATAAGCGATACCTGCACAACGTTGCAAATACAGGCATGGAACAAGCAAAACATTGCCACGGATACCATGTTCCACTTATTTACCAAGGCAGCAGCCTCTGCCTCTGAGGACTTAGTTATACCGCCTATTAGTGATAACGAAAATTTTCATGCAATTTTTATTGCCTGTACCAACTATACTGGCAAATGGCCTGCGCTTGACTCAACCATTGTGGAGGCGGAGCGCTTGAAACAGGAGTTGGTTGACGAATACAGTTTTAAACCAGAAAACATTATTACACTTTATAACAAAACCAAGCAGGATATTTTAAGGGGTGTTTACAATAAGTTAGGAAGTTTGGGTGAGGATGACAATGTGCTTATTTTTTACGGCGGCCACGGTTACCTTGAAAATAACATGGCTTACTGGGTACCCTCGTTAGCCACTGACAGGCTTGATTACATATCTAACACGGAAATAACCGATATGTTACAGAACCGCCAGGCCAAACACATATTGGTAATGGCTGATGCTTGTTTTAGTGGTGCACTAAGGTCAATTGCCGACGAATATGTACCCAGCAAATTGGAGTACCGCCAGCCCAGCAGGCAGTTTCTTACCAGCGGCTCTGCTGAAACAGTGCCGGGCGTAAGTGTGTTTATACCCAACATCATCGAGTTTTTAAAGTTAAACACAACCCACTATTACTCTACCGGTAATTTATATAACGACATATATAAACCCGTGCAAAACGAATCGGGCAGAACCCCGGTATGTAAGGATTTTCAAAATGTATCCAACAGTAGCGGCGGGCAGTTTTATTTCAAGCGAAAAATGGTTGACCCCAACCATGTAAAAACGCCTGAGGAAATTGCCGAGCAAAAGTTGAAGGAGGAAAATGCAAAGCTTGATTTTGTTCGAAAAAAAGCCATCTACGATTCATTGTTAGACGCAGGCAAAATAGAAAAAGATAAAGAGCACTTAGCCGAAGCTTTGAACATATTTCAAAAGGCAGTTGCTGCAAACCCTGATCCATATAACACGCATGCAAAAAACCTGTTGGACCAAGTAACCAAGCTGGTAAACCTGTCGCCAGATGACCATTACCGCATGTGCCTCGACTCAGCAAATTACAACGAGGCCAAAGACAACCATACTAAAGCACTAAAATGGTACAACAAGGCATTGGATATTAAACCTGAGAAAAAAGATTCCCTTGGTCCGCTGAGGAATGCATTGTTTGAAAAGATTGGCTTTTTGGAGCGGATGGACGGGCTTATGAAAATTTATCAATCTAAGAATGCAGCCAAAGAATATAGCCGGATGTTAAAAACTTCTAACGACAAGGAGTATTTCTTGGGGAGGTCGCGTTGCTACGATGCATTAGCGGCCGGTGACCCAAAATCAAGCTACTATAGCGATGCATTAAACGATTTGAACAGTGCTATATCAGTTGAACCAACTTATTTGAGGGGTATAAAGGCCAGGGCTGAACTGAAAGAAAAATACGGCAGAAAACGCGAGGCGATGGACGATTACAAACTTTACCTTAAAATTGAAGACGACATTTCAATTTACATGAAGTTGTACGCCCTGCACCATTCAAAAGAGATTAACTCCCAAGACGAGGCCATAGACGACCTTAGCAATGCCATAAACCTAAATACGAGGTATACTGAAGCGTATTATGACAGGGGCATGATTTATTTAGACCAAAGCAATTACCAAAAAGCACTGGACGATTTTAATGCGGCGTTAAAGCTAGACCCTATACCAGCCGTGTATTATTTTTACCGCGGCACATGCTTTATTAACCAAAATAAGATTGATGATGCGGCCTTTGATTTTAAAACGGCAAGATCAAGAGCATTGGATAGTGTTTATTTGGCTAAAATTGCAACGTTTGCCGATGATATTAACTTTCTTGCTACTGAAGACGCAGCCAAAAAGCTGTACGAGTCAGCCTTGGTTTATGTAGGCAGGGCTATATTGGTAAACCCAGTTTCACCAGAATATAGGTTTCAACAAGGCAATTATTTATACGAACTTAAGCAGTACCAAAAGGCTATAAAAAGCTATGACAGTGCTGTTTACCTAAGGAATGACTATATAGATGCGCTCTACAAAAGAGGCTACGCCTACTTTAATTTAACCAAGTTTGACAGTGCTTTGCGAAATTTTGACGGAATTGTAAAGTTGAACCCGGGCAATATAGCCGCGCTGCAAGGAAAAGCCGATTGTTATTTTGAAATGGAAGATTATGCCAATGCCGTACCTGCCTATGAGCAGACTTTGAAATTGATTGACGACAATAAAGGCGCAAATATGAGCGACGGGGTAAAAGCCAAATTGAATAATAACCTTGGTTACGCCTATTACCAAACAAACCTGCTCGACCAGTCAATCCAGGTGTTGAAAAAAGCAGTGAGGTTTGATGAAAATTATGCGAAAGCGTATTACAACCTAGGCAAGAGTTATGAAAAAAGCGGCAATGTGGACAATGCGATTGAAAAAATTGACAAAGCACTTAGTTACGATCCCAACAATTATATCTGGAATTACAATAGTGCTGGTGTGTATAGGCAAAAAGGCAATTTCCCAAAAGCTATCCAGTTATATTCAACCGCGATACAGTTTGATACATCGCAGGAATTACCTTCCGCTGTTTATTACCGCGGGTTTTGCCAAATTCAAACAGGTGCTTATGCAGACGCTACAAAAGATTACCTAGCCATTTTAAAAAATGGCCAGGATACAACATACCCAACCTTTAACAACGAATTGGGTAGCGCATTCTATAACTTAGCCAATTACGATAGTGCCTACATTTTTTATAATAAGTCTTATACAAAAGACAGTTCAGACGCTAATGCTATAGGTGCTTATGGGCTGGCTTCTGTATTGTTTGAGCAAAAAAAGACTGCCGAGGCTATGATACTCTTCGAAAAAGCATTCCAAACAAAAACGATACCCAAGGCAATTGTGAAAGGTGATAAAAATTATGCTGAATTTAAAGCAGAGAAACAGTTTAAAGACCTGTTTAACAAATATTTTTAGCAGCCCAATAAAGTCCGAATGCGTGGGTTTAATTGCCCAAGAGATATTCAACAAAATCGTTAAAAACAAGGCCTTTAAAAACACCCTACTAAAGCGTGTTTTTGGAGGCCTTGCTTTTTTTGTTAGGCCCATCCGAAATAAAAAAATCAGCGGATTTTTTTAACATTTTGAATGACACTAAAAATCATACAATCGAGCCGGGCATTGCCCTCGGTGTTACGTTGGCATAGTTTTTTACGATACGGTACATATAAAAATGATAACCATGTAAACATCAAATGCACATATCGCAGAGGTGTTAAATGACCTTGTTGCCTTTAACAACCACCGTATTATGGGTTACGAGCAAGCACTGCAACACCCAAAGGACGAATACGCGGATTTAACACCGCTGTTTTTGCAGGTGATTGACGATAGACGCCAAGCAAAAATGGAGCTGGGCAGCGAAGTTGAAAACCTAAAAAGCGACATAGAAAGCGGTACCACCGCCGGTCGCAAGATTTACCTTGGGTGGATGAACTTTAAGGCCAATTTTTCGGGCCACACAGGCCACGAAATATTACAAAGCCTGGAACATAGCGAGGAGGCAGACCAAAAATGCTTACCAGCAGGCGTTGGCAGAACCAGGCATTCTCAATTTTTTAAGAGAACTCATCAGCACACAAAAAGGGGCGCTTAGGGCTTGTCACGATGAAATTAAGGCATCTCGAGACCAAGTGGCACACGCGTAAAAACAGCGCTTGCTAACACTTAGTAAAACACCCGCAGTGCAATTTGCGTTAATTAATTTTACCTCGTTGACAGGTTGGCTTATGACCCGAAAAAAATACCCCTCCCCATTTAAACAGGGAGGGGCAATACAAAAGAAAGTTTTTATCTAAAATCCTCGTCGCTCAAATCGTCCTCTTCACTAAAATTCATTTTGCCCAGGTTCATCATACTGCCGATGAGGTCTTTAAATTCAATTTTGCCTTCAATTACCTTTTTGCTGATTAACGAGTACGCTGCCAAGCCATGCAGCACAAACTCCATCATCAGGGCATTTTCTTTTTCATTGGCATAAGGGAAAAATTTCTTCACTAAACCATATAGCCCGTCAACTTTGTACAATGCTTGAATTTTTTCGGCATCCTTCATATCCACAAATAGGTCAACATGGTTGCCGCTATCAAACCATTTGGTAATGCCTTTGTAAGGGTTTTCATCCTCTTTGGCGGGTTGTTGCTGCGATGCTTTGCCGGTGTTCTTCCTTTTCTTCAACGCCTCTGGGTTAGGGAACCAAGTAAGAAACTGTGTACGGATGGCTTTATCCAACAGGTTTACCGCCACTTGAAAAGGCCCTTCCTGCTCACCCTCGTACACCAGCTCAATTTTACCGGTTATGGATGGAATAACCCCAATAAGGTCAGTAATCCAAACTTGGGTTTGCTTTTCATTAAATATAATGGCCCTACGTTCCGCACTGCTCACTGCGTTTTCAAAAGCCGCAATGGTAAGCCTTGCACTAACACCGCTCTTTTTGTCAACATATTCATTGTTGCGTGCTTCAAAGGCTATTTGTTCAATTAAGCGTTTAATAAGGTCGCTTACATTTACCAAGTCTTTTTGCTCAGGTAATATATTGGCCTCCTGCTCCGTAATTGCCAGTGAGGTTTCAATCGTTTTGGGATAGTGGGTCAATATTTGGCTTTGTATACGGTCTTTCAGCGGCGTTACAATGCTGCCACGGTTGGTATAATCCTCGGGATTGGCCGTGAACACAAACAGTATATCCAACGGCATACGCAATTTAAAGCCACGTATCTGTATATCACCTTCCTCTAAAATATTGAATAATGCCACCTGGATACGTGCCTGTAAATCGGGTATCTCATTTATAACAAAAATGCACCTGTTGCTGCGCGGTATGATGCCGTAATGTATCACGCGTTCATCCGCAAAGCTTAGGCGCAGGTTGGCTGCCTTTATGGGGTCAATATCGCCAATCAAATCAGCCACACTAACATCTGGGGTGGCTAGTTTCTCCCCATAGCGTTCACTGCGGTGTATCCAGTGGATGGGTGTTTCATCGGCATGCTCGGCAATTTGGTCTTTACCATACTTGCTCAATGGGTTCAATGGGTCGTCATTCACCTCGCTGCCAGCAATGGCGGGTATGTATTCATCCAAAAGGTTTATCATCTGCCTGGCCATGCGTGTTTTGGCCTGGCCACGCAAACCAAGAAACAAAATATTGTGCCGACTTAGTATGGCCCTTTCTGTATCGGGAATAACAGAATCCTCATAACCTAAAATGCCCGGAAACGGGTTTTCTTTACTGCGTATTTTTGCAATCAGGTTTCTGCGTATCTCATCTTTAATGCCAAGTGACTTGTAGCCACTTTTTTTTAAATCGCCTAATGTCTTAATCTTCTCAATATTCATTCGTTGGTATTTATATTTTTTAATCCGGCTGATGTACTATTATTGGGCATGGATTGTGTCGCTCTCTTATATCATTTCAATTGAATGGGGCATAAATACGACCAATATCATAAAGGCACTTTTTTCAATAACTCCCTCAACTCTTTGTTGCTTAAGCTCTCCTGCTCAGCCTTGTCGTAAATTGAAATAAGATAAACAGTAAGATGCTTAACAACTACATTGGTAATTATTCTTGCACCACCGGATTTGCCTTTTCCTTTCGAAGCAATAGGTAATCTGATTTTGAAGCAATTGTTACCTATTGGGGTGCCTTCTTGGGGATTTATTTTCAACTTTTCGACTAATTCAAACAATTCATTCTTAAGAGAAGGATATTTTTTAATTAGCCTAGTGGCTTTGCGCTCAAAGCTGCCCAGTGGTAGTATTTCATAGCTCATTTAAAAAATCTTCAGCGTTCCTTAATTTCTTTTTACCTGCACGCACAAGTTTCAACTCCTCCACAGCATCTTTAATTTCTCTTACTAAAAGTTCCTTGGGGGCTAAAACCGCCTTTGACTTTACTTTTTTCGGCGCTACATTATCCACACTCCCGCCCAGCTGTTCAACTAGCTCTTTTATTAATGCCTCTTTTTCAGGCGCTATGTTTACAATAAATTCAGCCATGGCTGTAATTTTTATTTTATTCTGTATTAATAACCGTCTTCCCTTCTTCCTGACTTTCCAACTTTCCTTCTTACCGACTATCAACTAATACACTGTCTTCCTTTTCCCGCTCTCAAAGTCCTTGAAGATAAATGCGCCTAGTTTATCCAGGTTGGCAAAAAAAGCTTTACCGTTGTTGGTTTCGGTAAACTCTGTTACAAACCTTTGCAGGTAGGGGTCGCTGGCTATCATAAACGTGGTGATGGGTATTTTTAGCTTTTTACACTGCGCGGCCAAGTTAAGGCAGCGGGTGGTAATGCGCCTATCTAACCCAAAGCTGTTTTTATAGTAGCGCTTCCCTATTTTTAAGCAGGTGGGCTTACCGTCGGTAATCATAAAAATCTGCTTGTTGGGGTTGCGCCTGCGGCGGAGCAAATCCATTGCCAGCTCAAGCCCGGCAACCGTGTTGGTGTGGTAAGGGCCAACTTGTAGGTAAGGCAGGTCCTTAATTTCCACAGGCCACGCATCGTTGCCAAACACCACAATGTCCAACGTATCTTTGGGATATTTGGTGGTTATCAGCTCACTCAATGCCATGGCTACTTTTTTGGCAGGGGTTATCCTGTCTTCCCCGTATAATATCATGGAGTGGGAAATGTCAATCATCAGCACCGTAGAAGTTTGCGCCCTAAAATCGTTTTCCCGTATTTGCAAATCATCCTCCTGCATGTTAAAGCTTTCCACCCCATGGTTAATTTGGGCATTGCGAATGCTTTCGGTAAAATCTATCTGCTCCAACATGTCGCCAAACTGAAAAGGGCGCGATTCGGGGTTCATTTCATCGCCTTGGCCGGGTTTAAAGGTATTGTGGTTACCTTGTTTTGTTTTTTTAAGCTTGCCAAAAATCTCTTCCAAGCTACGCTTACGGATGGTTTGCTCGCTTTTACCGGTTATTTCAATGGCGCCGGATTGTTGGTCTTCCTTTATGTAGCCGTTTTGCTTAAGGTCGTCGATAAAATCCCCCATGCCGTATTCGTCATCGGTAAGCTGGTATTTTTTATCCAGTTCGTTCATCCACTGCAAAGCCTCTGTAATATCCCCGTTGGTGTAGGTAAGTAATTGCATCAAAAGGTCGAGCATCTGCTCAAAACGTGTTTTCCCCTGTGCGTTGGGGTCGTACTGCACAAATCTGTGTCCTAACATAAGTGTAAGTTACTGCAAAATTAAATACCTGCTATATAACACCACGTTAAGGATTTTTGTTGTGTGGAAGGTTACCTCTTAATAACCTAGAAATATGCTTTGGTGATGGCTTATTAGCCCGCTTTAGGGGTGGGGGCATGATTGGGAGCGTCTGCTGTTGGTATTTCCGCCACCTTAAACGGCAGCACTTCTACTGATTCCCAAACCTTCTCCGTCACATAGGGGTCTTGCTGTGCCCACTGGCGTGCGGCCGCAACAGAATCAGCACTGATTACCAGCATTGAGCCAACCATGTTGCCGTCATCGCCCAGTTTTGCCCCGGCAAAAACAACATTACCGGCGGCTTTTTCAACGGACATGCGCTCAAGATGTTGCGGCCTTATGGCCAACCGCCTCTCCAACGCATAGGCATCAGTATAGTCGTTTGCAAGTATCAGAAACTGCGGCATAGCGTAATGTTTAGTAATTTGAAAACCCCATTGCTTCCCGGTGATAAAAAGTAAAAGTAAAAAAAGCGCGAATCAACCGCGCTTTAAACACCATTATTTGTTGGTGGTGCTAAGCATTTACAACGCCTTCTTAATGCCCGGCCAATGCTACAATATCTTCTGGCAGCTCTTGCACACCAAAACGCTCGCCGCCCACCATCAGCACCATGGTTTGGACGGTATCGTTGTAGTTCATCCGTCTTATGGACGATATGTTGTTGGCATTAACGGTGATGAATGCGTCCTCGGCTGGACGCTCTGCATGGTCGATGTCGGCATCTGATGTAATAACGACTGTCTCAAGTTTGATGAATTGGGCTTTCATGGCAATATTTTTGGTTATAGAACACGGCACATGGTGTCAAAACCGTGCCAAAAATTGTTAGCGTGTTTAACAATGCCAGTTTAACGGACCGTAGGTATAAAAATGGCCTACAAGTTTCCTCCAACGTATTTTACCTTTACAAACCGCTGTAGTTCTGCAGCTACCGCAACCGTTCCCCCAAATCCAACCCAAATTCTTGGGCTGTTTGTTTGGCCAGCTCGTACCCTGCGTCGGCATGGCGTATTACGCCCATGCCAGGGTCGTTACGCAGCACGCGGCTTAGTCGCTTGGCTGCCTCATCCGTTCCGTCGGCAACAATCACCATGCCCGCGTGAATGCTGTAGCCCATGCCCACGCCGCCGCCATGGTGCAGGCTTACCCAACTGGCGCCGCCTGCGGTATTTACCAATGCATTCAACAGTGGCCAGTCAGCCACGGCATCACTGCCATCCAACATGGCTTCGGTTTCACGGTTGGGGCTGGCAACGCTTCCTGTATCCAAATGGTCGCGGCCAATTACGATGGGTGCTTTTACCTTGCCCGTGCGTACCAGCTCGTTAAACGCCAGCCCAGCCTTTTCCCTTTCGCCCTGCCCAAGCCAGCAAATACGGGCGGGTAAGCCTTGGAAGGCGATGCGCTCCTTAGCCAATTTTAACCAACGCTGCAGGCTCTCATTTTCTGGAAACATGTTGGCAATCAGTTCATCTGTAACAGCAATATCATTGGGGTCGCCGCTTAAGGCCGCCCAGCGGAAAGGGCCCTTGCCTTCGCAAAACAAGGGACGTATATAGGCCGGTACAAAGCCTGGAAAGCCAAAAGCATTTTTCAGGCCACGCTCCTGCGCACGTGCGCGTATGTTATTGCCATAATCAAAGGTAACCGAGCCGCGTTGTTGCATTTCGAGCATCAGCTCCACATGCAGCTTCATACTGTCATAACTTAACTCTAAATATTGTGTAGGGTTTTCTTTACGCAAAGCATTCGCCTCGTCGTTGGTAAGCGTATGCGGTATATAACCAATCAAAGGGTCGTGTGCAGAGGTTTGGTCAGTCAGCACATCCACTGTTATGTTTCTTTCAATCAGGCGTTGCAACAGCGTAACGGCATTGCATAACACGCCTATGCTTATGGCCTCGCCGTTTAGCTTGGCAACCAAGGCAGCATCAATGGCCTCATCAATATTGGTATATTTTACATCTAGGTAGCGTGTTTCAATACGCTTGTCAATACGCCACTCCTCCACTTCGGCAACAAGCGCCACACCTTCGTTCATGGTGATGGAGAGTGGCTGTGACCCGCCCATACCGCCAAGGCCCGCGGTTACACTAAGGGTACCCTTTAAAGTACCGCCAAAATGTTTATTAGCCACGGCAGAAAACGTTTCGTAAGTGCCCTGCACAATGCCTTGGCTGCCTATGTATATCCAACTGCCGGCCGTCATCTGGCCGTACATCATCAGGCCCTTTTTCTCCAGTTCGTCAAAATGCTCCCAGGTGGCCCATTTGGGTACCAACTGGCTGTTGGAGATCAGCACCCTCGGGGCATCGGCATGGGTGCGTAAAATGCCCACCGGCTTGCCGCTTTGTACCAGCAAAGTTTCATCGTTCTCCAGCACCTTTAGCGCAGCTATAATGTTATACAACGCCTCATGGTTTCGTGCGGCCTTTCCCCTGCCGCCATACACAATCAAATCATCGGGGCGCTCCGCCACAGCAGGGTCTAAATTGTTCAACAACATACGCAGTGCAGCTTCCTGTACCCAGCCTTTGCAGTTGAGTTTGGTGCCTGTGGGTGTGCGGGGGATGAGGTTTGTTTGAACCATGATTTATAGGATTTTTGACCACGATTTACGGGATTTGATGATTTGACTGATTTTTCAGATTCGATAGTGCTTTCCTCTAATGCTAGTCGTTTTGATAATTATATTTTTGTACTGAGCTTTTGGTTATTAATGACGCTTTTGTTGCCCGGCCGGCCACCGGATCGGACGGGCGTCGCACACTGCGGCTGTAGGAATGCTGTTGGGCTAAAAGAAGGGGCGTTAACTATAACTCATCATAAGTTGTTTATAATCTCCAAAAACTCATCGGCAGATACAATATTTATGTTTGGAAAACCCTTTCGCTTTACATCAGCAAAATGGGTATCATTTGTAACAAGGTATTCGGCATCTCCCGCAATATAGGCATCTGTAAATTTGTTATCATCCACATCAATGTCCACCAATTGCCAATAATAATAGATTGAAGGAGTAATTACATTTGATGCGGCAACCAACGAATCTTCGATATATTTTGCAATACCTGACTTAGAAAGTTGTTGCAATATTTCAACATATTCAAAGAAAATCGACGTAGTAATAACAAGCGATATTTTGTTAAAAAGATAAGCGTCGAATATTGGCCTATATTTTGATTTTCCGGGAATGGAAATAACTAAAACATTGGTGTCAATGACTACTCTCATTTTATATAAGGTGTTCGCATATGTGTATTAGCCCATTCTTCAATTTTTTCCTCACCCCACCCATTTTCTTCAAAAAGCTTGTCCATTTCTTCAGTGGCGCGTTGAGCAAAGTAGTGTTTTGCATAATCCCTTATCGCTTCCCAATCTTTGTCTGGAATCTGGTTAGAGAACATCTTTAGCAAATCAAGCTGCGCCCTTGTAAACCTTCCTGTTGGTATTATTTCTTTCACTTCCATAACACATAATTTTCCTAAAATTACAAAATCATCCAATCCCTTACAACTCCATAAAATCATACTCCCTCACAAACCCAATCGCCGCTACCATATCGTCATGCAGCACCCTGTCGGCCTCGTTAAAACTTACCACCTGCCTAAAGGTATAATGCAATGTCTCCAACTCCGGGGATGTTTTTAGCGGCCGCCTAAAATCCAGCGCCTGGGCGGCGCTTAACAATTCGATGGCCAGCACTTTTTCCACGTTGTTTATCACGCGCAGGCATTTTGTGGCGGCGTTGGCACCCATGCTCACATGATCTTCCTGGTTATTGGAGGAGGAGATGGAATCCACCGAGGCAGGCGTGCACAACTGCTTGTTTTCGCTTACAATGCCGGCCGCTGTGTATTGCGGTATCATAAACCCGCTGTTTAGGCCGGCCTCTTTTACCAGAAACATGGGTAACTCCCGTTGGCCGCTGATTAACTGGTAAGTACGCCTTTCGCTTATGTTGGCCAACTCGCTCATGGCGATGGCCAAGAAATCAAGGTGCAGCGCAAGTGGCTGCCCGTGAAAGTTGCCGCCGCTCACTATCAAATCCTCATCGGGGAAAATATTGGGGTTGTCCGTAACAGAGTTTATCTCGGTTAAAAACACCTCCAGTACATTGGCAAACACATCCTTGGTGGCACCATGTACCTGCGGCACACAACGAAACGAGTAAGGATCCTGCACTTGCTTTTTAACCCCGGCATTAATCTCACTGCCAGCCAAATAACCAGCGATGGTTTTGGCCGTTTGCCCCTGCCCTTTGTGTGGGCGTATGCGGTGTATGTTGGGGTGCAATGGCTCGGCAATACAATCAAACGCATCAAAGGAGAGCGCGGTAATTAAATCGGCCATTTTTAACAAATGGGCACTTTTGTTCAGGCACCACATACCATAGGCCGCCATAAACTGGGTACCGTTTATAAGTGCCAGCCCTTCTTTGCTTTGCAGGTGTATGGGCTGCCAGCCAAACTGCTGCAATACTTCAGCCGACGGTTTACGTGTCCATTCTTTTCCATTCGTGTCATATCGTGTGTAAACCTCACCTAACCCAATCAACGGCAGGCTTAAATGGCTCAAAGGTGCCAAGTCGCCAGAGGCTCCTAACGAGCCTTGGTTGTAAATTACCGGCAGCACATCATTATTATACATATCGGCCAGGCGTTGCACGGTGGCAAGCTGCACACCGCTGTGGCCGTAGCTGAGCGACTTTATTTTAAGTGCCAGCATCAGTTTTACTATTTCCTTAGGTACCTCCTCCCCCAGCCCGCAAGCATGGCTGGCCAAAAGGTTGTACTGCAGTTTCTCTATTTGCCCGGCATCAATTTTTACATTCTGCAAAAACCCAAAGCCGGTGTTTATGCCGTAAAACAGGTTATCGCTGCCTTCAATTTTTACGTCGAGGTATTGCCTGCATTTTACGATTTTTTCTGCTGCGGCAGGGGGTATACACACCTTGCAGTTATGCCCCAACAGTGCTTTAAACGTTTCAAAACTCAGCTCGTTGTCATCTAAATTAAAAAAGTTGGCAGCCATGGCAAGTAATCTTTATAAATATGCTTCAATCCTTTCCAACAATGTTTTTTCCTGTAGTTTATCCTCTATCTGTGCTAGTGCGGTTAATACCAGCTTGCTTTCGGCCTCCCCGCCAGCAAGTTCTTCCATGGCCTGTTGCAGGCCTTTCCATACCGGCTGTATTTTTTGCAGCAGTTTTTGCCCCTTAGGCGTAAAGGCCACCACTTTATGCCGTGCGTCTTTTTTTGACACGGTTGACTTTATCAACCCTTTTTCCTGCAGGCTGCTAACCATCTGGCTGGCGGCTGAGTGGCTAATGCTTAGCTCGTCGGAAATCTTGCGGATGGACACCTCCCCCTCCACTGACAATATATAAAACACCGGGAACCAAGCGGCATCAAATGGTATTTTATGGGCTTTATAAATGCTGTTTACATCGCTTAAAAAGGCCTCGCTCAGCCGCCGCAGCCTGCTGCCGAACACAAGAAAACCTAAGTCACGGTAAAAATTCATAAATTATATAAGTGCTTATATATTTTCAAAAATAGCAATAATTTTTATTTGCCAAAATAAATTTTGTGGCCGTTCTATTTTTACAATAAGTAGAAATAGTTTCAGCAGCCATAACCAGCCCTGACCATATTAATTTTCTGCACTGTGTTAACAAACTATACCAACAGGCAAGCTTAAAATAGTTACCAGCCTATTATGGGTATAAAGAGGGGCCAAATTGGCACAATATTTCGCCAATCAATATTTTTTCCTCAATCTAAAACCCTGCTGACAGAGGGTTGTCACTGCCCACGTCCAACTTTGTACTGTTAAAAATTTATTTCAAAAAAAAGAATATTTATGACAACACAAGACATTGCAAACCGCTACTACCAATTGGCAACACAAGGCAAATGGGCCGAGATAAGGGAAGAATTGCACGATGAAAACATCATTTGCAACGAACCAGAAAAAGTAGCCGCATGGGGGCAGGCAGTTACCATTACCGGCCGCGAGGCCATCAAAGCCAAGAGTGAAGCAAACGATGCCATGATTGAAACCACGCACAGCCAATATTGCGGCCAGCCGATTGTGGCCGCCACCTTTTTTAGCCTAGTTTAAAAAGGGATGTAACCTTTAAAAACAGGCCACGAATGGCAAAAGAAGAGGTATGCGTTTTTGAGGTAAAGGATGGCAAGATTATATCGGAAAGGTTTTTCTTTTAGGTGTAACACCACCCAACCCCTCTCCACGCGCAGAGGGGTTCGAGATAAACTATCAATTTAAAAAAACAATTTCCCCTGCCCGGTATAAACGATGAATAACTAAACATTATGCATCCCGTCTTTTATTACCTTTGCCTTGCAAATGCAAAGCCAGACTCCGATAAAAACTACTAACCGAACAACAACTTTCAGTAACTATTAAGCCTAATGCAGTATAAAAGTGTTTGCAACTTGCCGATGAAATATTTTTGTGATATTTAATTTACCATGCAACTACAAATAACCAAATTCAGCGGTAAAAAAAACGTGATTAAATACGTTCGCGGCAATGGCACAGAAACGTGGATGTACAGTGATGATTTTTTTGTCCTGCACGACCTAAGCCATTATGCGTTGGAAAAAGTATTGGGCTATACCACTGCTTTTTGTGGCATGCTTAACAGCGGCATATCCATACAGGATTTTGAGGATAGGGATAAACGCAACGCCGTGCTTATAACAAAGGAGGCTGTTTATGCCGAAAACATGGCCAACCTGTTTTTAATGGAGACGGTACAAGGTAATTTTGCTGATATGAATGCCGTTATTAAACAAGCACACGAAACGGTTGATACAAAATATGCAGCGCCCGTACTTGGCGTTGTTGAAATTGATACTATTCGTACCTACCTTCGTGCGTTGATAGCCCAATGGCACGCACTGCCGGTGGGCAATACGCTGCAACTTGATTTTGCTTTTTAGTGTTAACTGCATTTTCCCAATTGTAGCCTTTCCTGATTTAGGTTTTTCAAAATTTGGTCATTTTTCAACACCTGATGCCTTTGGCAATTTGGTACTTTTCTTAATTTGGAAATTAACGCAACTATGCAATTACAAACGGCCATAAACATACAACCGTTGCAACCGTCCATAACTTACCGCGACAAAATATTGTTAACGGGTTCCTGTTTTACGGAGCATATCGGCAACCATTTACAGGAGGCGAAGTTTAATGTGCTGCAAAACCCCAATGGCATATTGTTTGACCCTATAAGTGTTTGCAAAAGCCTTGTGTCGTACATACAAAACAAGCAATATACGGAGGATGGGCTTTTTTATGCAGACGAATGCTGGCATAGCTGGCAGCACCACAGCCGTTTTTCCAACCCTGATAGACAGGCGTGTTTAAACACCATAAACCAGTCGCAGGCTAGGGCCCACAACTATCTTCAACAGGCTGACTGGCTAATAATAACCCTGGGTTCGTCATTTGTTTACAAGCTCGTAACTGAATCTCCCCTCTCCACGGGTGGCGAAGGGGTAGGGCGCGAGGTAGCCAACTGCCACAAGGTGGCGGCCAAACAATTTATCAAACATCTTTGCACCATTGAGGAAACCGTTACTGCCTTGGATGGCACTATCCATCAATTGTTTCAATTCAACCCAACATTGAAGATTATATTTACCATCAGCCCAGTTAGGCATTTGCGAGACGGTGTGGTTGATAATAACCGCAGCAAAGCGCGCCTTATTGAGGCTGCACACCACATGGTGAACAAATTTGACAAGTTCTATTATTTTCCCGCCTATGAGTTGGTGATTGACGTGCTGCGCGATTACCGTTTTTACGATATTGACCTTGCCCACCCCAATTATGCCGGCACACAATATGTGTTGGAAATGTTTGCCGAAAGTTGCATGGGCGATGATACAAGGGCTTTGATGGAAGAGATAAAAAAAATAGTCACTGCCAGAAAGCATAAGCCCTTTAATCCACAGTCCTCGATGCACAAAAGGTTCTTGCAAACTCAGTTGGAGAAGGTAAAAGTGCTGCAAGAGCAACACGCTTACTTAAATTTTGACGAGGAGTTAGAATATTTTCAGCAGTAATGTTATAGAGGGATAATTCAAAATACATGTTTTTAACCTATCAAAGGAATTTCTATTGAGCATAGTTGCGTCGCACCCTTGTACTATTATAGCCAAATTCAGCTTTTCCAACCCAAAATATATTTACGTCTTATAAGGCTTACTACAAAGCATTTTTGATTTACCGATGGGCTTCACTTATCGCTATTATATGTCACCCCTTTGGTGCTAACATAAGAAAATACAACCGCCAATTACCCCCATTTAGGCCC
Organism: uncultured Parafilimonas sp.; assembly: GCA_903882935.1. Lineage (GTDB taxonomy): Bacteria > Bacteroidota > Bacteroidia > Chitinophagales > Chitinophagaceae > JABDFW01. The sequence continues at coordinate 48,229 of CAIRZB010000061.1, read as the reverse complement.
TCCCGTGCCGGTACGGTCGGGGGATGGGGTTAATGTATCCTATCCCCCCTAACTTCTAGGGTTTGCATTACTTCAGCCTCATATGCCAACCATTCCGCCCAGCGCTTACGCACTTTGGCGGCATCAATATAGGTTTCAGCCAAGCCGATAAACAAGGTGTAATGCCCCGCTTCACTTTCCATAAAGCGGCGGTAAAAATTGCTCAAATAGGCATCTTTCAACCCCTCACTCAGGCGCTTAAAACGCTCACAGCTCCTCGCTTCAATCAGGGCCATGGTAAGCATTTGGTCTAAAAATCTATCCTCGTTGCTGCCGCCTTTGTGTTGAAAAACCAGCAACTTGTTTACATATTCATCTTTGCGCTGTTTGCCCAACTGCAAATTGCGTTTGCGCAGTTCCTGCAATACCAAACGAAAATGCCCCCATTCCTCCGTAACTATGGGTGCCAGCTCGTTTACCAGCTTTTCTTTATCCGAATTTTTTTGGATGAGCGAAATACAAGTAGTCGCGGCTTTTTGCTCGCAGTAAGCATGGTCAGTCAAAATCTCGGCTAGGCTTATACCGGCTAAGTCAACCCACCGAGGGTCGGTGGGCAATTGCAGGCCAAGTATATTCTTGGTGTCTTCTGAAAGTTGCTTGGTGTTAAAATTATTATCCATGGTATAAGGCAAAGGTAAAATTTTATGGTGTTTAAAAACCATCCAATACTAGGTAAAAAAAGAATGGCATATCCATTTTAGTGCCTGCATACCACCATTATATAATAAAACTACACGCAATATAAAACCTATCCCATTTCAACAGCAATTGTGGTTAAGCGCCATACAACATAACCCTTTTAAACGAGCTGTTAACAAAAACCAAATACATAAGCACTGTTATAACAGCTGTAGGCGTTGTTGCTAAAGGGTTTCAAAATATACACCACCCATCATCCATTTAACCCCGTCATCACAATGCAACCACCAACATTTTTTTTATTAAGCATTACAATGTATATTTGCAACGCAATTAGGAACTGTATTACATTATACCCCACAGGTTGTTTACCATTTGAAGCCCCGCTAACGTGTCGCCAAGACAATTGTTGTTTGCCACAGAAGACTTTTAATTAGAACAAACACAACGTTTATGAACAACAATGTTACAGGTTCCATAATTGATATGGACCAGGATGAATGGAGGAATTTAGTTAACCAAGTGAATGAAACAGTGGCCACAGGTGTAGACACAACAAAACCATCGCAAAAAAATACATTCGCCGCCGCAAGCCTTTGGAACATTCAAAAAATGAAAAGAAGCTCGCAGTCAAGGCGCGCAAGTTTTTGGAACTAAAACCGCAGTTATAAGTCCCCGCCCCTGGCGGGGATTTTTTTTGCCCCGTACACAAGGCTTGCCATTTTCTTCCTTAACTTGTACCCCAAAAAACTGCATGCCACAAATTATTCGCTGGGGTATATTAGGTGCCGGCCGTATCGCCCGCAAATTTGCATCTGACCTTAGCCTTGTTAGCGATGCCCAGTTGGTAGCCGTGGGCAGCCGCAACAAAACCACTTGCGACGCGTTTGCTGACGATTTTAATATCCCTAACCGCTACCACAGCTACGAGGAGTTGGTAAGTAACCCCGAGGTTGACATTATTTACATTGCCACACCGCACATGCTGCATTACGAAAACACCTTGCTTTGCCTTGAACACGGCAAGGCTGTTTTGTGCGAAAAGCCTTTTGCCATGAACGCAAGGCAAGTAAAGGCCATGGTTGCAAAGGCACAAGAAAAAAAATTATTTTTAATGGAGGCCCTTTGGAGTAAGTTTTTGCCCCAATTTATTAAGGTGCAGCAAATGATAAAAGAGGGTATGATTGGCCAGATTACCAGTATAAGGGCTGATTTTGGCTTTACAACCACCGAACCGGAACCGGCAAGGCTGTACGACCCTGCCTTAGGCGGCGGTTCGCTGCTGGATATTGGCATTTACCCAGTGTTTGTGGCGCTGAGCCTGTTGGGCAAGCCAGATGTTATACAGGCAACTATGACCCCCACCCGGTCTGGCGTAGATGAGCAATGCTTGGTTTCGTTTACCTACAAGAATGGTGCTGTGGCCCAGTTATTTTCCACCATTTCGGGCAATACTGCCGTGGAGGCTGACATTACGGGCAGGGATGGCCGCATTAGGATGACCAACCGCTTTCACAACCTTACCGCCAACCTTGAATACAGCGGCGGCAACGCCGAAACGCAAAAAATTGGGGTTGACAAAGACAGCAGTGGGTTTGGCTACCAATACGAGGCTAGGCATGCAGGGGATTGCCTGAGGCAGGGCCTGCCAGAAAGCCCGGTGATGAGCCACCAAGACTCGATTGATTTGATAGAAACCCTTGACGCAATTCGCAAGGCAGCAGGCATACAATACCAATGGGACTAACAATAGCCCATGTACACATTTTGGGTTATTGACCTTAGAAAGTGTATATGATTTTAATCAACAAAGCGGTTGCTTCAAGGCTAAACGTAGGCTAAAATGGTTAAGGGATTACCAAAAAATGACCGGAACTATTACCACTTTTATTTTGGCAAGATAATTGGATAAGGATGTTTATCATTAACCTAAAAGATAAACATTATGAGCATGCAAAAATTAATCATCGGTGTGGCATCGGGCATTGTGGCTGGTACTGTAATTGGCCTGCTTACAGCACCCGCATCTGGTGCGGAAACCCGCAAGAAGATTGTTGATACGTCGGAAAAGCTTAAAAATAAGTTATTGCGCTTGGCTGGCACAGCCGCAGACGAACTGGACGAGCTAAAGGATGTGGTGCAAAACCAGGCGGAGGGCTTGAGCGAGGATGTGAAAGCCCGCATTTTAAAGCTGATTGCAGCCAGCAAAGAAAGCTATAACAAGGTTGCTGACGAAGCAAATGCCTAGCGATAGCCAATAAAATAGCCAACCCAACAAGCCCGTTTATTTGCTTAAACGGGCTTGTTGGTCTTTAAAGGCTGCCCCCTCACAAACAAATAAAATTATCGACAAACCCAAAAATTGTTAAATACTAATACCCAAAAAAGAAGGGTAAGACGAACAAAAATGCGGCTAAAACAGGTTTTCCCGGTGATTGGGGCATTTTTTCCGATGAAATTATTTTTTTAATTGGATAAAATATTGCAATTTCATGACATCATTTAGATAAACCATTTAACTAACGATTTTTCAATTAAACCACTGTATGTTTAAACAAAACAGAAAGAAAATCACCGTATTTGTTGCTATGGCAGCCTGTGTTACCCTAGGCATTGCAGCCCATACCCCTGAAAAAAAGCAAGGGGGCTTTCAAAACCTGAAAATTTTGCCCAAAGATATCAGCAAGGATAGCTTGCACCATGTGATGGAGTTTTTCTCAAAATCATTGGGTGTACATTGCGATTTTTGCCATGCCAAATCAAAAGACCCTAACCAAAGGTGGCCCGATTTTGCCAGCGAAGACAAGCCAGAAAAGGAAATTGCCCGTAAAATGATGATGATGAGCGGCGAAATAAATGCAAAATATTTTAACTGGATGAATTCAACACAGCCAGATACCATACGTAATGTAACCTGTGTTACTTGCCACCATGGCACTCCGCATCCAGAGAGTACTGTAGCACCCGAAGCCCCTCACGGCCCAGGCGGTCCCGGTGCCCCACCCCCACCACCTGCAAAACAATAATTTAACTATTTTTAATATTATTAAATAGCCCCGCAATAGTATTGTGGGGCTATTTTTTTGGCGGAAGCAAATTGCATTGGGGATTATCTGTCAACTACCTTAACCGTTAGCCCCGTTATAACAGGTTTCGCCAACAATGAATATGCTTGGTTGGAAAATGACCAACGGCCCCAGGGGTTATTTGTTAAAACCTCCTGCACTACCGCTAAAAACATGAACCCGCGATACGATCCCGGGTTCGTGTTTTTAGGTTGTAACACGTTTTAATATTAGTATAACAAGCATTACTAGAGCCCTGTATAAAACCTACATATTGCTGATATGAGAGGGCTAATAAACGCAATTCTGTATTTACGCGGAATTTTCAGCTATTTCAACTGACCAACTAAACAACAGGCTGTCATATTTCCTCTCATAATCTTCATAAGCATCGGGAGTCCATCTTATTTGATACCTTTTTTGTCCAAAGGCACAATATGTATCTACAACCAACTAACACGTAAACACAGCTGAGATGGTCATAAAATTTATTTGGTGTGCTTGATTAAGAAATGGCTGCCAGCGTTGGGAGCAAGATGGGGGATAGCTACCGTAGCAACCAGCCTATTTAAATTTAGAAGTATCATTAAATGGCTACTCCCAAATTACGCCAAGCCATATTTCACAGCAAACGCAACCACTTCGGCCATGTTTTTTGCTTTTAGTTTGCGCAAAATGTTTTTTCTGTGCGACTCAACGGTTAGGTAACTAAGGCTGCGTTTGTCGGCTATGGTTTTGGTATTGTCACCTTCGGCAATAAGCTTAATGATGGCTACTTCTGTTTTGGTTAGTTTGTATTGGTGGGTAAATTCATTAACTGGCGTGGGTTGTTGCACCTGTTCACCAGTGCTTTGGGGCACGATAAATACTTTTTCGCCCAAGCTAACTTTGTGTATTGTTTGCTTTAAATCCTGGGCGCTAATATTTTTAATAACAAACCCGCTGATGCCGTTAGCATGTATAAAGGCCTTTATGCCAGCATCGTAATGCATGCTAATAAAAACAATTTTAACCGCAGGCTTCTTCTTTTTTATTTGTAAGGCAGTTTCCAAACCGTCCATAAACGGCATACTGATATCCAATAAAATAATATCCGGCTCCAACCGGTTTAATACCTGCATCAGCAGTTTGCCGTTGTCAACACTTGCTATTACTTCGTAGCCTGGCACATTGTTAATAATTTGTTCCACACCATCGGCAAACAGCCGGTGGTCATCCGCAATAATTATTTTTACCGGTTCCTCTCTTTCTGCCATGGCTTATAACGGTATGTTTATTACAGTAGTTGTGCCACTCTGGCTACTGTCGGTGTTTATGTGGCCCTTTAAAAACCCAACACGCCCGGTTATGTTTTTTAGGCCCATTCCGCCGTGGCCAGTAACCTGCAGGTTATAGCCAACGCCGTCGTCCTCCGCCATTATTTGTATATTTTTTTCTTCCACCAGCAATTGTATTGCCGCTTCAGACGCCATGGAATGTTTTAATATGTTGGTGAGCAGTTCGTTTATTACCCTGTACACCGTTATAGATACCACTTCGGGCAGCCTTTTTTCACTGCCTTCGATAATTATGGAAAAATCAATTTTCCGTAAGCTGTTCAGTTCCTCAATTCTTTTTTCAAGCACTTGAAAAAGCCCCATTGTTGTAAAATCTTTTGGCAACAAGTTGTGCGCAATGGTGCGTATATCAGCCACGGCCTTATTGCTTAAAAAAAGACCCTGGCTGCAATATTTATCAACCGAATTGGTGTTTTCAAAATCTTGCGGCTTATTGCTTATGTGCATGGCCAACGCACTTAAGGTGGCTCCAACATCGTCGTGCAAGTCTTCCGCAATGCGCTTCCGTTCTTCCTCCTGGGCGGCCACTATGCTGTTTAGCATTTTGGCCTGGTGGGTGTTTATTTCCGTAAGCAAAATTTCCTTCTCCTTTTTAAACAAGTTATACCGGTAAACTATGCCTAAAAACACTACCATGGTTTCAACCACCAGCCCAATTTGCATATCGTTGGGGTGTTTTGTGATGGATGATTCCGCGGCGGTTACACCCAAAAATATAAGGCCGTATTCAGAGATGCCTGCGAATATACATAGTATCGCAGCAATATAAAACCAAGCAAGTTTGTTGCCTTGAAAGGCTTTTTCAATCGCACTCACAAAAACCAACAGCATTTGTACAATGGCAATAACCGCAAGGCTGGTTTGGTAATAGTTGGTTACAGTGTTGTTGGCCATTGAAAAACTATACAGCCCCATGTATACGCATGTAAGGGTTATACAGGTAATATTGGCTATGTCAACCAATATTTTTATACGGCTGTTGCTTCTTTTTTGGTTTAGAAACAATTGCATGATATATGCAAGCATAACAAGCCCAGCACATGGCACTATGTACCTTACCAGGTTGTTAATACCGGCTACACCACTGTAAAAAAATTGCCGGTCAAGCCCTTGGGTTAGCAGTATCTCGTACAATACACACAGTATATACGCAGCATACAAAAAATGCAATTTTTCTTTTAGGGAAACACCTAAAAATAAATTGAGCAAAAACGCCGTAAGCATAATGCCCGCAATAATGCCGTTGTTTATATAAAACTTTTGCTCCTTGGCTTTAAAAGTATTTGCATTGCTTAACTCGGGGCCAAAAAAAGGATTACTGCCGTTACTGATGTTTATGTTTAGCAACACTGTAATTGTTTGCCCACTTTTTATCTTGATAGGAAAAACATTGTCGTAATAATTGTACATCCTTTGGCTAAAGGGGTAGGCATACCCACTTTTGCCCAAATAACTGAAGCCTGCAGTTGTTTTGGCGTAAGCAGTTACACTATACAGTTGCGGATGGTTTAATTGGTAGTAGAAAGTTTCATCGAAAGGGTGGTTATTTTTTTCGGTAAGCAACAACCAATAAAAATTAGCAGAATGCTGCACATCGTTAAAAGACCGTGCCGGAAAAAGCGGCTTAAGTTGGTTAGTTTGTACTGAGTCGTTTACAAAGTTGGGGGTAACATGGAGGTTTGTTTTGTAAATGTACAAATAACGGTTGATGGGGTACTCGCCGTTTTGGCCGTCGTTTATTACCAAGGTGTCCCTTACCTGTTGTGCAAAAAGGCGCAAAGGCGAGACAACTATTGTTAACATAAACAACAATGCCACCAGCTTTTTACCAACAATAAACGGATTGTATAGTGCCGCAGGTTTAATCATCAACATGGGGTGATGATACAATATTACTTACAATTACACCAATATTTTATACCTGTAAACAGGTAGATATTATTGTTAGTTCTTCGTATAATTTTACACACCATTACAGGGGCAACTACCTGCCTGTAAATAGTTTTTAACCCTAAAGCCTTAGCCATTTTACGGCGTAAGCGCAGTAGCCAGTAATGTAGTTTATTGGCTATTGTGCTTTTTAATACGGCAATAGATAGCCTTGTTCGTTAAACTGCTAATAAAAGCTGCGTAAAAATTACCGTGTAACAATAATAGTAACCTGTACCAGTTGGAGTTGCTGGCTTTATGTATAGCATACATAAAGCAAAAGGCAGCTTAGAAAAACTGCCTTTTGCTTTACAATGTATTTTTAAACAAGCGGGGCGTTTGTTGTATTAATACCTGTTTCTGTCTTTGTTATAACCACCGCCGCCGCCGCTGCCGCCTTTATAGCCGCCACCGCCGCCGCCACGGTTGTTATCCCTTGGGCGGAAACCACCGCCGCCGCCGCCACTTGGGCCGCTGCCGCGCCTGTCTTCTGCCTCTTTTACTGAAAGGGTTTTGCCGTCAAGCTGCGCACCGTTAAGGCCGTCAATGGCTTTTTTGGCGTCTGCGCTTTCTGACATTTCAACAAAACCAAAGCCCCTGCTTTTGTGTGTTTCTTTATCCAAGATAACCTTTGCGGAAGTTACAGCACCATATTCTTCGAATATTGCTTTTAGTTCCTCATTGTCTACATCATATGGAAGACCTGCTACGAAAAGATTCATGAAATAGTAATTTTTGTAAATGTAAGCAGTTGCCACCAAAAAAAAGATATTTTTAAAAAAGATTCAATTTTATTTATGTGCGGCAAAAAGCGGCCTAGTTCTGTAAAAAATGGTGGCCTGTGCGCCTGCAGTAATGCTAATATTCGAAAGAAGCAACCCGCTGGTCGTTTGGCGGCTTTGGTGTTTTTTTTATTACACTGAAATCCTATTAATGAACCTTTATGAAAATATCATTGGAGCCAGTATGTTTTTTTTATGCCTTTATTTTTTCAGCTTTCATATTTATGTGCAATAAAAAAGGGGCCGACGGCCCCTTTTTTATTGCACATAAGTTTACTGCTATATTATTTCACATCAAACGCAACATTAAAGTTGCCCCACAGCAAAGATACTTTACCACTCTTGTCGGCCGTTATGGTAAATCGTTCCACAGCAGTGGCACTGCTACCTGGTGTTACTGTTACCCTAAGGGCATCGTCTGCCTGTTTGTAACCAAAAGCACCCCATTGTTTCCAAGTTTTGTTAAAAATAATCGTCCATTGGTTTGCACCGGCAATGGTAAACAAACCATATTTGCCAGCGGGCAATGTTTTACCTTCTACCTTAACATCCTTGTCAATGGTAAACACGGTTGCTTCGTTTGCACCCGTGCGCCAAACTTTACCGGCCATAGGTTCAAGGTCTTTACCAATGGTACGTCCTTTTAAGGCAGGCTGGCTGTAATCAATGGTGATGTTAACCCCTTTTTCAGTAGTTACACTGGCAGTTGCCGGTGGGCTGGGTCTTTTAGACTTGTCCTCTTGGGCGCAAGCTTGCAAACTAACCGCAGCAACAACAAACAATACAGCAAACGAGAGTAATTTTTTCATGGTTCAATCAATTTTTTGCAAAGTTGCCCAATAAACAATGGGCAGCAATTTTTTTTAGTTAAATTTTTAATGGTGGCCGTTGTTTTTTACAAGCGGCAAATAAGGTTGTGTTTCTATAGCCAATGGTTGGCCCTAAGCCAGTTTAGGCAGCTCTCAAACCATTTGTCTTGGGTAGTTTTGTTATTCAAGCCAAAACCGTGGCCGCCGTGTTGGTAAATATGCAACTCGGCTGGTATTTTTAGCTGCTGTAGCTTTGTATAGTAAGCAATGCTGTTGGCAGGGTTTACTGCATCATCATCTGACGCATGCACAAAAAATGCGGGCGGTGTTTGTGCGGTTACCTGCTCCTCATTAGAAAAATAATGAACCCATTTTTCATCGGCATTCTTGCCTATCAGGTTTTCCCTGCTGCCCATGTGTGCAATGGCAGGGTTAAAACTAATAACCGGATATACTAACACGGAGAAATTGGGCCTAAGGTTGGCCCCCGCCAGCTCGCTGCGCACCGGCCTGTCAAAATGGGTGCTTAGCGTGGCAGCAAGGTGCCCCCCCGCCGAAAAGCCAATCACGCCAACTTTAGTGGTGTCTATACCATACTCGGCGGCGTTTTGGCGTATGGTGAATAGGGCCTGCTGTGCATCCATTAATGGCACAAACATTTTGTCGGTCATACAGGCATCGTTCGGTATCCGGTATTTCAGCACAAATGCAGTAACCCCCGCTTCATTAAAAGCCTTGGCAATGTCTTCACCTTCGTGCCCTGCGGCCACAATCCAATAACCGCCGCCGGGTATTACCAATACAGCCGTGCCGTTACGCTTGTTTTTGGGAGGCAAATAAGCGGTTAATGTGGGCTGCGTAACACCGCCTATTATTAAAATACCGTTGTTGGTAGAGGAAGTTTCCTTTACCTGGCAGGGTATTGCGTTGGGTATTGCACCGCTGTAAAGCGGCATTGTTTTTTGCGCGTTCACTGAAAAGAAAGAAAACATAATTGCAATTGAAGTGATAAATTTATTCATGGCGTATGTATTATGCAACCGATTTAAAGGGCTACTAAGTTAGGGTGAAACAAGCCAATATTGGGGCTTTAGCTTGATAAAATATACCGAATGATGCTTAAAGCTACAATGAGCATCGCGGCATTCCGAAAATTGAGTTGGGCAACTAAACGGCTAACCATGCTAAGCGCAAAAATAGCCTTGGGCTAAATGGCTATTTTAGGTGAATGATTACCCGAATTAAATTTTTTAGTTAAACAAGCTAACCTGTTGCAAATTAGCAATTTAGTATACTAATTTGTATAACCGCCAATCCAAATTACGGTTCGTCCGTGGGTTCTGGCAAAACTAAAGCCTTCATACACATGGTCGGTAATCGTACTGTCTGTGGTTACTACCTCGTAAAAATTTTTTTCTTCATCTGTCTGGCGCGAAATGTGGTATTGCTTTTTCTCAATTACCTCCACATATTTTGTATCGTACCCTTGGCCGAAAAAGTTGGCCGCTATCCATTTAGCTTTGCCCAATAAGTAGTCCTTATCCGTAAATTTTTCTGGGCCGGTGCTATACGTACCCTCAAACGAAAAGTGTTCGCAACCGCCAATATGCAATACCAAAGTGTCACCACCGGGCAACGGAACCGTTGCCTCTTTCGTAGAATCGTTCCAGGTAAACGCTAAGCTGCTGTTGTATGCAATAATTTTTTCTGTGGTAAACGAATGGCTGGCTGTGTCAAACACGCAACCGGTTTCCATTGTTGAATCATTTCTGCCAACTTGCCCCCTCATCAGTAAACTGTCTTGTTTACTAGCGCTCTTTGCACCAGGTTGGCGGGTGTTTTCAGGCGAAGTGCAGGCAGCCAGAGCCAACCAACCGAAAAGAGTTAACGGTAAATATAATTTCATCTTCATACATGGGGATAAAATTACGCAAAACCACCGCAGGCCCTTTGTTTTTACCCATTTTTTACACAACCGTTTTGGCAAAGGTTTACATATTACATTTGCCATGGCACATGAAAGAATATAACAGACTATACGAAGATACCTACCAACATAAAGGGCTGCGCAAAAAGCTTGTTGACACACTGCGCACCAAGGGAATTACAGATGAGCAAGTATTAACGGCCATTAATAACATACCGAGGCATTATTTTTTGGAGCCTGCATTTGACAAAATTGCCTACGAGGACAGGGCCTTTCCCATTGGGGAGGGGCAAACCATTTCGCAACCCTACACAGTGGCCTACCAAACCGAGCTGTTGAAGGTAAAAAAGAATGAAAAAGTATTAGAAATTGGCACAGGCAGTGTTTTTCAAGCCACCGTGCTGGCCGAAATGGGTGCAAGGGTGTTTACGATTGAGCGGCAAAAAAAACTGTACGACCTGCAGCAAAGCAGATACGTGTTTAAAAACAAATACCCCGGCATTAAGTTTTTTTACGGCGACGGGTTTGAAGGCCTTAAAATGTACCAGCCTTTTGACAAGGTAATTATAACCGCAGCAGCCCCTTTTATACCCCCAAAGCTTATTGAGCAACTAAAACCAGGTGGGCTGATGGTGTTGCCTTTAGACGATGAAAGCGGTGCCCAACGCATGTTACGCCTCACCAAAAGGGAAGACGGCACTTATGATGAGGAAGCTTTTGAACAATTTTCGTTTGTGCCGATGCTGCAAGGTAAAAATAAGTAAGCAGCGTGTTTGTAAGGCAGCCCAACTGCGCCGTCTCAAAGGCTGGCTTTGTTAGGTGCTACGTGCCTTACCCACAAGTATTACGACATCCAGTTTACCCCCGCCTCAGGATTCCATTTTACAGTTGTCTTTTTTAGCTTCGTCCAAAATTCAATGGAACTTTTGCCGGTAATGTCGCCCACGCCAAAGCGGCTGTCGTTCCAACCGCCAAAACTAAAAGGCTCCCTTGGCACTGGCACGCCAATATTTACACCCACCATGCCTGCGCTTGCTTTTTCGGCTACATACCGGGCCACACCACCGCTTTGGGTAAACACACTGGCGGCATTGCCATATGGGCTGGCATTTTCAATGGCCAAGGCCTCATCCACCGTATTGCAGCGCAAAATAGCCAGTACCGGGCCAAATATTTCTTCCTTGGCAAGGGCCATATCAGCCGTTACAAAATCAACCACGGTTGGGCCAACATAATAGCCGCCCTCGTGGCCAGCCACAACAACATTCCGGCCGTCCAACAATATTTTGGCACCCTGTTGCTCTGCCTCAGTTATGTACCCCTCAATGCGCTGTTTGGCTTGGCTGCTAATAACCGCACCCAGGTTTTTGCCGGGTACTATCTTGCTGGCTTCCTCCACCAAACGGGCAATTATATGGTCAGTTTCACCCACGGCCACCATTGCAGATGCTGCCATGCAACGCTGCCCGGCACAACCGCTCATGCTGGCGGTTATGTTGCCGGCCGTCATGGCGGGGTTGGCATCGGGCATTACCAATAAATGGTTTTTGGCACCGCCTAACGCAAGGCACCGTTTTAGGTGTGCCGTGCTTTGCTGGTACACCAGCTTGGCTACTTTGGTGCTGCCCACGAACGACACGGCCTCTATACCCGGGTGGCTGCAAATGGCCTCCACTATTTCCCGGTCGCCGTTCACTATGTTAAACACGCCGTCTGGCAAGCCAGCTTCCTTCAACAATGCCGCAATACGCACCAAGGTGAGCGGCACCGTCTCAGACGGTTTTATAATCATGCAGTTGCCCAGTGCCAGTGCATTGGGTATCGTCCAGTTAGGCACCATGGCGGGAAAATTAAACGGCACGATGGAGGCCACCACCCCCAGCGGTACTTTCTCCGTACGGCACTCCACGCCCCTGCTTACTTCCATCACCTCGCCCTGCACCAGTTGCGGAAGGCTGCAGGCAAATTCGGTCAGTTCAATCGCTTTTTCTATCTCCGCCTTGGCCTCGTCGTATGTTTTACCGTTCTCGGTTTGTATTAAACGGCTCAGCCCGTCAATGTGCTTTTCCAACAGGTATTTATACCTGAAAAAAACCTGCACCCGTTCCTTAACGGGAACCTTACCCCAGTGTTGAAATGCTGCATGTGCGGCTGCTACGGCAGCATCTAAATCTTTGGCGGTACCCATCACCAGCTGGGCTATAACCCGGCCGTCCAAAGGGCTTTCAACATTAATGTAGCGTGCATCGGTTGCGGCGTTGGTCCATTGGCCGCCAATATAGTTGGTAACAGTACCGTAGTGCAGTGGTTGCATGGCAATATGGGTAATTTATCGGGTAAAGGTATGGGTAAATATTGCCTAACCCTTGCGGGCGGTGTTTACAATTTGCCTTATTTCTTCTTCCAACTGGTTAATGCTTGTTTTAAGCAACTGTAGGTATTCTTTTTCACGATCGTCTAGTTTGGTACCGTCAATAAGGTTTACCAAGCTCATCATATTGGCAACAGGCCGCCTTATTTGGTGGCTTTGCATGACTGATATGGTATTTAGGCGGTTACTCAAATCTTGGATCACTGTAACGTCTTTAGTAATCATGGCCACGCCCGAAACGGCCGACTCGCTGTCGTCATAAACAGGCGTCATTTGTACTTTAAGGGCTACAATGTTGCCGTTGGGCTTAACCATTTCAAATACCTCTTCACTAACCGTGCCCAGCAAGGCTGCGTTAAACTGCCGGTAAAACTGGTGCTCGGCACCGGGCCTTATGTACTTTCTAAAATCATCTCCGGGCAAATATTGCTTTTTGTAAAGCTCCAGCGATAAATTTTCAGCAGGCCTGTTATGGGCTACTATTTTATAGTTTTTATCAAGCAGCAAAATACCATCACTTGAGCTGTCTGAAATCATCTTTAAAGACTGTAGCTTCATTTCCAACCGCAACTGGTTTAGCGAAGCATCATTGGTGTTAAAGCCCATGCAGCAAACCCCGTCAGGTTTGCCGTTTGCATTAAAACTGGGCGAAAACTCCCATTCAGTTAAAAAGCATCCGCCACCCTCCTTTAACATCCTAAGCACTACGTTGCGGCTGCTGCCTGCTTCTTCAAAGCACTTGTCTAACGCGGCATGAAAAATATCATAATCGCGCGGATGAGCTGCAACTGTACCGCTGGCACCCAGCAAGTCAATTTGTAAAAAGGCGAATTGGGTGGCAAAATAGGTGTTTACATAACTATACTTGCCGAATATATCCAGCTTTGCAAAATAGATTCTTTGCGAATTATGTAAAAATGACGCAGTGGACATGTATGGCTGTTTATGAGAGGGGTATGTTGGGGAAAACAACGAAATTAGAAAAAAGGTTGCTTTACAATACTAATTTTGCCAGATTATTGAAAATGTGTCAAACATTTCCGATGACCGATTGCATCCATTTAAACCAATTTGGCTTTTTGCCTTGTAAACGACTGTAGCACCAGGCTAAGTATTACTACGGCCGCTGCACCGGCAAGGTTAAACCACAAAAAGCCCAGGCCTATTATGCCAACTTTGTCAAGCACAAACAAGGCAATAACAATCAACTCGCCTATAACAGCTGCCCAAAAAATAGCATGGCCTGCTACTTGCTTTATATAAAAAGCCACCAAAAAAATACCGAGCATAACCCCGTAAAAAAGCGACCCAAGTATGTTAACGGCTTCAATCAAGCTACCCAGCCGGTTGGCAAACTGTGCCATGATGATGCAAAACACCCCCCAAAAAAAAGTAAACCATTTGGAGAGATGGTATTTTCGTTCTTCATCGCGGTCCAGCTTGTTTGGGTGGCTGTGCTTATGCCTAAACCGGCAGTAAAAATCAATCATAGTGCTGGATGCCAATGAGTTTAATGCCGCGGCAATGGAACCCCAGGAGGCCAGGAAAATGATGGCAATCAGCAGGCCCACCAAGCCTTTAGGAAGGTTGCCAATCACAAATTGCAGAAAAATATAATTGACGTCTTTTAAGTTTATGGATTTATCTGCTTTTGCAAGTAACGCTTTGTATTTGTCGCGATAGCTGCCAATTTGTAAGTTCAAAGCCTTTATGCTATCCTTATACCTTGCCACTGAATGGGCGTTTTGGCTTTTGGTAGCATTAATGTAATTAATTGCGTAGGCTGCTTGTTTTTTTTGGCAAAGTTTATATGCCGAGTCGACTGCATTAAGCGAATCGCCATACTTACCTGTAAAAACTTTTGCTGGCACAGTTGGATTAAAAAAAATGGGGCTGTTGTTAAATTGGTAAAAAGTAAACAGCATGGCTCCAACCACGAGTATTAAAAACTGCATGGGTACTTTTACCAGGCCGTTCATTAGCAGACCCAACCGGCTGGCGGCAATATTTTTTGCGGTTATATAGCGCCCCACTTGGCTTTGGTCGGTACCAAAATAACTAAGCGCTAAAAATAAGCCACCTATCAAACCGCTAAAAATATTATAACTGTCTTTCCAGTCAAACCCTTTTGCATTAAAACCAGTGGTAATAACATTAAGTTTTCCACTTGCTCCGCTTAAGGCCAGCGCATCGGTAAAACCTATACCTGCGGGTAATTGGTGGATGATGAAATAAGCTGTAGCAAACATGCCGCAAAAAATGATGATAAATTGCAATTGCTGTGTGTGTGCCACTGCTTTTGCCCCTCCGGTAACTGTATACAAAATAAGCGCGCCCCCCATGATGATGTTCACCCAAAAAATATCCCAACCCAGCAACGAGGATAATATTATGGAAGGGGCATACAGACTTATGCCTGTTGAAAGCCCGCGCGACAGCAGGAAAAGCGCTGACGTGAATGTGCGCGTTTTAACATCAAAACGCTGTTCCAAATATTCGTAGGCAGTAAAAACTTTTAGCTTGCTGAAAATAGGCACAAACGTTATGCACAAAATAACCATGGCTATGGGGAGGCCAAAATAATACTGCACAAAGCGCATACCATCAGTAAAAGCCTGGCCCGGTGCCGACAAAAAAGTAATGGCGCTGGCTTGCGTGCCCATAATGCCCAACAGCACCATGTACCAGGGCGTAGTTCGGTTATTAAGAAAATACCCCTCCATATTTTTGGAGGTGGTGCTTTTGTACAACCCGAAAGCGACAATAGCCAGTAGTGTAATAATTAAAACAATCCAGTCTGGCGTACTCATGCAAAACGTTTGGTGAACCAAAAAAAGAAAAGTATCAAAACAACCAGCACCACCACCACCAAAGCATACCAGTGGCTCCATTTTTTGAACAGCGGTATTTTTTCATCAGCTTGCATCTAGTAATATTTTGGTATTTTTAATAGGGCCGCCCTTTTTAAAAAGGCTCTTGCAAACATAATTGGTAATCCGTTACGCCTGCACATAACATGCACGGTAAAACTGTCATTGTTATTAACAATGGGTGCCTGTAATGGTGCAAATAAATAAAAACACATTGAAAACCACTGAAAAAATCTTCAGGATTTATTGTTGCGTTTACATCGCTTCCCACAAACATCATATAGGCTGCCCATTTAGCCAATGCTTTAACTACCATCTTTTGGGGTCATCCGTACCCCGATGCCGCTAATTTGGCACTGCAGCTTGTACCGAAAGTTTAACCGTAACATTGTCTGATAAAATGAAGCTGCTACCACCCACCCCAAAATCACGCCGGTTTACAGTAAATTCCCCAGTAAACAAGTACCCCCTACCTTGTTTGGTGGCTTTAAAATTAATATTGATCGTTTTTGCAATACCTTTAATGGAGAGGGTGCCTTTTACGATATAACTACCCAAAACGGAACCCCTAACAATTTCAACCGAGTTGAAACTTATTATTGGGTATTTGCCAACATCAAAATAGTCTTCTTTCCGCAAATGGCCGTCACGCGCGCCAATGCCAGTATTTACCGTGGCAGTGCTTACGGAAACGTTTATATTTGAACCAGCCAGGTTATTTTCGTAAAATGCAACCTCCCCCTTTAACCCGATGAAACTGCCTTGGACGGGTATGCCAAAATTTTTTATGCTAAACCGCACTTCCGATTGCGCATCAACTATCTCAAGCCGCTGGGCTGTTGCAATGCTATTAATGCAACATACTGATAGTAAAACAGCTATGCATCTCTTCATGTTATTTTATTTTAAAACCGCACTGCCAAAAACCACGTTATACTGTTGGCAATGCACAACTGCGTATTTATAACTCTTGTAATCTGGCATGCCAGTTATGGCGTAAACCTGTTTGCCGACTGTTGCCTTTAGCTTACCCAAATCAATAAAATGTAACGGCGGCAATTCCTTGGCTAGGTAAACGTGCAGGTCTGGCCCTTGGGTAACACTAAAACTGTCAAGCACCAACCGTTGGCCCAGCGAATCTGCATAAATGCCTGCGCTGCCTGCAACCGTGCCCTCAACACCTTGCATAAAGGTACCCATATAAAGCAGCTTGCCCACCGAATCAACCGAGCCACTTGGTGGGTTTTGAACTTCGGGCGGGTTAACGGGTACCACTGTACTGTTTTTCTGGCATGCCATTGCAAAAACAATAGTTACCAATACTGTTACAAATTGAAAATTTTTCATGTTGTTGTATTTTGATTGATTATAAAGCATAGGATACCCCAAGGCCAAACTGGTTTGATTTATTGCGGAAACGGTTAACGGAGGTTCCGTCGGGGGCTGTTTGCGATAAGGTGGTGGTTTTGTACTCCACAAAAAGAAACTGGTAAACGGCCTTTAAGGCTACGCGGGAAGAAATCTTGTATTTTAAAAAAAACTCGGAGTTGAGGCTGCCCAAGTCATTGTCGCCCGTAAGCAGCAGGTTGAAGGCTGATGGCTTGGCAGCCGGTTCGGTCGTGGTGGTACCATTGCTCTTAAACACGCCGCTGGTAGTACGGCCAACGGTAAAGCCGACAAGATCAATATTAAAGCCGCCGTATAACCGGCTGTTAAAATTATACCCCAGGTTTACCGTGGCATTGGCTGAAAACGTGAGCGGCCGTTGCACCACTAGGGTATCAAAGTTCTGTTCCTCCTGGGCGGCAAAAACCACCAAAAAAGGCACGGAGGTTGACCTTGCCAAACGGGCTGGCGCAGTAATAAAGTCCTTTTTGGTACCCAGGTAACTTGTTAGCCTTGCACCGATGCCGATTTCAAGTTTCTTGTTTTTACCTAACCGCCAATTGTACACGTACGACAGGGCTGCTGCCCCCTCTTGGTTGCCAACTGTGGCAGTAAAATCGGCAAAGCGGTTGGCTTTGCTTTTGGGGTTGTACTGGGCATTAATGCCGTTTACGCAAACAAGCGATAAAATCGCAACGAAAAACAAGTGTTTCATAGCAGCCATATAGTTTTAACACTATTACGGCTGCATGGTAAAAACCTTTCAGTATGGGTTGGCTGTTTTGAGGCCAAAACTGTTAAACAAATGTCAATCCTCGCGCTTGCCCTTTTTACCTGCCACCAGGCCTATGGTACACAACCCTATTACAAGCCCGAGCAGCAACCCCGCACGCACATTTTTTATTACAAAGCCGATGGCCAGCCCAATAATCAATAATAACCAAATGCTCATCGTCCGTCTGCTCTCCATGTAACAACGCTTTTATTTTCTGCTTATAATACCTTCGGCCTCAATGCTTTCGGCACTTTGCCAAACATTATTTATTTTTTGGCAGCCCAATTAGGTTGGCCATTAGCCTGTAAGCGCCGCTTACGCCGGCAGGCAATTGCCTAAAAAACACAATGCCCGTGTACACAAAATTGCCTTTGCCGTATTTTGCCACAATAAGGCTGCCGCTGCTCTCCTGCTCGTTGGGGTCGTGCATGGCCAGGGGTGCCTCAAAATGGCTGTCGCCATTGCCCGCGTGGTAAATGCTACGCTCCTGCACCCAGCCTTCAAAATCTTTGGGGGTAATTTTATTGGGGTAGTTCAATGCCGGGTGGTTGGGCAGCAGCATATGCACGTCGGCCGTTTCGTCGGTTACCCTGGCGCTGGTAATGCTAAAAGGGTAAGGGCCCACTTTTATTTTGCCCGAGCTTATGTCGTTGCTGCGGTTATACTGCACAACCAAGTTGCCGCCGTTTTTTACAAAACGCATCAGCACATCGTATTTCTCGGTTAAAAACGCATTCACGTCGTAGGCCCTAACCCCGGTTACTATCGCATCAAACTGTTTAAGGTTTTCATCAGTTACATCGGCGGCCCCCAGCATTTTTACTTCAAAGCCCATTTGTACCAACGCCTGCGGCACCTTATCGCCTGCGCCTGCTATATAGCCTACTTTTTTACCGGCGGTTTTAATTTCGTCGGCAATAACTTTTACGTTGCTTCGGTAAAAATAATTAATGTGGGGTATGTGGTCGTACTGTATGCTGCGCAGGTAGTGGGTAAATTTATAGCTGTGCCCGTTTTGGGTTACATGCACCTCGGCGGTAACCAGGTTGGTGCCTATATCGTTTGAATAAATCTTTTTAAGCGGTATCTGTTGCTCAAACTCCTTGCCTGCTTCGGCATCAACAAGGGTGTCTTTCACAAACACCGTGTTGGTGCCTTGCAAAATATCAATGGTAACGCTTGTATTTTTTGCCGTAAAATTGGTTTTGTATTTAACCGTTATCACGGGGTTAGCGGTAAAGGCATTGCCAGGCTTTATATTGGTTAACGCCACTGGTGGCAAAAACGATACTATTACGGGGGGTATTACCACCACGGGCTGGTAAAGCTCGCCTTTAACTGGGTCAGTATATTTGGCTTGCACCGGCTTAACCACTTGCAACGCCACCCCGTTTACGGTAATGTTATACACCACATTTACTAGGGGGTTGGTTTGGGCATTGCCTATTTGCGAGGGGTCGTTAATGTTAAAGCTCCCTGCCTCCATAGGCTTTGCCAACCAGTAAGGCTGCGTAAACTCAAAGCCCGCAGGCACGGCAAACGTTTTGGTAAAGCCTATGTTTTGGTTGTTTGGCAGGTTAATATTAAAAGTGGAGTCAAACCCATTCATCCGTATACTGGCCAATTGTATGGCTGGGCCGTTTTGTTTATTTATGGTAAAACTCACGCGCATACTATCCCCTGTTACAATATATTCGCTGTTGGTGGTGGCTTCTGCAAACAGCCCGCTGCACGCAACAATCAATTGCTTCACCTCTTCCAGCTTTCTTGCCTGCCAGTAACTGTAAGGCAATGCGCCTATCGCTTGGTATAACTGTGTTAAAGCAGCCACTGAGCTTTCAGGGCGCCCAAAGTCGTAATGTGCAATTATATCGTTTACCATCGGCGCAATGGCTTCACCACCCTTAATCCTTGTCCAACTGGTGTTAATGCCGTCCATCAAATTGTCCTTTGGCGCATCGCCGCCTGTGGTTATAAAAAACTCTATGGCCTGGCCGCGCTGGCGGGGTATGCCAAAGCCCTGGCTTTTATGCTGGCTGCGGCTTTCACTGGCTATTTCACCATAGCCTTTGCCCAACAAGGGGTTAAAGCTGCCAACATCCATCTTAAACTGGTCGTTGCTGGTGGTATTGTTGCCGCCAAAATTAAAGGTGTTCCATAATATTCTTTTGGCCTGCCAAGGGGTACCGTATATTGTTTGTATGTCATCCCTTCTCGCACTCTCAAAGCCTTCTTTCACTAAACTGTCTTTTAAAATGTTGGCACCAGCGTCTTTAGGCACAAGCATTTCAGGTTGCCCAAACAAGGTGCTGTTTGTATCTGCAGCCGCTTTAAAAGCCTCGTTGGCCAAAAGGTTACTCGCCCAATGGTGCCCGTGGCCCGCTCTTGCATCGCCTGGAAAGCGGGTAATAATCACATCTGGCTGAAATTTTCTTATTATCTGCACCACATCGGCCAATATTTTGTCGTGCCCCCAAATTTTAAGCGCCTCGGTGGCGTTTTTGCTAAACCCAAAGTCGTAAGCGCGGCTAAAAAACTGTTCCGCACCGTCAATACGGCGGGCCGCCAGCAATTCTTGGGTGCGTATCAGGCCCAGCTCAATCCCTTGCTCATCTCCTATTAAGTTTTGGCCGCCGTCGCCGCGCGTTAAACTTAAATAACCGGTGCGGAATTGTTTTTCCTTGGCCAAATATGCGAGCAAGCGGGTATTTTCGTCATCGGGGTGGGCTGCTATATACAGCACGCTGCCCAGCACATTTAATTTTTTTAGCTGCAAGTAAATATCAGCACTGTTATACGTGGGTGGGGTTTGGCTGAAAACAACAGAAACCTGAACGATAAAGACAATTAATAATAAAGACTTACTTCTCATAATGCAGTGCTTATTGCTGGCGAAGATAGCAAGGTTTACCTTTTATTGCAGGCAGTATTGTGTGCGGTTAGACGATGTTGGCCGAATGAAATCAAAAAACGGCGTTAAAGATTCGCCGGTAAACGGCAGCCAGCCGACAAAGCCACCTGCACCAAACTACTAAACAACTAATTTGTCGTAATTTTGCCAATCAAATACATGATATGCTGAATTCGGTTGAAAGTGCGATTGAAGATATAAGGTTGGGCAAAATGGTGATTGTGGTGGACGATGAAGACCGTGAGAACGAAGGCGACTTTATTACCGCCGCCAGAAATGTTACCCCAGAAGTGATAAATTTTATGAGCAAGGTTGGGCGGGGCTTGATTTGTGCCCCCATTACCGAGGAAAGGGCCGAAGAATTGCAATTAACCATGATGGTGGACAATAACACCGCTGTACATGCAACCCCTTTTACCGTTAGTATTGACCTGCTGGGGCATGGGTGCACCACCGGCATTAGCACCCAC
The DNA here is from genome assembly GCA_903882935.1 of uncultured Parafilimonas sp. Lineage (GTDB taxonomy): Bacteria > Bacteroidota > Bacteroidia > Chitinophagales > Chitinophagaceae > JABDFW01. Next base: position 26,919 of record CAIRZB010000061.1, on the reverse strand, counting down.
GACAGGGCAAAAACCGTGCAGGCATTGATTGACCCAAATACAACGCCCGCCGACCTTGGCAGGCCCGGCCACATCTTCCCTTTAAGGGCGAAAAATGGCGGCGTATTGCGCAGGACCGGCCATACCGAGGCTACCATTGACCTTGCCCGCTTGGCAGGGTTTGAACCAGCAGGTGTTTTGGTGGAGGTGATGAATGAAGACGGCACCATGGCGAGGCTGCCCCAGCTGCGGGAAATTGCCGACAAGCATGACTTGAAAATTGTATCGATAAAGGATTTGGTGGAGTACCGCCTTAAAACAGACTCCCTGATTGAAGAAGTGGTTAGGGTGAACATGCCTACCAAATACGGTGATTTTAAGCTGGTGGCCTTTAGGGAGAAAAGCACCAATGGCGAGCACCTAGCCCTTATTAAAGGAGAATGGGAACCCGGCGAAGCCGTATTAACCCGTGTGCACAGCAGCTGTTTTACCGGCGATATTTTAGGCAGTTTCCGCTGCGATTGTGGAGACCAGTTGCATAAGGCCATGCAGATGGTTGAAAAAGAAGGCAAGGGCATTATTTTATACATGAACCAAGAGGGCCGGGGTATTGGCTTAATGAATAAATTAAGGGCCTATAAACTGCAGGAAGAAGGCATGGATACCGTGGAGGCCAACCTGCACCTAGGCTTTGGCATGGATGAGCGCGATTACGGTGTTGGCGCCCAAATGCTGCGTTACCTTGGCGCCACCAAACTACGGCTAATGAGCAACAACCCCAAAAAGCGCGCCGGCCTTAGCGGTTACGGTATTGAAATAGCCGATATTGTGCCCATTGAAATAAAACCCAATGCCCACAACGAAACCTACCTTAAAACAAAAAGGGATAAGATGGGGCACCAAATTTTGAAGTAGGCAGCCAGCATAATGGGCATTAAGTTATTGGTTAGTAGTTATTGGGTAATGCCCAGTGTTGATAAACTGAATGTAGTATTAAGTTGTGTTTTTAACTGGGTATTATGTAGCCATTTACAGAAGACAAGCCCTTGAGATACTTGCAAATAAAACGCCTGTAAATTTAACTTTACAGGCGTTTTGTATGTATAGGTAGTTGTTGGCCAACGTTGATGGTCGTTATTTCCCCATACACGGGCTTTTACGGTGTTTACTGCATGGCAATCAATTCCTGTATGGCACTGTAGTTAATGGTTGTAAGGGCTTGGTCAATAAGGTCTTTCCCACCCTTCATTCTTACTACCACATTGTAAATACCCAGCTTATTTGCCCCGGGTTTAACAACGGGTGTGGTTATTTCGGCTTGCTGGCCGTCAAGTGATTTGCCTAAAATGGGTTTTGTAAATTTGCCTATATAAATCTCGCACTTGTTGGGATTCCATTCACCGTCACCATCTTTATAAGCGGAGGTAGTTATTTCAAAAGCCGCACCCGGCACCTTATTGGTCACTGTTACGGTTGAGCCGTGTTCCGCATGTACCAGCGATTCCAATGTATGGTTGGGGTTAATAATAACCTCAATAATAAGGTTGCTGTTCATATCCATCCATTTAAAGTCATTGTTTGCCTGCACCGTTTCCTTACTTTCCCCCAGGGCTTTTATGCGTTTGGTACACTCCTCCATGGTTATTTTTTTGTCGGCCAATAATTTCCCTAAGGCCTGTATTTGGCTTGCTATCTTCATTTGTTCGGCCATGTAATTGTTGCCCTGGCTGCCGGTGTTGGCATCGTCGGGCATCTTGGTAAACCATACCCCGTATTGGTCATCATTAACATAAATGGCTTTGTGCGCATTAATGCCGGTTAACCCATTGTGGTAATAATCTGAGAAACATACAGGGCTTTCGGTACGGGGTACGGTAACATCCGTATGGCCGGGCGTCGTACGCAGATACAATTGGCCCGGCGGGGTTGCTGTTTGCCCCCCATGGTAGGCCATGTTTGTAAACAGCGGCATCAACGTTTTTTGCATGGCGTCAAACACCCTTTTACGCAATGCATTTTCGCAGGCCGAGGTTGTGCGTACATTGTTTTCCTCATCGTAGGTGGTTGCATAAATGGTGGGGTCACAATCGCAGCCTGGCAACACGTCAGATTTATCGTATTGCGGTTCCCGGTAAAAATGGCCGCTGCCCGCTACGGTGCCGTAGCCATAAAAGTTATCGGTACCTGCCTTGGTTACGCAAGCGGCCATACCGCTTATGGTAAAGGCTATCTCCGCCGCGGTAAAAGTGGTTATGTGCACCTGCATCGGCTTATTGTGGTTACGGGTGCCGCCCAACCATTCCCCGTCGTACTCCATGGGCTGGGTAATAACAAATTTTTTGTTGAAAAAACTGGCCGAGTTGGAGTCAATATCATTGGGGTGCGGGTGTTCAAAAAAGCTAATGTCGTTGCCGGAGGAGTTGAAGTTGAGAAAAATACCATCAGCGTTGTCATAGCCCGCGTCGGACTGTATGTTAACATGGTGCTGCTGGTTGTGTGGGTTAATTACCCAGTAACCATGCGGGTCGTTAAACTTGTACAGGTTTTTAATAAACGTTGTAACGTTAATGGTTACGGGGGGCTTACCGTTTAACGGCGTAAAAACAACGGTACATGTTGCTTTCTGCGCCACACAGGCAATGCTGGTTAACAGCAAGGCCGCCGCTATACAGGCGTTCTTCATGGTATTCATTTTGTTTTTACAACCGTAGCCATTTTTAATTGGTGCGTACAAACCGCCATCGGCTGTCTACGCCAAATGAAGGTATAAATTAAAATTTTACCGGCGCCGTTTGGCAAGCGGTGCTATTTTACGAACCAATGGCGGAGGAAGCTTTGCAACTGGCGCAGGCTATGGGTATGCAAGCAGGGTTAACCAATACGCTAAGGCAACTGGATTGTCGATAAGCGTTATTGGTGCAAGCATGGCTGATGCCGGCAGTTTACTGTGTTTGTTTTCCTAGGCCGCCTCTAAGACAAAATGCTTTGGTCTTGCCAATTGTTTGCATTGGGTAGTGCCTTTTAATACAATTTTTGATTCCAATCGGGCGTGGTTTATGGAGACGGAAAGGTGAAGGAACACCCGGTGGCAAGCGATTATTGTACTGTATTACATAACAAAAGCCCTACATTGCTGTAAGGCTCTTGTCGTTGGTCGGGAAGACAAGATTCGAACTTGCGACCCCTAACACCCCATGCTAGTGCGCTACCGGGCTGCGCCACTTCCCGAACTGTAATACCACCTTTTTTAAGCGGGCTGCAAATGTAAGGGGGTAAACATTAATTTCAAAATATTTGCCTGCGCAATAAAATGGCTATACTTTTTTAAAACATAGCCTTTGTGGCCAATTTAACAACCTGCGGCGGCGGCAGGGGGCTTTTTATAAAAATCGGCCTATCTTGCGCAAAAATTTATTGCACCCGCATGAATATTTTATTACAGCAGGTTACCATTGCCGATCCCCATTCGCCATACCATGGCATGGTTAAGGATGTGTTGGTTATTGATGGCGTGATTGCCCAAATAAGTGATGCCATCAGCAGCCACGGTGTTGATACGGTGTTGCCAGGCCTTACGGTTTCGCCGGGATGGGTGGATATTTTCAGCCATTTTTGCGACCCCGGCTTTGAATACCGCGAAACATTGGAAACTGGCGCCGCCGCGGCAGCCGCAGGCGGTTACACGCAGGTATTTGCCCTGCCCAATACCAGCCCCGCCATACAAAACAAGCCACAGGCGGAGTATGTGGTGCATAAATCTACAGCACTACCCCTTACCATCCACCCGCTGGGTGCCGTAACCAAGGGCCTTGAAGGCAAGGACCTGGCCGAGATGTACGACATGTATGCAGGCGGTGCCATTGCCTTTACCGACGGCATATTTCCCGTGCAAAGCGCGGGGGTGCTGGTTAAAGCACTGCAATATGTTAAAGCATTCAACGGGGTAATTATACAACTTCCGCAAGATAAAAGCATGGGGCAGCACGGCCTGATGAACGAAGGTGTTGTGTCAACCCAGTTGGGCCTGCCGGGCATACCTGCCATCGCGGAAGAGCTGATTATACAACGGGATATTGAACTGCTGGCCTATGCCGGCAGCAGGCTGCACATAACAGGCGTATCAACCGCAAAGGGGCTGCAGCTGATTAAAAACGCGAAAGAGGCAGGGCTTGACATTACCTGCAGCGTTACCCCCTACCACCTGTTTTTTTGCGACGAGGATTTGCAAACCTACGACACCAACCTTAAGGTAAACCCGCCCCTGCGCACCCGGCAAGACATGCTGCTGCTGCGCGAAGGCGTTAAAAACGGTTGGGTTGACTGTATTGCCAGCCACCACATACCCCAAAACTGGGACGGTAAAACCTGCGAGTTTGAGTACGCCAAAAACGGCATGCTGGGCCTGCAAACTGCTTTTGCCGCCGTTAACACAGCAGTGCCGGGCCTAACCAATACGGCATTAGCCAATATGTTCAGCCTTAATGCCAGGCGCATCTTTAACCTGCCCCTACCTACCGTGCAAGAAGGGGCTGCGGCAGAATTAACATTCTTTAATACACAGGAAACATTTGTTTTGCAAAACGAAAATATTTTAAGCAAATCGCACAACAGCGCCTTTACCAATGTACCCCTGCAAGGCAAAGTGCATGGCATTACGGCAAAGGGCGCAACGGTATTGAACAAATAAACAACATGGAAGTAACCGGTAATACACCCACAAGCCACATCATCAAGGGCTTGGTTTTAGCAGCCATATTAATTGCTTATGCAGTTGTTGGCGAAGTTGCGCATACCTCCCATACCGAATGGTTTGGCTGGGTTAAGGTAGTGCTGCTGGCCATCGGCACCATCACGGGCGTATTAACTTATGCCGCACAATTGCAAGGCAACGTAAATTTTTCGCAACTGCTGGTACACGGCCTCAAAATGACGGCGGTGGTAACCTGCCTGTATTTTATATTTTCATTATTGGAGATATATGTTTTTTTTCCCGGCTCTTTAGATGAAATGGTTAAGCTGGGCCTTGCCGAGGCGGCCAAAAACGGAAAAATTGACCAACAAAAGGTGGCTGAAAATATGGGGCAAGCCCGCAAGGTGGTGGCCATTATGCTGCTGGCCGGTGTTGTGATGGGCACCATGATAATGGGGCTGCTCGCAGCGCTGTTCGGTGCCGTTTTGGCCAAAAAGAACCCGGTTGCCTAATTTGTAATAATATAATCATAACCAGATGGATCTTTCCATAGTAATACCCTTATACAACGAAGACGAATCGCTGCCCGAGCTGTGCGAATGGATTGTGCGCGTGGTTACCGAAAACAACCTGACTTACGAAGTTATTTTGGTTGACGACGGCAGCACCGACAACAGTTGGGAGGTGATTGAAGAAATTGCCCAAAAAAACCACAGCTTAAAAGGCATCAAGTTCCAACGCAACTATGGTAAGTCTGCCGCATTAAACGAAGGTTTCAAAGCCGCTCTGGGCGAGGTGGTGATTACCATGGATGCCGACATGCAGGACTCCCCCGATGAAATACCCGAGCTGCGCAAAATGATTATTGAAGACGGCTTTGATATGGTGAGCGGCTGGAAAAAAGTGCGTTACGACAACGCCCTTACCAAAAACATACCTTCAAAGGTGTTTAACGCGCTGGCCCGCAGGGTATCGGGCATAAAGCTGCACGATTTTAACTGCGGCCTAAAATCGTACCGCAAAAAAGTGGTAAAAAGCATTGAGGTATATGGGGAAATGCACCGTAACATACCCGTGCTGGCCAAATGGGCAGGCTTTAGAAAAATTGGCGAAAAGGTGGTCATCCACAGGCCGCGCAAGTACGGCGTTACCAAGTTTGGGTTCGACCGTTTTGTAAACGGTTTCCTTGACCTGGCAACCATCACCTTTGTAAGTAAGTTTGGCAAAAGGCCCATGCATTTTTTCGGCCTGTACGGCACCTTCTTTTTCTTGTTGGGTTTGGGGTCGTTTTTATACATAGTGATTGAAAAAATTATGGATGCCGAATATGCCATTACCAACAAACCGGCCTTTTTTGTGGCGTTAACGGCCATGATAGTGGGTATGCAAATGTTTTTGACCGGCTTTTTGGCCGAATTGGTGGCGCGCAATTCTACCGAGCGCAACAATTACCTGATAGAGAAAAAACTGGGCATCACCCAAAAACTATAACAACAGCCTGATGCAAAAAGTGGTTATCATAGGGCCTGCCCACCCTTTGCGCGGTGGGTTGGCGTCGTTTGACGAGCGTTTGGCAAGAGCCTTCCAGCAGCAAGGTGATGAAGTAACTATCTATACCTTTTCCCTGCAATACCCCGGCTTTTTGTTCCCCGGCACCACCCAATATTCCTCCGAGCCTGCGCCTACTGATATTAACATAAAGGTGTGCATCAACTCAGTAAACCCTATTAATTGGTTGCTGGTTGGCAACCAATTAAAAAAATACCAACCCGATGTTATCGTAGTGCGTTACTGGCTGCCCTTTATGGGGCCATGCTTGGGCACCATATTACGAAGGGCCAAAAAAAATACGCACACAAAAATTATTGCCATAACCGACAATGTGCTGCCCCATGAAAAAAGGCCCGGCGACAGGCCTTTTACCAAATACTTTCTCGGGGCCTGTGACGCTTTTATAACCATGAGCGAAAAGGTGTTGCAAGACTTACGGCTGTTTACGCAAAAGCCCGCCCGCCAAATTACGCACCCGCTGTACGATAATTTTGGGGAGCAGGTTGAAAAACATTCGGCCAGGAAGCACCTGGGCCTGCCCGAAACAAAACGCATCATCCTGTTTTTTGGCTTTATACGAAAATACAAGGGGCTTGACCTTTTGCTGCAAGCAATGGCGCTGTTAAAAACCAACACAGACCCAGCCTTGGCAGATATACAGTTGCTGGTGGCTGGTGAATTTTATGAGGACAAAAAGATATATGATGAGTTAATTGCCGAACTCGGTATTGCACCATCGCTTATTTTGCGGACTGACTTTATACAAGACAGCGAGGTAAAATACTATTTGAGCGCGGCTGATTTTGTAATACAACCGTACCGTAATGCCACCCAAAGCGGCGTTACGCCCCTCGCCTACCATTTTGAAAAACCAATGCTGGTAACCAATGTGGGCGGCCTACCCAGCCTGGTGCCAAACAATAAAGTGGGTGTTGTTTGCGAGCCTGACGCGCCAGCAATAGCGGCGGGCATTATTGATTTGTATAAGTTAGGCGAGGAATATTTTTTACCCTTTTTACGCGAGGAGAAAAAGAAATACAGCTGGGATGTATTGGTGCAAACAGTGAAGGCATTAGGGCAGTAAAGGGAAAGAACGATGTTTTAACATTTTAATGCATTGCATTATGTTGATGCTGTAAAAAACGGTTTGGCCTAACGATATGCTCAAGCCCATACTGCGGTTGAGGGGACACAACCGGCGGCGTTCGCCCGGATTTGTCGCTCCAAAAATCCAATAAACGGCAATTTTTTTACGCTTAAACCAAACTGCGGAAAGTCATTTATAAGATAATATCCTTAAACAATTGAAATAGAAAAAATAAACGCATCCTGAATTTTCACGTTTCTCGTTTGACGTTTCACGTTTGACGTTTCACGATTCACGTTTGACGTTTCACGTTTCACGTTTGACGATTCACGTTTCACGATTCACGATTCACGAATAAAATAACCCATATATGATTTACCGAAGCAGAGCACCCTTACGCATCGGCCTTGCTGGTGGAGGCACAGACGTAAGCCCATACAGCGATGAGTTTGGTGGCGCGATATTAAACACCACCATTTCGAAATACGCATTGGCGAGCATTGAACCGATAGAAGAGAATGGCATTATTCTGCAGGCCCTTGACAGAAAGGAAGAGCAACGTTTTGAATGGAGCAGCGAACTGCCCATAAACGGCACACTGGACCTGTTGAAAGGCGTATACAACCGCATACAAAAAGACTACGGGCTGCCGCTTACAAACTTCCGCCTCTCAACCTACGTGGATGCACCTGCTGGCAGTGGCCTGGGCACATCCTCCACCTTAGTGGTGGCCATTGTGGGGGCTTTTACCGAAATGTTGAAGCTGCCGCTGAGGGAGTACGATATTGCCCATTATGCCTTTGAGATTGAAAGGCACGACCTTGGCCTTGCAGGTGGCAAACAAGACCAATATGCTGCCACTTTTGGCGGGGTAAATTTTATGGAGTTTTACGGGGGCGACAAGGTAATTGTAAACCCCCTGCGCATAAAACAGGAATACTTAAGCGAGCTGGAAAATAACCTGGTACTGTATTTTACTGCCACCAGCCGGGAAAGTGCCACGATTATTAAGGAGCAGCAAAAAAACGTGTTGGATAAAAACGAAAAATCAATAGAGGCCATGCACCAACTGAAGGAGCAGGCGCGAATGATGAAAGAAGCCTTGTTGAAAGGCCGCCTGCATGAATTTGGCGAGGTACTTGATTTTGGTTTTCAACAAAAAAGAAAAATGGCCCACAACATATCCAACGGGCATATTGAAACCATTTATGAGGCGGCAAAAAAAGCAGGTGCCACCGGCGGCAAAATAAGCGGTGCGGGCGGCGGTGGCTTTATGACGTTTTATTGCCCCGGCAACACCCGCTACAAAGTAATTGAAACATTAAATACCTTTGGAGGCGAGGTAAAACCCTACCAGTTTACCAGCCATGGGCTAACCACGTGGACCATTAAATAAAAACGATGCAACAAAAAATAAACAACATTATAGCTGAATCCATTGCGGTAAAACAACAGGTGCTTAACGACAATAACTTTCAACTGCTGATAGCCGAAGCGGTAGATGTTATTACGAACGCATTTAACCGTGGCAACAAGGTGCTGTTTTGCGGCAATGGCGGCAGTGCCGCAGATGCACAGCACCTGGCGGCCGAATTTTCCGGCAGGTTTTACATAGACAGAAAGGCACTGCCAGCGGAAGCGTTGCACTGCAACACATCGTACCTATCGGCAGTAGCCAATGACTATAGCTACGATGTCATTTATTCCCGCCTACTGGAAGGTATTGGTGTTGCGGGGGATGTAATTATTGGGTTGAGTACCTCCGGCAATTCAAAAAACATTGTGAAAGCGTTTGAGACCGCGCGCGAAAAAAACATCATCACCATTGGTCTTACTGGTGCCAGCGGCGGCAAAATGAAGGAATTAAGCGATTTTCTTTTCAACGTGCCGTCAACCATAACACCGCGCATACAGGAAACCCATATACTCATCGGCCATATTATTTGTGAGTTGGTGGAAGAAAAGATATTTGCCCCCATCCCCTCCAACGGAGTCCTCTTGGGCTAAATGGGAGCAATAATACATTGCCATTCTAGTAAAAAGTGTATGGAAAATTCGACCACAAATCAACAAGAAATTCTTTCCCCATTAACCCAAACGGATTCTATTGGGGGCGGCGGCATAACTGCCATCATACTTGCCGGTGGCTTGGGTACCCGGCTGCGCAGTGCCGTGCCACACCTGCCCAAATGCATGGCACCGGTGAATGGCAGACCCTTTATTGGTATTGTGATGGAATATTTCATAACGCAGGGTGTTGATAAATTTATATTGTCACTGGGGTACATGCACGAAGTAATTATTGATTACATAGGTAAGGAATACCCAGCAGTAGATGTTATATATTCCATTGAATCGGAACCATTGGGTACGGGCGGTGCCATACAGTTGGCCTGTAGTAAAGCCGAAAGCGAAACCGTTGTCGTTACCAACGGTGATACTTTGTTTAAGGCCGATTTACTGGCTGTAACGGCCTTTCACAAAATACACCATGCCCATTGTACCCTGAGCCTTAAACCGATGCAAAATTTCAGCCGTTACGGCGTAGTAACATTACAGCCAAATGGCCGGGTTGAAAGTTTTAAAGAGAAAATGTTTTACGCAGAGGGATTGATTAACGGCGGCTTGTATGTGTTAAACGTTGCTGCGTTTTTGCAAGAAGGCCTGCCCGAAAAGTTTTCATTTGAAAAAGACTATTTAGAAGCACTATATGCCAAAAGACCCATGTTTGGCATTGCGCAGGATACATATTTTATTGATATCGGCATACCTGAGGATTACCAACGGGTGCAGGCGGAGTTGGGGTAAGTTGAAATGTATGTATCTTGCAACAATTGGAGGTATTCAACATGAAACAACTATTACAAGGCAAAACACTACTTATTGCTGGTATTTTGGTAGGCGCGGTTGGCGGCTTCCTTTATTGGAAGTATGTTGGCTGTGTAAGCGGCACCTGCCCCATACAATCCAACCCATACCGCATGACGGCTTATGGGGCAGTAATGGGCGGCCTGGTGTTTAGCATGTTCCAATCAACCGGCACAAAAGCCTAAATTTCTCCAAAAACCAATGCCACCATGTTGGCTTGTTTGTTATGGCAATAGCTTTGCAGTATGCAAGCGAATACCATACGAATATTGGCCTTGTGCGGCAGCCTTCGCCCAAACTCATCCAACCACGCACTTATACAATTTATTTCGGCCAATGCCCCCGCTGTTGTGGCGTGTACATTATTTGAAGGCATTGACTGCCTGCCCCATTTTAACCCAGATTTGGATATATTGGATGCCGATAAGGCCGTAAAACATTTACGGGATGCCATTAGCCAAGCCGATGGCGTTATTGTTTGCACACCCGAATATGCTTTTGGCGTACCGGGCAGCTTGAAGAACGCGTTGGACTGGACAGTTTACAGCGGCAGTTTACATGGAAAACCGGCAGCAATAATTACCGCCTCCAGCAGTGGCGAAAAAGCGCATACTGCTTTGTTGCACATTTTTACAGCCTTGGGGGCAAGTGTAGCCAGCGGCGCAGCACTACTAGTACCCTATATACGCACCAAAGTAAACAACCAAGGCGAGGTAACGGACGAAGCTACACGCCAAGCTTTGTTGCGGGTTATGGATGCATTGTTGGGCGAAATAAATAAGGAACAGCCAAACCCATGATGCGTTGCATATCACACGTTTTAAAGGGTTGCCCCCACCCAAATGTAATTTAAGTCAAGGGATTTGTGACGGCACTCCATAGGACTTCCTTGGGGCAAATCCGGCCGGTTGCCTAAACAAGGGCTCAAACAAATGACATTGCCCCCTACCCTTTCTTTAAAATTATTTTTGACTGCGAAAATTTGTAGCCCGCATCCAATATGCTAACCATCAGCGGCCATTTTGACACGTCAAACTTTTGCTGCCGGTATGTTTTTTTAACGCTCACAACAATATAATTTTCTTTCAGCAGTGCCACGCTTTTAAAACTGCCGCATTCATTCTCAACATTGCGCGTAAGGCCAACCAGCCCCTTTACGGTATAGCCTGCAGGCACTGGCATTGATACCGTCCACAACAGTTCGCGCGGGTAGTTTACATCCACGGGGTAATTGCGTAGTCTTTCTTCCTTTTTCAGCTTGGGCTGGCCACCAATAAGGGCCGAGAGAGACACAACAATATCGTCCCCCGCAGGGGCGGCCATGTCGGCAAGGGTAAATGTTTCCGCATATTTCAGGGCTTTCTTTTTAAAACTGCGGCCGTCTTGCAACAGTTTAAAATCAGTGTAGGTTTCTATGCTTTTGCCGTATCCGCTTTCTGCAATGGCCTTCATCATAATGGGCTTTTGCTCCTTCCATTCCTTTTTCTGGTCGTTAAATGTCGTTATGGCCTTGTCCTGCGCACGCGCGTCCATCCCCTCCCACATATCGCTGCCGTCGTAGTTCATAAAGTCGGTTTGCATAAAAGGTGTAAGAGCCAGCACGTCGTCAATCACGTTTTGTTTTACCTGGCCGTTCGCTTCAACGGTTTTGTCTATGGCCATGCTGCCTTTCTCCATGTCAAGCGTTGCCATAATTTGTTCGCTGTATTTATTTTGCAGGGTGTCGCCCCCAGGTATCACCACACTGCTGGTTTTAGCCTCCAGGTTGTCGCCTGCAAAAAGCACGGCGTTGTTACCGGCTATGTCGTCGGGCAGTTCGCCAGGGTTCAAATGGTCATATGGGTTGTTAAAGTAGTCTTTTTTGTATTTTACCAGCCATGCAAGCTCTTGGGCAAAAGCAATTTTATTAAGGTTGGTTTTTTGGTTGGATGCTGTAACCACTATTTCGCAGGGTATGTTTTTCTCACGCAGCAAGCCGGCAAATACTTTGGCAAATGCATAGTCGCTCCAATAACGGTACAGCGTTTGCGCCCGTATGGTATAGTATGCTTTGCGTACATATTCATCATCTGCCTGTTCAAGCACGCCTCTTTTCTTCATTTGCTTCAGCAGGTTTTTTTCCATATCGCCTATGCTGCCGCCCGGCGGCGCATAATTGCTGGCATCCAACAGTTTGGATGAATTAAACCAAAACGCTTTAATCTTTTCGCTCAAATCTTCGGGCGTAACGTCTTTCTTCATGTCCTCATCGGTCTTAAACCAAACAAAACGGTCGTTACTGCCGCTGGCATATACCATTTGAAATTTAACACTGGGCAATTGTAGGTACTCGTTCAAATAACGGGTGTCTTTTATTTTGTCGCGGCTGTTATCCTCCCAACGGTAAAAATTTTTACTGCCTTTGTTGGTTTGCACAAAATCGGGCGCACCCTGCAGGCTTTTATAGCCAACGTGGTAACGCCTGTCTTCCGACACTACTTCTATCGCTTGGTGTACCACGGGCAGGTACCGGTTACAGAGAAAATACACAGGGTCAAACTCAATATAGTTGGGGTTGTGGCTGTAGCTTTTGGGGTTCATGTTTACATATTCGTATTCAATAATATCCCCTTCCTCCAAGTCGGGCACTGCTATCTTGTAATAATCGGGGCGGTAAAACGAACCGAACTTTTGGTCGGTATAGCTTTTAAACAAGCCCGGCACCGCATTAATATTATCCACGGTGATGGCCTCGGCCGGGTCAACGGCCTTTATTTCGCCGTTTGCTTTAATAACCCTTGCGGCAAAGGCATCACCTTGGGCTGACAGCCTAAAATACAGGATGGAATACTGGTCAACCGCAAACTTATCTTTTAACAATATCTTCCTGCGTTCACGCTCCTCAATCAACATTGTGGTGGTGTTATTGGAATTGGCACCCCATATTGAAAAGCCGAGTGTAACAGGCGCAAAAATAGCCCCCAAAATATTGCGGCCTATGCGCTGCCCAACGGTTACGCCTTTTCTATTAAAGTCAAAACTCGTTTTTTGGCCGAGTATAATGGCACTTTCATCATCCCATTTGCCTGCCGGGGCCGTATAGGTAAAATCTTTATCATCTTCGGCCAGCAGCTTGTTAAGTTTAAGCCCAGTGTTTAAAAAACTAAGCGCCCCTTTTGTAATATGCTGCTGGGCAAAGGCCGTGGTGCCGGAAAAAGCTATCAAAAATACTAACGTGGTTACTCTCATTGTTTTTGTTGTTAGGGGTTTATGCGTAATGCTGCCTGCTACGGTGGCCGCCCTCACTTATTCGTGTATGCTTACGTTGCTGCGGTTAAACAACCGTATTTTGTTTATATAATCCCGCCAAGCATCAAACTCAGCAGGGTATATAACCGGCGAAGCAAGTTGCATTTTTTTGCTAAGCACAATGGTGTTGCCTTTTAGCGTGTAATTGGCACTTAAACTGTCGTTTTTAAAGGCCACATTCAGCGGCTTGGGCAAGGCCTCTGCTTTGGCATTGGCGGGCAGCTGCAGGGTTACGTCGGCTTTGTCAATATACACCTCGTCCATATCAATCGGGTTTTGCCTTTCTTTATCCGGGATGAATGATGTTAACGTACCCGGAAAAAAATCAATGCCAGTGTAATATACATTGTCCACCAGGGTAACATGGTTGCCAATTTCTACATCGCCCTCAATGGTGATGGGTATGTCGCGGTTATTAAAGTCGGATGTTTTAATATGGGTGGCCTCGGCGTTGGGGTTGCCCAGCTCAACCAAGGTGCGTGTAAACTGTTTCCTTTTATCGGTGGGTATATTGTTGTATATATAGTGGAACAGCCCCCGCGATGCACCGTTAAACGTTAATGTTACATGGCCGGTTAACACATCATCATCCAGCGACAGCTTTGCTGATGTTGACACATAGTTTTCGTCGATCGTGGTTGGCGGCACGGTTTCCGTTTTAAAGCTCTCCCCATTTTCAACCAGTACCTGCTTGCCTGCTATGCGGTAAGCATTTTTGCCAAAAGTTTGGTATTTCTCCGTGCCATCAACAAAATAGGTTTTTCCGTTAAAGTACAACACGCAAATAGCGTGGTTATCCACACACATGCTTTGTACTTGGGTACGGGTGTATGGTATGTCGCGCGTGCCAATCCAGGCAAAATGTGCATCGTACCCGGCCAATTTTAGCATCTCCGTAACCAGGTTGGCCATGCCTTTGCAATCGCCATATTTGTTTTTGTACACCAGTTGCACGGTTTGCGGCACAAAGCCTGAATATCCTTCCTCAAACGCCAGGTAGCGTATGTTATCTTGCACCCAATAATAAATGGCCTTTATTTTTTCCTCGTCCGTGGTTTTGCCCTTCACAAGGCCGTCTACCAAGGTTTTTAGTTCATCAGGCTTGTTCTCTGCTTTTTTATACAATAAATGGTACCAGGCATACATGTCGGCAATGGTTTTAAAGCCACTGTATTTTTTTTGGTTAACGGTATAGCTGCGTACGGTAAAAATAAGGTGCGGCAGGTAATACGGGCGGGAGAGCGAGGCAGGTTCGCGTTTAACGGCGGCCAAATTTTCCGCAGTGTAGGTATAGGTGGTTTCATCCTTATCCTTCTGAACCGTTTTTTTTATGTGCCATTCACTGCCAAAATTCTCTTCCAATATCTCCAGCTCCAACCAGTTGGGTACCTTTATGGCAATGCTGTGCTGCTTAATGGGTATGCCTTGGTTAAAAAACTCGCGGGTAAAATATTTGGCATCCGCAAACTGGTACCGGTAGTTTAAACGGCAGCGTTGCCCCATTTCCGCAGCCTTAAAGCCGTACAAGAGGCCGTAGTTATCGTCTAAAAAAATATCATCGCTGGTGAGCGATATTTTTTCAGGGGGGTATTTTTGGCTTTTAAAGCTTTTGTTGTTCCAGATATAAAAATCGTAGCCGGTAAGTTTGGCAAACTGGTTGTATGGCAGCAAATAGCCCACGTTCGCGTTGTTTTCCAACGAAACCATCTCCACAACCCCATCTTCAACAGCCGTTACCACAGGCTCGCCAGAAATCCCTTTTGAAGTAGTGAACGTTACCGTTTTTTTGATGGCGGCTGCGCCATATTTGGCCTTTTTATCCAGCTTTTTTAACAACGATGCTTGGGTAGCTCCTTCATCGTCGGCCGTCTGCGGCTGTGCGTTACCAACAAAAAAGGCCATGAAAACAAGGCAGAACAACGGTGCCAAGCGTTTAAACAAAAAAAGACAAAAGGGTTGGTGCATATTGGGTGCTGTTGCTTGGCCCAAATGTATACATTTAATTGCCATCGGCCAAGGTATGCGGAAGAGTATAGTTGGCGTAAAATGAAAGTACCGATGGCAAGGTACACATTCGAAAAAACAGCGGAAACATTTAGCCCAGTCGGTTAAAGGGCAATGCAAAAAAATGGGCGAAAGCTACTTAACGCCTTTCGCCCATTGTATTTAAAATAAGATAGTATGTGTTTTAAAGATGGTTTATGGGTAATTTTTTAGCACCACGAGGTGCATCGGTTTTAAATACAACTTTAGGTAAGCGATGCCGCAGCCATTGTGCCACCCATGAAATATGTGCAGGTGGCCGCAAGTATCGTACCCGTAAATAACATCCAAGTTCTTTACTTCCTTATTTGCAATTGGGTCGAGCAGAATAAATTTCTCCTTCGCCTCGTTTGTGGACCTGTTGTAGAGAACGGTAACTTGCTTACCGTGGTAGGTTTTTGAAAAAGCCACCACATCAGCGTCGTCACCGGCACCTTCCACTAAATCGCCCAAGTAATCCGCTACCTTATTCCCTCCAAGCACGCCATGCTGGGCAACCTCGTTGTTTTGCACAAACGCCCTTAGTAATTTGGCTGCAGGTGCTATGGTATTGGTTTGCTCGGTGCCAGCCAACCCGGCAAACAGGCCAACGGTACCCTCTTCGGCCGCAAAAATTGCAGCATTGTCCCCATAAACCATCGCTGGATCCAGCCCCAACAGCCTAAAGGCCATACCTGCCACCAATTGCTGGGGCTTAATTGCTTTTGCCAGCTTTTGCTGCAAATGTCTCTTTCTGGCTCCATCCGAGGCCATCGGGTTTGCATTGTTGCCAGCGGGTACCAGTTTTAACGATTTTCGGCTGCTTTTGTGGGGCAGCATTATGGCATGTATCATATAGGTTAATATTTACAACTTGGCAATCGCAGTGGCAACCAAAGAAACTATAGAATGATACCACGAGGATTGATATTAGTAAGGCAAACTGTTGATTTGCCGCAACACGCTTACGGCACGCAGGCTTAGCAGTGCCAAAATTATACCAGCATCCATCGAGAGGCACTACATATTCGATATTTTAATAATATATTTTGTTAAAAAATAACTAGGCAATATTGGCCAACCAAGGGCTGTATCGTGTACAATGTCCCAGCAGCGTTAATCGGCTGGCACGACGGTTTTATCGATTTTATTTGTACTTTTCCGCTTTATTAATTTGTATGCTTACCAGAAACACAACCACTGCGCTTGCCTTTATTTTTATGGCCCTTGCGTGTATAGCGCAGCAGCCTGACAAGGTAGTTATGCACAACATTAACGGCGTTAAGTTTTGTTTGGCCGGCAACCAGTACGGATACCCCATTATTAACCTGGGTGCCAGTGCCGCAACAGAAATACATTTCGATGATATGGACGGCCGGGTTAAGACCTACAATTACACCTACCTGCTTTGCGATGCCGATTGGCAGCCGGTTGACCTTAGCCCTTTTGATTACATAAAAGGGTTTACCCAAGGCAGGTTTAGCCAATACTACAACTCATCAAACGCAAAAAACAAATATGTGCATTACCAGGCATTGCTGCCCGAAGCCAGTGCCATGCCTAAAGTGAGCGGCAACTACCTGTTGCTGGTGTACCTTGACGGTGACACTAGCAAACTGGCATTTACAAAACGGCTGATGGTGGTTGACAAAACAATTGCCGTTGCCGCCCAGGTGCAGCGCCCTTTTAACCAAGACTATTTTTTGACCCACCAAAAATTGCAGCTAACCCTTGATGTTACACGGCTTAACATTCAAAACCCGCAACAGCAGCTAAAAGTGGTGGTGTTGCAAAACTACCGGTGGGACAATGCCATTACCGGCATGCAGCCCATGATAATGCGTGGCAACAGTTATGAATACAACGGGGAGCAGGACTGCCTTTTTCCCGCAGGGAAAGAATACCGCTGGGTTAACCTAGAAAGTTACCGGCTGTTAAGCGAGCGTGTTGACAGTGCCAACACCAGCCAAAAACTGACCGAGATATATTTAAAACCCGACCCAGAAAGGGCAAGGTTTACCGCACAGGTGTACAATGACCTGGACGGTTTTTTCCAAATTTCCTCCACCGAGGTAAGCAACCCTTGGTGGCAGGGCGACTACGCTAGGGTACACTTTACCTTTGCGCCACACAACCGGCAGCCTTATGAAGGCAAGGACGTGTACCTATCTGGGGAGTTTACCAGTTATTTGAATGACGAAAATGCGCGTATGGACTTTAACCCCGAGCGAGGCGTGTACGAAAAAACAATGGTGTTAAAACAAGGGTATTATAGCTTTGCCTACGTTACGAAAGACGCGGGCAGCACCGACCCCAAAACCGACAACAGCCTTACCGAAGGCAATTTTGCAGAAACCGAAAACCAATACACCGTGCTGGTGTATTACCGCAGCTTTAGCGACAGGGCTGATGAGTTGGTGGCAGCCACCACAGTGAGCTCGTTGGGGATATTAAGATAGCACGGGTAATATTTCCCCGACTAGCTAAAAATAACATCGTAAAATTTTACAAAAAACCAACGGCCATTTACCTTTTTGTATAAACCTACCGACCATTCCCCACAAAGCCGGCCACAGTAATGTTCAAAGCTTAACACGGCGAATTTATTGTCGTTTGAAAACCAGGGTAGTGAAAATGTGTAATGTGCAGGGGGTGTCCAGTTTTGGTTTTGCTTTGTAACACTGTCGATATATGCTTTGGAAACAATTTTAGCACTGTCAAAATACTTATTCGTCCAAATACCTTTGTGGGAACCAGCCATTGCCTTTACGATTGACTTGATTTCTAGCTCAGTCAAAATCGTATCTTGCCTAGCATAGTATTCTTTAAAGTGTTTATGCTCCCCTTCATCTCCCGTTATTTTATTAATCAAAAGAAATTTTTTTTCGCTTAAAATGCCGTTATCCATCTGCGCAAAAAACTCTTTTACATCTTTTGTATCAGGCAGGTAAGCTGTTCGGCACCCCAAAAAATTAACAACAACCAATAGCAGCAATAATTTTTTCATATTGGGAGGGGTTTTATAAAATTGCCAATTACCTGCATGGGTAAAAATGCAAATGGCTATCCGTCCGATGCTTACAGCTATACAAAAGCACTTCAATACCAACACCCCGCGAGTAGGTATGTGGTTGGTAAAAATAATGGCCCATTGGCAAACATAGCAGGCGTTTTGCCGTCAACCAAGTTGCACCTACCGCTAGCGAATAGTAGCGGTAAACTTGCCGTCGGTAATTTGCTTTTTGGTGGTAGTTGAAGAACCCGAGTTTAACAAGATGGTACCGCTAAACGTGCCCGAAACACTGGTGGCACTAAGGGAAGTTATCGTAACCGTAACGGGCTGGGCACCGGAAGCGTCATTCACATACACGTTGCTTCCGACGAATTGGTTGTAGGTCAACACAGGCATCTGGGTTGAAGTGGCTGTTAAAGGCCAAACATATGTGCCAATACCAACGGCTTTGTCACCATCTATTTCAACAGATAACAGGTCTGAATTACCCTCGGCTGCATGAAAGCCTACCACCGTAAGGTTATGGATGCCCCCCGCCTCGCTAACGCTGGCGGTAACAGATGTGTTAAACGTAACGCTGGCACCGTCAATGGTTGCGCTTATGCCATCAGGTGTGGTAGCTGGTGTAGATGAACTTTTTTTGCAGGACACAGACAAAAAAAATACGCAGGTTGCTAGCAGTAAGAATTTTTGCATCAGTAAGCTATTGAGGTGTTTTAAGGCGTGAAAGTACACAATTCAATGTAATTATTATCAGGTGCAGGCATAAAAGTTATCGGCAGCCGTTGTCTGCCAAATTTCGTGGCATCTTTGTATGCAAGGCTAAAAAATTTATGGGGTCCTCTTAAAATCAAACAACGTGGCTGTAAACTCGCCACGCTCACGCTTTTTAAAAAGTATGCCGTAGTTGCCTTTGTAGCGCAGGGTTTTGGGTACCAGTAGGCCGTCGGCATGGGTAAGCTCCACCTCCATGTCAACATCAAAATCGTATACGGCTGCTTTATAGCTTAACTTGTAATTGCGTGCCAATACCTCCATCGTTTTGTAGTCAAACCACGTGGTCATTTCGTCAATCACAATGTCGTTGCGGTGAAAAAAACCTAGGTCTGGCTTGGGCTTAACAGTAAACACGTAGGCAAAACTACCGTTGTAGGCGATAAAATCAAGCCGGTAATCGTACAGCATGTGTGCATCGTCGTCGTATAGGTCAAGCTTGTTGCCTATAAAGGGTATGCCCGGTATTTTTTTGCCGGGGTTAAAAAACAACATCTTCAACTGTTCCTTATGCTTTTCCATGCCGCTTTTGCCATCCGTAGTGAGTACATGGCCCGATATGATATTATTTTCCCCACAAACCTGCCCCTTGGTAAAAAACAGGCCTGCATACATGTCGCCGGTGGTGTAGTTGTAATGGCCTTTGGCATCAAAAAAATCGCCGGTGGTTTGCTGCGCCAGCACCTCGGTGGTACGGCAGCCATTGTTGCGGTGCTGCCTTGTTTTGCTGTTGTAGGTAGCTTTTACAGTACCGTTTTTGGCGGGTATGCGTATGGCGTTGTACGAGGTGTATTCAATAACACGCAACGTGCGGAAGGCTTTATAAAAAGTAGTATCGTTTTTTATACGGCGCAGTATGCTGGCATAATCCAAGTTGCTGCGCACAAATACCGGGGGCAGGGAAAATTTTTGGTGGTCAACGGTTACGGTGGTGTCCTGTGCGGGTGCGCTAACCGCAGCCAGTGCAAGGCACCAACAGATTAACAACCGCTTGGTCATTTGGCGAAAGTCATTTTATAATCCACGTTAACCTTGCCCTTGCTAATATCGGAAAGTTTGCCCTGCAGCAATTTTCGCCTGAACGGTTTTATATGGTCAATAAAAAGCTTGCCTTCAATATGGTCGTATTCATGCTGTATCACCCTGGCGGTGATGCCGGTAAAGGTTTCGGTATGCTCGGCAAAGTTTTCATCCACGTAGGTAATGGTAACTTCCTCGGGCCTAAACACGTCTTCGCGTATCTTGGGTATGCTCAGGCAGCCCTCGTTGTAGGGCCAGTCCTCTCCGTCAAATTCATCAATAACGGCGTTGATAAACACTTTTTTTACGCCGGGTTCGTCGGGGTATTTGCCTTTGTCTTCCTCGTCTTGGTTGGCAAATATCTGGGTGCTGTCTACTACAAACAGGCGGATGTCTTTGTTAATTTGTGGTGCCGCCAGGCCAACGCCGTTGCTGGCATACATGGTTTCCCACATGTCGGCCACCAGCTTTTGCAGGTTTGGGTAATCGGGCGTAATGTCTTTCGCAATCTTGCGCAACACGGGCGCACCATAAGCCACTATCGGTAATATCATATAAACACTCCTTCTTCCGCCGGGGCGGTACTACATAAAACTGCAAATATGCGAAGAATTTTTGGCAACGGCGCAACCAATTGCGGGGCAACGCACGGCGGCTACAAGTTTTGCAAGTACTCCTGCAGCATTATGGCGGCGGCAATCTGGTCTATATTGCCTTTTTTTTGCCGGTCTTTTTTCTTCATGCCCATCTGCACCATCGCTTGCGATGCCAGTTTGGAGGTGTACCGCTCATCCACCATTTTTAGCCGCAGGGTCGGGAATTCCTTCTGCATCCGCTTTACAAACGCTTTTACCAGCGGGGTGGCATGGGTATCGCTTTCGTCCCAGTTTTTGGGTTCGCCTATCAGCACCAGTTCCACTTCCTCCGCCTTCAAATATTGCTTCAAGTAGTCGAACAGTACTTTTGTCTCCACCGTGGTTAGCGCGGTGGCGATAATCTTAAACGGGTCGGTAACTGCCAGCCCGGTGCGTTTGCCGCCATAATCTACACAAAGTATTCTTGCCATACCCCCTCCGCCCCCTAAAGGGGGTACCGTAAACAGGCTTTGTTTCTTCGAGGCCTGTTTACAGTAATTTTTTAAATGTGACTAAATTTTCTGTTTATAATCAATTACTTATCAACCCCATAACCTAATGTCCTATTAACCCAATAACCCACCATAGTGGTGTTTAATAAATATTATACAAATCCCTTAACTCCAATGCTTCGACCCGCTCGGCAACCATGCCCACGCTGCGGCCCAGCTGACGGGCTATTTGCCTGAAAGGTAGGCGTTTGCAGAACAAATCCACCAGCAACGCATCGTCTTCTTCCGTCCATGGGGCACGGGCATTGCTTTTTACGTTTTTAATATCGTCCAGCGCATTAAACTTCCGTTTGGGCGGCGGCTCCTCTCCCACCTCCTCCGCTACGGCGGCTATCGCATTTATTTTGGACGCGGGCAGCAGCTCCGCCGGAATGTTCAGTATGTTTTTGGTGCGGGTAACCGCCACGTACAGCAGGTTTATTTCCTCGGCCAGCTTTTGCATGGCCAGCGGGTTGCCACCGCCCTCTGCCGCCTGTTTCTTCACCTTCTCCTCGGTAGTAAAATCGTTGGTCAGGGTCACTTCGTCGTACTCCATCCCTTTGCAGCGGTGCACAGTGGAAAATATCATGTCGGCCGATGTCTTGCCATCGTTCGCCAAATGGCTTTCCTTAATTTTTTTTATGTAGGCGGGCAGTTTTTCACCATATTTTTTTACCACATCGGCTATCAAGCCCAGCTGGTTATCCTCGGTTTTTTCAATGTATTCTTCCAGCTCGGCCATATCGGCCATGGCAGCCACCAAAGGGTCTTTTATATAAGCACGGTTGCCCAGGTAAAGGTTCAGCACGTCGTAAATACTGGCCCCCTCGTCGGCGTAGGTGTAGGTTTCAAAGCGGCCCTCAAAATATACTTTCTGCACTTGTTGCTTTTCAATCAGCAGCTCAATGGCTTTTACCAGCAGGCTGGCGTTGGTGCGTGCCACTACGGCCCGGGTGACTATGGCAGTACCGTTGCCGTAGCCGTTTATTACCACTGGCGGCTGTGCACTAAAATGGTTTTTCCATTGCAACACCCGCGACGCAAGCGATGCAATCTCATTATCAAACCTAAAGCTGCTGCTGAGGTTGTACGCCGGGTACGCAGCCTTATTAAGACTGTTAACGGCATACCGCCAGCCGTAAATTTGTTGGTGGGTGTCGCCCACAATAACCTTGGTGCTATGCTGGTGCAAAAACACATCCAGCATGGCCTCGCTTGCATCCTGCCCCTCATCGAACAATATAAAGTCGTAGGGCAGTTGAGGCTTCAGTTGCTGGAATTTTTTTAGGTAAAAATCATGCGTAACCGCAATATCTGCTGCATCCATCTTGGCCAGCAACTGGCGCGTGCCACCCAGTATATCGCCACTAAAATTGGCCACAAACTGCTGCGCCTGCACACCCGCAACCACCTCGGCATAATCCAGTTCCTGCACCTTGGCTTTGCTGCTGTTGCAGAAATACGTAACGTATTTGTTTATATGGTTGGCCAGCACATACTCCTGGTGTTTTTGACTGGCCGCGTTTAAGCCCAGTATGGCAGCAACCTCCTGCGTTTTGTAGCCCCCCTCCGGCTTTACGGTGTAGCGGCTGCCGCGTACGATGTATTTGTAGGCAAGGGAATGTGCCGTTTCCACCTGCACGTTGGCCAGCCCTTTTTCAGCAAATTTTTTCTCGGCCTCCAGCTTTACGCTGCGGTTAAAGGCCAAATAGAGTATCCTGCTGCCGGGGCGGGCCGCCGCATAGGCCACCAGCGTGGTGGTTTTGCCGCTGCCTGCCACGGCGTTAATGGTAATATTGCCGGTGCTTTGTATAATGGCCGTTTGTTCAGCTGTAAGTTTCACGGGGTAAAGTTCGCATATTTTGGGTTTGTACACGACCGGTTTTGCGCAAAGGCGCAATATTCATGGGGGCTGCCTTCGGCAGGTTGGGTTTCGCGCAAAGGCGCAAAGCCGCTAAGAACAGCCGGGGCGAAACTTGCTATCCTGTGGAAGCAGCAGTAATTTTCTTTTTACGCTTTGCGCCTTAGCGTCTTGGCGCGACTATAAACTTCTACACAATAAATGCCTACCTTGGCGCGTAAATGACAACACCATACCATTGCGCATGAAAAAAATAGTTGTACTGGCCGTTTGTAGTGTTATTGTACTGTATGCTTGCACCAAGGGCATTACCCCCAGTTATGGCGTGTTGTATGCCACCGTTAACAATAGCCGCGACACGTTTAACACCAATGTGCTGGGCATAAAAGACAGCAGCACGGGTACCTACCGCCTGTCGGTAGTGGGTTTCCAAGGGGCGTTTGGCGATTCTACAAAAGGCGGCTTCGAGTCGGCCCAGCTGGGGTTTGAAATAGTCTCGGCCAAACCCATCACCGCCGACACCTACCAAACTGACAGCAGCGCGGGCACCACCCTTACGTTGCTGTACACCCCTGCCAAGCTGGCCCGGTACGACAGCCTGCTGACCGGCAACGCCAACCAGCCCAGCGTTACCATTACCAAACTCACCACCGGCAACGCGCAAGGCAGCTTTACCGGCCTGGCTTTTTACAGCGATACCACCACCATTATAAAAGCCACCATCACAAACGGCCATTTTGACGTTGACCTGCATTGATGCACTTGCAGACATATTCGGTTCACAAAACATTGGTTATTATATAATTACGGGCTTTGTTTAGTAAATGTTTAACGGAGCAAGCCACCTGCGATGGATGTTTCTTTTTGGGGTTACCAGCTATAGCCTAGCCATAGGGCTTTACTTGCCACGCTCGGTTCAACGGTTGTAACAATGGGGAGCAATGGCCTATGTTCGATGGCCGTAATTCATCGTTATTGTGTGTCGGCCCTTTCAGGCCTCCATTAGAATATGGGAATGCCGTTTATCCCATGGGCAGCATCCTACCTTAGCGGGACTGGCAGATATCGCCCCTTCAGGCCTTAATGTCATGGCAACACATTTAGCCCCAAAGCGGAGGCATAATCGTATCGCTCTATCGGAACTTCCAGTTCCGAAGCGCTATTTTGTCGCCTTTGGCGGCGTGTAACCCGTTGCCCAAGGCAACAGAACCACGCCAAGGCGTGGCCCCGGAACTGGAAGTTCCTAGGGAGCGGAGAGCGGAGGAGCGAAGCCCTGAAAGGGCGGCCATCTGTCAGTCCCGCTCAAGCGGGATGCAGCCCATCGAAAAAATAATCCGTATTTTCCCCAAGCCCTTTAAGGGCGGCATACCTAAAGCATATCGCTCTTCCGGAACTTCCAGTTCCGAAGCGCTATTCTGTCGCCTTCGGCGGCTTTTAACCCGTTGCCCAACGCAACAGAATATAGCCCCGGAAATGGAAGTGCCTAGGGAGCGGAGAGCGGAGGAGCGAAGCCCTGTAGGGGCGGCCATCTGTCAGCGATGGGTAAAGCCCATCGAAAAAATAATCCGTATTTTCCCCAAGCCCTTAAGGGCGGCATACCTACAGCATATCGCTCTTTAGGAACTTCCAGTTCCGAAGGGCTATTCTGTCGCCTTCGGCGGCGTGTACCTGGTTGCCATAGGTAACAAAACCAAGCGTTGGCTTGGCCCCTAACTCGAAATTACGGCAATCGTGGACCGGTAAACCTTTTAGTAGTTACTAAAGCAAATAATGTCTTTTTTAAGGGCAAATAGTTTCAATAGCCGCAACAAACTCTCCAAATGAGGTGTTCCATTGTGCTGCCCTGCTGTAATCGCCGTTTAGCCCGGCAAGTATTCCCAAGTTGTCTTTATATTCATTGTATCTGCCATTGTAAACAGATAATCTTTCTTTCGGAGCAGACTGTTGTGATTTTTTCTTATGGTCGGGGAAATCAGGGTTCAGGTGGTTCAGTTTTTTGAAATAATTTGTTACTCCCCTCCCGTCCGCTATCAACCAGCTTTCGAGCATTTCGTCAATGCAACACATTATTACTTTGTTCAAGTTGATGCCGTAAGCGGTTAGCTTGGCGGATAATGCATGTTTATCATCTCCGCATCGGCCGGTTCCTTGCTTCCATTTGGGCATCCGGTCCCAAACAATAAACACGTAACTGCAACCGTTTGCAAACATAGCGTCAACATCTCCTGCACTCTCGTTAATAACCGCGTGCTTGTTGCCTAACGGCGAAATATTTTCCGGCAGTATCTCAAAACGTTTGCATAAATCCTTCGCAACTTTTGTATAAACCAGCTCATCGGGCCCCTGGTCCTGGCATTCAAATACAAAGCCTACTTTCATAACTATCTGCTGAATTTACCTGTGGTGAATAACTTGCCTGGTGTGAACTTCTCAATCCAGATTTTTAGTCTTTTTTCTGTTGCCGGGATATGGTATTTGCACAAATCAACCTTTTTTTCGGTTACGATAATGCTTTCAACAGGCAGCATGTCTAATAGGTACGGTGAATGTGTTGTAACCACTACTTGCATAGTACCCGCCATTGTTTCATTTCGTATCTCATTGAGCAATAAGCCGATTGTCCTCGGGTCAAGCCCGTTCTCAATTTCATCAACAAACAATACGGAAGGTTTTTTGGGTGTGTCAAACATCGCCAATAAAGCCAATATTCGCAAGGTACCGGATGAAAGCAACCAGCCGGGTATGGGTTTACTCTTGTCATGGGTTTCATGCACCAGCAATTCTACTTCGCGGTTAAATGTTTCCTGTATGTTGGGCTGTACCTGTTTTATATATGGAAGCACGAAAATCATTTTTTGTACAAGGCTCTCAAGATACTCCGGCCCTTGCCCCCTTATCCAAAGAATATATTCTGCAATGTTCCTGCCGTCGTAATCCAGGCGTATATCTCTTGTAAGGCGGCTTTGCAATACGGGCTTTCCCATATCGTGCGCATTGAGGTAAAGAAACTGCCAGTTGCTTACATGCTCCCTAAATGCAGACACATTTTCGTTAAGCGGGTAAGGGTTGCCGTCTTTTAAGGCAAGGAGAAGGGTGTTGCTCCTATGTTTAAATTCCGTTACCCCCGTTGATGTTATGTAAACCTGACAAAACGAATTGCCATTGTTGTCAATGGCATTGGTTGCAAAAAGTAACTGTCCGTTGCAATGCAACTCCTCGTTTTCTACCACGTAATAATCATCGTCAAGGCTTAGGTTAAAACTAACTTGGTATTCATAAGTATTGTCGTTAAGTTTGGCTTGCAGCCAAACTACAATAGGCTGGTGTTTTTGTTTAAAGCCAAATTGCGAAATAGTAGGGCTATCCTGCAGGGCATGATAGTTCCTCAGCTTGTCAAGGCCGCCCCAAATACCAAAAGCCTCTTCAATATTCTCGGTCAGCGAAAGGTAAATTGTGCGCAACGCCTCCATCACACTGCTTTTGCCGCTGCCATTGTTGCCGATAAAAGCGGTAAAAGGCTGTAATGGTAGGTTTAAACAGTGTTGTATTGCCTTAAAATTGGTAATGCTTATCTTGGTTATCATGTATCCAGTTGAAATTTATTGTTGGCAATATTCCAAAACTCGTTTTGTATTTGATT
>CAIRZB010000060.1 GCA_903882935.1 uncultured Parafilimonas sp. | reverse complement strand
CGAAATATTACAGATTTTGAGCATCTCTATTTTCGAAAAAATGCCCATAAATCAACTGTTTCAGCTCACTCAATTACAATATTTCAAAGAACAGAATCATAACCAATTGAATATGTTCGACTTATGACGCAACGCTAATGATTTCAAATGTTGTATTGCTTTGCTTTATTATACCAATTTTTTTAATAAAGCGCATTAAACATTATAATACAACCTTATACATTTTGGTGGTTATAATGTCGTTCTATGTTTTCTTCAACGCCATACTATTCCACAACAGTTTACAATATGCACTAATGAGTCTTATGGCATTTACTGTTATGGCTATCGATAAAAACACGCCGCGTTCGGTGATTATACTGTTACAGGCTGTACTTTTAATTATTTCAATATGGCTTCAAAACAGTCCTGCAATTATTCAACCACTGCCGCCATACAGACATTGTTTAATTGTTGCTTGCATTCTTTTTGTGTTTATAAGCATGCTGGAGTATTTTAAAAACCGGCAATTAAATTATAGAAAAAATCTTGCCGCGCTAAACGAAGAATTGCAGCAAAGCAACGATACTAAGCAACGCATGCTTTCCATTCTCTCGCACGATTTTAATTCGCCCGTTCGCAACCTTGGTGCGTCATTGCAACTGCTAGACGAAAACGAACTAACCAAAGAACAGTTTGGCCAAATTTCGGCCAGCTTGCAAGCACAAGTGCAAGTATTAGCTACCTCCTTGGAGGATGTGCTGGAATGGTCGCAAATCCAAATGTACGGCAGTGTGCTACCAGAACCTGATGTAAATATTAACAGCTTGTTTGTTGAAATGAGCCCACTTTTTCAGCATGCATTGAAGGAAAAAAGATTAACCCTGCACAACGGCATTGATGCAACTATTGCAGCATATGTTTATGCAAACCATTTAAAAGCTGTTTTTAGAAACCTGCTATCCAATGCAATTAAATTTTCAAACAAGGGGGGCAATATTTATTTAAGCGCCAGCACCAGCGGTAACCACATAACAGTTAGCGTAACAGATGAGGGTACAGGCATAAACCCCAAAACCCTTGAAGCGCTGCAAAATGAACAAGCAAAAATTACCAGTACGCCAGGCACTGAAAAGGAGAAAGGCACAGGGCTTGGTTTAATGATTGTTCGTGAGTTTTTACAAAAAAATAATGGCCAACTCACTATTAAAAGCAAGCTGGGCGAAGGCAGTACATTTTCAGTGGTTTTGCCAATGAAACAGGCAACCTAAGGCAGTTGCCACAGATTAATACATCACACCCACCTACATTGCTTGGCACCGATCATTTGTTGTTGTTTAACAATGGTTTATATATTTTTCAGCAAAAGGTCATTATCTTTCCATTGCATTTCATCAGCAACAAAAACTATTTAAAAATCACCCAACGGTTTTACACCGTTTTTCTTCGTGTTTACCTTAACGTTTTAAAAAACAAGTAATTATGACCCAGAAACCATCAAACGCATTTATTGGTGCCTCTTGGACGGCATTGGTTACCGGCATGACAGGCTATTTAATAGGCCTGTGGCACGCCCAAATGCAGCTAAATGAAAAAGGATATTATTTTACGGTGCTTATGTACGGTTTATTCTCAGCAGTTGCTGTGCAAAAATGTGTGCGCGACCGGCTGGAAGGTGTACCCGTTACGGATATTTTTTACGGCATCAGTTGGTTTTCCACTGTTTTGTGCCTTGTGTTACTCGCAGTAGGCCTTTGGAACGCTACCATATTGCCCAGTGAAAAAGGTTTTTACGCGTTTGCCTTTTTGTTGGCTTTGTTTGGCGCCATAGCCGTGCAAAAAAATACCAGGGACAGCCAGAATGCCAATAAAAGTAACAACGGGCCGTCCCAAGTAAATTAATGTTAGTTTGAGGGTATAATAACTATTTTAACCAACATGGGCGTACCAGGTGGGGTTGTGGTTGCAAACTGGTTTTCGGCCTCTATGGTAAGCGTGCCGGATTGGTGCGAAACATAAAACGAATACCCGTTGTAAATATCTGGTATTAACTCATACAAGTCGTTGCCGAAACTTACAGATACTACAATGGCGTCTGTGGCATTCACCTGGCTGGTTATTTCAGGCATCGCAATGTTTGCATAATATGTTTTAGTGCTATTATCATACTTCCAGTCTGCGGGGTTAACGGTTGTTATAACCGTTATGTTTGGTATTATAACCTGTGTTTTGGTACAACCGGTTAATATAAAAACTATGGCAACTGGCAAAAACAGTAAACTTCTTTTCATAAATGTTTAAATAATAAGGTTAAAAGAATGGTTCCCTTTATCTGACGCTGCACAACGTATTTTGTTATAAGGCGTTTTGTTAAAGAAATACTATTTCGGAAAAAACTCGCAAAGCCTTTTACAAATGGCCAGAGTTAGGTGCTAATGATAGGCAAGCGGCTATTTTTTACCTTCAAAAATATCTTTACGCATCTCTTTGCCCATATCCTTCAACGTTTCAATATTGGGCTTTACCGGCGGCAGGTTACCAGATACAATAACAAATGGTGTGCCTAAGTAAGCCGAATAGGCTTTGTTCATCCAAAAGTCAATGGAGTCTGGTTTGCTTTTAATATCGGTAAAAAAAATGGTTTTGGGCAGTGTTGTAAGCGGCGGAAGGTAACAAGTATCCTTTACGCATTGCCTTGCGGCTTGGGCCCTTGCCAGCTGTTCGCGGCTGTATCGCTGTGCCTTGCCTGCAAGCAGGTCGATATACGCAGTGGAAATATTGTTGTTTATATCCAACACACAAACTACAAAAAGCAGCATAACCAAGCCCAACATGGGCTTTGAAAAAAACGATCGTGCAAGGCTATTTTTGGCGTGTTGGTTAATAAATAACTGTAGGTTAAAAAACCAACCCAACAAAAAAAATAGGTATGCAACATTTTCAATTCTGCCAAGGTTGCTTCCACCTGCTGCCCATACGGCAAAAAACTGCAGCAAAAGAAAAATTACCAGCGTAACAACCACCGAATGTTTAAATTTTACCGGTAGGATTACGCCCCTTGCCCCCATAGCTTGTGCAAGCTGTTGGCCAAATAACGGCACATACAAAACTGTGGCAGCCATTAAAGGTAAAGCCCATTGCACGGCGTACAGTAAAGTTGCTGCCGCGGCCCCTTTAATGGCCCAAGCAGGCGACTTTGAGTACTCCTGCACAGTGTTCATCCTTTCTAAATTACCCGGTGCCAATACCGATGTGCAAGCGGCACAAACGCACACCAACGAGAGTGCCGTTAACAGCCCCTGATGGGTTTTATTACTTCGGTATTTGGTATAGGCAAAAGCAAAAACTACCGAACAGGTGATGACCATTGATATTTCGTTGCTGCCTATAATGCAAATGGCCAGCAAGCAAGCCATAGCTGTAAAAAACAGTTTTACTGCGCGGCGTTGTATGCTTTGTATTTTAACCAACAACGCCAACAACAACATAAAAAACACATTGGCCGTTTGGTATATGTACGATCCGGAAAACCAATAGAAACCCTCTGCCGCGCTGGGCAAAACTGCCAAGTACAACACGAACAGTATACTGCAGAGTGCCCCGGTTTGCCACCAAGAAAAATAAACTGCTGTAATAGCCCTTACCAATACAACTAAAGCAGCCGTAAATGCAAACAGCAATGCTACAGCGTACCATTTATAAGCCGTGAATGAATGGTACAGTAAAGGATTTACCCTTGAAACGGCCGTTGCAAAATAACGTCCAGACCAATGCAAATAAGTATCCCTTAGTACAAACCCAAAGCCATGCTGCGTATCGCGAACGGCACCGGCAAAATCATCCGCACTCGGGTAATTGTATTGGGCAATAATAATAAACGGCAGCAGCGCGTAAATACCGGTGGCAATTATTAGCCCATAATAAATACGCGGCATTGTAACATTTGCTGCCATGGCACTTATTGGTGTTGTTATGCTTTATTTTCTGGGTGTTTATAAAACTCTTTAAAAAGCAAACGAAGGCTTTGGTCAGACGTGAAATACTTATACACCCAATTAATAAATATCTGCAACCTGTTTTTAACCCCCAGTATCAACAACAAATGCAGCACCATCCAAACAAACCATGCCAAAGCACCGCCCAAATGTATTTTGGGTGTGGCAATATCTGCCACGGCCAAGTTTTTGCCTACGGTTGCCAAGCTGCCTTTGTCGTGGTATTCAAACTCATGTTGGTAATGTTTGTTACCGGTTACTTGGCGTATTAGGTTTACCGCAAGGTTTTTTGCCTGGTTAATAGCCACGTTGGCCACCTGCGGGTGGCCGGTTGGGTATTTTGGCGTTTCCATATAGGCCACGTCGCCAATGGCATATATATTGGCAAATCCTTTTACTTGGTTCAACCTGTTTACCCTAATTCTGTTGCCCCTTACCACCAGTTCTGGTGCTATGCCTTTGGGTACATTGCCTTTAATACCGGCAGCCCATATCACTGTTTTGCTGGGTATGGTTTGCCCGTTTTGTAGCAAAACATCATCACCGTCATAATCCTTCACATGCATTTCTGTCATCACCTTAACGCCCAGCTTCTCTAAATACCGCCGGCTTTGCTCGCTGCTTTTGGCACTCATAGATGCTAATGTTCGCGGGCTTCCCTCCACTAAAAAAATATTCATCAGCGAAAAATCAATCTCTGGGTAGTCCTTAGGCAAAATATTATTGCGCATTTCAGCAATGGCGCCGCTTAACTCAACACCGGTAGGCCCCCCACCGGCAATTACCACATTTAACTTACGTTCAATGGCAGCTTTGTCCTTCAGCTCCAACGCCTCTTCCAAATTTTGTATCAAGTGGTGCCTTATGCGCAACGCTTCTGAGGTTGATTTCATGGGCAACGCTTTCTCCTGTAGGTTGGCGTTGTTGAAAAAATTGGTGTCTGCTCCGGTGGCAATAACCAAAACATCGTAAGTGAAATCCTCAATATCTGTTACAATGGTGTTTTCCGCAGTTTTAATCTCCTTTATTTCTGTTAGCCGGATGGCTATGTTGCGGGTACCCTGAAAAACCTTGCGCAGCGGAAAAGATATGTTGCTGGCATCAAGCCCACCGGTGGCAACCTGGTAAAACAATGGTTGAAACTGGTGGTAATTATTATGGTCTATCAGCAAAACCTCTATGCCGTCTTGGTTTTTAAGGCGCTTGGCCAGTTGCAGCCCGGCAAACCCACCACCCGCTATTACTACTCTCATAGTTTGTAAATTTATTACGCAAAGCTAATTAAATTTTCAGAAATTATTGAAAATTCAATATTAAATATCCAAATATTAAATTTTGTACATACGTATGCACAAAGAAACTATTTTTATGGCTCAGAACTGTTACCAAAAACAAAACACATGAGCATACCACGCAGGCAGTTACTTCAATTAGGCACATTAGGCTTGGGTACTTTTTTTACGGGCAAAACATTTGCCAGCGGCAAAAAACAGGCCGCAGGTCGCAAGCCCCTGGTAATATCCACTTGGGATACTGGCATCGCCGCCAACAAGGGTGCATGGAACGTGCTTGGCAAGGGCGGCCGGGCATTGGATGCAGTTGAACAAGGGGTTATGGTTACTGAAAATGAAAACAACTGCTGCGTAGGCTTGGCGGCTAACCCCGATAGAGATGGCTTTGTAACCCTAGACGCAAGCATTATGGATGAGCACGGCAACTGTGGCAGCGTGGCTTTTTTAGAAAGGGTAAAGCACCCCATACAAGTTGCGCGCATGGTGATGGAAAGAACCCCGCATGTTATGTTGGTGGGTGCTGGGGCCCAGCAATTTGCTGTGGAACAGG
Organism: uncultured Parafilimonas sp.; assembly: GCA_903882935.1. Lineage (GTDB taxonomy): Bacteria > Bacteroidota > Bacteroidia > Chitinophagales > Chitinophagaceae > JABDFW01. Next base: position 3,959 of record CAIRZB010000060.1, on the reverse strand, counting down.
GCATTAAGCTGGAGGATGGCAAGCTATCAGACGATGCAAAAAAAACGTACGAGGAATGGCTGAAGAAATCAGAATACAAGCCGGCCGTGAATATTGAAAACACCAAAGGCACGGCTTTTGCCCCTTTGAGGCTGCCGAACGGCGATTGGAACCACGATACCATTGGCATGGTTGCCATTGACGCAAATGGTAACCTCAGCGGCAGCTGTACCACAAGCGGAATGGCGTTTAAGCTGCGCGGGCGCGTTGGCGACAGCCCTATTATTGGCGCCGGCCTTTATGTAGACAATGAAATTGGCGCTGCCACGGCCACCGGCCTGGGCGAGGAGGTTATAAAAATTTGCGGCAGCCATTTGGTGGTGCAATATATGGCCCAAGGGCTGCACCCAGAAGAAGCCTGCAAAAAAGCTGTTGAAAAAATTATACGCAATAAGAAAGGCGACCCTAATTTAAAAGACACGCAGGTAGGTTTTATTGCCATAAATAAGCAGGGGCAGTATGGCGGCTATTGCATACAAAAAGGGTTCAGCTTTGCTGTATGCTATGCGGACGACAAAAATTTTATGGTGGACGGTAAACACATGCTGTAAATAATTACAAGCACAGTAAAGCATCCATTACCAATTAAGTATTAAGACCAGTGTGCCAAATTGGGTGGTTTACTTTGGCACACTGGCTTATACCGTAGGCGTTCATTACTACATAAACCAACATAGCTAAAACGGGCATTGGCTAAAAAACCGCCTTGCCACGTTTGAGCTATGTTTGGCCAAATAACTCCGAAAATATGGGCGAGCGTTTTAATTTAACCGGCCTCAGTTCTGTGGCTTTGCATGCGGCAGACAAGCAATTTGGCGAATCATCGCACCTGCCGCCTATTTATGCAACGTCCACTTTTACCTTTGACAATGCAGAGCAGGGCATGCGGCGTTTTGCCGGCCAAGAAGATGGCTACATTTACACCCGCTGGGGTAACCCCACCTTTACCGTTGCAGAGGAAACCATTGCAGCACTGGAGGCCTTTAATATTAAAGATGCAAACGGAAAACCCTTACAGCTAAAGGCATTTTTGCATGCCAGCGGTCAGGCTGCCATGACAACGATGTTTTTTGCAAACCTTTCGGCCGGCGACACGGTACTCTCCCACTTTTCCTTATACGGCGGCACACACGAGCTGTTACACAAAGTACTGGGCCAAAGCGGCATTAACACGGTTATTGCCGATTTGAGGGATTTAAATATTGTGGAGGACACCATACAGAAAAACCCCACCATAAAACTGGTGCACATTGAAACACCGGCCAACCCCACCATACAATGTGTGGATATTGCCGCAGTTAGCAAAATTGCCAAACAACACGGGTTGATAGTTACCGTTGACAACACTTTTGCCACACCTTATTTGCAACAGCCTTTCTTATACGATGTTGACTTCGTTTTCCACTCCACTACCAAATTTTTAAACGGCCATGGCACTGCCATCGGTGGGGTACTGCTGGGCAAAGATTTGGACTTGATGAATGGCAAGGTGTACAAATGGTATAAACTGCTTGGCGGCAACAGCAATGCCTTTGATGCATTTTTACTGATAATGGGCATGAAAACATTAGAGGTACGTATGGACCGGCATTGCAGCAACGCGGTTGCAGTGGCAGACTACCTTATAAACAACCAAGCCATTGCAAAAGTTAATTATACCGGGCTGGCCAACCACCCAGACCATGCCACCGCCCTTAAGCAAATGAAACACCCTGGGGCGATGATGAGCTTTGAATTAAAAGGTGGGCTGGAAGCTGGCAAACGCTTTATTGACCGTTTACAAATGTGCGTGCGCGCAGTATCCCTGGGTACGGTAGACACGCTTATATCGCACCCCGCGTCAATGAGCCATTTTGGTGTTGCACGGGAACAGCGGCTTGAATATGGCATAACAGACGGCTTAATTCGCATGAGCGTTGGGATGGAAAACATCGCCGATATTTTGGCTGACTTGGAGCAGGCCCTGCATTAGCATTTTCAGCATGTTATTGTAAAAATTGTTGCCTGTACCAAATGAGGCCCAAAACTACAGTCGGCACAGCCTAAAAAAAGTGTGATTGGAGGATGCAGCACTAACATAAAGCCCTTTGGTGCCCCAACCTGCATGGTGGCAAGCTAAAGGTGTTTAAAAATTATCGGCAATTTTAAAGCCGCCATACAAAGGCACATGAAACATTTATTACTTGCAATATGCCTAGCGGTGCCATTGTATGCCCTATGCATACCGGCAAAGGTTGTTCGGGTTATTGATGGGGACACGTTTGTGATTGAAACTGGCGAACACGTAAGGGTAATTGGCATTAATGCCCCCGAAATGAAAACTGTATATGGCGAACCAGCTAAGCAACATTTGATGGTACTTATTAACGGTAAAACAGTAGATCTAGAGAATGACCACATCTCGGCCGATAAAGATAAGTATGGAAGGCTGCTTCGTTATGTATTTGTAGATGGGGTAGACGTTGATAAACAGATGGTTAAGGATGGATATGCGATAGCCTTTTTAAAATTTCGGTTTGATAAAGCAGAAGAGTACAAGCAAAGCGAACTGGAGGCCAGGCAAAAAAAGCTGGGCATCTGGCTAAACAATGGCAACGAAATATATTCCGTAAAAAAAGCCCGTACACGCCAACACGTATGGAGAACAATCCGGCAAATTTTTAAAATTTCAGTGGCTGGTGCTATAATCTTTGCAATCGCATTTTTTCTTTTCAAGAATTTGCGTGCAAAGAGCAACCGGCAACAGTAGTAACCATATTCAACAAATACACTGCCATCGCAATACTTGTGTATCTTAAATGGCCGCTCAAAAACAAGCCCGTTTTTTACAGGGCTTTTTTAAAAGCAGAAATTAAAAATAATCCGGATTTTGTGTGATATTTTTCAATAACACCCTGCAATAAAAATTTACCTGCCGGTGGCGTAAATCAAAAACAAAAATAAGCGCTAAATAAAAAACAAAAAAGACTGATTCTAATACAAAAATTAATTTTTATCATCTAAACAAATGGCAGCCTTTTGAAGCATATCCAATAAAATATGCAATCAATTACTAGCACTGCTAAAATAGCATTGCTGCTCATATATCTACGGCTATAAATTCTGCTAAAAAATTACTGATAACCAATACCAAGCCATGACTCTAAAACGGCTTACAATGCCTGTTAACAGGGCTATTCCTCCCCTACCCCCAATAAATTAATTTGCAGCGATTAGGTATAAATATATTTCCATAAAAAGCCCTTTCTGGCAAATGCCCGTAAAAATTAGTCTATAGAACATACGAAAACACCTGTACGTATTAACATACATTTAATTAAAGCCAATTTTTAAAAAATGGATAACAATTAACAAGTAGTTCAAAAGAAAATCATGACCGTTGGTGCTGATCAAAAATCAATACATCATGGTCAAAAATAAAAAGACAAAAAAATCAAAAATGTTAATACTATGTTACGGAAATAATCTTTACCCAACTGTCCGTTCCACAAAATGATTCCAACTCCGATAGAAGCCGCACGGAAAAATTAAATTAAAAAAGAGAAACGAGCAACAAAACATCTCAATATTAAAAAAAACACTATCTTTAACCAATATTAGCAATTGTCAAATTGCCAGCATAAACGGCTATTCCAATATCTTGAAAAAACTTTTAAAAATGGTTGTAACTTCTTTTAATAATTCGGCGTGCGAGCAGGCGATAACAACCAACTTGATGTAAGACCGGAAAGACGTCGTTATTTTAAGCAAAAAAATTTCCCTTATGATTATACAAAACGTGTCATTAGCGTTGCGTCATAAGTCGAACATATTCAATTGGTTATGATTCTGTTCTTTGAAATATTGTAATTGAGTGAGCTGAAACAGTTGATTTATGGGCATTTTTTCGAAAATAGAGATGCTCAAAATCTGTAATATTT
>CAIRZB010000059.1 GCA_903882935.1 uncultured Parafilimonas sp. | reverse complement strand
TATTCCAAGCAAGAATCGTCATCCGTAAACCGCTTATGAAAATTTATAGAATTCACGCCTTTGAATTTATCCAACATATCCATGTCGCAAATATAAATCTTCTAATTTTAAAGTGCGACCTAAGTGCTAATTCCTATAAATGGATATGCTGGCCTTTTAAGAAGTAACTACTAAAGTAAAGATTTAGCCAAGCAACCAATTTTTATTAAAAAGCCCCATAAAGGTATTGTGGGCTTATTTGTGGCTTAATTACCAGTGTTTTTGTTTGTAAAGCTTTATTCAAAAAGATATCTTCCGAATACCTACACTGTTGAAATTGCCAATATAATTAGGCTGCTAAAAACGTAATTCCCGTAAGTAAAAACTTGTTACCCGTAAACAAGGGGCTTTTTGGATTGGATTACTAAGGAAATTTGCAACTATACAAATATCTATTATGTTGCCAAACCTAACATTTTTTAAAAGTTGTTTTGAAAGTGAATTAAAGCCGTTGTTGGATGTTATTTTGGCGTTGCCCGAAGAAAGCCGCCATTACCGGCCCCACGCAATTAACCGGTCGGCTGAGGAGTTAGTGAGCCATATACTTTCCCATATAGTAGACATGAAAACCATAACCCAGGGAACCGTATGTGATGAAACGATGGACACAAAATTTGACAGCTTTGCCGACGCAGCTATTCAGCTCAACTATTTATGTGCTGAAGTGCTTGACGCAATTGCTGCTGCCAATGCTATGGCTTGGGAAACAGAAAAAGTGCAACTTTTAATAAACGCCACACCATTTGTTGCACTGCCTAGGTTTCAGATGATGTGGTTTTTTATGTTTGACGTTATTCATCACCGCGGCCAGCTTTCCACCTACATAAGGCCCATGGGCGGTAAAAAGGTACCTGCCATTTATGGGTTTAGTGCAGATACCGCATCCCTTTAAACGAACCTGTACAAAAACAAACGATTTGTTTTTGTACGGATTGATAAACCGAAAAACGTACTTACTATGATTTCTGCTCTAAAAAGGTTTGTTGCAAGCTATATACCCAACGTAGGGGTAGCCAATTTAAGTGGTAGTGCTACGCTACCCAATACCCTAAGCCAATTGCCCATAATGTGGCAAAGCCCAAACTTGGTCAGTAGTAAAAAAAGTGTTGCCAAAAATACCCCCCAGAAAAAAAGTTCTGAAGAAAGCATTTGGATGCATCGCTACTTTAACATGTTGGATGCTTGTAACGATCTTGTTTTGATTGTCTCAAAAAAAGGGGTAGTAAGTTTTGCAAACAAGGCATTTAGGCAGGCTACAAATTTTACCGCCACAGGTATGTTTTATTGGCAGGATGTGGTAGAAGATTCGTCTTTAAGGCAATTTCAGTATCTAATTGACGGCGCACTCAGCAACGAGCAAACAGAAAAAGCCACTGTGCGTTTTAAAAGCCACACGGGCAGTGCTATCATAGGTTTGGGCAATGCCCAACACCACAATATTGGCCAAGAAAATACCGAAATAGTATTTTTTTTTAAGGATGTAACAGCAAAACAGGCGGTTAACCAACAACTACAGAGGTTTACTACCAACGAAGAAATTTTAAACTATTTGCCCGCCGACATTTGTGTTGTAGATAAAAATGGCATTTACAAATACCTAAACCCCAATGCCATAAAAAATGATGAAACCAGGGCTTGGCTGATTGGTAAAAATGATTACCAATATTTTGGGCGAAAAGGGTATGATGTTGCTTTGGCTGATGTTAGAAACGAGTATTTGCAAGAAGCTATTACCACAAAAAAGGAAGTAACATGGATAGACGAACACACCTTACAAGATGGTAAAAAAACACACATATTGCGCATTTACCACCCTATTGTAGAGGGTGATAATTGTGTTGAAAATATTATTGGGTATGGCATTAATGTTACAGACTTAAAACAAAGCGAACTTGCCCTGAAAAAATCGGAAGCAGAGAAAATAGCCCTAATTGAAGGGTTAACATATAAAATAGAGGAGGCAAGGCAGTTTAATTACATTGTTTCCCATAACCTAAGGGCACCACTGTCTAACATCCTCGGTATCTGTAATTTGATAAATGACGATAACGAAGGGGTTGACGCTACATTGTTGCCAACTTTTATCGATGCAATCAAAAAATCGGCACAAAAACTAGATGCGGTAATTAGAGACCTTACGCAAATACTCGCTTGCAAAAAAGCACCGACCGAGCATTTTGAAGTGCTTTCTGTTACCGAAGCTATCCATACAGCTATGGAACTTTTGCCCTGTCAGGCGGAGATACCAGACAAATCAATTGTGATAGAGGTAGACGAAAACGCAGAGGATGTTTACACCATAAAATCGTACTTAAACAGCATTTTGCATAACCTTATTAGTAATGCTTGTAAATACCGCAGCAAAAACCGCCCCTTACAAATTACGGTAACTGTTAAAAAAACAAACGGCTATGTTTGCTTTAAGGTAGCCGATAACGGCATTGGCATTGACCTTGCAAAACATGGCAACGAAGTTTTTGGGCTTTACAAACGTTTTACCAATGCCGCAGAAGGCACCGGGCTAGGTTTGCATATGACAAAGGCCCAAGTACAAACATTAGGGGGCTGTATTGATGTAACAAGCACATTAGAGGAAGGCACTTGCTTTACAGTGTACCTACCAAATGGTAACCAAGACATTAATAAATAAGCGCTCATGGCTGTTTTACCTCCCCGGCAAAGGATTTTAGACGCTTGTATAGGTAAATTTCTTCAAATAAGCACTGTTTCTAGCCAACCAAGCAAAAGCAAAAAAGTAAACATTAGGCATTTGCTGTCAATCAATTATTAAACATCTCCACACCTTCAAGCATAACCCAACTGCCTTCTGCTATTTCGCTTTCTAATTCATTATCATCCCAGCCGCAATAACCGATAAACAATTTTACATCTTTGGTGGTCAAGGTTTTATTGTTTAAGTGCGCAAGCACCTCTTTAAAATTACCGCCTACATAAATGTTGTCAGCCACCAATGTGCCGCTGGTGATTAAATCGGGTCGGCGGTGTATAAAAAACAGGTGTTCAGTGTCAACCGGGCCACCATCGTATAGCGGCAAAGGCGGGTAATGTTTAAATTCCTCCAACTGGTTCAACGTTCGGCCAAAAGGTTTATTTACCACAAACCCCACTGTGCCACTGGCATCGTGTTGGGTAATATAAATGGTGGCCTGTTGAAAAATGGAACCATCCAACAGCGTTGTACTTTGTATAAATGCGCCAGTATGCATGGTGTAAAGTTAGGGCGGGAAACGGAAACGGTCAGCAGAGGTTGGGAATCTTGGTCGGTGGCAGGCTGTTTGCCAAATATGCCCCAGCGCTATTTGCTGGCAAGTGGCCATTTTTTTGGTGGAACGCAAAACCGCCATTTACCAAACGCAAACAACACTGTTACAAATACTTAGCCTCGGCACTTATTTGCTTTATGCGTAGATTGCATTAAAAATTTGCTGATGAAAAAATACATCGTTATCGCGCTGGTTATACTTCAAAGCAACCTGCAAGCACAAAAACATACGGCCATTGCGTTTACGCCCACTAAATATTTCTCCGAATTTTCATCGGCCAACGCACCCATGTTAACCATACGCCCCGGCGACACTGTTTACACCTCTACCGTAGATTGTAACGGTTTTGACAGCTTGGGCCATCAGTTAACCGAAAAAGATGCGCTTAACCCACTGACCGGGCCGTTTTATGTGGAAGGTGCCGAACCCGGCGATGTTTTAAAAGTTAACCTGGTTAAGTTGTCATTCAGCAGAAAAACGGCTTTCTCGTCTGCGTTTTTTCATGAAAGGGCATTGCCAGCCAGTGATTATGCCCCGTTCTCAAAAATAACCCCTGTTATTTGGGACTTAGACGTAAAAAAAATGATCGCCTCGCCAAGGATGAACTCGGCACACTTAAAAAACTTCAACGTAAAAATACACCCGTTCCTTGGTTGCGTAGGCGTTGCACCGGAAGGCAAGCCCTTCCCCACCACAGACTCTGGGCCTTTTGGCGGCAATATGGATTTTACCGCCGTTACCGACCATGCCAGCGTTTACTTACCAGTTTACCATAACGGGGCATTGCTTACCCTAGGCGACGGACACGCTGCCCAAGGTGACGGCGAACTAAATTGGGATGCGATTGAAACCTCACTGAACGTGGCGTTTACCGTGCAGCTGATAAAAAAGCCAACTGTAGCATTGGCAGCCCCACGTGTGGAAAATAACGAATACCTGATGGCCGTTGGTGCTGACTCATCGTTGGATGTTGCCCTTAAAATTGCCACCAAAGGTTTACTGCGTTGGTTGCAGGAAAAATACAACCTTACTGATGCTGAGGCTACACAAGTTATGGGCTCAAGCTTGGAGTACAAGATTGCTGAAATTGTAGACCCAAAGGTGGAGATAGTGGCTATGATTAAAAAAACTGCCTTGGCTAAGATTAGCCGATAACGCAGTTTTTAAAACACAAACAGCCAGCACTACTAAAAGGCGGCAGCTGTACAAAAAGCCGCGGTATTATGTAAAATACATGTCGCTTGGTAATAGCCATTAAAAAGTTACTTAATAAAAAAACCGGCGAAAGGTAAATTACCCTTCGCCGGCCTAACTTTTTTTAACGGTGTTGCCAAAGGCTACGAAAATGCCTCTTTCACCTTATCAAAAAAGCTTTTATCACCTTTAGTAGGCTGTGGTTTAAAGTTGGGGCTATTGGCCAGCTTCTCCAACATCAGTTTCTCATCATCAGTAAGGTTCTGCGGGGTCCATGCACTTACGTGTATCAACTGGTCGCCCCTTTGGTAGCCGTTCACTTCCGGAAAGCCCTTGCCTTTCAACCTAAATATTTTACCGCTTTGCGTGCCGGGGGGCACCTTAATTTTGGCCCTGCCGTCAATAGTGGGTACTTCAACAGTGGTACCAAACGTTACATCAGAAAAAGTGAGGTGCAGTTCAAACGCCACATTAAGCCCTTCGCGCTGCAATTCTTTATGCGGCTCCTCTTCTACCAATATAATTAAATCGCCCGGCGCACCGCCCCGTTCGCCCATGTTGCCTTTGCCGCTAAGGCTTAGCTGCATGCCTTCGCCCACGCCTGCCGGTATATCAACGCTCACCGTTTCTTCGCCAAATACCCGGCCTTCGCCTTTACAGTTGCCGCATTTGGCGGTTACCGTGGTACCCTCGCCATTGCAGGTTGGGCAAGTGGTTACGGTTTGCATTTGGCCCAAAAACGTGTTGGTAACTTTTCTAACCTGGCCGCTGCCGCCGCAGGTTTGGCAGGTTTGTATGCTGCCCTTATCTTTTGCCCCGCTGCCGCCGCAGGTATTACAGCCTACGTATTTTTTTACTTTTATGTTTTTGGTAACGCCTTTCGCAATTTCCTCGTAGGTAAGCTTCATTTTAACACGCAGGTTGCTGCCGCGTACGCCACGGGCCCTGCCCGCACCGCCACCACGCCTGCCGCCGCTGCCGCCAAAAAAGCTGCCAAACACGTCATCGCCAAAAATATCACCAAACTGGCTGAATATATCATCCATATTACCACTGCCGCCGCTAAAGCCGCCGGTGCCGGGTGCAAATGCCTGGTGCCCAAAGCGGTCGTATTTTGCACGTTTGTCTGTGTCGCTAAGCACTTCGTATGCTTCGGCGGCCTCTTTAAATTTATCCTCGGCGGCCTTGTCGCCTGGGTTGCGGTCTGGGTGAAACTGCATGGCAACCTTGCGGTAGGCCTTCTTAATTTCGTCGGCTGAAGCGGATTTGGCTACGCCTAATATTTCGTAATAATCTCTTTTCATACCAGGCCTAAAAGGGGAAAAATTTTATACACCCTCCCCGGGGGTGTTCTACATTTTAAATAATTAACCTTCCACCCCCTAAAGGGGGGATGAAGCGAGGGTACTGCTATTCTTACTTGCCTACTACCACTTTGGCAAAACGTATCAATTTATCGTTAAGATAGTAACCCTTTTGTACTTCGTCCAACACTTTGCCTTTCATTTTGTCGTTGGGGGCGGTTATTTCGGTAATCGCCTCATGCTTCTCCACATCAAACGGCTGGTTAATGCTTTCCATGGGCTTAACCCCTTTGGCCAGCATGGTTTTGCGCAGCTTGTCAAAAACCAGTGTAACGCCTTCGCGTATTTGGGCGGCATCATCGGTTTTTTGTATTTGCCGCTCGGCACGTTCGCAGTCGTCAAGCACATCCAGCAAGCTGGTAATCACATCACGGGCGGCGGTTTGTCTTAGCTCAAGGTTTTCCTTGGCCGTGCGGCGCCTAAAATTGTCAAATTCAGCCAGCAAGCGCAGATATTTGTCTTTCTGCTCTGCAATTTCTTCCTTCAGTTTTTCAATTTCGCCTTCATCGGCCAAATTGCCCTCTAAAAAACTGGTACCTGCTGCATTTTCGTCAGTGCTAAAAGCCATATCAGACAAATCCGCCGTATTTTCTTCACCCTTATTGTCAAATTCTTTTTGTTCCATAGTATTTGTAGTTAGCCCTTACATTGCTCAAAAAATTTGCCAAGGCAAGATAATGGGAAAAATTGGCAGTTTGATGCCTTTGCCAAGCCACGGTATATTTGCAGGATGAATGTTTACCTGAATAAAAAAATAGCACTGCGCATTGCCAACGGCCACCCATGGATATTTAACAACGAAATTGATAAAATAACCGGCCAAGTAACCGAAGGCGGCATTGCGGACGTTTTTTACGCAGACGGGTCATTTGCGGGTAAAGGGTATGTAAACACCAAAAGCCAAATTACGGTGCGGCTGCTTACCCGCAAAAAAGAAGAGATTAACGACACCTTTTTTTTAAACCGTATACAAGAGGCTTGGCAATACCGCCAAAAAACAGGCTATACCGAAAACTGCCGCCTGGTATTTGGGGAGGCCGACTACCTGCCCGCGTTGATTATAGATAAGTTTAACGACTATTTTGTGTTACAAACCCTGTCGCTAGGGATGGATGCCTGGAAGCCTGCTATTGTAAAGGCCTTGGAAACCATATTTAACCCCAAGGGCATTTACGAGCGCAACGATGTACCCGTGCGGGAGCTGGAAGGGCTGCAGCAACAAAAGGGCTTTTTATCGCAGCCTTTTGATACTACCATAACCATACGCGAAAACGGCCTGCAGTTTTATGTGGATGTAAAAAACGGCCAAAAAACCGGTTATTTTTTAGACCAGCAGGACAACCGCCGCGCCATTGAGCACATTGCCAAAGGTGCTGACGTGTTGGGTGCTTTTACTTATACCGGCACATTTGAAATACATGCGGCCCATTACGGGGCAAAGAGCGTGCTGGGCATAGACATATCGGAAAACGCGGTTGAACAAGCCAATAAAAATGCCGCATTAAACGGGCTGGACAAAATTTGCCGTTTTGAGGCCGTTAACGCGTTTGATGTGTTAAAAAGTTGGGCAAAGGATGGCCGCCAATACGATATGGTTATGCTTGACCCACCAGCGTTTACCAAAAGCCGCGAAAACATAAACAAAGCGGTTACCGGTTATAAAGAAATAAACCTGCGCGGTATGAAGCTGATAAAGAACGGCGGTTTTTTGGTTACCAGCAGCTGTACCAACCTTGTATCGCCCGGCCTGTTTTTAGAAACCATAGAGGCCGCGGCCAAAGATGCCCGCAAAAAAATAAGGCAGGTAACCTTTAAGGCCCAAGCAAGCGACCACCCGATAATTTGGGGGATGGAAAATACCAATTACCTTAAGTTTCTAATTGTGGAGGTTAGCGACAAATAGGGCTTGCCTCATTTAACAACGGTAAAGCCAAGCCGTGCAAGGCCTGTTTGTATCTCGGGTATGTTCATAAACAAATTCCATATCAACCCGCTGCGGTAGTTTTCAATCATTACCACAATTGGCCCTTGGTCTATGGCCAAATGGGTTTTGGCGTACCAGTTTTTTGTTTCGCTAAAGCCGTCGGCAAAACCGTAGGGCCCCCATAGTTTATCGCCCAGGTCGTAATAAAAATGCCTAAGGGCCTGCATGGAATATTGCGGGGTGTAAGGGAAAGCTGATAGTGCTGCCGTTGGCTGTATAACCCCAGAGTCTTCCTGCGGGCAATGGGCTACATAGCCCTTGTAACTGTCGCCTGCGGTAAGGCCCCAACAATTTTCGCCGTAGCCTATATAATGCAGCGGGTTTGCCAAACACCAGGCCCTGTTAATAAGGGTGTGGTTTAGGTTCTGCTGCCAATAATCAATTGCAGAATCCTTTAAGCCATGTGGGTTAAGGCCTTGAAAGGTATATTGGGAAAAAAACAACGGGCCGCCATACTCAAAGCCCAAAGGGCATTTAATACCAAAATAGGTTTTGCCGTTTATGAATACATCTGTTTTCTTCCAGCTATAGTTGTACACCTCTGCCGAAATGGGATGCCATTTGGAGGAGGCTGCCATTACAAAAGTAATCAGGCATTCGTTCCAGCCCCTTACCGGAAAGTTCATGTCAAAACTGTTCCACGGGCTCCAATGCCAGTATAGCAAGGTGTTGCCGCCATTGGTATGCCAGTTCCAGTTGGCAGCATCCCAAACGGTGGTAATACGGTTGCGCAGGTATTTTTCAATTGGGGTTTCATTGTTAAAATATGCCCTGGCGCACAGCAGCCCCATCAGCATGTACGATGTTTCTACAATATCTGCACCATCGTCCAGTTTGCCAAAAGGAATAGTTTTTCCAGTAGCCCCATCCATAAAATGCGGAAAAATACCGTGGTAGCTGTCTGCCTTGTTTAAAAAATCAACCATTTTAACCAACCTTTTAACCGCCGTGTCTCGGCCAACCCAACCACGGTTAACGGCAACAATGGTTGCCAGCACCCCAAAGCCCGAGCCGCCAATGGCACAAGCTTCCGGGCCGTAGGTGCCTTTGCTAAAATTAGGTTCGTTATAAGCCTCGTTAATATAATCCCAGTAATAGTCACCCCTAACGGTATTGTCGCGCTCACGGGCCAACCCACTTACCGGGTGGGCGTAATGCCAAAAATAGCGGAAGGTTTGGCGTTGCACAACATCCAACAAGGCTGAGTCGGTAAGGTTTTTAATAATTCCCACCGGTGCTATGTCGTAGGGTCCGGCTGGGGTGGTGGCGGCAGCGTGCTTGTTTTGGGCAAGCGCACCGGCACATATTAAAAGGCATACTGGTAAAATAATTTTCATTTGGCGGTTGTCGTATAAATAATGCAAGAGATGCAACAAATGTAATGGGTAACTGATAATGATTATTTTGGCGAGTACATTTTTTGCGCGTTGCCGCAAACAACGAATGAGCCATCTGGCCTTTTACCGCTAAAAGGCATTTGTTGATAATAAACGGCGAAAAAAATGTACGCAAATGCTTTTGCTTACCCAAGTGCCTGCTGGGGGCTAAGGTTGGCTTTTAAAATGTTGGCAATTAAACGTAACAGCTGCGCAGCTGCCTGTGTGGCAGGCCCAGTTTATGGGTACTTATCCACTTATTTGCCCAACATTCAACACCCAAAAAAACGGCAGTTAGCCTCTGGGTATTATTATTTAATATTTCCCCGAAAAAATTACCCATTTGCCGTAAAAATGTAGATTACATGTTAGTATATTGAAAATATTTATAAATTGCATCGTTGAAAGATGACGATTGCATTGCCTGAATACTTTTTTAGTGTCTCCATATGTGAACCTCAACCTTTCAGCAAATAATTTAATCCTTTGTTCATTGTATTTAAATAATTTATTAACGTAACGGGCATTATTTTTGCAACGGGTTTACAACCTATTTACTTTTATACCGTATACTTTATTATAGTAAACTTTTTCTCATTTTTCTCATGTGTCGCGGGTGGTTTCAACCACCTGCTTTTTTTTGCCCCTAACTAGGTTTTGCCCTTACTGCCCAATTATAAGAATTCCCCCGCGGGCAAAATTTACATATTGATGCTGGATAATCTACCCCCTTGGTTGTAAATAATTAGCCGGTTAAAAACAACGCTAAGCTTGCCCAGCATATTTAGCCAGCCCTCTTTTTGCCCGCCATAACAATTTTTTAACAAGCAGTATCCATGTGTTCGCCATTTTTGTTTCAGCTTGTTTTTTAATATGTAAATAACTGTTTTAAAATATATTATGGTTTTTTATTTGCTATTAGGCTGAGATTTTATTTTAACAACCGACTGTTCTATTAAAATGTGCTAAAATAAACACCAAAGCGGCTTAAATTTTGCTGGCAATATGTTCGTTAAAAAAAGAAAAATATATATTTGTTACTCACAATAAAACTTTTTCTAATACGTATAATTAATCTATCACTTCTGTATAAAAGATATTTGATGAAAAAATTAATGGTTTTGTGTATTGCTTGCCTGTGTGTGGCTACATCAATATCCGCGCGCCCAATGCGCGCAAAATTTACCGATGGCAAAAAATTCCGGTCCTTGCTTTCGTCTGATGAGTCGTCCATGGTAATGGGTTGGGTTGATTCCATGTACAACAAAATGCATTTGGATTCCTTTGGCCTACAGCACGACGTTTTTTACTATGCTTGCAAGGGTTACCAATACCTGTTGAGCCAAAACAAATTGCAACGCCCAGATATTTTAACGATTTGCGATTACAGCCAGCTTAGCAACAGCAAGCGTTTGTACGTGATTGATATGGTTAATGGCCAAATATTGTTTAACACCTATGTTTCGCACGGTAAAAACTCAGGCAAGGAATATGCCAGCAGTTTTTCTAACAGCAACAACTCCCACAAAAGTTCCCTTGGGTTTATGGTAACTGGAGAAACGTACCGTGGCAGAGCTGGTTACAGTATGCATTTTGACGGTATGGAAACCGGTATTAACGACCATGTACGGGCAAGAAACATTGTTTTACACGGTAGTTTTTATGTAAACGGCTACCGGGCCGATGAAGGCAAGATTGGCCGCAGCTTTGGCTGCCCCGCAGTGCCTTTTGGTGAGCACGAAGAAATTATTGACAATATTAAGGATGGCAGTTGCTTTTTTATTTACAGCCCTGACTATTTGTACACAAGGGCATCCAGGATATTAAACGCCCATTTTGATTGGCCAGTAATGTCGTTGTTGCAAACCCAAACAACCGCTGCACCAGGCAACAGTAATTTTGCAGGTATTAACCCGCTTGCCAACCAACAGAAATAACAGAAATTTTTACGTATTATATATTTGAGAAAAAGCATTTTTGGTAAGCCTTGCGCGTACACCAAAAATGCTTATCAGTTTCCGCGATAGTTCTTTTGTAATTTGGAATGCCAGCCAGTAATTTCAATGGCAACAAAGGTGTTATTGAATACCGGCGGCAATTTCGCCCAGCTCCTTATCTATTTCCCCGTACTTGCCGTATTCCACTACCCGGGCCACCTCTTTGCCATCCCTCATAACAATAAATGTGGGCACGTTGGTTATATTAAAAGCCTTGTGCAGGTTATCTAACGTGGCTTTAGCCCTGTCTACGGCTATAAGGGTAATGTTTTCAAGGGGGTAGCCGCTTTTGTCGGCCAGCCGGTAAAATACAGGCAGCAGGTTTTGCGAGTCCTCGCACCAAGTGCCAAAAAACACCACCACCTGAAATTTTGCGCCGTTTTTCTTAAATGCATCTATGGCTTGGGCATTTGCGGTGCCTAATTGCATGTTTTGTTTAAACCATGTAAAGGCCGTATCGCTTTCAATATCCTGCCGCGTAACCAAGCCTTTTAACACTTTGCCACGGTCGTAGCTGGTTTCAAATGCGTGTACCGGTGGTACGGCCAATGCCATTTTTTTAACCGTGCACGACCATGCACCCAAGGTTAGCATACCAGCAATAAGGGTTCGTTTCATGCGCCTAAGTTAGCTTTCATTTCTAATAGAAAAGATCTAAATCTTGTTAAAGACTGTATAAGTTGTATGTTAACCTCGGCCTTACTTTTGTTTTGTTTTAAATATTTTTTGGCCCCTTCAATTGAAAACTTGCGCTGCCTTAGCAGGTAGTGTATAACCTGTAGGTTTTTTATGTCTTCGGGCCTAAACAGCCTGTCGCCTTTTCGGTTTTTGCGGGGTTTTAATATGTCAAACTCATTCTCCCAAAAACGCACCAGGCTTGTGTTTACGTTAAACCACTTTGCCACTTCGCTAATGGGGTAATACATTTTTTTAAACAGTTCCTCATCGTCGGGTACTTCCACCAGGTTTAATTCCGCATCTATGTCTTTAAACGATTTTCGGCCCCGTTTGCTGGGTATTTTGGCGGCTTTTTTTGGGGGCCGGGGCACAGGGTCGTCCTGCTCCAGTGCAGAAAATAAATTAAGCGGTAT
The DNA here is from genome assembly GCA_903882935.1 of uncultured Parafilimonas sp. Taxonomy (GTDB): domain Bacteria; phylum Bacteroidota; class Bacteroidia; order Chitinophagales; family Chitinophagaceae; genus JABDFW01. The sequence goes on along the minus strand of CAIRZB010000059.1, from coordinate 54,413 downwards.
AAATATTACCTCCTTTTCTTCGGCAATGGCTGGCATGGCAGGTTTAGCCGGCGCCCCAATATCTTCGGGGAGCAGCAGTTTAACGGCAACGGCCAATGGCTCCTGAGCGGGTGCCGGCTTTGGTTCTTCTTCCGTAATTCCAAATAGTTCTAGCTGCCTCATGCTGTAAAAATAGGCATCCTTCAAACTGACGGGTAATTTTTATCGGCAACGGTGGATAACATGTAAGTATCTTGTTAAGGCTGTATGTTTGTAAAATAATTTTTAGGGGCCTGCAACTGTTGCCTACTGGCAAAAAAGCAGGTTCTGCGCCAAAGGGCATACATTAACATTTAACAATTGGCCATTGGCAAGTTGGCAGCGTTAAGCAACCAACCACGCTTGGTTAAGGTAATAATAAAATTAGCAGCGAATGGTTTTTGTTACAGGGGGTACGGGTTTATTGGGTGCCCATTTAATAACACAACTTGTAAAACAGCACCACCAGGTAAGGGCTTTATATCGGTCTGAAAAACCCGAAATGGAAGGGGCCGACCAGGTACAATGGATACAGGGGGATATTTTAGATACAAGCCTATTAGCCGAGGCAATGGAAAACGTGCGGCAGGTGTACCATTGCGCGGGCATGGTTTCATTTAACCCCAAACAAAAGGAAATATTGCACAAAACAAATGTGGAAGGTACTGCCAATGTGGTAAATGCCTGTTTGGCTGCGCGTGTGGAAAAGCTGGTGCATGTAAGCTCAGTGGCCGCGCTGGGCCGCTTACGCCAACACAAAATGATTAATGAAACAATGGTTTGGACGGAAGAAACCAGCAACAGCGAATACGGTAAAACAAAATATTTAGGGGAAATGGAAGTATGGCGCGGCGTTGGCGAAGGCCTGCAATGCGTAATTGTAAACCCAAGTATTATACTGGGTGCCGGTGATTGGGGCGGAGGATCCAGCGCATTGTTTAAGAATGTGTATAAGGAGTTTCCTTGGTATACCGACGGAGTTACAGGGTTTGTAGACGTGGCCGATGTGGCCTGTGCCATGCAATTGCTTATGAACAGCCCCATAACCGGACAACGATTTATTGTAAGCGCCGCAAATATTGGCTACCACGAACTCTTTACTGAAATTGCCCAGCTTTTTGGCAAAAAACCAGCTAATAAAAAGGTTACGCCGTTTATGGCAGCCTTGGTTTGGCGCATTGAAGCACTAAAGGCAGCCTTTACCGGAAAACGACCGTTACTAACCCGCGAAACGGCCAAAACCGCACAAGCAAAGGTTTATTTTGACAATACCAAGCTGATAAAATACCTACCAGCCTTTAGTTATACCCCTGTAACAGCCACCTTGCAGCGGATTTGTAATGAATTGAAAACTATTTATCACCTAGCATAGCAATACAACCAACTAAGCCTATTTAATTTTTTTGATTGGCGTGCCGCAATGCTTACATTACAACAAATTTCCACTTCTGAAAAAGCTGCTGGCAATATTGCTAATTTGTATTTTGTATGCACCCAATGCGGCAAGGCTGTTATTGTATGCCAAATGCACATTGCAGGTGGCAGCTTACCAGCAATGCGATTGTAATTTAAATAGCATACCCGCCGACCAGCAGGCAAATTTTCCTGAAAAGCAAAAGGAAATGCAACAACAAACAGATTGGAAATACCTACTGGCCCAAAAAAATGTAACTACTTGCGCATTGCCTATAAATGCAATGCTAAACCCCATATACAATGAGGGCCGCTACAAATTTGCTTATGCAGCCAGTATTTTTCGCCCACCCTGCTTACCCGCGCAACCGTATTAATGTTTAAAGCACTTGCAAAGGCAGCAAAGCTGCTAACCGTTTAACGCCAGGCATTCCGCATGCCCGGTAAACCCCTTTTTATACTAGCATATAAGAAACTATCATGAGACATATTTTCATGATGGCAATAGTATCTATTGCAGCAACAGCCTGCACCAGCCATATTATGCCATCAACAACACCTATTGTAAATAAGCAGATACAAAACGAGCAAAACAACACGATACTTGCGGGGCATTGCTCAGCTTCCATGCTCGATGCAGCACCTTATAAAGAGTGGTTTTATAAGGCATGGGACGCATATACCATTGATTCCTTTACGCTCAACCGTATAAGGCCGCTGCTAAAAAACAAAGTAGCAGACATATTTTTGGGCAGTTGGTGTGGGGACAGCAGGCGCGAAGTACCAAGAATGATAAAGATACTGCGTGCCGCGGGTACTGACACGGCCAATATACATTTGATATTTGTTGACAACAGTACCAAAAACTACAAACAAAGCCCACAGCATGAAGAGGTGGGCAAAAACATACACCATGTGCCCACTATAATTATATACAACCACCACGGAGAGATGGGCAGAATTATTGAGACACCAAAAATATCGTTGGAAAAAGATCTGTTGGCCATATTGTTGCACCGCGCATATACGCCAAACTACCCTGGCATTGCATGGTGGCAAAAAAACGTACATCAAAGAAGATTGCCTATGGATGATAGGCTGTTGCGCCTGACAGCCAACCAATTAATACCTATTTGTAAGCACATGGGCGAGTTTAATGCGTACGGGTATGTTTTACTTGCACAACATAATGATATTGAAGCGCTAAATATTTTTAAACTCAACACGCTGCTTTTTCCTGACTATGCCGGCACTTACGACAGCCTAGGTGAAGCATTTTATAACCTTGGCAACAAAGCCGCAGCAAAATTAAACTACGAAAAAGTGCTTGCACTTAGCCCCGGCAACGAAAATGCAGTAAAAATGCTATCACTGCTTAATAACTAATTTGTGAAAAAGCCCCTATTGCCAGGGGCTTTTTTATCCTAAGTTTTATAACCTGCACCTGGTTTCAAAACCGTGCAATGTTTGTTAACTATGTGTAAAAATTACGCGAAATAGTGTAAAATATACAATTAATTATTTTATCACCTACAACATAACACTATAACAATCAATACTATACATAAACCTAACAAATGTATGTTACATAAAGTTTTGCTAAAGGCAGGTTACCTTTTAAATATTTGGGTATATATTTGCATAACAATTACAAGGTACACACTGTACCAAAGCTTTAAAAGCAGATCCTGCTTAACCGGTACACCAGATTGCTTCCCCAACGAAATTGCTTTTCCATAACACAACATTGTTTTGCCTACACGATTGTTAGCTACGCGTTTGTATTTGCCTGCGATTAAATATTTTGTAAACAATCAAGTTAGTAAAACTAAAAACAAGTGTTATGAACAAAACATCTATTGCAACAGCAAGCAAAAAAACCTTAGCCGCATTGTTGGTTTCCGGTGCCGTTTTATTTGCAATTCCTTCTTTTGCCAAAGCTTCCCGCCATATTGAAATATTAAGCAGCACAACACAAGCATCTGTAAAGTTTGCCGGCACATCAACAGACAATGCGTTGCTGTTTGATGTTTTGCTTGACAACCCCACTGCAGAAAAATTTACCATCACCATTACAACAAAAGAGGGTGATGTATTATTTGCCAAGGAGTTTAATGACAAGAGTTTTGCAAAGAAGTTTAAACTGGTAAAAAGCGATGACATCGCCAGCTACAACTTTACTATTACGGCAAACAACAAAAACCTTGAACAGTTTTTTAGCGTTGCCGCATCAACAAAAACTGTTGACAACGTAGTAGTAACAAAATTATAGTAGCCCCTGACAGCGTAAAATTATATTTGAAAAACCATCTTTAACAAACAGCATTATTCGTACAAAAAACACAGTTATGAACAACACATCCATTGTAAACACCGCTAAAAAAGTTTTAGCCGTAGTATTGTTTTCAGCCACCGTATTAGTTGTGGTACCATCATTTGCCAAAACCGCCAGCCCCATATCAACAAACAACGCCACTGCGCAAGCTGCTGTAAAGTTTGCAGGCAGCACTGATAATGCTTTGTTATTTGATGTAACCCTGGCAAACCCAAGTGCTGACAAGTTTGTCATCACCATTACCACCAAAGACGGCGACGTACTTTTTACCAAGGATTACAGCGACAAAAATTTCGATAAGAAATTCAAGTTGGTAAAAAGCGATGATATTTCCAGCTACAACTTTACTATTACGTCGAGCAACAAAAGCCTTGAGCAAACATTCAGCGTTAACGCTTCCATTAAAACCGTTGACAACGTAGTAGTAACAAAATTATAATTACCGTTAGCCCCAAAAAAGATACTCGGGCCGAGCAATAAGAGCTTTATAAACAATCATTTATTAGTAAAACAAAAAACACAGTTATGAACAACACATCCATTGCAAACACCGTTAAAAAAGTTTTAGCCGCAGTATTATTTTCAGCCACCGTATTAGTTGTGGTGCCATCATTTGCCAAAACCACCAGCCATATATCAACAAACAGCACCACTGCACAAGCTTCTGTAAAGTTTACAGGCAGCACAGACAATGCTTTGTTTTTTGATGTAGCACTGGATAACGCGGCTGCTGACAAATTTACCATCACCATCACCACCAAAAATGGCGATGTATTGTTTACAAAAGATTTCAGCGACAAAAATTTCGCTAAGAAGTTTAAACTGGTAAAAAGCGACGACATCTCTAGCTACAACTTTAAAATTACTTCTGCTAACAAAAGTCTTGAGCAATCATTTGTGGTAGATGCTACTATTAAAACTGTTGACAACGTAGTGGTAACCAAGTTATAATTACCGTTGCAGCTTTGATTAATTGATTTTTTCGGCAAATAGAGGTTCAAAAAAACGAATGGCCCCCTGTACTTTTACAGGGGGTTATTGTTTATATACATTTAGCCTACCGCATTATTGTACACCTGCCAATAATATAGAGTGTGTACATATAACATAGTTTATATATACAGCCCCTTTATTTTGCATGGTGTAAGAAAACTATCCCAAATACTTGCCCACTATCGGAACCCTGCGGCCAATACCAAAGGCTTTGGGCGATATGCGTATAATGGGGCAAAATTGGTTGCGTTTGTACTCGTTGGTATTAACCATTTTTAAAATGCGGTCAACCAAGGCATGGTCGTAGCCCTGGGCTTTTATTTCTGCGGGCCCTAAACGCCGTTCAATATACAGGTACAATATCTTGTCTAAAATATTGTATTCAGGCAGGCTGTCAATATCTTTTTGGTCGGGTCGCAGTTCGGCACTAGGTGCTTTGTCTAAAATATTTTGGGGTATTATTTCACCATTGCGGTTTATATAATTAGCCAACGCGTATACCTGTAGTTTGTAACAATCGCCCAGTACACCCAAGCCGCCAGCCATGTCTCCATACAAGGTGCCGTACCCGGTGGCTAGCTCGCTTTTGTTAGAGGTGTTAAGCAGTATATAGCCAAATTTGTTGGCAATGGCCATTAGCAGGTTGCCCCTTGTGCGGCTTTGCATGTTTTCTTCGGCCAACGAAAAAGGCAGGCCGTTAAATACTGGTTGCAAAGTGGTTAGGAATGTTTGGTACACATCGTTAATACGTACAATGTCGTAAGGGTTGCCAAGGTTTTTGCTTAGTTGCACGGCATCATCCACTGAATGTTCGGTAGAGTATGGCGAGGGCATCAACACCGCCCGTACATTATCCTTACCCAACGCATCGCTGGCCAGTGCCAAAGTTACCGCAGAATCAATGCCGCCCGAGGAACCCAAAATGGCTTTTGTAAAGCCCATTTTAGTAAAATAATCCCTTATGCCCATTATCAACGCTTGGTAAACCTGCTGTATGTTAAGTGTTTCGTTTAACACTGCGGGGTTCCAGTACGATGGCTTTTGCCTGCCGGCGGGTTCTATTACAGGGGCATCCAATGTGCCGTCATCATTCAGCACGGCACCGTCAACCGCTTCTTCAAACATGGGTAGTTGCTTGCACAAATTGCCTTGGGCGTCAAATATCAGCGATGAGCCGTCAAACACAATTTCCGTTTGGCTGCCAACGGCATTGCAGTAAAACATAGGCAGCTTGTACTTAAGCACATTGGCTTTAACCACCCCTTTGCGGTCTTCATCGTGCATGTAATCAAAAGGCGATGCGCTAAGGTTTACCATCACATCGGGCTTCTGTTCCATCAGCATGTCCATTGGGCAAATGCGGTACAGCGGGTTGTCGTCAATATTCCATATATCCTCGCAAATGGTAATGGCCAGGCGCTTGCCTTTAAACGTAACAACATCCCAGCCATAGGCAGGCTCAAAATAACGGTACTCGTCAAACACGTCGTAGGTAGGCAGCAGTGTTTTGTGTATCTCGGCTTTAATTTGTTTATCGTATAAAAAAAAGGCCGCATTAAACAAGCCTTTACCTTTTGCCGTATTGTTTCGTGCGGGTGAGCCAACCAGTACGCCAATGGTATCGGCATGCTCTTTTATAACATCAATGCCTTGGTAGCATTTATTAATAAAATCGTTAAACTCCACAAAATCGCGGGCGGGGTAGCCGCTTATGCACATTTCGCTAAACACCACAAGGTCTGCCCCTTGCCTCTTCGCCTCGGCTATCCCGGCAATTATTTTTTGCAGGTTGCTGTCAAAATTGCCTATGTGATAATTCTGCTGGGCTAACACTATTTTCATAGGGCAAATATAAACATCATTTTGGGCAACTTTATCACGCAGTGCCTATCTGCCAGCCTTCTAACAGCCTGTCGTTTTATTGGGATATATGGCTTTGAGGGTGCCTTAAAGCACCTTTAAGGCACCCATTAATACACAATCCATTCATCCCTAACCTTCAAATGCAATTCCTTTTTATCGCTGCCTTCCGTGCGGCCAACAATTTGGGCCTCGATGTGTAGGTGCTTGGCATCTGCAATCATCTTTATGGCAGTGGTTTCGTCAGTAAATATCTCCAAACGGTGGCCCATGTTAAACACCTGGTACATCTCCCTGTTATCGCTGCCAGAGCTTTGCTGTATTAGTTTAAAAATTTCAGGAGCCTCAAACAGGTTGTCTTTTATTATTTTTAATGGCTGCGGCAGGTATTTCATGCATTTGGTTTGGCCGCCGCCGCTGCAATGTATAACACCGTCAATTTTGTCAAAATAATTCTCCAGCAAAACCCGCATCAAAGGCGCATAGGTTCTGGTTGGGCTGAGGAGAAGCTGGCCGATGTTAATACGTGCATCGTCAATCGTCAATCGTGAATCACGATCCCCCGACGGCGTTTTACTGCCGGTTAGCCTGTCGGGGCTAACCGCATCGGTCATTAAATGTTTGCCTATATACACCACCTCGTTATTTAAACTTGGCTCAAAGGTTTCGGGGTGGTTTTTGGCATAATGCTTGGCCAGAATATCGTGCCTGGCACTGGTTAACCCATTGCTGCCTATGCCGCTGTTGTAGGCGTTTTCGTACGCAGCAACACCACTGCTTGCAAAGCCTACAATAACATTGCCCGGCCTTATTTTATCGTTTGTAACCAACTTGTTTTTAGGCCAACGGGCCATCATAGTTCCGTTAACGGCTATGGTGCGTACCACGTCGCCCACATCGGCCGTTTCGCCGCCCAGGTATTGTATATTTACCCCGTAGGTTTTCAGCTCGTCAAAAAAGGCTTGCGTGCCATTAATTACCTGTTCAAGCACGTCGCCAGGTATAACGCTTTTGTTACGGTCAATGGTGGAGGAGAACAGCAGGTTGTCGTACACCCCCACGCAAAGCAGGTCGTCAAGGTTCATGGCCACCGCATCTTGGGCAATGCCCTTCCATACGCTTATGTCGCCGGTTTCTTTCCAATACAAGTAAGCCAAAATACTCTTGGTGCCGGCGCCATCGGCATGCATAATGTTTACAAAATCGCTGTTGCCCCCAATAAAATCGGGGTACATTTTGCAAAAAGCGTGCTGGTAAAGGCCTTGGTCAAGTTTTTGGATGGCCGCATGTACTTCCTCTTTTTGTGCCGAAACCCCGCGTTGTGAATATAAACTCATGGCCTAAGCCCGCCGCAGCGGGGTGGTTTTTAATTGTATAGTTATTTTGTGCAAAAATAAGGTTTGCTTTGCCTACGCTTCCGCAAATTTCTTTTCCCCCTTTAGGGGATGGGGGTATATTTGCGCCTTGTATGCAGGTTCACCGTGATATTGGGTTATTGCCCCGCTTTAGCAATGCAGTTGTTACTATAGGTACTTTTGATGGCGTGCATGCAGGCCACCAACAAATAATTGCGCAATTGAAAAAAGAGGCCGCCTTGGTGAACGGCGAAACAGTAATCATTACTTTTCACCCACACCCACGTAAAGTGGTGCGCGAAGGCCAAACCAACGTGGCTATATTAACCACACTGGCCGAAAAAATTGCCCTGCTGGAAGCGAAAGGCATCCACCACTTGGTAGTGGTACCTTTTACCGAAACCTTTGCCAACCAAACCGCCGAAGAATACATTACCGATTTTTTAGTGGCCAAATTTAACCCACACACCATTATTATAGGGTACGACCACCGTTTTGGCAAGGGCCGCAGTGGCGACTACCATTTGCTGGAAGCGTTTGGCAACAAGCTGGGCTTTGCGGTAAAGGAGATTAACGAAAAGTTGCTGAACGACATCATCATCAGCTCAACCCGCATTAGGGAGGCACTGTTTGCCGGGGATGTTGCAACCGCGAACAATTACCTGGGCCACAGTTATTTTTTTGAAGGCACGGTGGTGCAAGGCAACCAATTGGGCCGCACCATTGGCTACCCCACCGCCAACCTGCATATTGAGGATGCAGAAAAGCTTGTGCCAGGCAATGGGGTGTATGCGGTGGAGGTGGATTTTTCAGTTTCCGGTTTCCAGTTTCCAGTTTCCCAAGCGGATGATAAAGATCCGTTGCTTTTGCCCGCCTTTAGGGGACGGGGGGCTGGGATGATGAACATTGGCGTTAGGCCGACCATTGATGGGAAAAACAGGGTGATTGAAGTGAATATATTTGACTTTAACCAAGACATATATGGCAAAACACTGCGGGTATACCTAAAAAAATACCTGCGTGGCGAAGTAAAGTTTAATGGGCTGGATGCCCTGAAACAACAATTGGCCAAAGACAGGGCAGATGCTTTGGAAGCATTAAGTTAACCCCCGTTTTAACTCGTTTCGAGCCATCAATCATCCTAAGTCAGCTCGGCTGTTTGCAGCACTTTAGCACTTCACTGTTTTCTTCTTTTTACCTAAGCTGCCCCGCGCTTTTATTTTGTTGATGTATTCAACGGCCGAGGGTACTTTGCAGGCCGTGCCGTTCATATCCACTTCCACGGTGCCAATATTGTTCGCGGCGGCAATAGCCTCTTCAGTTAAGGCCACTATATATGCCCCGGCGGCAATAATAAAGCCATTCATCGTTTGTTTTACACGGTTAGGGGCGGCGTTTATTGTCTCAGCCACATTAGCCAACAGGGCTTTAAAGGCGGGTATATCCAATGCGCTGTCGGGCTTTAAGGCCGCAATGTTACCCAAAGTACACCATCCGGCTGCGGCAATATGCTCTTCCGGTGCATCTATCCACTCCAATGCCAGTTCGTAGCCAAAGCGGCTGCCGGCGGCCACCCAGGGTACGGTATATTCGCTTATGTTTTGCGATACCGCGTGCTGCACCCAGGTTTGCAGGTCGGCCTTGGTCATTTTGTCATCGTCTGTAATCAGGCCTGCTAAATACATGGCATCGGCATTACCAGTAGCAAACAGGTCTTTCGCCAACTGGTAGTCGTTCTTCACTTTTTTCTGTATTGTTTTCAGGTGTTCCACCTTTACACCAAAAAATGGCTCTTTAACGCCGTGCTTCAGCAATATTTTTTTAATATTGGGTTCACCGTGTAGTTCAAGGTCGGCCATTATTTCAGCGGTGGTCATGGTTTTATTTGTTTGGTTACTGTTTCAAATATATTTATTTAATCAAAACATCCCTAGTCGCTATCCCTATTTTTCATGGCCTAAGGTAAGTTCGCAGTCGATACTTTTATTGCTAACCATGCACCGGCCACTACCGACAGTATTACGCGGTTTTGGCATGATTAAAATCATATTTTACCTGCTGCGTGGCCTATAATTTCGTTGCCGTAAAAGTACACTGTTTTTATAGGCTTAAAGTTGATAATGTAGTTGTATGCCAAAACTATTGCTTGCCCCGCAAAAGGTTAGCCCCCTGCCTGCAAACAACATGTTTGGGTGGCGGGTGGCGCAGGTGGCCGTTTGGTTGCTTGGCGCGGCCATCTTGTATTGTTTGCTGTTTGTATCTGCCCTTGGCCTTACCCTGTTTTGGGATGTGCTAATACCCGTTGCACCCGCAGTGCTGGTACTGGCACCGGGGCTTTGGCGCAATATTTGCCCGCTGGCCACCACCATTTTGTTACCTAGGCATGCCGGCCTTAGTAAACGCAAAAGGCTCTCGGTAAAACAGTTGGGCAGGCTTAACCTAATGGGTGTGGCCGCCCTGTATGTAATTGTGCCACTACGGCATGCCTTGTTTAACAACAACGGGCCGGCCACTGGCTTACTGATTATTGGCCTTGCAACCGTGGGCATCGCCACTGGTTTTGTGTATGAATGGAAAAGTGCCTGGTGTGCTGGGTTATGCCCTGTGCACCCGGTGGAGAAACTGTATGGCGGCAACACCCATGTGCCATTGCCCAATGCCCACTGTGGCAAATGCGCCAACTGTGTTATACCCTGCCCAGACTCCACCCCCAATATACACCCAAAAACGGGCAACAAGTCTATTTACCATACCATTGGCGGCTGGGCAGTAGTGGGTGGTCTGCCGGGTTTTATATGGGGTTGGTTCCAGGTGCCGGATGCTGAAAAAATTACCACCCTGGGTGCCTTTATGGGCGTATACAAAATGCCCGCGCTGGGGTTTGCCATTACATTGGCATTGTATGCCATCGTGCGGGGCATTGTAAAAGAGCAACATACGCGCAAGCTCATTAGTGTTTTTGGGGCAGCAGCCGTATCGTGCTACTACTGGTACCGTATACCGGCCTTGTTAGGATTTGGGCAACAAGGCTATGACGGCCTTTTGGTAAACCTGCGGAACACCTTACCGGGCTGGTCTATGCCAGCCATTACAACAGCCACAACCGCCTTCTTTTTTTATTGGCTGGTAGTACGCAAGCCAACCAATACCAGTTGGCTGGCAAGGCCTGCTTTTGCCACCAAGCAGCAAATGGCAGCGGGTAAGCAAGCAGGGCAGCGGCTGAAGCAAGTGGATTCCACTGCTTCTGGCATTGTTAGGTTATAAGAAAAGCGGTGTTACTCCCCCACTTTGTTAGTGCAACACTTGTTGGGTATTCTTCTAAAAGTTTGTGTCCTGATTGGAACACGGCAGTGCCGGTCATTGATAACGAGTGGTCAAAAAACTAGTTTAATACAAAAGCCGTTTAGTGTAAAGACCCCTTGGCTATTTTTTAAGAGGTCTTTACAAGCTTTTGTTTGACGAGCAGATTAACGTGGTGGCCGCAGCGGCGGCTTTGACTTGGTGAACGCCGCGCTGGCGCAGGTCTCGCGACCTATGCCTTGCACTTACTTGTTTGCAACAGTGTAGGTAGTGCCAATAAAAAGCAACTTGCATAGCGCAATATAGCGGTGCACATTCGATAAGCACCTGTTAGGCTCATTTTTGTGTATGTAAAACACTGCCTGCTGCTAGGTTTTAAGTTGTTTGTGCCAGGCGGTAAACGCGTTGGCTCCGGCCTGTTGAAAAGTAGTAATAAGTAAATGCTAGGCACAGGTCGGGAGACCTGCGCCAGCGGGGTTTTAATCCTTTATCCAAATCCTGTGCAAATAAAAAAGCAGCTACGATTGTTAAACGTAACTGCTTGATTTTCTTGCTCCTCAGTCCCGACTTGAACGGGAGACCCTCTGATTAACAGTCAGATGCTCTAACCAACTGAGCTACTGAGGAATTTCCCCTAAGGGGTTGCAAAAATAGGGGTTTTGCGTATTTTACCAAAAGGCTTTTAATTTTTTTTAAAATAAATTTACAACAGGCTGTAATACATACGTTTATGTATAAGTGCCTACCAGCCAAACAAACCCTTCTCCTCAAAACCAACGTATATACCGTCGGCCCGTAGCTCCACGGGGTACGTTTTAAGGTAGTAGCCTTCGCCGGTGGTGTTCCGGCCGTTGGCCAGGCTAAACTTGTAGCGGTGCAGGGGGCAAACAATGTTGCCGGTGGCATCCACAAAACCGTCGGCCATAATGCCGCCCGTATGTGGGCATTTATGGGCGCAGGCAAACAAACCGGCCGGGGTGTTGGCCAGTGTAAGCCTTTTGCCGTCAGCCTCCGCCACCAGCAGGTTATCCCTGCCAAAATCTAGCTCTGCCATTGCACTGGCTATTTTATACCACTTGTATTTCTTCATAATAGCTTTTAGCTGTTAGCCACAAGCTGTTAGCTTTTTGTGTATGCCAGTAATTTTTATTGTATTATACGCTGCGGTAATGTGCTACTGTATTTTGCTTGTAGCCAAAGGCTAACAGCCTGCCGCTAATAAAAAAATTCTGACCTATACGGGTATCGTATCTTGTACATTTTGCGCACTTTGTCCATCATAAATGCACGCAGGCCGTCAATGTTCAGCCGTTCTTTGGCTGATATAAACACGCAGTTGCCCTCAGTAAGGCCTTCCCATTTTTCCCGCAGTTCGCGCAATATTTCCACTTTTACCTCCGGTTCAAGCCAGGCGTCAAAGTTTTTTTCCTCGTACAGGTCCATTTTGTTAAAAATGGTCAGGGTGGGCTTTTCAAAGGTGTTCAGCTCCTGCAGGGTTTTGTTTACCACGCCAATCTGTTCCTCATATTGCTGGTGCGATACATCTACCACATGCAGCAGAATATCCGCTTCGCGCACCTCGTCCAGCGTGCTTTTAAAACTCTCCACCAAATGGTGTGGCAACTTACGAATAAAGCCAACGGTGTCACTCAGCAAAAAAGGCGTGCCGTCAAAAACCACTTTGCGGGTGGTGGTGTCAAGCGTGGCAAACAGTTTGTTTTCGGCAAATACCTCACTTTTACTCAGCAGGTTCATAATGGTGCTTTTGCCCACATTGGTGTACCCCACCAGCGACACGCGGATGAATTCACCCCTTTCCTTACGCTGCGTAAACATCTGCTTGTCAATCTCGGCCAGGCGCTTGCGCAACAGGCTAATCTTGTCTTTTACAATACGGCGGTCAGTTTCTATTTCGGTTTCACCCGGCCCGCGGGAGCCGATACCGCCGCCCTGCCTTTCCAAGTGTTTCCACATGCCTTTTAGGCGGGGTAATATGTATTGGTACTGTGCCAGTTCCACCTGCACCTTGGCTTGTGCCGTGCGGGCGCGGCTGGCAAATATGTCTAATATAAGGTCGCTGCGGTCAATTACGTTTATACCCAGTTCGTCGGCAATATTGCTTATTTGGCTGCCGGTAAGCTCATCGTCAAAAATGGCAATGTCAATCCCTTTGCTTTTTACAAAGTTTTTTATTTCTTCCAGCTTGCCCTTGCCTACAAAGGTTTTGCTGTCGGGGTGCTGCATTTTTTGCACAAACCGTTTTACGGTATCCAGCCCGGCTGTTTCGGCCAAAAAGGCCAGTTCGTCCATATATTCCTGCACCTGTGCATCTGTTTGGTCTTTCTGTATCAATCCCACCAGTACTGCGCGTTCTTCCTTGCTCCTGTTAAGTTTCTTCTCTATCAAGTGTACTTGTATTTTTACAAAGGTAGTGTTGTTATAAGATAAGTCATTAGGTCATTCGTCAATAGGTCATTGGAAAAACGGGCGATTATATTGGGTTAACGTCGCCTCTTCCCAACCCCTCTTCCCGACTATCGGGAGGCTTTGGGAAGATTTACTTTGTAGACTAACCTGAAATATTTAACTAATGGATTGTAACAAGCTCTCCTCCACCCCCCTCTGCCGCAAGGAGAGGGGAATAAGGGGTGAGGCGATATTGCTTAAAAACCAAACGTTGTGCTTTTATCCGGGTAATCCAGCTTGTAGTTTTGCTCGTTGCTGCCAACCATTACATGCAGCATGTTTATTTGGTTGGTGTTATAGTCGTGCAGTATGTTGTTGGTTACATCCAACTTTTTTATGCCGGCAACATTCTTTACCTCAAAATAGCTCCAAATGCTTTCGCTTTGCTGCTCGTAACCCGCAAAGGCCATTTGTACCGCCCCACCATTTATTTTCAATTGCAGGTGCTTTTGAATATACTCGTTTACAAACTGGTTCATCTGCTGCTGGTTGGCGGGGTGTATAACGTCAACCTTAATGCCAGGGTGGTATTTGCGTATGCTGTTTTCCAAATCGTCGGTAAAAATGCGTACGCTCACTTCCAACTCCTTATCCTTGGCGTTGTAGTTCATATCTGTCATGCTTACAAAAAAAGGATGCAAAAAACCCATAAAGGCCAGCATCAACCACTGGTGTAACATAGTTGCCATTCACCGATAATTTTTTTCTGCTGCAAAACTCTGCCTTAATTTCAAAATTTTACCATGCTCGGCATAAAAAAGCCAAAATAACTGTAAACGGCACATGGGTAATTTTAGCATGTTCTTCCCAATGGGTATCCAGCACATCACGGCTTTAAACGGGTTGGACCATATTTTGTTTATCATGGCGCTTTGCCTGCGGTATGTTTGGGCCAATTGGCGCAAGCTGCTGGTATTGGTAAGTGCGTTTACCATTGGGCATTCCATTACGCTGGCATTGAGTAGTTTTAATGTTATTAATGTGCCCCAGTACCTAACGGAGTTTTTTATCGCCATCACCATTATTATCACTGCCGTAAACAACTGTTTTGTAAAAAACTTTGGGTTTAACCAAAAATACCCGTCCATTTACTTTTTTGCGTTGTTTTTTGGCTTGGTACACGGTTTGGGGTTTAGTGAGGTGTTAAAAAACATGTTTGGCAAAAACCAAAGCATTGTGGCGCAGTTGCTATATTTTAACCTAGGGCTTGAGGTAGGCCAATTGGTTATTGTAAGCGCCATGCTGTTAATGTCGTACTTTGTTTTAGATTTGTTAAAAGTAAACAGGCGCGCATACCTGCTTTTTATAAGCGGCGGTATTGCAGCACTGGCTTTTCAAATGGCTATAGAACGTCTCCCAATAAAAAAAGCACATGACAATGAGAAAACTGTTTACATGCATCGCAGCGTTGGCGGCAATAAGCCAGGCTGAAGCGCAGGACATTAAAAACAACCCGGGTGTAAACCACGGGAACAAGTTTGAGCAACTGGGCACCATTTTGCCCACGCCCAACGAGTACCGCACGGCAAGTGGCGCGCCGGGCCCCAAGTACTGGCAGCAACGGGCCGATTACGACATTAAATGCAGCCTGGACGAGCCTAACTCAAAACTTACCGGCAGCGAAACCATTACTTACTACAACAACAGCCCGGACCCACTTACTTACCTGTGGCTGCAATTGGACGAAAACGAGCATAGCAGCGAAAACAACGCGGGCTACCCCGACCCATCCTCTATAGGTGGCTCGGTTAACATTGCCAGCCTTGACCAGCTTACAGAGCAAAAAACCGACAACGGTTACGGCGACAAGATTGAAAAGCTAACCGATGCCACCGGCAAAGCGTTAAAGTACACCATTAACAAAACCATGATGCGTGTTGAACTGCCAGCCACCCTTAAGCCCGGCCAGCAGTTTATTTTTAATATTGGCTGGAACTATAAAATAAGCGACCGTTTTAAATACAATGGCCGCGGGGGCTTGGAGCATTTTCCGGAAGATGGAAACGACCTGTTTACCATGACACAGTGGTACCCCCGCCTATGCGTGTACAGCGATTTTCAAGGCTGGCAAAACCACCAGTTTGCAGGCCGTGGCGAATTTGCCCTAACCTTTGGCAACTTTAAAGTGCAGATAACCGTACCGGCCGACCATGTGGTGGGCGGCACAGGCGAATGCCAAAATTACCAGCAGGTGTTGGATGCAAAACATTTTGCCCGCTGGCAGCAGGCACAAACCGCCAAGGAGCCGTTGCAAATATTTACGTTGGATGAGGCCAAAGAAGCTGAAAAACACAAAGCCACCGCCACAAAAACTTGGGTATTTAAGGCTGATATGGTGCGCGATTTTGCTTGGACCGCGAGCCGCAAGTTTGTTTGGGATGCCATGCCCGCCTTTGTGGAAGGCAAAAAGGTAATGTGTATGAGTTTTTATGGCAAGGAGGCTTACGGCCTGTATAGCAAGTACTCCACCAAGGTGGTTGCACATACCATAAAATCGTATTCCCGTTTCACCTTCCCGTACCCCTACCCGGTGGCACAAAGTATTGAAGCCGCCAACGGTATGGAGTACCCCATGATATGCTTCAACTTTGGCCGTACCGAGAAAGACGGCACCTATAGCGAAGCCACTAAAAACGGCATGCTGGGTGTGATAATACACGAAGTGGGGCATAACTTCTTCCCCATGATTGTTAACAGCGACGAGCGCCAATGGACTTGGATGGACGAAGGCCTGAACAGCTTTTGCGAATACCTTACCGAGGAACTGTACGATAACAAATTCCCCAGCCGCAAGGGGGCAGCCTCTGCCATTACAGGGTATATGAAGATGCCCAAAGAGCAGTTGGAACCCATTATGACCAACAGCGAAAACATTATTGGTTTTGGCCCTAATGCTTATACCAAACCGGCCACCGGCTTAAACATTTTGCGCGAAACCATTATGGGCCGCGATTTGTTTGACTATGCCTTTAAGGAATATGCACGCCGCTGGGCTTTTAAACACCCCACACCGGCCGACTTGTTTAGAACGATGGAAGACGCGAGCGGTGAAGACCTTGACTGGTTTTGGCGCGGTTGGTTTTATGGGATTGACCCCTGCGATATATCGTTGGACAGCGTTAAAGCCTACCAAATTGACCCTACTGCAAAACCAGCACCTTTGCCCAGCCGCGGCCCTGCCACCAGGGGTTTGGACAAACCTTCAGTAAATGCTTTTGAAGACATTTCTAAAATACGCAACAGGGAAGACAAGAGCATCCATTTTTTAACGGATGTGGATACCACCCTGCGCGATTTTTACTGGCGTTACGACCGTGGTTTAGAAGCCTACGACAGCACGTACAAGTTTAACGCTGCCCCTGCCACTTTTGACGACTTGGATGAAGCAGCCAAACAAAAATATGCAGGCAAATATTTATACGAAGCATCGTTTACCAACAAGGGCGGTTTGGTAATGCCCATTATACTTGAATGGACGTTTACCGACGGCACCAAGGAAATTGACCGCATACCCGTGCAAATTTGGCGCAAAAACGAGAACCACTTTAGCAAAGTGTTTTTGAAGGATAAGGAAGTGGCCAGTGTGCTGCTTGACCCCCTGAAAGAAACCGCCGACATTAACGAAACCAACAATACCTGGCCTAAGGTAGAAGGCCTGAGCAAACTGGCCATCTACAAAATAAAGCAAGCCGCGCGCGGTGTTTCGCAAGGGTTGAGCCCGATGCAGAAAGCAGCGCAGAAGTAGAAAGTACGTTTGAAAGAGGAAAGAGATTGAATATCACAGAAAATCCCCGCCATAAGCGGGGATTTTTTGTGATATGATAGTGCCGAGCCTAAAATTGTCATAATTTCCCCTTCAATTTCAAACATCCCATATGAAAAAAGCTTGCCTGCTCCTGTTATTGGTTGTAGTACTCAATCGCCTATCGGCCCAAACTTATGCGCCCAACTGGCAGTCTCTGGATGCGCGGCCGGTGCCGGCATGGTTTGGCGATGTTAAATTTGGCATCTTCATCCACTGGGGGGTGTACTCCGTGCCGGCCTGGGCACCCACCGCCAAAGAAGGCGTGGGTATTTATGAGCGGTATGCCGAATGGTACTGGCAACGGCTGATGGATACGAGCAACGGCGGCAAAAAGCTGCACAACCTGTTTAAAAACTTTCACGATAAAACCTACGGGGCCGGTTTTAAATACCAGGATTTTGTGAAAGACCTTAACTGCAATATGTTCAATGCCGCCGAATGGGCGGATATTATTAAATCATCCGGCGCAAAATACGTGGTACTCACGTCAAAGCACCACGAAGGGTTTACCCTTTGGCCCAGCAAGCAGTCTTGGAACTGGAACTCGGTTGATGTTGGCCCGCACCGCGATTTGGCCGGCGAGCTTAGCAATGCCGTTAAAGCCGCAGGCCTGCACATGGGCTTTTACTACAGCCTGTACGAATGGTTTAACCCCACCTACAAAACCGATTTTAACAGCTATGTGGATGCCCACATGGTGCCGCAGATGAAAGACCTGGTGGAGAAATACCGCCCCGATATTTTATGGACCGACGGTGAATGGGAGCATACCAGTGCCGAATGGAAAAGCGAGCAGTTTTTAAGTTGGCTGTACAACCAATCGCCCGTAAAAGACAATATTGTGGTAAACGACCGCTGGGGCAACGATACCCGCAGCAAACACGGCGGCATTTACACCACCGAGTATGATTTGGAAGGGGATAACAACCTAAAAGACAAGGTGATTGCCCACCCTTGGGAGGAGTGCCGTGGCATCGGCTCCTCATTTGGGTATAACAGAAATGAGGATTTGGCCGATTACCAAACCAGTGAACAATTGGTGAGTGTGTTGATAGAAAAAGTTTCGCGCGGTGGTAACCTGTTGTTGGATATTGGGCCCACCGCAGACGGACGCATACCCGTAATTTTTCAACAGCGGTTAAAAGACATGGGCGATTGGCTGGGTGTAAACGGCGAAGCCATATACGGCACCACCGGCTGGGCAGGCGCACCCGCCCAAAAGCAACCCGGAGTGGCCTATACGGCCAAGGGCAACGATTTATATGTGCTGTGCACCAGCTACCCCACACAGCCGCTGGAAATACCTGGTGTTAAAAAACCCGCGGCAGTAAGCATGCTGGGGTTAAACGGCACGGTAAAATACACGGTAAAAAACAATACGGTTAGCATACAACCGCCGGTAATTAACGCAGGCACAAACCATTTAAAATATGCTTGGGTATTTAAGCTGCAAGGGGCTTTATAACAAATAAAGCCTTAACCACCTATTGTTAGCCTGTTTTGGTACCGCCACTTTTTGGTAAATAACAGAATTGCTTGAATATGAAAAAATTATTGGCTGCGTTAGCTGCAATGGTGTTACTGGCTTACCTGTTGCCAGCCCCTAGCGCGGCGCAGGCAAGCCCTAAAAAGAGGGTATTGGTACTTACCGATATTGAGGCCGATGTGGATGATACGCAATCGCTCATCCGGTTTTTAACCTATGCCAACCAATGGGATGTGGAGGGGCTGGTGGCCACCACATCCATACACCAAAAAACAAGGGTGGCGCCGGAAAGCATAGTAAACGTGCTGGAGGCTTATAAAAAAGTGCAGCCCAACCTGCTGAAGCACGAAAAGGGCTACCCAGCCTACGAGGCATTAAAGGCCAAGGTAAAAAAAGGGCCAGCAATATATGGCATGGAAGGCGTTGGCAGCGGCCATGATTCCGAAGGGGCTGACTGGATCATACAGGTATTGGAAAAAAACGACCCCAGGCCGGTTTGGATAACCGTTTGGGGCGGCACCAATACTTTGGCGCAAGCTTTGTGGAAAATTAGGCAAACGAAAGCACCCGGGCTTGCTACACAGTTATACAACAAAATACGGGTGTACACCATATCTGACCAAGACGACAGCGGCCCATGGATAAGGAGCAACTTCCCCTCAATATTTTACGTGGTTACGCCCGGCTACAATTACGCAAAAGCAACTTGGCTAGGCATGTCGTTTGGCATGCCGGGTTCTAACACCGAGGTGGTTTCTAACGATTGGCTGGCCAAAAACATACAGCAGGGCCATGGCCCGCTGGGTGCCGCATACCCTGATGTGGCTTATGGCATGGAGGGCGACACCCCAAGCTTTTTAAGCCTGATAAGCAATGGCCTGAACGACCCCGAACACCCCAACTACGGCGGCTGGGGCGGGCGGTATGAATACTACCTTCCCGAGTTTGAAGACTCTAACACAGGCATGTTTAAAAGGGAAAACTGGCCTAAGGATGCACCAGAAACACGCGCTACTTGGACGAACGCGAGCGATTCCATCCTGTCCCCCCTGGACAAAAAGGGGTATAAAAGCAATACCGCAACCATTTGGCGTTGGCGGCAGGAGTATCAAAACGATTTTGCGGCCCGCATGGCCTGGACAACCAAAAGCTTTGCCGAATGCAACCATCCGCCAATAACCGCTTTGGCCCACAGCGACCACCTGACGGTGAAATCGGGGGAGGAGTTCCACCTAAATGCCGAGGGTACCACCGACCCCGACGGGGATTCCATCAGTTACCTGTGGTTTCAATACCCTGAGGCAGGCACCTATAAAGGCTTTGTAAGCTTTAAGCCTTTTGCGGCAAACTTATACAACCTGCCGGTAACAGCCCCTGTGGTAGAAGGTGCCCAAACAATACATTTTATACTAAAGGTTACCGATAAAGGCACACCGGCACTAACCCGCTACAAACGTGTTATTGTTACAGTGTTACCCAAATAACAAGTGTAACGGGTAACACCCCCCTAAAGCGTTATTATGGCTGGGTTTGTAGTGCTATACCATTGCCATTACCCTACCTGTGTGTGGCATATTGCGATAAAATATTGTTGCATATTATAAAGCAGTGCGTTGTGGTTTGCCTTACAATTCGGCATGTTTAGTTGGTAGTATCAAACCGCTTTTTATGGTTTAGCAAAAAAGGCGCAGTTTCGCCATCTGCACGCGCTAAGGCCAAAACGCAGGTTTTACATTTACACCTCCCTGCAAGGTGCAATCAACGCAATCAATTGACGTGGCATAAGGCGGGTCGTTGGTAAAAGGTTCTTGGTCTACTTTCGCATACACATTCGCCATTACCAAGGCCAAAACACCTGCGCGGTCTAAATGCGATGTATCGCAAGCAGCAAATTTGCCCAATGGGTACAGCCAGCCATTCACTTCGGGGTGTTTTATCCAAAGCCTGTGCTGCTCGGTGGTAGTGGCCGTTATAAAACCCAAAACAGGCTCGGCAGGGTCGGTTACACAATATAGGTTGCCCGCTAATTGGGATGGCTGGGCATCAAAAATACTGCCCAACTGCTCAGAGTTTTTGCTAAGGCCTGTCCAGTAGTCAAACCCCTCTTTGGTCAACACATTTTGGCTAACCAGCATGGTATACAAAACCCCCAATTTATGGTCGGATGTGGGGATGAACATAAGTTGCTTTTTGTATACAACATCCTTTGCAAGGTTATTGGTATTCTGCATAATAACTGCCGTAGAGGCAACCGTTTGCCAACAGTACTGAACCTGCGCTGGCCGGCGAACCTCAATGCCGTCTTTGTACTCGTAACTAGAAGAAAAAGGGGCATGGTATTCCCACACTTCGGTAAAATTCCATTTATAATACAACGATTTGTTTTGGTCGTCGTGGGTGTTTACATAAATATGCACACCGTCGTCATGTTGCTCCCAACTAACACTGTCTATAGCGGGTGCTTTTTTGTACACTACAAAGCTGGAAAGGTATTGCCTGTTGCCGGCAGTAGTTACGTTAATTCTGTATTTTTCGCTGGCTGGCCCAAGCGGTATATTGCTAACGGCATAGGCACCGTTTCCTATTTCAACCAAGGGAAAGGTTCGGCCTGAATCGGTTTCCACGGTAATGGCGGCTCCTATTTCGGGCACTAAAGCTTTAGTGGTATCGGTTACCGGCACTGAGCGTGTTAGTGTTATAATGGTTGAATCCTGCCCCACGTTAATATTGCCTTCTACCACTAAATAATTGGTTTGCTTTATCGCTTGGGCGGGCAACGTGTAGTGCTGTTTGCAGCCAAGTGCGAGCAGCAGCATACAACAAAATATGGCATTTAAAACGCGGGTAAACATCTGTTCTGTCTATTTTATAAAGATAACCAATTTAACTGTTGTACATAAAACTGTATCCAAAAACCACTAAGGCCAAAACGCAGGTTTTACATTTACACCTCCCTGCAAGGTGCAATCAACACAATCAATTGATGTGGCATAGGGAGGCACTTCATCGTCTACCCCTGCGTATATGTTGGCCATTACCAAGTTTTGTACACCTGGCCTGTCCAAGTGCAACGTGTCGCAGGAAGTGAAACGGCCCAAGGGGTATTTCCAATTATTCACTGCAGGGTGTTTTATCCATAGCCTGTGCTGCTCGGTGGTGGTGGCTGTAATAAAACCAACAACTGGCTCAGCAGGGTCGGTTACACAACGCAGGTTGCCCGCTAACTGGGATGGCTGGGCATCGAAAATGCTACCCAACTGCTCTGAGTTCTTGCTCAGGCCTGTCCAGTAGTCAAACCCCTCTTTGGTCAACACATTTTGGCTAACCAGCATGGTATACAAAACCCCCAATTTATGGTCGGATGTGGGGATGAACATCAGTTGCTTTTTGTACACAACATCCTGCGCCAGGTTATTCGTGTTTTGCATAATAACGGCAGTTGAAGCAACGGTTTGCCAACAAAATTGTACCTGCACTGGCCTAACAACTTCAAAACCGTTTACATATATAATGCTTGACTTAAAGGGGGCATGGTATTCCCATACTTCTGTAAAATTCCATTTATAGTAGAGGGATTTATTTTGGTCGTCGTGTGTGTTTACATAAATATGCACGCCGTCGTCATGCTGCTCCCAGCTAACACTGTCTATTGGGGGTGTTTTCTTAAATTCCACATAGCTGGAGACGTATTGCCTGTTGTTCGCCGTGGTTATGTTTAGCCTGTATTTTTCACTGGCAGCACCTTGTTGTATATTGGCAACGGCATACGCGCCGTTCCCTATTTCCACCAATGGAAAGGTTCGGCCTGCATCGGTTTCCACGGTAATGGCGGCACCGGTTTCTGGCACCAATGCTTTGGTGGTATCGGTTACCGGCACCGAACGTGTTAGGGTAATAATGGTTGAATCTTGACCGACATTAATATTGCCCTCCACCACTAGATAATTGGTTTGCTTTATCGCTTGGGCGGGCAACGTGTAGTGCTGTTTGCAGCTAAACGCCAGTACTAATGAGCAACAGAATATTAGGCAAAAAATACGCGGATACATACATTATTAGGGTTTTAGGAACTTGTAAGTGTAGAGCCATGCTAAGAAATTTACCAAGCAAAATCACTAAGCAACAATAAGAATCTGTAGTTGCTAGCAAGCAACAAAACTTTATAAAATCAGTAATCGTTTTAATGCAATCGTAATAAGGCCCGGGTATTTTAAGGCTATAAATGTAGCATAAAATTACACAAGCCTACCACGGTATTTTTTTATCAGTTCTATTGGGCTGCCTATTTCAAAGCGCCGTACTAAACAAGCCGGCCATTGTTATTTATACTAGCTGAATGCCCGGCATAAATACTATTTTCACTGTATGAAGAAGTTTTTTTTATACCTAATGGCAGCCTTGTATGTTGGGGCAGGGGTTAATCATTTTTTGCAACCAGCCATGTATTTAAGCATTATGCCGCCTTACATGCCTTGGCATGCCGCCTTGGTAAAAGTTAGCGGCGGCGCAGAAATAGCATTGGGGCTGCTGTTGATACCAGCAAGTACCCGTCGGCTGGCTTCCATCGGCATTATTTTTTTGTTGATAGCCGTTTTTCCGGCCAATGTGCAAATGGCCATCAACTACGCTTACCAACACAACCCCGCCACCTGGCTGGCAATTTTGCGTTTGCCTTTGCAGGTATTGCTAATATGGTGGGCCTCAAAATACGATAAAAAATAAACCCAGCTGGGCCGCTCACATGTTTTACCAGCCCAGCCATCTTGCTGTTTTATTCCGTCAGGTTTCGTTACAATTTATCCAATATGGTACGCAATAGGTCTCGCACCCTTTGGTTAAGTACAGCAGGGGTAATAATGGCCGCCCTGTCGCCAAACATTATATACCAACGGGCAAACCCCTCTAGCGAGGAAGTTAAAAATGTCATCTCAACCATATCTCCCTGTACCTCTTGGCTTACAAAGCCGTGGTAATATTTCTGGCCTTCCAAGTACCGCAGGGTGCCTTTATCCACCTGCATCACTATCGTTTGCAACTCCTGGTCGGCCGCAACGCGTTGCAGGTACGATTTTAAGGATGGGTGTTCCTGCCCAAACCGCTCGTTGCACGCCATAATCTTCGTAATACGGTCAATGCGAAAATTGCGGTAATCCTTCCTCAGCCTGCAAAAGGCTATCAGGTACCAAAAACTGTTTTGGTAAAAAACCCCCACGGGTTCAACATACCGCTCGGTGTTTACGCCATGGCCTACAGCGGCATAATTTATTTGCAATACGTTTTTGGTGCCAATGCTTTTAAGTATGGTTTGCATGGGGTTTGCAGCACTAACGGTATTGGCCTGCGTAGGTGACTGCAGCACTTGTATGTGGTCTTCTATATTTTCCAACAGGTCTTTCTCGGTGGTGCGCAGTACGGCACGCACTTTGTACATGGCCGATTTGTAGCTTTCCTCTGTACTGTTATCCGTTAATTTTTCCACCAGCTTGCCGGCTGTTAAAAAGGCGGTAGCCTCCTCACGGGTAAACATAACGGGGGGCAGCCGATACCCTTCCATAATGCTGTACCCTACACCGGCCTCCCCAATTACGGGCACGCCGGCTTCTTCCAGTGTTTTTACGTCGCGGTAAACCGTGCGCAAACTTATACCAAACCGCTCCGCAATATCCTGCGCCTTTACAATGCGCCTCGATTGAAGTTGTATTAAAATGGCAGTAAGGCGGTCTAGTCGGTTCATGCGCGTGCGTGTCTATATTTTTTGCAAGTAACTGGCCAAAAATAGTTAAAAATACCAGCAGAATAAGCACTGGCATCCTCCATGGCGCGGTATTGGATTTTATGCAAAAGTCCACAAAAGGGGTCTGCCGTAAATAGCACAGGTTAAATTTCCCCTCCACACTGCCGCCCATAAGTTATATTTGCAGCCACGAAAAAGATGAGTGCATGACAATTTCTTATAAATGGCTTTGCGATTACCTGCCGGAAACAATTGACCCGGAAAAATTATCGAAAATACTTACCTCGATAGGGCTGGAGGTGGAGAGCCTTGAAAAATTTGAGAGCATAAAGGGCGCCCTGGAAGGCCTGGTGGTTGGCGAGGTGCTGGAATGCAGCCAGCACCCCAATGCTGATAAGTTAAAGCTAACCAAGGTTTCTGTTGGCAATGGTGAACCCCTGCAAATTGTGTGCGGCGCACCCAATGTTGCTGCAGGGCAAAAAGTAGTGGTGGCCCAGGTTGGCGTAACTATACACCCCCTTAAAGGCGAGCCAGTTACTATGAAAGTTGCCAAAATACGCAGCGTAGAAAGCTATGGTATGATATGCGCCGAGGACGAAATTGGCATAGGCGAAAGCCATGCAGGGGTTATTGTGCTGGACGAAAATGCCGTTGTTGGCGCACCGGCCGCTGACTATTTTCCTGTTTACCAAGACTGGATTTACGAAATTGGCCTTACCCCCAACCGAATGGATGCCATGAGCCATATTGGCGTGGCCAAAGACGTTTGCGCTTACCTTACCTACCACCATAAAAAACCGGCCAGGCCAAAACTGCCCTATATAAACCAGTTTAAAGCTGATAACCATACAATTACCATAAAGGTAGACATAGAAAATACCGATGCTTGTGCCCGGTACGCAGGCGTAGCCATTAGCGGAGTAACCGTAAAGGAATCGCCACAGTGGCTGCAAGATAAGATTAAGGCAATAGGCCAACGGCCCATCAATAACATTGTTGACATTACCAATTTTATACTGCACGAAACCGGCCAGCCGTTGCACGCCTTTGATGCTGACGAGATTACCGGCGGCGAGGTAATAGTAAAAAACTTGCCGGCAGGCAGCTTGTTTACCACCCTTGATGGTAAGGAACGAATATTGGGCGGCGAGGAACTGATGATTTGTAACACCCAAGGGGGCATGTGTATTGCCGGTGTTTTTGGCGGCCTGCAAAGCGGTGTAAAAACCAGCACCACCAACATATTTTTAGAAAGTGCTTGCTTTAACCCCGTTAGCATACGCAAAACATCAGTAAAGCACGGGCTGCGTACCGAAGCGGCTACCCGTTTTGAAAAAGGAGTTGACGTGTCGGGCACCGTTACTGTGCTAAAGCGTGCCGCGCTGCTTATTAAGGAGCTGGCGGGCGGTGAAATTGCCAGTGACTTGGTGGATGTTTACCCTAACCCCAAGCCAAAGGCACAGGTAGTGTTGAAAAACCACTACCTAAAAAAACTGAGCGGTAAAAACTACCATGCCGACGCGGTAAAAACAATATTGAGCAGCCTTGGGTTTGAAATAATGCGCGAAGGCATGGACGAGTTATGGGTTGAAGTACCTTTTTCAAAACCCGACATAAGCCTGCCCGCCGACGTGGTGGAAGAAATAGTGCGCATCGACGGTTTGGACAACATCGCCATCCCTTCCGCCATCTCTATTTCCCCTGCGGTAGACGAGCTTGGGTTGCATGAAACATTGCGCGAAAAGCTATCCAACTACCTTGCAGGCCTTGGTTACAACGAGATACTTACCAACAGCATTACCAACAGCAAGTATTTTGACGAGGCTACGCTTGCCCATACGGTAAAAATGATTAATAGCCTTAGTGCAGACTTGGATGTGCTGCGCCCATCTATGTTAGAAACCGCCTTGGAAAGCATGGCGTATAACATAAACCGTAAAAACACTAGCCTCAAGCTTTTTGAATTTGGCAAAACGTATTCGTCCAAATCGGCAGGCCATTACAATGAACAAGAACATTTTTGCGTGTATTTAACTGGCGACGCCACCATAAACGGCTGGCGTGCCAAAAGCACCAGGCAAGATGTATACACAGCAAAAGGCATTGCATTAAACCTACTGTCAGTTTGCGGTTTAGGCAATACCAAGGTGGAAGAGCCGACTGCCGTTGCCCAGGGCAGGGAGTATGCCATAACCCACCGCAACCACCCAGTTGGTTTTATTACAGAGGTAAGCGCTGCCCACCTGCAGGTTTTTGACATAAAGCAGCCAGTGTTTTTTGTTGACCTGCATTATAACACGTTGGTGCAAATACTAAGCAAGCAGAAGATTGTGTACACAGAGGTGTCAAAATTTCCCCCGGTGGAGCGAGACTTGGCTTTTTTAGTGGACAAGACGGTAAAATATGCCGATATTGAAAAAGCTGTGCATAAAGCGAACCTACAAAAACTGCAATCAGTAAGGCTGTTTGATATTTTTGAAAGTGAAAAACTTGGGCAAGGCAAAAAATCAGTAGCACTTAATTTTACGTTTGTTGACGAAGACAAAACCCTTACTGATAAGGAAACAGACGGCATGGTGCAGAAAATAATTGATGCATTGGAGAAGGAAGTACAAGCTGAAGTTAGAAAGTAATAATGTTTAAGGTTGCCGGTTGTTAGAGAAAAATACAATATTGCGCGTTGGCGGCCCATCAATTAAAACCTCGCCAATATAGCAACGGACAATTTGTACTATTGCAGAAATGTAGATGCCTTGGCTAAATAATACAGAGCTGTGAAAGTTTGTTTTTTGGCCAAACTGCTTAGGCTTTTACAAGCCAGACTGGTGCGGCAGTTTATAACAAGTTTTTGGCGCAATTGCCGCAGAAAATTATTTTAACCAGTTTTAGGCATTTATGCAAAACCCAGTTTTTGAACCAACAGCTTGGTTCGTGAAAGCTTTTACCAGAAATTTGAGATTTGAAACCTGCGTTTTATGGCCGATATTGACGAACAACTAAAATCAATAACCCAAAAGCTACAGTTGCTGCTTAAAAGCCACCAGCAATTGCAGAAGGAGCATGCTGCCATAAAAAAAGAAGCCGAACAACAAAAGCTTTTGATAAGGGAACGAAATGAAACAATACAAAAGTTGCAGGAAAAGTTAGACGCTGCTAATATTAATGCTTCCCAAATTGATGCCGGCGAAAAAAAGATACTTGAACAACGCATTAACGGGTACCTTTCTGAAATTGAAAAATGCCTTTTGTTATTAAATTCCTAGTGTATGCCAAACCTTATTCCGGTAAACATACTGATAGCCGACAGAACCTACCGCTTAAAAATTGAACCGGCAGATGAGGAAAAGTTGCGCAAGACCGTAAAGTTTATCAACGAAAAAATAATGGAATTTAAAACCAATTTTGCAGGCAAAGACATGCAGGATTATATTTCCAT
Source organism: uncultured Parafilimonas sp. (assembly GCA_903882935.1). Lineage (GTDB taxonomy): Bacteria > Bacteroidota > Bacteroidia > Chitinophagales > Chitinophagaceae > JABDFW01. Next base: position 26,212 of record CAIRZB010000059.1, on the reverse strand, counting down.
GGCATTTCTTTGGTTTGCCACGGAACAAAGCGACGGTGCGGCAAGCAAAATTGGCCTAGCAGATGTGGCTGAAAAATTGCAAACGATTGAAGGGCTAATTGACAAGGCCCTGGGTGCATAAAAAAAATCCCGCACTTGGTGCAGGAAGATTTTTTTGTTTCAAAGGGAATGAATACGAATTATTTCAAGGTAACGGATACGAGTGGTGTATACCCCCAATCGCCGGAATTAGATGTATACCGCAGCATGTAGTACATCGTCTTCCCCTTCAGGTTAGTATCGGTAACCGTGAAGTTTGTAAGCTTGTCAATGTTGCCGGGCAGATTAATCTCCCCAATTGTGCAAAGTAAACTTTGGGTAGCCCCGCTCATTACTTCAATTTTAGCAACATTGTTCGCGTACTGTGTGGCAAAATCAACCTTTATGGTTGATGCGTCAGTTTGCACGGCTTGTAAATCTGCCACTGCAATGCTGCCATCTTTGTAAAAAAGCTGGCCCGACGCTTTTTGCGGTACTACCACTGCCTGTTTTGAACAGGATACCAACATAGCCGAAAGCGATAATACCGCGAATAGGAGTTTCATTGGATTTTAGATTTTTCGATACTTTAATTTTGTTTTCATTAAAGTTTTCAGAAGGTACTTGGTAAAAACGGACTGATGTTATTAATAAACCAAATTAAATGCCAATCAGTCTTATACACATAATTAATTGATAATCAACGTATAAATTTTTTCAAAAAAACCAATTTTCCATTTTTGGGAAAATAACACTCCCAAAAAGAGAGAAATATTCATTTTAATAATATCTAATTCATTTTTTATCTTCGCAGCTTGTGCGCTCTCATATAAATAACAGACATGAGAAAAAGCAAAACAGGCAAAGAACATAAGATTGTGAATCATTTTAAATTCCACACGCATGGACCAGGCAGTTTATTACATTATAATTGGATTAATTTCACTAGCAGCGGGAGTAGCGGCGGGTAAGGCCATCTTCGCGAAAGACACAAAGAAGCAGATAGACGAGGCAGACATTCAGGCCCAAAAGATTATAGCCGAAGCCGAAATAAAGGCAGAAACTATAAAAAAAGAAAAGAATCTTGAGGCAAAAGAACGATTTGTACAATTAAAATCAGAACACGACAGGGAAATTTTAGAAAAAAACCGGAAAATAAACGATGCGGAAAACCGGATTAAACAAAAGGAACTAGCGGCAACCCAAAAGGAGTCGGCCCTTGAAAAACAGTTAAAAGACAATGAGGCCATTAAAGAAAACCTCAACAAGCAAATTGAAGTAGTTAACCAAAAGCGCACTGAGCTGGAGAAACACCAGGAAGAGCATATGCGCCGATTGGAGAAAATTGCCGGCCTTACTGCCGAGGAAGCCAAAAACCAATTGATTGAAGGCCTTAAGCAGGAAGCACATACGCAGGCATTAGCCCTACAGCAGGAGATTATTGAAGATGCCCGCCAAAAGGCCAACAAAGAGGCCCGCAAAATAATTATCCAGTCCATACAGCGTACAGCTGCTGAACAAACGATTGAAAACACGGTAACGGTTTTTAATTTGGAAAGCGACGAAATAAAAGGCCAGATAATAGGCCGCGAGGGGCGTAACATACGCGCCATTGAAGCCGCCACCGGTGTTGACTTGGTGGTTGATGATACACCCGAGGCCATTATATTGTCATCATTTGACCCGTTGCGCCGCGAAATTGCCCGCCTAAGCTTGCAGCGCCTGGTAGCTGATGGACGTATACACCCAGCCCGTATTGAAGAAGTGGTAGAAAAAACCCGCAAGCAACTGGAAGAACAGGTGATGGAAATTGGGGAGCGTACCGTTATTGAATTAGGTATACACGGTTTGCATAAGGAACTGGTGCGTATTATAGGTAAAATGCGTTTCCGTTCATCATACGGTCAAAACTTGCTGATGCACAGCCGCGAGGTGGCCAACCTTTGTGCTACCATGTCGGCAGAGTTGGGTATGAGCCCAAAACTGGCAAAACGCGCTGGCTTGCTGCATGATATAGGCAAGGTGCCTGATGAAGAAACGGAATTGAGCCATGCCCTGCTGGGTGCAAAACTGGCTGAAAAATATGGTGAGCACCCAAGTGTAATTAATGCCATTGGTGCCCACCACGATGAAATGGAGATGCAATACGTAATATCGCCCATTGTGCAGGCTTGTGACGCCATAAGCGGCGCAAGGCCCGGCGCAAGGCGCGAGATTATGCAGCAATACCTACAGCGTATTAAGGAACTTGAAACACTTGCGGTATCGTACCAAGGTGTTGAAAAAGCCTATGCCATACAAGCCGGCCGCGAACTTAGGGTTATTGTGGAGGCAGACAAAGTAACCGATATGGACAGCGACAAGCTGAGTTTTGAAATAGCCCAGAAGATACAAACGGAAATGACTTACCCGGGCCAAATTAAAGTTACCGTGATACGGGAAAAGAGAGCCGTGAACATAGCCAGGTAAATTGGTATGGCCAATACAAAGGCCACATCCCGAATTCCAAAAAAAAGGGAGTATTATTTGGAATTCGGGATTTTTTATTTTGTCGTTAAATATTTTACAGCTACCTTTGCCGTCCAAAAATTTAAGCCATGAGTGCAGCAGTTACATATATTCACGAGCAACTTACTGCTAAAAAGCAGCATCCAAAGTTCAAAGCCGGTGACAACGTTACCGTTAATTATAAAATTATCGAAGGCGGTAAAGAACGTATCCAAGGCTTCCGTGGCGATGTATTAAAAATACAAGGCACCGGGGCTACTTCTACGTTTACTGTACGCAAAATATCTGATGGCGTAGGTGTTGAAAGGGTATTCCCTTTCTTGTCTCCCAACGTTGATTCCATTTTATTAAACAAAGTTGGTAAGGTACGCCGCGCCAAACTGTTTTACCTGCGTGAAAGAAGCGGCAAGAGCGCTAGGATTAAGGAAAAAAGAATGTAGTACTTTGTCATACAATAATATTGGCGGAAAATCTCGCGGGGTTTTCTGCCTTTTTTATTTATCGGCAAATGTTAATGTTTTTTTTTGTTTTGCTTTTGTAATTATCTTTGGTTCTCATCTCAAATAAATTTATATGGGCAGTTTAGGTTTCCAGGAAATATTGCTTATTGCGGTAGTGGTACTGGTTTTATTCGGTGGCCGCAAAATACCCGAGTTCATGAGGGGTTTAGGCCGTGGTGTTCGTGAATTTAACGATGCCAAAGAAAATGTGAAAAGAGAGTTAGAAGAAGGTATTAAGGAGAAAGAGCAAAAGCCCACACAAGCCGCTGCTTCTAACGACTATAACGAATACCTAGATTGGAAAAAACAGCAAGAACTGTCTTCTACTAAAGAAGCTGCGGTAAAATAGATTTTTATACCCCAAAAAAGATTGCTTTTTGTTTCGAATTACTTCGGTCAAAGACTACCATCAAAAATTATTAAACGGCCAAACCACCTGTGTTGAGGCCGTTTCTTATTATTTGCAGTGCATACAGCAAAACATACACCTTAATGCTTTTTTAGAAGTGTATGCCGACGAGGCCTTGGCCCGGGCGGCCGAGCTTGACGCAAAGCAACAAGCCGGTTTACCTTTGGGTAAGCTGCACGGCGTAGTGATAGGCTTAAAAGATGTGATTAGTTATAAGGGGCACAAACTATCTGCATCTTCAAAAATATTGGAAGGATTCACGGCCATTTACAACGCCACCGTTACCGAAAAGCTGTTGGCAGAAGGTGCCATCATCATTGGCCGCCAAAACTGCGACGAATTTGCCATGGGCAGTAGCAACGAAAACTCTGCCTTTGGCAACGTGCTTAACGCGAAAGACACCAGCCGGGTACCCGGCGGATCTTCGGGCGGGTCTGCCGTATCGGTGCAGGCAGGTTTGTGCATGGTAAGCTTGGGCAGCGACACTGGCGGCTCAGTAAGGCAACCGGCAGACTTTTGCGGTATCGTGGGCCTTAAGCCTACCTACGGCAGGGTTTCGCGGTACGGGCTTATTGCCTATGCCTCATCGTTTGATCAGGTAGGTGTTTTTGCAAACAGCGTTGAGGACGCAGCGTTGGTGTTGGAGGTGATAGCGGGCAGCGATGACTTTGACAGTACCGCCCTTACCACACCCGTACCCCAATACACACAGCACCTTGACGACAACGGCAAGAAATACAAAATAGCCTATTTTAAGGAAGCGCTGGAACACCCGGGCCTTGACCCTGAAATTTCTACCGCCATCAAAAATTTCTTCACCACCCTTAAATCGCAAGGCCATACCGTTGAGCAGGTTGATTTTGAGCTGCTGGATTATATTGTACCTGCATATTACGTATTAACAACTGCGGAAGCGAGCAGCAACTTATCCCGCTTTGACGGTATAAAATATGGCTATGCCACTAAAAAGCCCGTTGGCGACCTTACGGATTATTATAAAAAAACCCGTAGCGAAGGCTTTGGTAAAGAGGTTAAGCGCCGTATTTTATTGGGTACGTTTGTGCTTAGCGCAGGTTATTTTGACGCGTATTTTACTAAGGCCCAACAGGTTAGAACTATATTAACCGAGCGTACGGATGCTATTTTTAAGCAGTACGATGCCATCATATCCCCCACCGTGCCTTCCCCGGCTTTTAAGTTTGGGGAAAAAAGCAACGACCCAACGGAGATGTTTCTTGCCGATATTTATACCGTTTTTGCCAACCTGGTAGGTATACCCGGCATCTCCCTGCCGCTGTTCACAAATAATTCTGGCATGAATTTTGGTATTCAAGTCATGTCCGCTAAAGAGAACGAGGAAATTTTGTTCAAACTTTCCCAACGCTTAACAAAAGCACTTTAACGGGTTACCAGATATCAAACAATCTACTGCGGGTTAAATTAACCAAACGGCAGTTTTCTTTACAAAAGAATATAAATAATGCGGAAAACAACTACATTTTTACGGGGATTTCTGTCGGTGCACTTTTTTAGGCATTCGGCCGGTATCACTGTGCTTATGCTTTTCACGTTATCCATCATGTCTTTCAGGTTTGGCAAAATCGTTAATTATTCGAAAAAATCTGTTACCCACACAACCGATACCAGTACCGTTAATTCAAACAAAACAATCTCAAATTTACTGGCCGACCCCATGGCAAGTGAAGACTCCGTTTTAAGAGGGTTGTTTAAGGTAAACCATACCATGGAACCCTTTTTAAAAAGTTTTAAACGGAAGGAAACAGAAGAGTTTACCGATATGAAGGTATGGGGCAAACCTTATTTTGATATGATGGATGAAGTATTGGCAAAAAATGGGCTGCCTATACAACTTAAGTACCTATGCGTAATTGAGAGCAACCTAAAAGCCGGCACAGTTTCGCATTCTGGGGCTACTGGTCCTTGGCAACTGATGCCTGATGAAGGCCGTAGGTTTGGGCTGTGCATGAAAAAAGGCTGTGATGAACGAAAAGATTATGAAAAAAGCACCAAGGTGGCCGCAGGCTTGCTAAAGAACCTATACAATGAGTTTGGGGATTGGCTGTTGGTGATTGGTGCCTACAATTGTGGCAATGGTGCCATGAGGCGGGCTATTGCCAAGGCAGGCTCTAGAGACTACTGGGTAGTGGAAAAATATCTTTCTACCCAGGCGCGTAACCATGTTAAAAAGTACATTGCCACCCATTACATATTTGAGGGTAGTGGCGGCTGGACCACCATTACAAATTATGAGGCGGCTGAGTGCAGGGCTGCTATTGCCAAATTAAGCACCAACAAGGCCGATGATTTAACCAATACCACTACCATTGAAATACGGGGCAAATACAACCCCACAGTATTGGTGAGCAGCTTAATGATTGATGCCGACGTGTTTAACAAGTTAAATCCCGGTATGGCCGATGCACTTTTGCAAGGCAAGCCTTACCCTTTAACGCTACCCAATAATAAACTGCCACTGTTTTTGGCCAACAGGGTACAAATTCTTGAACAAAGTTTACAACTGTTTATTTCGTCTGCAGTTAACAACTAACTGTAATACTTTTCATCAACATATTTTTAGCCTTGCAGCAATGCAGGGCTTTTTTGTGTAAGCACCTGCTTAATGGCTTCGGCTTTTAGCAGGCATTCTTCATACTCACGCTCGGGGTCGCTATAAAACGTAATACCGCCCCCAACAAAGTAGTTTAAATAACGGGTATGGGTATTGTAAAAAATACTGCGTATCACTACGTTAAAATCAAAATCACCTCCCGGCTTTATGTAGCCTACGGCACCAGAAAAAAGCCCCCTAGGGGTGGTTTCATACTTTTCAATCAATTCCATCACCCTTCTTTTTGGTGCACCTGTCATCGATCCCATGGGAAAGGTGGCTTGTATAATGTCGGCAAATCCAATACCGGGCTGCAAAACCCCTGCGATGGTGGATATTAATTGGTGCACCTGCGGAAACGTGTATAGCCCAAAAAGCTCAGGCACAGTAACAGAGCCTTCCATGCAAATTTTACTCAAATCATTTCGCACTAGGTCAACAACCATTACATTTTCACTCCGCTCCTTTTCGCTTGCCTGCAAAGCCCGCTTTATTCCTTCATCGTCATCAGCATTGCTATTGTTTCGCCTGGCTGTTCCTTTTATAGGTTGGGAGGCAATTGTATCGCCTATCTTTTTAAGGTAACGCTCGGGGCTGGCGCATAACAAATAATTATCCTTTACTTTATAAAAACACCCAAACGGCGTTGGTGACACAAGCGCCAGGGCATTATAAGCACTAACAGGGTTAATGTAAACGTTATCATCGTAAAATTCCTGGCAAAAATTTAACTCATAACAATCACCTTTCTGTATATGGGCTTTTATTTGTTTAACCACCTCTATGTAAGCCGCCTTGTTTATCCGCGGCTTAATGGCAATGTTTTTAATGGTTGTTTTTTCAGGGGGGCGGTACTGGCAAATTTGCCCAAATACTTCGCTGGGCGGCAATGTTAGCGAGGATATGGTTGCCACGCCCCCGGCAAGCTCAATAACTACAGAAGGCTGGAAAAGAAACACCGTCGGAAACTGTGTATCAATCGGCGGGCTGGGTACCAACCCTTCTATTTCATTCTTAAGGCCATAGCTTAGGCTGCCAAACAGCCAATCGCTGTGGCCTTTGCAAAACTGCTTTAGTTGCTCAATAGCATTATTAGTTGGGGCAAAAACCTGGCTAGCACCTGCGCCCACCAAACACTCATACCCATCATATGCCTGTTTGTAGTGGTGGTTGTCTAAAAAGCAACAGATGCTAAATTGGTTAACCCAAGCCAGCATCTGTTGTTTAAATGTATCAATATCGGTTATGCCGAAGGTGGCAATGTTCCTTTGCAAGTTACAATTGGGGTACATTAAAAATCATCCTCATCGCCGTCGTCAAAGCCGCTGTCGCTAAACAGGTCAAACTCCTTAAAGTCCTCATCCAACTTAAATTCATCATCATCACCGCCTTTTTTGCCGGGTTTGGCACTACCGCCGGTGGATGGTTTTGCACCCTTGGACTTAGGTATGTCAAACTCGTCAAAGTCGGGGTCCCAATCTTCGTCTTCTTCTACTTTTTCCCAATCATCTTTTACTTCTACATCAGCGTCATCATCATCGTCATCGTCGTCCTTTGACTTTTTGGCTGGCGAAGCTTTGGCTCCTTTTTTTGCAGGGGCTTTCGCGTCGTCGTCATCGTCATCAAGGTCATCGTCATCGTCTGATGCCTTTGTTGGTTTGGGTGCAGGCTTTTTTGCCTTTGCATCGTCTGCCGCTGATGTTTTGCGGCCAGTTGGTTTTTTGTCTTTATCAGATTTTGCTGCCATATACCAAGAAAATTATCTGCGTAAAATTTCAACGGATTTTTTAATCAACAAAAAAAAGTTTTAACAATATTACAGCCCTAATTTAAGGAATTTTCACAATTTGGTCTCTGCCAGGCCCATTGGAAACATATTTAACAGGCGCGCCAACATATTGGTTTATAAAATCAATATAAGTTGACATGTTTTTTGGCAATGCTGCTGCATCTTTAATTTGGGTAGTATCACAATTCCAACCGTCGAATGCTTTGTAAATGGGGTTAAGTTTAACCCTTGTCATTTGGAAAGGTACTTCTTCTTTTTCAACGCCGTTAATATAATATGAGCTGCAAACATTTAATTCACTAAACGAATCAAGCACATCGGCCTTGGTCATAACCACCTGTGTAACACCGTTAATCATACAAGTGTATTTTAATGCCACCAGGTCAATCCAGCCGCAACGGCGCGGCCTGCCAGTGGTAGCCCCAAATTCGCTGCCTATTTTGCGCAATTCCTCTCCGGTGCTGTCATCCAGCTCAGTCGGGAAAGGCCCGCCGCCAACCCTGGTGCAATAAGCTTTGGTTACGCCCAATACATCTTTTATTTTTTGGGGCGCAACACCCAAGCCAGTACAAACACCCGCAGAAATAGTGCTGGATGATGTAACAAACGGAAACGTACCAAAATCAATATCCAACATGGTGCCTTGTGCACCTTCGGCCAACACTTTTTTGCCTTGGCTTATTTTATCGTTTATAAAGTATTCGCCGTTAACTACATTAAGTGATCGCAAAAATTCTATGGCCTCAAAAAACTCTTCTTCCCAAGCCGAAATATCTTCATTAAAATTAAAGTTATCCAGCAGCTTTTGGTGTTTTAACCTAAGCTTAATATAGTTGGTTATAAAACTTTTATCGTCAAGGTCACCCACGCGCAGCGCATTACGGCCGGTTTTATCCATATACGCCGGCCCTATTCCTTTAAGCGTTGAACCAATTTTGCTTTCGCCTTTCGCCAGCTCCGACGCTTTGTCAAGCGCGCGGTGGGTAGGCACTATTAAATTGGTACGTTGAGATATAAACAGGTTCTTTTTAACGTCAATGCCAAAGGCCGCAACCGCATCGCATTCCCTTTTTAAAGTAACAGGGTCAAGTACAACACCGTTGCCAATAATATTAACTGTGTTTTGGTGAAATATGCCGGAGGGTATTTGGTGCAACACAATTTTTTTGCCGTTTACATACAGCGTATGCCCCGCATTTGGGCCGCCTTGAAAACGTGCTATCACATCGTATTGCGGAGCAAAGTAGTCTACAATTTTGCCTTTCCCCTCATCACCCCACTGTAACCCCAGTATAACATCAACCATGTAATATGTTTGTTAGTGAGCGGCAAAAATAACAGGTAAAATGATTTATTAGTAATGATTTTTAAACAATAAATGATTATAAGCGCATTTAAACGGTAAATTGAACAATTAAATGAACGGGATGCCCAGTAAGCCTGTTGCAAACATGGCATAACAAATTACATTGTATTACTTACAAGCATTTAACCAACCTAAATGCGCAGGTTTAGTAATTGTATATAATTGTTTACAAATGTTTTGTGGGGGGATAATAAAAAAAACGGTTATGAAAAATACCTGCCCTATGTTAATATTGGCAGTTTAAGCAAGTGCAATTTGCTAAGTGTTACCACACAATCTGTTAGGCATGGCCGGGCCACAATGCTTTTTAATTGTTTAAAGTTATATTTTCTGCGGTAACAAAAACCTACTACATTGCGTTGAAATAACGCAATAAAAACTAACGATGGTATTTGCCGGCAAGGCTTGCGGTTGGCAGCCTTTACCACCAACTACCTTTGGATATAATAATGGCCTTAATAAAGACACGATTGCAAAACAAAATCCTAAATAAAACAACATATGAAAAGAAAACTGTTATTAGTTGCGTTTGTGAGCCTTACGCAAATGTTGGCTTTCAGCCAAAACAGCCCTATAGTGGCCGGCAAAAACATAGCCATTGTTGAAACAGCATATGGCAAGGTGCGCGGCTACATCCACAACGGTATTTTTACCTTCAAGGGCATGCCTTACGCCAAAGCAGAACGGTTTATGGCACCCGAAAAACCTGCGGCCTGGCAGGGCATACGGAGTTCGATGACCTACGGCCCTGTTTGCCCCACGGATGTTACCGCTACCACCAACGATGAATTTGAATTCCCGTTTCACCACGACTGGGGTTATACCAACGAAAACTGCCTTAACCTAAACGTTTGGACGAAGAAAATAGCCGACACTGAAAAAAAACCCGTGCTGGTATGGTTTCACGGCGGTGGCTTTACGGCAGGCTCGTCGGTTGAACTGCCCTCCTACGATGGCGAAAGCCTGGCCAAAAAAGGCGATGTGGTGGTGGTTAGTGTAAACCACCGGCTGAATGTGCTGGGCTTTTTAGACATGTCGGCCTACGGCGAAAAATACAAATCGTCGGCCAATGCCGGGCTGATGGACCTTGTTGCCGCACTGCAATGGGTTAAAGAAAATATAGCCCAATTTGGCGGCGACGCAGATAATGTAACCATTTTTGGGCAGTCTGGCGGCGGCGGTAAAGTTACTTGCATGATGTATGCCCCTTCGGCCAAAGGCCTGTTTCACAAGGCCATCGTACAAAGTGGCAGCTACCTTACTGGCTTTACGGACCCCAATATTACCAAAAAAGTAAGCGCAGCCTTGCTGGAAGAACTGGGGTTACAGCCCAACCAAGCAGATTCCCTGCAAAAAGTACCATATGACCGTTTATATGCCGCTGGCAAAAAAGCACTTATTAAAGTGCAACAAACGTTAAAAGCAGAAAATGTGCCTGCCTTTGGCCTAGGCTGGAACCCAGTATTGGACGGTAGTTTTTTGCCTTACCAACCTACCGACGCAGCCGGGCTTGAATTGGCTAAAAATGTACCGCTGTTGGTTGGCACCACCAAAAACGAGTTTACTCCTTTTATTCCGGGGTCACGAGGCGTTTCAATGGACCAAGCTAAAAGTATATTGCAAAAAAAATATAAGGGCAACACCGATGCTTACATGGCAGCCGTGTTAAAAGCCTACCCAGAAACCACCAAGCCTTCAGATTATATAGACATTGATCTTAATTTTAGGCCCGGTGCCATTAAGCAGGCCAATTTAAAGGCTGGTGTAGCTAGTGCGGCCCCGGTGTATATGTATCTTTTCACTTGGCAGTCCCCCGTGTTAGATACCGTATTTAAAGCCATGCATTGCATGGAGCTGCCATTTGTTTTTAACAACATTCAACGTTGTGAGGAGATGACCGGCGGCGGCAAAGAAGCCTACACATTGGCCGACAAGATGAGCAGTGCCTGGATAAACTTTGCGCGCACCGGCAACCCGAACGCAAAAGGCTTACCTGAATGGCCTGCATACACTCCCGACAATGGTTACGCCATGATATTTGACAACAAGTGCGCGGTAAAAGCCAACCACGATAAAGAATTGCTGGCGATTGGCAATGCAAAATAGAAATTTTAGGTTTGGGCTTGCATGAATGCCTTAACAGCAAAAGCCACCTTGAAGATTTTTATAATCCCCAAGGTGGCTTTGTTATTGTATGCGTTCCTATTCCTTTACCCCGGTATTATTCGACGGCTTATCGTAATTCCATTCACTCCTGTCCAAGCTGCGTTGGGCTGGGTAAATTTCGTTACAAGTATTACCATCGTATAACCTGCCGTTTTTCATAACATATACCACACTGTTGGTATTACGTATGTTTTCCAATGGGTTTTTATCCATAATAACTAAGTCGGCCAATTTACCGGTGGCCAGGCTCCCCAAGTCTTTGTCTAACCCAAGCCCGGTTGCGCCAAGTATAGTGGCCACCTTCAGCACATCCAGCGGCTTCATACCGCCGCTCTGCATAGCCCACATTTCCCAATGGTAGCCAATGCCGTTAAATTCGCCGTGGCTGCCTATGCCTGCCAAGCCACCCGCTTCAACCAATGCCTTCATAGATTTCGCGTGCTTTGGAAAAACCTGCTCGTCGTAACTAAACCAACCGGCTTTATCGCGCCTGGTTTTGCCTGCCAACTCCTCATAAGGCATTAAATACTGCAGTTTGGGGTCGCTATAAGCGTTCTCAGTTTCCCAGAAATAGTTCTCTGCAAAAGGCCCACCGTAAGATACTATCAACGTTGGTGTAACACACATTTGCGATTGCGCGAACGATTTTACCAAATCGCCGTACAGCGGAAAAATGGGTATGGCATGCTCATGGCCCGGGTAACCGTCCAGCATGTTGGTGATGTTCAACTTTATGTTAAGGCCGCCTTCGGTAGTGGGCATCAGTTGCTGGTTACGGGCAGCCATAATTATCCATTGGCGTTGCTGCCTGTTGCCAGTAAGGTACATTTTAATGTAGTTGGTGTGGTAGTATTTGCTGTACTGCTTTAAAATGCCCTCTGCCTGCGCGGAGTCTTTTACATTGTAATCCCAAAACCCTACACCTGGGCCTGTTGAGTAAATACGCGGGCCAAACACTTTGCCTGCGTTTACTTCATCGCCATAGGTAAGCACATCGGTGGTGCCTGTTTGCGGGTCGCGGGTGGTGGTTACGCCATAGGCAAGGTTTATGGCATATTTCCAAACCTGGTTTTTATGCACACCCCACATTGGCCACATGTGTGCATGGGTATCCACAAAACCGGGGGTTATGGTTTTACCGGCAGCGTCAATTACTTTGGCATTGGCTGGCACGGTTAACGTACCCGTTTTACCAACTGCCTTAATACGGTTATTCTCCACCAGCAGGTCGCCATTTTCAATAACCTCATCGCCCTCCATGGTAATAATTCTTGCGCCTTTAAACAACACCACGCCCTGCGGCTGGTCTTTGGGGTAATATACTTTTACCTCTGTTTCTGTTGCCTTATATTCGGCATCGTCTTTTTTCGTGGCCTTTTTGGCAGTGCTGTCGGTTTTCGCTTTGGTAGAATCTGTTTTGGCCAATGCCGGGTCGCCCTTTGGCTTTGTGGTATCAGGCTTAATGGCAGCAATAGAATCGGCAATATGCTTTTTCGCGGTTTTCACGCTATCATCAAATGCCTCGGCGGCATCCACATCATATACAAAATGGGCGTTACCTAGGCTAAAATGTACTTTTTTGCCGTCGGCTTCCCAAAAAGGGAACTCACCCCCTAACTCAGTTAGTTTGCGTGCAGGCCAAGCGGCCGAACCAGCGTCGGCCAGTGAAATATTCGCGGTTTTACCTGTTTGTGGTATGGTTACCACATAAATTTCGTTGTTGATGAGTGCAAGTGCCCGTTTACCGGTGGGCGACATGTTTATCTGCCCAGCCGGAGACGGCAAGTTCATTTCTGCCGCCTGGGGGTCGTTTTCTTTCATCAGGCAATTATCGCCAGCAGGCTTACCTTTTTTTAACACGCTTATGCCGTAGGTGGTTATGCCGGTTATATGGGCTATTGTTTTTTCGTCGGTGCCGTCCCATTTAATGGATATTAAGTTGCCGGTACCACTGTTAAGGTAAATGCGGTCAACACCCTGCACAAAATGGGGGTTGGTTCGGCCGTTTGCTTTTTCAATCACGGTAATATCACCGCCGGCAGCAGGCACCCAACAAAGTTCGTCTTCGCCATCGTCGTACCCAGTTTCAAAAGCATCCTTAAACTTTTGGGCCTTGGTACGGGTAAACACTATCCGCTCACCTTTATTGTCAAAAGCCGGGTTTTGAAAAAAGCCCACCTCTTTGTTTATTTTTTGCAACCCCGCCGGGCCGCCAACATTTACTTTGTAAAGGTTGCCGCCTTGGGGTGCCCATGTTACAAAAACAATTGTTTTGCCATCTTTGCTCCAAGCTGGTTGGGCCTCGGTAAAATCGTTGTTTGTTAACCTTTTGGGGGTACCGTTGGGGTAATCCATTACATACAGGCGGTCAAGCGCAGTAAATGCCAGCTTTTTACCGTCTGGCGAGGGCACTGCATCCCTTATTTGGGTAGCCAAAGCCACCGAAGTGTCTTTAACAGGGTATTTAAACGCAAGCTTGGGGCCAAGCTCCAGCTGCAGGTTTACATTAAAGGGTATTTCGGTGGGTGCGGCCCCGTCAATGGGTATCAGGTGTATTTTGCCGCCGTAGGAGGCAAGTACTGCCTTGCTGTCGGGCATAAAGGCCATGCCTGGCAACACGCCCATCGTGGCGATAGACTCTTGGTCGTCGCGTTGTACGGGGTAAGCCAGCCATTTTTCTTCACCGTTTGTAAGGTTACGCAACACCAGCCCTGTTTTATCTTCAAAACGGCTGCCGTACACAAGCCATTTTCCGTCTTTGGACAGCACTGGCGTAAAACCCGAGCCATAGCGGGACGTAACCACGCTTGTTTTGGCATTTTCACGGTCGTACACGCCAATTTCATATTGCGGAAGGTCGGCATTGTAGTTCCAAGGGCCAAAACGGCGGGAGTAATAGATAAACCGCCCGTCTGGGCTAACGGCAGGGTCTATGGTTTTAAGGTTGGCTGGGGCATCAATCAATTGGGTGCCACCGCCGCCGTTTTTATACACCATATACAACTGCACATTCAGCTTGCCTTTTGAGTAAACAATGTAGTCGCCGTCGGGTGTCCAGCAACTGCTGGGAAAGTTTTGGTCTTGCTCCTTGGTTACCTGAAATGTGTCTTTTTTCTCAAAATCAATCCACCAAAGGTTTTCAGAACCGCTCCTGTCAGAACTGAATAGCAGCTTTTTACCATCGGGGCTGTACCTGGGGTGGGAATCGAAGGCTATGCCTTTGGTAACCTGCGTTGCCTGGCCGCCAGTGATGGGCATGGTATACAAATCGCCCATCATGTCAAACGCAATGGTTTTGCCATCGGGGCTAACATCCAACGAAGTCCAAGTACCTTCTGTGGTGGAGAGCGTGATGTTGCGCTGCGGTTTTAAAGGCAGGCCCTTTACGGTCTCGTACTTAAAACTGTCTTTTTTGGTTGAATCTGCAACGGGCACTTTTTCAAAGCCCACGGGTTTTTTGCCGGCAAAAGAGGGGCCATTGTAAAGGCTACCCAAAGCAAAAGCTACTAGCAGTGCTGATGTACCGGCGTTACACCGGGCAAATTTTCTCATGTATTGGTATTTAGGAAATATGTAAAATAGGTAAACAAACGCAAATTGCTTTTTGTTGGGGCGTTTTTTATTTGAACGGCATGGCGTTGCCGGCCTGGCCCTATAAACTTCCAGTTATTTCTTTTCCGCCGCTTGTTTACCATCTGGTTTATCTAACCGTATAAAATCGAGGTAGGCCAAGTTGGCACCCTTGTTATATTTTAAGGTAAGCAGGTTAAGGCCTGCAACCGGGAAAACAATTTCACCTACGGTAGCCTGTGTCCAATAATGAAAATTGCCGGTGTTCTCAGGCATTACCAAGTCAAGTGCCTTTTGGTTATTCAGCCACAAGGATGATTTATTGTCTTGAAAACCATACACTGTTACTATTTTATAGGTATCAGGGGCCTTCACATCAATAGTATAATTTGTCCACTCTCCATCGGCTTCCCACCCAATATACAATTGGTTTACCTTTGGGTCAACTTTATTCGGGTGGTTAAAATCAGCAAAGTCTTTTGTAAAGGAAATATCAACCCCCTCATTTTCCCTGAAATGCTCAATATAATCCGAAATGCCTGGCCTCAAATGAATCGGGTCCCTGTTTAACTTTCCACTGCCGTTATTGATTGAATCAGTATCATGGTAGGCAATACCTTCGCCCCCCAGATCGTAATAGGCTAGTTCCACGCGGCCTGGCACTGCCTGGGCCCCCAAAGTGTACACGGAGTCCTTAAATGGCTTCCCCTTATAACCACTGGGAAGTTGGGCAAAAACTTTACCACTGTACGCAAGAATAACCAGCATTACTACAACGCAAAAACAGATTCTTTTAAAATTTTCCATAGCAAACCGTTTTGTTTATGATAAAACCCAACCGTAGATTTTGATTTAGAAAAAGCAGGCATAGCCCCTTAGGTTACCCCGCCGCCAATTTGATAAATATACTAGCAATTCCGTTAAAAGTTTCAAAGTATACAGCACAATATTTCTATCCACCCAATTTACAAAAAAACAAGGTGAGCGGCATGCCCGACAGTATGGTTAAATAATTATAACGTGCTAGCAAAAAGGTATACACCATACGCTGTACGCCTGCGGGCAATAAGTGTATCGAAAGCGAACAGCGAACGTAGTTTCCGCGGTAGCAACTGCATGAATTTCAACAACATAAAAAAATGGCATTTTTGTAGATAATACAAGTTGTAGACACTGAAAATATTATTCCAATTCATTTAACCGCAAAGCATGTTACGTAATTATTTTAAAACGGCGTGGCGCAACCTGGTAAAAAACAAATTGAATGCTTCTATAAACATAATAGGCCTTTCCGTGGCCTTTATATGCAGCATCTTGCTTTTTCTTACAGTATATTTTGAATTTTCATATGACAACTTCCACACCAATCTTAACACCATTTACAGGGCTTACAGTGTAAGCCACACCGGCACTGGCGAAGAGTTTGGCACCAGCTTTGCCTACCCCGCAGCACCCGCGTTTAAAAGCGATATACAAGGCATTGCAAAAACAACCCGCTACATGAGTGGCGGCAATGGCATACGATATAACAATAAGGAGGTGGCCAAAAATATTATGCTGGTTGACAATGATTTTTTTAGCATGTTTACTTTTCCCGTGTTGGCGGGCAACGCAACTGCACCACTTGCATCAACCAGCAATGTGGTGATAAGTAAAACAACGGCCGACGCCGTATTTGGAAAAGAAGACCCCATTGGCAAAAAAGTAGACATAAAAGTGGATGGTGTATGGCGGGCCGTAACTGTTTCGTCAGTTGTTGCCGACTTCCCCGATAATTCATCGTTGCGTTATGATATGTTTGCCCGCATTGAAATAAACAGCAGTTACGCACAAAATAAAAATAACTGGAGCGCCCAAAACCATACCGTGTTTGTACAACTGGCACCCAATGCCACCTTGCAGCAGGTGGAAGGCGGCCTGCGCATGGCAGTAAAAAAATACCGGGTTGCCGATGAGGTGATGATGAAAAACCAAGGCTACCGCAAGGATGCCAACGGAGATATGTTTGCTTTTAAACTTATTCCTTTCAAAGCGTTACATTTTAACAGCCAGCTTGGCTATGGCTTTACTGTTAGCAAACAGTATTTATACACCCTTGTTTTAATAGCCATTATAGTGTTGGTTATTGCCTGCTTTAATTTTATAAACCTTAACGTGGCCAGGGCATTTACCCGGGCCCGCGAGGTGGGGGTGCGTAAAACAATTGGCGCGGCAAAAAAGCAGATATTTTTACAATTGTGGATTGAAAGCTTTTTGCTTTGTGTAATTGCGCTGGTGATTGCCTTGTTTGCATCTTCGGCGTTGCTAACGCCTTTTAACGCTGTGTTTACCGAAAAGCTAAAACTGCATACGGTTATGCAACCGGCGGTGGTGCTGTGGGTGGTGGCAGGCATGGTTCTGGTTTCATTAATGGCAGGCGGCTACCCGGCATGGATGGTGGCCCGGTTTAAAACGGTGGAGGTATTGAAGGGCAAGGTGTCAGTAAACAAGTCGGTGTATGTACGCAATGGCCTTATCACATTCCAGTTTATCATGGCCAGCCTGCTCATATGCAGCACATTTGTTATCTACAGCCAGTTTAAACACTTGCGTAACGCACCGCTTGGTTTTGAGCAGGAATCGGTCATCAGCATACCCATTAAAAACAACGAAAACAGCGGCCAATATATAAGGCAATTAAGGCTGGCGCTATTAGCCCAGCCGCAGGTAGAAAGCGTTACGGGCAGCTCAACCAACATTGGCATTGGTGCGGATGGCAGCCAAAGCACCTCTGCCATTGGCTTTGATTACAATGGCAAACCCATCTTTACCCACGTACTCAGCGTGGACTATGAATACCTTAAAACAATGGGCATAAAACTTGCCGCAGGCAGGGATTTTGACCGGGCTTACGCCACCGACACTTCCGCCACAGTTAATAATGTAGTAGTTACCGAAAGCATGGCCAAACAGTTTGGTGTTAAAGATGCTTTGGGCCTATCATTTTTACCCGACAGCGCCCAACCCAAATGGAACATTGTGGGTATCATACCCGATTTTCACCTGTATAGCATGCATGAAAAAATGGTACCCATCACTTTTTTAATGAACAAGGCCAACGCACTTGCTTATCTGTTTGTAAAAGTAAAAACCAGCAACCCCATGCAGGCAATGGGCATAGTTAAAGCAGCCTACGCCAAAATTGAACCCGACAATACCGTGGCAGCATCATTTCTTAACGAAAACACCCGCCGCTGGTATGAGAAGGAAGCCAAACTTTCATCCATATTTTTCTCCTCCGCTGCGGTGGCCATTTTACTGTCCTGCCTGGGCTTGTTTGCCATCGTGTCGCTTGTTATGCAGCAACGCCGCAAAGAGATTGGGGTTCGCAAGGTACTTGGCGCTTCTGTAGTGGAAATAACCACGTTGCTCTCAAAAGATTTTTTACAACTGGTACTGCTGGCCTTTTTAATTGCCACGCCGGTGGCCTGGTATTTTTTAAATAAATGGCTGGAAGATTTTGCTTATAAAATAACCATCGGTTGGTGGATATTCCCAGTGGCGGGTGTGCTAACGCTTATTATTGCCTTGTTTACCATAAGTTTCCAAACCATCAAAGCTTCATTGGCCAACCCGGTGTTGGCCCTTAAAAACGAATAATAAGCAGACGAAAAAAAATTACACGGCGTTTAAACCCGCCGCATGTTGTAAAGTCACATATTTTGTAAACAGTCACACAATCTCAAAAATTGCAACATGAAAAAGTTTTTATTCGTAGTGGTTTGCTTAACCACATTATCGCTGGTATCGCAAGCGCAGGACTCAACGACAAAAGCAGGTATGAAGGATTTAAGAAAAGACCTGCGCGATGTAAAAAAAGATAAAAAAGAAAGAAAAGGAGACCTTGAAGCCGCAAAAGACGAAACAAAAAAGGCTGTTAGAGACGAGGCTGCAGCAAAGGCAGACGAAAAAGCAGGTTTAGACAAGGCCGCAGCCAAGGCAGATCAAGCCGCAGCAAAAGCAGAAGAGAAAGCGGCAGCCGATAAGGCCGCTGCTGCGAAAGAAACGAAAGACATAAGAAAAGATGAAAAAGACATACATGCTGATGCAAAAACACTAAAGCATGAGGGCGTGAAACACCCCATCCATAGGGCAAACCACCAGCTTCACCACCACTAATCAATAACACTTGCAACAGGCCTGGCACTTATATTTGCGCAGGCCTGTTTTTTATGAACCCCAACGGCATACCTTAACCAAACAACTGATGAATAGATGTACTTCGATAGCGCAGGTATTGACTCTTGCAATGCTTACCTTTTTACTGCAACCATTGCATGCACAACAGAAAAAGACAACGCCTGCTGGGGATGACCAAGACTCCTCCTACTTTAAAACAGAGCTGAATTATATTTCCAACAGCCTGTACAATGGCAGGAAAGATTCGTTGGCAGTGCCTTACTTAAATGCCTCGTTTGGCTATTACCATAAAAGTGGCGTTTATATTAGCTCCACGCTTTCTTATCTTGTTAGCAGCTATGCCAACAGAATTGACCTTTTTCAAATTGAGGGGGGCTACAACGGAAGCATTGGCGACAATTTTGTTTACAGTGCCAGTGCCCATAAAGATTTTTACAACCAATACAGCGTTTCGGTACAATCTGAAATAAAAGCCAGTTTCAATGCCAATTTATCATACAATGTGGCCAACGCTGTGAAAATTAATGCTGGGGCTGATTATTTACTTACGTCAGGGCCTTCGGATGTATTGTTTAACGCAGGCTTATCCCATGAATTTGATTTTGGCGAAAATGATGAGTGGGCGATAGAGCCAAGTTGTATGGCCAGCATCGGCACACAGTATTATTACGACAAGTATAAACAAACAAGGCATATAAAGACTGGCAAGAAAAAGAAGCTCAGTGACAGTTCAACCGTGGTTACCAATACAGGTACCGTAACCACCACAACCACCGTAACCACGCTAAACCCTAATAAATTTATAGTACTTAACTACGAATTTTCATTGCCTGTTACATACGACAGTAAAAAATGGGGTGCTTTTGTTACGCCCTATTTTGCCATACCATTAAACCCAGCAACGTACGTAACCACGGTAAATACAAAAAGAGTTACGAACAATGGTACTATTACCCGTACAAAAAACACAAGTTCCTCCACCGAACAAATATCCAATACCTTTTATATTCAATTGGGTGTTTATCTAAAGTTTTGATGATTAATAATTGGCTGTACACGAATGCGTTGGGTACAGCAAAGCCGAGTGTACTTTTCCAGGCAGGCTGTAGCAGTTCACCTTGCAGCCTGCACTATAAAAAAAGCATTGGCAACCAGCCTATTTTAGCCCGTACACCACCACTTGGTTTGAAAAAGTGGGCAGGTACACATGCCCGTTGGCAATGGTTGGCGGGGAGAACTTCGCAAAATTACCGGGGTAATCAGCAGGGTTTTGCTTGCTGTTCCAAAGCTCCTTGGTAATATCGTTGGCATCAAACGCCACCAACATGCCGGGTGTAACATTTGATTCGGCATCGCCACTGGATGCAAATGAGGCCCATAATATGCCCGTGCCATCAGTTGTGCCGTTTGATGATACTGACAATACCGCGCCACTTTGGCCGGTAGGTCCGTTTTCCGTTGAAACGGTTTGTTTATCATCAAACATACTACTGGCTCTGTTAAATGTAAGTGCACGCAGCTGGTCGTTTTCGCTCCATACATACACATATTCTTTGGTGCTGCCTTTATAATAGGCCGGCTGGCAATGCAGGTTAACATTCAACGGTATTGTTTGCTGTACCTGGTTTGATGCGGCAGAATAGCTGCCCATGTTGTCCTTGTTCAACACATACAAGTTCCCGTCTTTGCAGCCTGTAAAATAATAGGTTGAATTGGGTATTAACAGCGTACCCATTACACCGTAGTCTAAATCGTCGTTGTTAAGGTTAAAGTAGTTGGTGGGCGTAAAATAGCTGCTTACTTGCAAAGTTGAACCAGAAGGCGTGAGCTTTAAGGCACTTTCTGAGCGGTTTCTAAGGTTGGTGGGGTCGGGGTTAGGGCCGTTGTCGTCTGTGCCGTTGCTGGTTGCCGTGTATTGGTTGCCCTGCCCTGTAGTGCCATTACCCGTTGTAATATACAGGTTGCCTTCGGCGTCTGCCGCAATACCCTGCCCACTTTGCCAAATGCCGCCACCTTCCCCATCCGGGGTATCGTTATATACAATCTGCTGCTTTAACGTTTGGGCATTGTACCCCAATATCCAACCGTGGTAAGGGTTCCAATCGCAGTGTGAGGCATAGCTTATATACACTACGCCGTTAACCAATGCCAGCCCCTGCCGCTGGTTGTTGCGCATAGGGTCGAAACTTACGGTGTTGCCCACCGCACCGTCACCCGTGCCTGCCACACTCGCTGTAATGGCAACCGGGCTTCCCGCCTTATCAGCCCCGGTTAAAATGTTTACGGCATGCAAATGTTGCACAAAGTTATTGCCGTCGGTACTGCGTGCCACAAAGTAAATGGTTTGCGTGGTGGGGTCAATTACAGGCGTGCCAATGATGCCTATTTTAGCGGTAATATTGGTATAAGGCGTGCACCAGCCCGATTTCATATCCCCAGCGTTGGGCGTACGCATGCCTGACGCGGTGTAATTATTTTCCCAATACAGTTTACCGTTGTCGCCATCGTATGCGTACACTGAGTTGTTGACGGTGGCAACCAGCACAATGTTGCGGGTGCCCGAAGCCATCGCCACATTACCCACCACCAGCGGCTGCGCATATACCTGATCGTCAACAGGCAATGTAAACAGCCTGCCAAATTGCTTGGCATTCACGTTGGCGGTTGTTAAGCTAGTTTCTGAACTGTTTAAGCCGGCTCTTGTGTTGTCGTTATGCTGGGTAAGCACCGACACATGCTGGCTGTTTGGCGCATTGGTGGTACCACCTGAATTTTTTTTAGAACACGCAACGGCAGTAACTGAAACCAATAGTACGAGGGTTACTTGTTTGAACATATTATAAGTTTTATAATAAATTGTAAATGGGGTGTTATTCACCAAAAACTATTTTTCGCACCAGATTATTTTGGTAGTCTGCCACAAATAAATTGCCACTCTTATCTAGGGCTATGCCGTACGGCTTGTAAAAACGGGCTATTGTGTCTAATCCATCCGCGGCACCGCGCAAGCCGCTGCCGGCTACGGTGCTTACCACGCCTGTGGGGCTTATTTTGCGTACTTTGTTATTCCCCATATCGGCCACAAACACGTTACCCATAGCATCTGCCACAATGCCCGTTGGGTGAAAAAATGATGCGGCCTTGCCAATGCCATTGGCCGCGCCTTTGGCTTTTTTGCCCGCAATGGTAGTAACAAACCCGGCAGGTGATATTTTGCGGATGGCATTGTTGTAACTATCTGCCACATATAAATTGTTGTTGGTGTCAATAGCCAAGCCCCAGGGCAAATAGAATGTAGCAGTATCGGCTTTCCCGTCTTTTAGGCCCGGCATCCCGGTGCCTGCCAACGTTGTAACAACACCCGCAGGGTTAATTTTACGTATTTTATTGTTTGCCCAGTCAGCAACGTACACATTGCCCAACGCGTCAATTGTTATACCGGTGGGGTTATCAAAACTAATAGTGGTATCGCTTACCGGGTAAGGCCTGTCAGGCCTGCGCCCAGCCAGGGTTGTAACCAAGCCATCTGGCGTAATTTTCCGTATCAAGCTATTATGCGTGTCAGCCACGTAAACATTGCCGCTTTTGTCAGTGGCAACGCCTACCGGGCTAAAAAAAGTAGCTAGGCTGCCTTTACCGTCTGCGCAACCTACCACACCGCTGCCTGCCAAGGTGGTTACCGCGCCTTGCGGCGTTATTTTCCGTATGGCGTTATTGCGGGCGTCTGCCACATATATATTACCTGCGGTGTCGGTGGCCAGCCCCATTAAATTTGAAAAAGCGGCTGTTATGCCAATACCCTCGGTGTAAGCCATATTGCCGCTACCAGCAAAAGTTGTTACATGCGGGCGGTTTCCGTTACGGTTGCAAGAACTGTTTAAAAGTATGGCGACCGGCAAAAGCCAGAAGATTTTTTTCATATAAGCGTGTTCAGTTAGGGCAAACTACAAACAACCTCAAATAGCCCTGGACGTAGCTACGGTATTTGTTTGGCGGCAATCTTACTCGGTAAACATAATAAACGTTTTTAAACCTACAAACTTTTTTGCCCAAACCTGTTTATACATCTAGAATCACCAGCCCTGCAATGGCATAGCAATGCGTGGGCATTTCAGCCTTAGCCAGCGGGGCTATCTTAAAAATTTGTATGTTGTTCTACCCTTGCAATGCAGCTTTTGCGTAAGCCACGCAAACTTTTGTTTCCTTTACCGCATCCGACCCGGCGGGTACATCATACTCCAACTCAATGGTGGCGGGAATTTTATATTTTTTTTCTTTCAAAAGGGTCAATATTTCTTTTATAGGCGTGTCGCCCTGGCCCCAAGGCATATTCTGGCCACCCGCGTTTTTCACCTTGCGGTCTTTAATATGCATGCTGGTAATCCTATCATGTTTTGCCGCAATCAACGCCAACAAAGTCTCCTTATTGTTGTTTCCCCCAGCCGCAATGTAATGGCCGCAGTCAAGGTTCATTGAGTTGTAGGGCGATTGGCCCAGTGCTACATCCCAGGCGGTATCGGTGGCCTGCGTATGCGCATGGTACCCTATATACACTTTGTGTTTTTCACCAAGCTCGCCCAAGCGTTTGCTGTGCGCCGCATCTCTTGGCAATTCAACAGTTACCGAAACTGCGCCGAGGGCTTTGGCAACCCTTAAGGCATATTCAATTTCGGCATCAGTATTGTTTGCATTTAGGGCATCGGGCTTAAACGCATAAATATGCACGCCTGCCTTGTGATACATTTTTCTTATTTCCTCAAATTTATCCATCGCAACATTCGCGCGCCATTCGGCCACCTCCTTAGTATGGGCTTGCCTCATCGCCTGGTCATGTCCCTTTTCGGCCTCTGCGGGTTTGCCCGCGTACTCCTCCACGGCATCACCCATCAACTCAATGGCACTTATGCCACTGTCAACAACATATTGTAACACTTGCCCAACACTGCCCGGCAGGCTACGGAACGAATAAGTAATTACCCCAATTTGCACACCCGCAAATTTCGAATCGGGCTTGCCGCCGAATATATTTCCGGCTCGGCTGGCCCAGGCCGCTTTACCACCAACCAGCAGGCCCAAGGAAGCCATGCTGCTGTTTAAAAAAAATGTTCTGCGGCTTTGGCTTTTGGCAACGTATTTGGAGGAAGACATATATGGCAATTTATTAGTGAAGAAAATTGTGTGGCTAAATATACATGTTCGGCCGAAACTGGCGAAATAAATACCAAGCAAGTTGATAGAGACCTTTATAATTATACCAGGCATTGGCGTAAAAATTCCCTTGGCTGGTAAATAGCCGGCCAAACGGATGGGGTTTTTCAGGTTGCCTTTATTAATGTATACAAGGTAAAATGGCCTAAGGCAACCACCAAAACTGGTTAATTACCTGCATTTTTGTGGAGGCGGCCCTTAGATTCGGGTATAGGTTCACACATTAATTGGTTACACTTTACAACAGCCGTTACTTTTGCATTGCCATTTTTACTGTAGCAATAATTTTTTACAAACTAAAAACGATATGAAAGAATTTACACTTTTTAGCAACGGACAAGCAGGGTTAACAACTACCAGCAACCGAATAGTGATGGCACCAATGACCAGGTGTAGGGCACTAGGCAACATACCCAACGACCTGATAGCAGCATATTACGCGCAAAGGGCTGGCGCAGGGTTTATAATAACAGAGGGTACCTCACCATCACCCAATGGGTTGGGTTATGCAAGGATACCCGGCATCTATAGTGCACAACAAGTAGAGGGCTGGCGCAAAACGACCGATGCGGTGCATAAAGCCGGCGGTAAAATATTTATTCAGCTGATGCATACAGGCAGGATAAGCCACCCGTTGAATATGCCAGCGGGTGCAGAAATACTCGCCCCATCGGCGGTAAAGCCTGCCGGCCAAATGTGGACGGACGCAAAACAAATGCAGGATTTTGAGGTACCCAAGGCCATGAGCAGCGAATACATATTGCAAGCAAAAGCAGAATATGTTACCGCAGCAAAAAATGCCATTGCCGCTGGCTTTGACGGCGTTGAACTGCATAGTGCCAATGGTTATTTGCTGGAACAATTCCTGTCGCCGGTAAGCAATATACGCACCGACGACTACGGCGGCTCTGTTGAAAACCGGAGCAGGTTTGTGCTGGAGGTGGTAGCCGAAGTGGCAGCCGCGATTGGCAAAAACAAAACGGGCATCCGCCTTTCGCCATACGGGGTAGCCAGCGACATGCCGCATTACCCTGAAATTGACGTTACCTACGATTATCTTTCCACCAAATTGAACGAAGCCGATATTGCTTACATACACCATGTTGATCATTCGGCCATGGGTGCACCCGCTGTACCGTTAGAGATTAAAAAACTCATCCGCAAGAATTTTAAAAATACCATTATCCTTTGCGGTGGATACGACAAGCAAAGGGCTGAGGCTGAATTAGAAAGCGGCTTGGGTGACTTTATTGCCTTTGGGCGTCCGTTTATTAACAACCCAGACCTAGTGGATAGGCTGCGGAACAACTGGCCTTTGTCAGACGTTTTGCATGCTGATTTATTCTACGCGGCTGGCGACGCAGGGTACACTGATTACCCAGCTTATTCGCAAGGCTAAGGGAATTTTCAATTGCTGTTACGCTGTCCTGTTTCATGTTCGGCAAGGGGTACAAAGCAAATTTTCACCAATATGTGCATTGGGCATTGCCTGTTTGTAAAAAGAAAAAAGATATTGCAAAATGCCCCGCAGCGGCTACTCATAAAGCCTAACGGGTAGCCCCACAAGGGGGCAAAACATTATTTATTGATTTCTATCCTACAAACAGGTAGCCCCAATGGGGCAGGAACAACCAGCTGCAATTGGGTTTGTATACACGGCAAGTACAATAATGTATTTTTTTATAAAATTGCGTACTTTTAGGGTACCTAAAAACCTTTTATGAAAAAGATAATTAGGAATTAGCACTTAGGTCGCACTTTAAAATTAGAAGATTTATATTTGCGACATGGATATGTTGGATAAATTCAAAGGCGTGAATTCTATAAATTTTCATAAGCGGTTTACGGATGACGATTCTTGCTTGGAATA
>CAIRZB010000058.1 GCA_903882935.1 uncultured Parafilimonas sp. | reverse complement strand
GACGAATACCACTTCAGGTTCAACAGGAGAAATGCAATGGCGGGTACTTTTAATGCACTAATTGAACGTATGATGCAAGCCCCGCCTATACGTTTAGAAAATATTCAAAAACGAAGTGCGACCTAAGTGCTAATTCCTAAACTCCCATTTGGCTCAAAAGCTATAAATGTTTGCAAACCAACAGCTTGTGGTTGCCTTTTGTCAGTAAAATAAAATTTTTCAACACTCACTTTAGGGTCAGCAAAATAACCGCCGTGTTTGCCAAAAACCCATTCTTCTCTGCCAGATTGGTTGTTAAATGCCTTCAATTGCTGGTTTATACCCCCGTCGGCCACAACCAAAACAGCATTGTTGGGCGAAACTGCAAGGGCTAATGGCTCAACAACCCCTTTTAACGCTAAAATAGGTTCAGAAAGCTGCCCGTCGCCCAGAATTGTAAATTTTTTTACGACCGAAACGCCATTTTCGCTAAATGATACCCATAACGCATCATCGTTATCAATTGCCATTGCAGCGGCTGCGGCTAAATTTATTACCCTAATTAATTCCCCAGTAAATTTATCCAACACGTCAACCCTATTTTGTAGGCCATGGGCAACTATTAAATACTTGCCTTTTTTTTGAACTGCAAGACCGGTTGGAACAGCGTTATTGCCGTTATAAAAATCGATAACACTCTTAAATTCACCGCCCCATTTGGTCATAAACTTAGGGCCTCTATTAAAAATAACTTCTGCATCATCCACTACTTTTGTGGCTGTTACAAAACAGTTAGACGTATCTCTGAAAAATACATTGCTCCAATAAACATTTACTCCGTCGGAGGCCACGAAAAGTGTACTCAGGGTTATAGGCTTAGATAAGCCAACCCATTGCCTTTGCTGCGGATTGTTGATATTAAACTTGGCATAACTTGGCGAACCCTCCGAATATGCCTTAGAAAAAAAGGCTGTGTTACCAACAATAACCATTCCATTCATCCTGCCATAACCGTTATACACAGTAGGGCCGGTTAGCGAATCGGAAGTATTGCCAATTACCCCCTCCCAAGTATACGTTACATTGTTTGAAAGTACCTTTACATAATAGGTGCCGGATTCAACTAAGTTGCCTTCATCATCCCTCCCATCCCAATAATTGGTATATTTTCCGGCGGAAAATTTCTTTCCGCTCCATAATGTCCTCACCAAAATACTGTCTTTAGTATAAACACCGGCACTGGTATTGGCCGCCTGTTTTAATTGAAAGCTAAATTGGCTACCCTGTGTCAATTGCGCCTTTCGGCTGCTTTGGCCAAATAAATACACCGGCAAAACAAACAAAAAGCAAAGCACCACCACTACCATAAAACAAACATGGTTGCATGTTTTATTAGGCAACTTAACTATAAAGGAAATGCTAGTCATTTATAACCCTGGGTTTAAGCGGTTTACACGGGTGGCCGGCACATACCATCCACTGGGGCATATCATTATGCACCACTGCTCTCGCGCCAATGACGGAACCTGCACCTATGGTTACGCCGGGATGAATAAAAGCCTCCGCCGCAATCCAAACTTCGTCTTCAATATTGATTGGGTTGGTTATTAACGGAAAGCCGCGTTTGGTATAGTCGTGTGTACCTGAACATAAGTGCGCCCCTTGGGAAATTACAACCCGCTTGCCTATGGTAATTTTGCCTTGGTTATAAATTATGGCACCGTTACCAATGCCAGACTCATCACCTACATCCAAGTTCCAAGGGGCCCAAATGGTTACTTTGGGGTATATGTGTACGCCTTTACCCAACTTAGCACCAAAACACTTTAAAATAAAAGAACGCCACGAATGCAATACCCGTGGGGAGTATTTAAAAAAGACCACAGAAAATAAACCCCATACAAGCCGGGCCACCCTATTGCCTAATGAAAATGAAGCGCCCTTATAGGTATCTTGATTTACCATTTGTTAGCCATTTAACAATTTTAGTGCCATTTATAGTATAGAAACCAACATAAAACTTTTTTATGTTACCGGTTTTATGCCCAATGTATCTTAATAAAAACCGTTTTTAAGGCACGGTTTATTTCAACCGTAAAATAAAGAAACAGGCAAGTGACAGGTAACTATAAAAGCAAATTTCGTGCTGTTGTTTCCAAAAGTTTTGGGGGACAATATTGAATTGATAGCAACTAACAGTGCTTTTAAGCAAGCGCGGTTAGTAGGTTTTCGGTGGGTTTACTAATGTTATAAGTTGTTGAAAAGCACTTAAAAGCGTTTTCCCTCATTTTGTATTTTTCATCCCGGCTTATACTAAGCCATTGTGTTAGTAGCCCTTTTACGCCTTCAAAGGTGTCGTCGGCAACAATTGCGGCCCCCGCAGCCTCAACCTCGCGCCAAATGTTTACTTTATTGGTGATTAACACAGGTGTATGGCAGGCGAGTGCCTCTGCTACGGCAATGCCAAAATTTTCCTGGTGGCTTGGCAAAACAAAAGCCTCCGCCCCTATTAATGCCCCCCATTTTAAGTCACCAGTAATCATACCAACTGTAAACACCCTGTTTTTAAACAATGGTTCCGCGTTAATTTTTTCGGCTACCATTTTTCCGTAGGGTTCGTCCCACCCTGGGCCAGCAATAACTATACAGGGTAATTCAATATGCTGTTCTCCAAGGGTTGACAACTGATTTTCTAACAAGTATTTGTACCCGTCCAAAAGCAAATCAATCCCTTTTTTTTCGTGAATTCTGCTTAAAAATACCCAATATGGCCGTGTACCTAACCCATGTGTCTTATCCCTAAAGGTGTCTGCACAGTTGGGGTTTTCCGGTTTGGGGTAAGGTATTCCGTAGCCAATATTTACCTCATTTTTCGGTTTGTAATAGGCAAAAGTTTCTCGAGCAAGCTCCAATTCAGATTTTGAGGTAAATAACATAGCATCTGCAAAATGTATAACCTTACATTCCACCAAATACCAATAAAAAAAGTTTCTTATGGCTTTTAACCTTCTGCTGCCAGCTTTTTGAAAATAAGGGTCAAGCATGCCATGGGGCATTACGAAAAATTTAATCTGCTTTTCCTTGCTATGGGTTTTAGTGATTAGCGCATTTCTCTTTTTGACTGCTTTGTACGCGGCGTAGCCATGGTATAGCCACAACCCGTGTACAATAACTACGTCATAGTTTTGCAAATTTTTATTTAGCCAAGGCCGCAAAGCCTTGCTATATTGCCAGCCTGTGCTGCTTGGCCCCAATGCGTATATGGTAAAATTGTCTATTTTATCCGTTAGGTATTGCTCAACGGGGTTATCTAAACAAACCACGTGGTTTATAATACCGCTTTTGGCCATTTCGGTAATTGAGTGCCTGATACCCTGCCCTGGGCCTCCATTTTTTGGCTGCATCGAGGCAATTATCCTAAGAATTTTCATATTCTGTTTAAAATATCCATCATTGTATTGGCGTAGCCACGTATCGGCCAACGTATAATAAAAGTATAACAGCCAATTTTTTAAAAAAGTACTGCTGATATTTTTTTGACGTAGCTTAATTGCTACTTCACCACACTTATTTTGTTAATCACCCAACCCATGGAATTTTAGGTAGGCGATAATAAATTTATCTACCTCAAATCTTTTACAATTTTCAAACCCTTTGTTAATCAACCCATGCCGTATCTCGGTATTGTTAAGGCTAAGCAATGCATTGGCAAAATCATCGGCATTGTCGGGGTTAACGTGCAAGGCAGCGTTGCCGCTTATCTCAGGCATTGGCTCAACATTACTTGCTATTACAGGTACCCCACAGGCTTGCGCTTCAATAACGGGCCACCCAAAGCCTTCCGAGTATGAGGGAAATATAAAGGCTTGGCACCCATTATACAACGCCTCCAATAATTCGTGGTTTGGCCGTACCAGCGAAATTACCCTGTATTCCAAATTCTTTGGTGTAATTAGTGCCTTTAATTCCGCATCTATCGCCTGACCCGCAAAAACAATTTTACCGTTCCATTTTCCAGATAGTTTGTCTATCATCAAAACGAGCAATTTCCTGTTTTTTCTTTTTCCGGAGGCACCAACATGTAAAACATACGGAACGCTGTTAACAATGCCTGCTTTTGCAATACGCTCGTAAACCGTGTTTTTATCCAATACAGAAAACGAACCATTAAACGCGTTGTGTATAACAGTCCAGTCTTTTTTTTCATTTATGGTAGCACTTTTGCTATTCAAAAACAAATTGTTCAATTGATTGTACGTGAAGTTGGATACTGCTATGATTCTTTTGGCATTTAGCAGGTTTTTTAAAATGTTTTTTTGGAGAATTTTGCCAAAATACGAGGCCGGGCAATATGCGTCGGCGTACCCCATTGCGCCACGGATAGCCAACACATCGTGGCAAGTGATAACAGTGCGGTTTTTGGGTAGAAATCTTAAATAGAATGAATTAGAATGGTCGCAAATATGATAATTACATTCTACGCCCGTTATTTTAAGCAGTAAAACTTTCAACATTAAAACAGGCGGGAATATAATCCACTTATCTATGTAGCCAAGCCATTTTGAAAATCCCCGGTTTGTGGTTTGGCCTATACCCAAAAAAACCAATGGTTGCCATTTTTCTACCGAAACACCGTGTTTTATAAAACCCCTTTCAAGCATCTCAGCAAACAGCCGCATGCTTTGCTGTTTATCTGGCAGGTAATTGGCTATTAATATTATTTTCTTTTTTTGAGCCATATTTAAGTTGCAAATAAAAAACTACTGTTTGCCCGGGCGATGTTAACCAAAGCCGGCTGGCTTTGGTTAATGCTGCCACTTAATCACTAACTTTTTTGAAACAGGCGAACATAAGGCCCCCAATAATAACCGAAAACCCGAGTATGGTTGGCCCGCCCCACTCCCCTTGTGAAATTTGCAAAAAACCAACACTTAACAATAACCAAGGCAAGATGTCGCCACTAGTAGCAAGTTGCCGTAAACTTGACCGTAGTGCCGAAAAAACAACGCCCACCCTAACTAATATAAAAACAATGCCAAGCAGTAAGCCGGATTCCCCAATCATTCTGGCCCATTCCTGCTCAGAAATTAAGAATTGAGCCTTACCCGTTAGCAATTGGGATCCGGCACTGGTACCCATGCCAAGGCCGTACCCTAAAAATGGTTGGTCGTAACTGTACTGGAATGCTGAAATAATACCGCCAAAAATGCGGTCTAGCAATACTACCTGAACGCCACCCCCACTTTCATTGGCTGAATTATACCTGGCACTGAATGCTTCGGTTGCAGATTGTAAAATTGGGGATAAGGCCAGTATAACAAAAATACCCGCAATGCTGCCCATAACTACAAATGCACGTGAAATGTATTTTGGGTTGCGCAAGATGGCAGGCAACAGAAAAAGCACAGTTGCAACGGCTTGGAAAAAAAGTGTACGGCTGATGCATATAGGTATTGAAGCCAGCCAGGCAACTGTTGCCAATATGAGCAGCCATTTTTTTATATAAGACGCGTTAAACCAAAAATAGAGAATGAACGCGCCAGCCAAAGAAAAGAACAGCGTAGTACCGCTTATAAAGGAGAAAGTTGCCGGTGGCCTAAAATATCCTAAAGCACCGGAAAAGCCAGCCCCTGACTCGTCTCCGCCCACACCCCTGTTAACCCAGGCTGTTTGAGGGCTGTAAAATTGAAACGCAATTAAAAGCGTCATAGGCGGTGTTAACCAAACAAAAGCCTTGCCCATTTTAACCACATCATCATGGCTAAAAACATTTGCGATAACAAAAATTAGCGGGAAATGAAGCAGAAAGATTCGTGCCCCAAAAACGGCCACAAATAAATTTTGGTGCCCTACCAGCATGGTGGTGATAAACGAAATTGCAGTGGTAACAATTACTGCGAATAAAAAAATATTGCGCTTTAAAAAGTTGTTGCTGATTGCCGTAATCAATATCCAAATGGCTACTGGGTCTCTTACAATCAAAAGTGGCGCAGCCAAAGCTGGTAAAACCCATTTACGTAAAGCCCCTTCAAAAATAAGCAGCCAAAAATATAGCCAAATTGCCTTTTTGATATTTCTTTTTGCCTTGGCCTCTTTTTGCTGCTGTACAGTACTATAATTGATGTGCATTTTTAATATAAGTGTTCAAGTTAAATACCATTCCGCTAATTGGGAAATTTTGTTTCCCCTATTTCGGACTTGCATTTGGTTTAGACTCTCGAAAACGTAGTTTTATAATTTGTAGCATGCTAAATTTATTCGAAGTCTAATTTTATAACTAGTTGAAATACACTTTATCTAGAAATCTGTATAAGTCACCCCGTTATAATATGCTGTTTATTTTGTTTTGCAATTCACTTCCATAAACAGACCATGGCCTAATGCGGGCCGACTCCATTGCTGCGGTACCATTATTTTTAACATCTTCTCGCTTTAACAATAGTTGCTCAATCATTTCTTGCAAACCTTCTGTACTACCCGCTTTAACCAGCCAACCGTTACGCCCATGTTCTATTAAGTCTGGCCCAGCAGTTCTTTCGGTCGTAATCACGGGCGTACCTTGCGACATGGCTTCAGTAATAACCAAGCCGAATCCTTCAAATAATGAGGGGAATAACAACACATCATGGCTACGCATCAATTTTAATATTTCGGTATGCGGCAATGAAGGTATCCAGTTACATTCATTCAATGCGTCGTTTAATGGCTTGCAGTTCTCCGTGCTCTTTCGCCCAACCACCGTTAAACTAACATGATTTTTTATATTTGCCACCGCGGCAAACATGTCGGCAATGCCTTTACGTTGAGATAAGCCACCCACAAAAAGCAGTTTCAACTTTGCTGTGGCCCCGGTTGCATAGTCGCGTTTGCCAATAACGTCAGGGTACCCATACGGAACTATATGCACAGGCCCTACCCTGCCGGCATACTTCTGCAAGGTGGTTGCTGTAAATTGGCTGGCCACAAAAACATGGTCGGCCAGCTTTATTTCATCATCTTTCCTTTGCAATTTTTCGGGCGAATCCCTCAAACCCATTATGGTAGATGCCCAATCAGGCCATCTTTCTTTTTCCGCTTCCAAAATATCCCTCGCCACCCGCCAATAACCAATGGGTAAATCATACAGGCAGGTTATTCCTTGCTTTTTTGCCTCCCTAAACGAAAAACATGCGCCATCTTCGTATGCATACAAGGCCACATTTTTCTTTTTATGCCATTTATGCAAATCCGCTGTCACTTTTTTATCTAGCCCCCGGTAAATGGCATCAACCGAAAATACCCCTTTCTCATGTTCAATTAATTGCCTAAGGCCTGCTTTCATAGCCAATAGGCGGCATAATTCAGGCAGGGGCTTTGTGTGCGTGAAGGGCCTCAAATTGGGGTTTAGCGTTCTCTTTCTAATATCACCCAGCGGCTTAATATTACTTAATGCATAGCCCAACGTGCCGGGAAAAATAGCCACCGATGTATAAAAAGCTGATAGGGCATTTTGGTTGACCATGCCTTGTAATGCCGCTTTTACATTTGCGTTACCTGTTGGGTGAGAAACTATGATTTGCATATTTTAAAAAAAACGCTATACTGCTTGCCAGTGATAAAAATGTGTCACCTTTTATTGCAGGGCTAACAAGTTTAGTTTTGGTTGAAAACTTTGCGCATTGTGTGTAAATTATTTTCGCCAAAATAGGCAGCCTGTACATTTTCCCAGACACTTTGTTCTACACTAATGTTTTGTATGGCTTCGCATGCCTCTTTCCCTTCATTACTACTTATACCATTCCATACAACCCCTGTATTCGTATCATGTATAAATTGCCGTAGGCTGCTCGTTGCCGGGCAATGCCCAAAAATTGGCCGGCCGGCCTGAACGTAAGTAGTTAGTTTTGTTGGTAAGCTTGTTTCAGCAAAAATATGCAGCGTTTTTTCAAACGGGTACATTGCATAAACAAAACTGCATTGGGCAAGCATCGGTATCACCTCTTCCTCGGGCAGGGCATTGTAAAAGATAACCATGGCTTGCAAATGAACAGGAATGTCCTGTGTTTTTAAATGGCAGCCCCACATGCGTATTACTGCTTTTTTGCCCCTTGCCAACGACCATATTTGTAGCAAAGTAATAAACTGGATAAAATCTTTTTTATCATAAATTGACCCAATATGACCAACAGTTATTTCACCCATATCGTCTACCGGTGCGCCTTGTAAAACAAGGGACTTGCTGGGCAGGTATCTATGGCAAATGTACCCTTCAATACCACAAATCTCTTTGTAATAAGCCCTCATGTTTGTGCTTATCACATCAAAGGTATTAACAGTTCTTAGCGTTTTTATTGTGAGGCGGTTGGCCGTGTTTTTTAACATCCGGAAACGGAAAGACCTTGCACAAATTGCCCCCGCCCAATCATCATGTACCGATAAATGCACGGGGCGTTGCTGTTGTTTGCTTGCAAGTTCCAATGCAACCCTAAGCCCTTCGTTGTGCGAAACAACCCAATATGCATCGCATTCAACAGCCAGCAATTCTTTCACAATACTGTTAATGCCACTGCTCTTAAACCCTACCAACATTACCCATGTATGGTAAATTGACCTTAACAACCCTTTATTCATTATACCTTGGCCTAAGTACCCCTCTGGGTAATCGCAATGTTTGCTGTTTGCAAGGTATTTCCATGAAAAAGAAAACTCGGCAAGGTTTGTTATCAAGCTCCTTAAAATAACGCTTCCCCCGCCGCCAGCAGGGGAATGGGCCGTGAAAAGACATATTTTTTTAGCCATTCTTATAGTACAATAAGCGTGGAAAATGATTTAATCTGCTTTGGCCGTTTCTTTCGATTGGAAAACAGATTTTAGTTTCAAAAATGGTTTTTCTATTGCATAGTAGGAAAACAGAGCAGCTAAAGTGATAAATACAAGATTTTGGGGAAATTTAGTAACCCATAATGAGGGCCTGTTGAGTGTAAATAACTGTTGCCATAAATATAGACTATACGATAATAAGCCGATATAGTTTAATAATCTGGAATTTAACATTTTAAACCAGATACCATTGCTTTTGTACACTGAGAACAAAATAATGATGGCAATTAAAATATTACCAATCGTACCATGCGTGGTACCAAATGGAATCAGCAGATAATTAAGGCCAATTTTATTTATGAGGTATTCAAATGGTGGCAACAACCATAATATTATTAAACTTCCATAAAACAGCGGCTTCCACTTGTTTTCGAGCAGCCTCATAATTTCATCCTTGTATAATGCAACAAAACACCCTAAGGCAATTGCATCAATTCGTGTAAATAAAGACTCATCGTAAATCCAACCAATATTGTATATATACTTTACGAGCCTAATTACCGGCACAGCCAAAATAATCCATAGAGCTATATTTTTTCGCAGTTTATCCCCGGCCCTAAAAATTAAGGGCCAAAATAAATAAAAATGCTCCTCAACACTTAGCGACCAAGTATGTACAGTAAGCCAGTTGGTATCTGGGTAAAAATATGTGGTATAGGTAATGGAGGTTAACCACGATACGTTCTTCAATTTCATAAAACCGGCCAACTGTGCAACAAAGTAAACCAGTAACATAAAATAGTAAGCAGGAAAAATGCGCAGGGTGCGCCTGATATAAAAATTTTTTAATGATACATGATGGTTTTTTTCTTCTTCCTGCAGCAATAGGGTTGTAATAAGCAGGCCTGAGATTACAAAAAAAACATTCACCCCAAAGGCTCCGTCTTCGAATATTTTGGTAAAACTAAATACAAAATGGTGCTTAAGCGTATCGTTTAATGCATCCAGCCTAAGAATAATATGCGACAATATAACTATCAAACAACTTATGGCCCTTAAGCCACTGATACTGGGGTATCTCTTCATTAAGTATGTTTTGTCTTAATTATTAAAGATTTAGGAGCGCTATAAAATAAAGCCACGGTACAGTAACGAAATTTTAAGCAAATGATTTGAGCATTAAGGCCGCTACGTCTGACACTTCGGTAACATACGACCAATTATGTTGTAAGCTTAAACATTGGGCAATATTTCCTTTCTTGTATTCGTAAACCCCTTCCGGTAACTTAAAATCGGCTATCCCTTTGGCATGCCATGGCCCGGCAACACATAAAACCGGCAACCCATGCGCAAACATCGCCGCTACCGAACCGCTTTTTTCAACTTTTGCCCCAACAGTTGTGGTTAGTCCTATGGAACTTTGCAAAAGCATTTCCGAAATTGTGCTTTCAGTTTGTTCACCCAGCAACCGCACCTCCATCCCACGGGCCTGCCAAGTGTTGGCCCATTTATGTTGTTCATCGCCATTTCGGCCTATTATTAACAGCCGAATTTCCAAACCAGTTTGTTTTGCATATTCCGACACGTCGGCAGCAAATTGTTCAATAGGCGAAGTTGGGTGTATTGCCCCAAACATTACCAAATTAATACCCCTGCCGCTGGCATCAGGGGTATTTTTCGCTAGACAATATCGGTTGTTTTTTTTAACATTGCTGATATTTGAAAACAATGGCAGATAGCTAACGTCAACTCCCAGCTTTTTCATTTGCGCTTGATAAAGCCTGCTTTGGGTATGGATGGCTGCAGGCAGCAACCTATTAATCATTCTTTTTATAAGCAACTTTTGCGCCAAGCCCCATACCGTTAGTTTTAAAGTAGCTGTATCCTCCATCCCCACCCACAATTCATGCAACATCAAGTGCCATTTCACCCCATTACTCAATTTGCATAAACGTTTTGCAAAACCGGCCGGAAGCCCCCTATTATTAAACCCAAAGGGAACATACTGCAAACTAAGCCAGTCAGGGTTTTGCAATTTAACCCATTGCCTCGCCTCCGCAAAACGTACCCCGTAGCTATACTTGTTTGATAGGCGAAGGGTGCTGATGTTAACACCGTCCGCGGATTGGTACCCGTAAATATTTTCTTTGACAAACCTGTCATTAAGGGCAATTATGCTAGCTTCATGCCCTTCTGTTTTTATGGTAGCGGCCAGCCTTCTTGCATAATCGCCTACCCCGTCTTTGCCTGGCTCCAAACAACTGCAGATAAAAATTATTTTCATTACAGGCTAATCTTAAGCCAACATTTTTTTTACAAAAGGCTGAAATTTCCGCTCAAGCAAATAACTTACCCCGGTTACAATAATCACGAACAAAATAAGCTTAACTATAAAAGTTACAGGTGTGTTGCTGAACCCTTTTAACCTGCCAAGTGCAAAAATTACTGGGCAGTGTACTATGTATATAGCATACGAAATACTGCCAAACCATGCACCAAAGTTTATTACCTTTTGCCCTATAGTATTTAAAATACTACTATTTAAAAAAGGCAGCAGTACGCTAATAAAATAATACCCTACATTAATTAAAAATGAGCCCATATTCTTGTCGGGCCTACCGCTTACAAAATCTCCGATAGTTAATAGTAGGGCAAAAACAAGCGGCACTTGTATTAGTATAAAGAACAACTTGTGGTGCTTAAATTTACGGCCCGAAAATACAAGCACAAAAAATATGCAATAAGGCAAAAAAGCTAAATCCCTAAAAGTGTTAAGAATTTTGCCAAGGTCAATTGCGGGGTACACCAAATGTTTATGAAATAACAAAACTGCAATATTGTCTGGCAGCATCGGCAAGCCCGATTTTGATAAAATGCGGTCAACGGCCAATAACAAAAATAGTGCGCTTAAAAGCATTTTCTGGTCGCCTTCTTTGGTTTCTTGGGACGTAGATTTTGCTATGTATACGCCTGCAATCCAAAATGACAAGCCAAATAGGTAGGAGGATATTATGGGGGTGTTGGGGTTAGGGTATAAGGCATAATTGCCTAATGCAATTACAATAGAGATGATTAAAATAGCCAAAGGATTTACTCGAAACCTTGAAAAAGGGATGAACAAAATATAAAACAGCACTTCGAAATGTAACGACCAAGCCGGCCCATTTTCAATAAAAGAAGGAATTAAAAGGGGTT
Organism: uncultured Parafilimonas sp.; assembly: GCA_903882935.1. Lineage (GTDB taxonomy): Bacteria > Bacteroidota > Bacteroidia > Chitinophagales > Chitinophagaceae > JABDFW01. The sequence continues at coordinate 90,271 of CAIRZB010000058.1, read as the reverse complement.
GCAGCATTAAAAAATTTAAAACGATGTACCCAATTTTGTAACTGTTTGCTGTGCTTAATAATATGAGCACGATTGATATGGTATAGATGGGATAAATCCTCACAAAACGCTTTTTTATATAAGCGCCGGTCGTTTGCCTGTTTAATATATTCTTATTACTCGCCGCTATAACGTAGCCGGATAACACAAAAAACACCAGCACACCAAGGTGGCCTGCTGGTGCAAGTATAACCAACAATGTGGGTGTATATGTTCCGTTAAAAACTTTGCTAAAAACCTCAATATGGCTAATGGCAACAAAAAGCGCAGCAAATCCCCTTAATGCTTCTAAATTTTGGTTAAAATTATTATTAGGTTTTGCTATAGTGCCCACCTTAGTCATAAACAAAGAAAATATTAATTGTAAATATCCTAAAAATGTAATGTCGTGGGGTGTCTAAAGCTACCCGCTTGCCAACTTTTAAACTTACTTGGCTGATATTGGCCAACGGCTGTTAACTAAAGTTTTATTACTTACTCTTAGGCATTAAAAAAGCATGTACACTATTTGCTGTTCGCGCCATTAAGCTACAAGGCTATTACTCTAATTGGTTCTAGGCCATTTAGCATATCATGGTACATAGTTCACTTTTACTATTCACCAAAGCTATGGTACAAATACTTAACATGTTGTTGCTTACAATACACTTGTCATACTTTGTAGTAAACCCATATATGTATGAAAAAAAGTGGTTTAACTTTCCCAAAAAAGGCTTCGTATTTTTTCTATATCAAATTGCTGCACCGCAAGCTTTTTTGCATTTTTAGCTAACCGCCACATGTCGCCGGTACCCTGTTGTATAGTATTGGCCAGCGTTGAAACTTCTAAATTTGTGCAAATTAAAGATGCATCGCTACGCAAAAGTAACCTGCATGCAGCACTTTCGGCAGGACCGTGGTATAAAATAACACCTGGCGCACCAAGATAGCCAACCATTTTAGTGGATAAGCTATACTTATAAAACGCAGGGTCTGTAAATTTCATTGGCAAATACAAAATAGTAGCCGAATCTAATTCCTCCTTTAACACTTGGTTATCAATAATCAGTGGCCTGTAGTCTACAATAAACTTTCTGTTCGTTAAAAAATCCAGCTTTTGGGTGCCTCGCAAAACAAGGGTAATTTTTTTCCCATTCCCTACTAAAACATCTAGCGCATCTGCCAAAACCCGAAAAAGAGGTATATAATCTAGGTGTAGCAAACCCGCAAAGTAAACAACTATGGTATCACTATTATCGCTTGGTACAATGGTATAAGTAACTTCACTTTGTGCCACACCATCGGTTATAATTTGGTATTCTTGTTCCCCAAACAAACTATTGTATTCATTTCCAAGTTCGGGGGAGATTACGAGACGCCGGTTTGCTTTTTTCCAAAGAATCTTCGCCTGTTCTAACGAACTGCCAACGCTAGAAAAATGATCGTGAAAACTTACCCACAACAATTTATTTTTAAGCAATGCATCGTTACAAAGCAAGGCAGAAAAATTGCCGTGGTTTACAATATGTAAAATGTCAAAATTTTCCTTCAATGCCTGTTTGAATATAGCTTTCTCTGTGGCTTTTTGAAATAGATTCAACCTAAGCCATGTAGCCCAAGTTCGCAATACAAAACGCATCCAGGCTCTTTGGGTTGGTTTGGCGTAAACAATGGTTTCAACAATTGGGCCATCATATGAAGTTGGGTAGGCCGAAACAACCAATGAGCGTATGTCATCCTCCTTGCCTTCATATAACCGCCTGAGTATCCTGCTGCCGCCACCTGCGGCAAACAACGAATACGGCTGAAACGATAATATTTTCATGTGCGTTTGTTAAGGTTAAACACTGCTAACGTGCCCAAGGGCAATCCAATTAGCTTGGCACCCTTTCAAATTACTTTGCAAATTAAGTGCTTGGGGTGCCTATTTGTTAATCAAGCCCGCCCAGTAATACTGGTTAAACGGGCTTGTAAAAAATTTCAAATAAGTTTTTTTGGTGGTATAAAGTACCCACTACTCCTGATGCTAAATTTATTTTAATAGCCCTAATCGGTAATTGAAAATAAATTTTTGAAACAACAAACAACCATCTTGGTAATATACAATCAGGTTGTTATCTTCTATCCAAATTAGCCACTACTATCTGCCGGATAGTTTCATCCAGCGACACCGTAATATCCCACCCTGGGTAGTGTGCGCGCATCTTAGATAAATCGGAGATATAGCAAATATGGTCACCAATCCTATTATCGTCAAGGTATGCATAGTGTTGTTCCTTGCCCGAATATTTTTCCGCAATTTTAAACGCCTCTAGTATCGAACACGAATTGTCGCGGCCACCACCAATATTGTACACCTCGGCAACGCGTGGTGCGTCAATAAACGCGCTTATAAAAGCAGCCACGTCGTGGCTATGGATATTATCCCTAACCTGCTTGCCTTTGTAGCCAAAAATCTTGTATTCCTTTCCTTCTAGGTTGCATTTTACCAGATAGCTCAAAAAACCGTGCAACTCAACCCCTGTATGGTTAGGGCCTGTTAAACAACCACCCCTTAAACAACAGGTGGGTATGCCAAAATACCGGCCATATTCCTGCACCATTACATCTGCCGCAACCTTTGATGCGCCAAATAGCGAGTGTTTAGATTGGTCGATGGAAAAATCTTCTTTAATGCCATCTGCGTATAAAGCGTCATCATAATCCCAACGAGTCTCCAGCTCCTTAAGCTTTATGCTATTTGGCTTATCACCATACACCTTATTGGTTGACATATGGGCAAAGGGCGCTTCAGGGCAAGCCTGCCTCACCGCTTCAAGCAGGTTTAACGTACCCACTGCATTTGTATCAAAATCGTCAAATGGTATTGCTGCCGCCCGGTCGTGAGACGGTTGTGCAGCGGTGTGTACAATAGCATCTGGCTTAATAGTTTTCAAAAGCTCTAAAACACCGGCACGGTTGCGGATATCCATTTCGTGGTGCACAAAGCTGCTACCCAGTTTTTCGGCAAGCCTTTGTTGGTTCCACCTGGTGTCGCCCTGTGGCCCAAAAAAAACTGCTCTTTGGTTATTGTCAACTCCGTGAACCTGCCATCCTTGGCTTGCGAAAAAAACAGATACCTCAGAACCAATTAACCCAGATGAGCCTGTAACAAGTATTTTCTTCATCTATAGTAATTTTAATAAAATTTTTACTGTACTACTTTTTTTGTCAAATTACCCTACTTAATCTATAATTTCCGTTTTAAAACCCTTGCTAACTGGTTTTTGGAAAAAAAGCAAGTTCCGCTTAATCCAATCGATATCCCTCTCCCACCATTTTAAGGTTAACAGCTCGTCTATAACCTCATGTTCAAAACGGTACCTGATTAATTTGGCAGGTATGCCACCTACAATTGCGTAGGGGGCCACATCAGCTGTTACTACTGCACCAGCGCCTATAACAGCACCATCGCCAATTTTAACTCCATCATTAATAAAAACATTCGCACCTATCCAAACATCGTTGCCAATATGCGTGTGTTTATATTCAATAAAATGCTTTGACGTATCGGGGGGGGAATCTACAAACAAAGATCTTTTATAAAAGGCCGGGCTTGTGCTTGCAAAGTTTAACGGATGGCCCCCAAGACCCACCTTAAAACTAGCACCTATTGAGCAATACCGCCCCACAGAAGTATTGTTAACCAAGCCATAGTCGCCTATATATGAAAAACTTCCTATTTTACAGTTTGTAACATTTGCATTTATCCCTATTTTGTTGTTTCCTTCAAATGTGCAGCTATTTGCTTTGGAAGCGTTGGCAAAATAAACAGCACCATTTAATGCACATGTAGAAACTAACACATTACTGCAAAAATAATTTAATCCGTGTATTTTCGACCCCTTAACTACAACCCCATACCCCTTTACTTGCCTAGGATAAAGGATATACGTAACTACAATTCTTATTATTTTAAACACCAATTTCACAGTGGCACAATAGTTTTTATTGCTTCAGGTTGCGGATTGCTGTTTTTTTAATTCGCCAATTTTAAATACCGTATAGCCAAAATGTAATAAAATTTGCATACCAGCCAAGTAAATATTATACAGCAGCACCCCGTTAATGGTAGATACCTTAAATAATAACAGGCCAATAACCAAAACAAGCAGATTGTAAGGGATGGAAACCAAAGGGTTTAATATCCAACCCCTGCTGGCATATACGCCAAACGTCATTCCGGAAATAAACCCTAGGCTTGAACCCATGAAATACAGCAACAAAATATGGTTGGCACCCTCATATTTTTTTCCAAGCACATACAATAGGGCTGGCGAAAATAACCAAACTAAAAAAGTAACGGTGATGGAAAATAAAATTAGGCCGAGGAAAATTTGTAGAAACCGCTTTAAAAGTACTGATGGATTGGCTGAGAGCCTAGCAAAACGAGGAATAACGAAAGAAGAAAATAATATTGTGCAAAAATTTATTATTACCGCCAGCCTACTTACAGCACCAACTTGCGCTATGGACGACACGGAGCCACTAAACAGCGAAAGGAGCCAAATAGTAATTTGGCCTGATAGACAGTAATAGATTAACTCAGGCAGGCCGCGGAAAACTATTTTTAAAATCTCTTTTTCAACTGCTGCATCTTTTTGCTGTCTAAAATTAGCCCGCCGTTCGGCAATTTTTCGCAATTTGATGTTTCCCCAAAAACGCGGTATTCCATTTGTTAAAAGTGCTACAAATGTAAAAGGAAACAAAAACAAACTCCCAACAAGCATCAGTAGCCTTAAGATGTTTGTAAATAGTTGGTTTTTCTGAATTGGAATAATTTCTTGGCCAAGCTTTGGCACAATTTCGAGCAAGCTATCTGACAGCGCAGCAAAAAAAGCTGGTACCAAACAAGCTGAAATAAGCAATATTTGCCACCACGAGGCCCCATTATGCCAAAGTAAATAAGCAAGTATGGGAAGCGTTACCAGTAAACTAAAAATGGCAAAACGCCTACGCAAATAAAGCCCCGTTACTATAACGGAACCTAATTTTTCTTTGTCGTTCCATACTTTGCCGCCTTGTGACATAACACCTGTGGAAATACCGCTATCAGCAAGTAGCGACATAGTGCCTAACATAGAATTTGCAATTGTGTAAAACGCATATTCTTTTGTTAGTAAAACCCTTATTATTAATATACCACTAAAAAGTGTAATTAGCTGAACAACCAATTGAGTACCACCTGCAATAAACATTAATTTACCCCAGTACTTCAGTTTTTGAAACAAATTAGACTTTGGATTTTAGGTTAGCTATAATATTTAGTTTATGCACAGCATGTTTGCCGGCTAACCAAATAAATTTTCGAATTTTTGTATTGCTCTTAGTAATTTATTTTTTTAGTCAACTAGTTAATTGAAACAAAAATCGCAACACTGGATGTTTGTCTCAAATAAACAGCAAGTTGTTGAAAAACGCTATTTTTTTCTGATCCGGAAAAAGTTGCCAATTTTTTGTAAAAGGCTGTTACCTTCTTTACCACTGTCGCCGTAGCCATAACCATTTCCATATGAATAGTTATAGTTATACCCGCCATATCCGTAACCATACCCCCCATACCCATAATAGCTGTTAGCACCTTTATTTATTACATCATTAACAACTATCGCCATATTGTTTAAAACACCGCCCTCGTAAAGATCATTTACAATTTTTAATTGCCGCTTAAGGGTATACCGTTGCCTAACAATATAAACGTTTACATCGCTAAATTGAGAAAGTATTCTAGCATCGCTAACAACCCCGATTGGAGGGGTGTCGATAATAATAAAATCAAATCTTTTTTTCAGCTCGGTAAATAATTCCGCCATTTTAACATCCAAAATCAGTTCCGAGGGGTTTGGCGGTATTGGACCAGACGGTAAAAGGAAAAAATTTGTAAGGTTGCCCTCGGTGATTGGCCTTATTACGTCGTTAAGTTCCACTGAACCCACAATATAACTTGTTAATCCTTGCCCTGCACCGTCAATATTTAATGCCGAAGACAATTTGGGTTTGCGCAAATCAAGTTCTATTATCAATGTTTTTTTACCTGTGGCAGCAAAAACAGCAGCAATGTTAAGAGAAATAAAGCTTTTCCCCTCACCAGGCATTGAAGATGTAACCAGTATTGTTTGTTTGTCGTCTGTTTTTTTAAAATACTGCAAGTTGGTTCGCAAATTTCTAAATTGTTCCGACAAAACACCCCGTCCCTTATCCGATATAATCTTCCGGTCTTTTGATTCTGTATGGTTTATCTCACCAATCAATGGCGTTTGGGTATACCTAAGTACATCGCTTCTGGTAATTACTTTGTCATTAAATAACGATAATAAATATAGCGCCAACAATGGCAGCCCAAATCCGAGTAATACAGCTACAGAATAAATTGCCGTAGCGTTTGGTGCCACGGGAATAGTTTCGGTAATCGCATGGTCAATTGGGTAGTTATTACTAATAGCCGACGCTTCGTTAAGTGTTGATTGCTCTTTTCTCTCTAAAAGAAATATATAGAGCTTTTCTTTAATTTCTTGCTGTCGGGTTTTCCCCAACATTTCCTGCTGCTTTTGGGGAACCGAACCAATTTCATTGTTGATGGTGTTATACTCGGCCTTGCTTGAATTGTAGGCGGAGGTCAAAGACCTTTTCACGTTATCAACGCTTTCAATAATTTTCCCCTGAAGTGTTGCAAGTTGGGCTTCAATTTTATTAATCTCAATGTTTTTTGGCGTAACAGTTTTTAGTAAGTTCTCCCTTAACAACACATCGGTATTGTAAGCCCTTACAAGTTCTACCAAAGTAATATCTTCAATGCCTAACGAGGATGGAACAAGACTAAATTTACGTTCTGGGTCGTTAACATAACCCTTAACCAAATCAGCCACTTGAATTTTCACCTGTATTTCGTCCATCTTGTCCTTAACGTCCTTCAAACCAGTAAACGCTCCGGTAACCTGTGCCTCGGGGTTAATTACATTATTTTGCTTCCTATATTTTTGTAGGTCATTTTCAATACCACCTAACTCATTGCTTATAACGGCAATCCTGTCTTCTAAAAACTTGATGGTGTTTCTGTTTACCTTATTTTTTTCGTCTACATTCAATTTACTATATACTTCTGCAATGGCATTAAGTATGTCACGCCCCTTTTCGCCTATTTCTGAATTTACACTTATCAGTATAATTGTAGATTCCTTGTTCAGTTGTTTAATTTCAATGGTTTTCGCCAGCCGCTGTGCAGCAACAATAGGGGGCTGCCACTTGGCAATGAATATTAAACCGTTATCCAACTTAGCAGAGGTGTTTATATGAAGCGAAAACTCAATACCTTCTTGCTTGATAGGTACGTTATTAAAAACCTCCTGAAGACCCGTAGAAGACTTCAGGTAAAACTTTTTGTTCTTGATATAAATCTTTATTGTGTAGCTCTTTGAAGAATCCGTAATGGTATCAAAATGGATTACGCTTTTACCAGTGGAATCATAAAGTTCCTTAGTATTAATATTTCCTTCTTCAAAGAATGTTTGGTTGAGCGACAATTTTCGAACAACATTCTCCATCAATGTTTCGGAACGAACAATTTCAAGTTCGTTAGAAATATTGGCCTTGCCGTTTGAAAAAATTTTGCTTACAATTTCATTTGAAAGATTTCCACCAGATTGATCATCATCCTGCTTAATAAGAATTTTTATAGAGGTATTATATACAGGGTTTGTGTAGTGCAAGTAAATTAACGAAAATGCAAATGCTCCCCCAATACACAAAATAAAAATGGGCAGATAGTTCAAATACTTCATCAAAAACTCACGGGGTGTGCTTTTCTCAAGTAAAAAACCGTCCTGAACATTGGTGGATTGGCCCAAACCTACATTTGAATTTAATCTATTTTCCACTTTTACGTTTTGTTATTTCTTCAAACTATTGTAAATAATTGCTGTTGCCGTAATGGCCGTAAATGCTAAGGCCGCGTAGTTAACTCTTCTTATATGCAATTGATCAGAAGACAAAAGCTTATTTTTGTTCATTTCAACATATACGATATCCCCTTGTTTAAGATAATAGTATGGAGATTCAAAAATGTCTTTCGAGGCTAAATTAACCCTACCGTATTGCCGCTGGCCATCTTTTTGCCTTACCACCAAAATATTTTCCCGCAGCCCGTTAACAGTCAAATCGCCACTTTGGCTAATTGCCTCAATTATTGTTATTTTTCCATCAGGTACTGTAATTGTACCGGGATGGCCAACCTCGCCAAGAATATTAATTTGAAAATTAATTAATTCTACTGTAACAAGGGGCTCTCTAATATAGCCCTTCAGCCAATTTTCTATGGTATCGGCCACTTTTGCAGTGGTTAACCCAACCACCTTCAACGCTCCAAGTTGAGGAAATTTTATTTCGCCGTTGTCATCCACCAAATAGCTCGGGCTGCCACCTTGGTTGCTTGAAGATCCACCCAAAACGGTACCCACGGCATTGGCATTTGTTGACATGGTTGCCGCACTATTTCCGCCGTTGTAAATCTGGGCTTTTTCTGGGTCTAACGCGTTTACCTTTATGGTAATGCGGTCGCCTTTTTCTAAAACAATTGGGTTAGCAGCTTTCGCAGTTTGCGGATTCATTCCAATAGAATCGGCAAGGTAAGTCATGTGGCTAAAAGTGTGTGTAGGTCCGCAGGCCGATAGAAAAAAAACACCCATTACTATCACCATTAAAAAACACGTCCTTTTTTCCCTAACCATAGCGATTGAAATTAGTAATAAATGAAAAAATCAATAAAACAATAATCAAATTAGTGATTACTTATTTAAAAAAACGGCTTCGCCTTTCTGAGTCACAGTTGAATCAGGCAAATTTCCCGGCGGTAAACATTGCGTAGCAAGGCTAACACCGGGAAAACATCAATTAATTACAGTTCAAAAAAATCCGGAACAATAACCTAACATGTTACTTAATATACCCCTCAAAATCTTTGTGTTCTTTTTTAAACAGCTGCTCGTGGCTTAAGCTCTTAAAATATTCGTACGTTATTTTCAATCCTTCCTGCCTACTTACTTTAGGTTCCCATCCTAAAAGTTGCCTGGCCAATGTAATATCAGGCTGCCTTTGCTTGGGGTCATCTTTAGGCAGAGGCTTATAAATTACTTTTTGGTTGGTTCCGGTTAATGCTATTATCTCCTCGGCAAACTGGGCAATGGTAATCTCTGACGGGTTACCAATATTAACGGGTCCGGCATAATCACTCAATAGTAAGCGATATATTCCTTCAACCAAATCGTCAACAAAGCAAAACGACCTTGTTTGCGAGCCATCACCAAAAATGGTAAGATCTTCGCCCCTTAATGCTTGTCCAATAAATGCTGGCAATACACGCCCGTCATTCAAACGCATACGCGGTCCATACGTGTTAAAAATTCGGATAATCCTTGTCGCGAGACCATGGTAAGTATGGTATGCCATGGTTATCGCTTCTTGGTAGCGTTTTGCCTCATCATACACCCCCCTTGGTCCAACCGGGTTAACATTGCCCCAATAGTCCTCTGTTTGTGGGTGTACGGCGGGATCGCCATAAACCTCCGAGGTGGATGCAATTAGCATGCGGGCGCCTTTTTCTTTGGCTAACCCAAGCAGGTTATGGGTACCCATAGCACCCACTTTCAATGTCTGTATTGGTATCTTTAAATAGTCAATGGGACTGGCCGGAGACGCAAAATGTAATATATAGTCAAGTTTGCCGGAAACATGCACAAACTTTGTAACATCGTGATGGTAAAATTCAAAAGAGGGCAAAGAAAAAAGATGTTCAATGTTTTGCAGATCACCCGTTATAAGGTTATCCATACCTATAACATTGTAGCCTTCCTTAATAAATCGGTCGCATAAATGCGACCCTAAAAAGCCCGCTGCCCCTGTGATTAGTACTCTTTTTTTCATTTGGTTATTGGTTAGTTGGTTTTTATGCCAATGCAATAATAGGTAAATCCTTTTTCAGCCATATCCTTTGCATTATAAATATTGCGGCCGTCAAACAGAACGTGCTGGGCCATGTTTTCTTTAACATGCTTCCAATCTGGCAGTTTAAACTCATTCCATTCCGTAACAAGCAACAATGCATCTGCGTCTTTTACCGCTGAAACAGGATCTTCAGTGTAAAGAATCCTATACCCCAATGAATGTTTTGCTTCCTTCATTGCAACGGGGTCGTATGCCTGTACCTTTGCCCCAGCCTCGAGCAATGCTTCGATCAATACAATAGAGGGTGCATCGCGCATGTCATCGGTATTGGGTTTAAACGAAAGGCCCCATACAGCAAAAACCTTTCCTGAAAGATCATTCCCAAAGTGGTTGACTATTTTACTGAAAAGTACTTTTTTCTGGTCGTCGTTAACCTGTTCAACAGCATCAAGTATACGCAAGTTATGTTTGTATTCCCTAGCCGTACGCACCAATGCTTTAACGTCTTTTGGAAAACAAGAGCCGCCATACCCTATGCCTGGGTAAATAAAACGGTGGCCAATGCGGGGATCTGAACCAATCCCTTTTCTTACCTCATTTACGTTTGCACCAACCAATTCGCAAAGGTTGGCTATATCATTCATGAAACTTATTTTGGTCGCCAGCATGGCATTGGCAGCATACTTGGTCATTTCTGCAGAAGGCACGTCCATAAACAATATCGGATGACCATTTAGTACAAATGGGTTATACAACTGCTGCAGTATATTACGCGCTTTGTCTGATTCAATACCAATTACAATCCGGTCTGGTTTTAAAAAATCATCTATGGCTGCCCCCTCTTTTAAAAACTCAGGGTTTGAGGCTACATCAAAATCTATTTCTTTATTTCGCTGCGCTAATGCGTCTGCAATGCAGGCTTTTACTTTCTGCGCTGTGCCTACTGGTACAGTGCTTTTTGTAACAACCACTAAATGCTCTGTCATATGCTCGCCAATCGTTTGGGCAACTTTTAAAACATATTTCAAATCAGCGCTGCCGTCTTCACCGGGAGGGGTGCCAACCGCAATAAACACAACTTCCGCCTTACTTATAACCTCACCAAGGTTGGTGCTAAATTGCAGGCGCCCCTTTGCTGAATTTCTTTCCACAATTCTGTCCAAACCTGGCTCATAAATTGGCAGTATGCCCTTCTTTAAATTTTCAATTTTTTCTTCATTCACATCAACACAAACTACCTCTGTCCCAACCTCGGATAAACATGCGCCTGTTACTAAGCCTACATACCCGGTGCCAACAATTACAATTTTCATAATCTTTGTTAGTTAGTTTGAATTCAAAACAATAAATTTTTCATATTTCAGCAACGTGGAAAAACAGGGGGGAAACTTCGGCAATAATACCCCGATATTCGGAGACCCCCAAATTTTAACACTATTTTTTTGCTTCCTCAATCTGGTACAACCAGTTTGTTATTGGTTCTATTTACATCTGCCATACGCTTACTTGCATCTATTTCAATTTCTTTAATCTCTTTTATGCCATGGTCAACCACAAGCTGATATTCTGGATTTACCCATTTCCAATCAGTGTGTAAAAAGCGGTTCACAGCATTTTCGGCGGGCTTAACACCATACAACAAATCAATGGGTATGTAGTGTAGTTCTTTACTGCCATCTTTGTAGGTTATTGCAACGTCAACGGGCATGGGCATCAAGCCTATACGTTTTAATGTAATAACCGTTTTTCCATCCACTATATTTATATCGCCAACGGCATAGTCAATTGTCTTGGTCGTATTTATCCAATATTCTTTATACCACTGCAACTCAAGCCCACTGGCTTTCTCTGCGGTTCGTATAAAATCATTGGGGTTTGGGTGTTTAAAACGCCATTGGCCATAGTAATCCAATAATATCTTGTCTAGTACACTGTCACTAACTATATAGCCTAGCTGCGCTAAAAAAACAGCACCCTTGCCATACACGGCTGCACCGTAAGCCATATTGGTGGCATAGTGGTCAGCATGGGTGCTTAAAGGTTCTTCCCGCCCGCTTTTTACCAAATAATTATACGACCTGTAGTCGCTGTTATACGCAAACGAAGTGTCATGGCGAAGCCAGGCAGATATTCGGGCCTCGGCATAAGACGTGAAACCTTCATCCATCCATGGGTATAAGCTTTCATTGGTACCCAACATGCCCTGGTACCAACTATGCATCCATTCGTGCAGTCCTGTGCCTATACCGGCGTTCTTTATCAACGTGGCCATGGGATATTCCATCCCCCCGTCACCTCCCTGTATAAACGAATAGTTTTTGTAGGGGTACGGACCAAAAGTTTTGGCCATAAAGGGATAAGCAAGTTCCATGGTATCCGTAAAAGCTTTCCAAATACCCTCCAAGGAATCTGCTTTTTTATATACAACATACAGTAGAGGGCCGTTGGTTATTTGCCTTTTTAACAGCTTATAGTTTGGGTCGGCCGCCCATACAAAGTCATGTATGTTTTGCCCTACAAATTTCCAGGTAAGTGTGTTACCTGCCGCTGGTTTAACTTTAATACCGCTGCCTTCGTAGCCAAAACCAACATCATTTGGGTTTTGCAAGCTGCCACTTGCTGCAACCAAGTACGATTTGTCGAGTGTTATGTTTACGTCGTAATCTCCCCAAACGCCATAAAACTCCCTCGCAATATAGGGGTTGGCATTCCAGCCTTGGTAGTCGTATTCCACCATTTTTGGGTACCATTGGCTCATGCTGTAGCGTACGCCTTCAGCATTGTCTCTGCCGCTCCTACGCACTTGCAAAGGCACCTGGCAATTAAATGTAACGTCGATGGCGGTTTTTGAATGCGGGGGTATTGCCTTGCCCAATTTAACTTCCACAATGGTTTCGTGCCAAACAATTTGCTGCACTGCACCGTTAACTTTTATCGTCTGTATGGTGTCATACCCAATTTCGGCGGGGGAAAGGTGCTGTATACGATCTTTAACCCTGCCGTCCCAATCATAAATGGGCTGGTTATTTCTATTTGTGCCAAGCACGGTTTTGCCAAGCTCCCTGCTCCTAACGTCCATCAGGCTGTTTGGCTGGAAGGCATTCCAGTAAGTATGGAAAAAAATGCGGTAAAGGGTATCGGGCGAATTATTAAAGTATTCAATTTTCTCATTACCCCCAAGCCTGTTGGTTGTTACATCCATATCAAGATTAATCTTGTAATTTATGCGTTGCTGCCACCTGTCATTTTGGGCAAACGCCGAATGTAATAGCATTGAAAATAACACACAGCCCAACATTTTTTTACCCATAGTAACGGTTTGTTTGTGTAAAAAAAAAGCCTGAATTATGGTTGCAAACATACGTCAGGCTAAAACTACAGTGCCGCAATATACAGCGTATTTGTTTTACAAGGCAATATTGTCTCTCAACAATTTGCCGTTTGGGTTAAAGTAAAGCTTCTTCTTTTGAAATGGGGAACTCTTTTCGGCAAGCACCCTGTATTCAATTGCCTTACCGTTTGTTTGAATTTCGGTCACCGTACCTTTATTCCAATCAGCATACTTACTTTTTAAAAAGCCGTCCTTTACATCGGCTGGCAGCTCTTCAAACGTAATTTTCTTTTCGCTGTACTTCCAGTCACCGCTGCTGGAAAACCCGGCCTTCACCTCGGCGCCATTCAATGTAAATGAGGCAACGAAACTGGTAAGCTTGTCGCTCCATTCAATTTTTTCAGCATGGGGATAACGGGTTGCAAAAGCACCGGTTACGCTACTGGGTATCTTACGCAACTGCGCCACGGCAACGCCTGTTACCAAAAATGCTACTAACAAAACCAACAAATTTTTCTTCATAATTGTAATTTAGCAAAGGCAATTGTGCAATTTTCATGCAAATTATACCCAAGCCGTCATAATTTTTTACTAAAGCGATGAAAAAAACCTCGGGTTACAGCCACCATCAATCCGAAAGTGGCCTGTACCTTTGCAATTTTTTATGCTTCTTTACCCTGTACTACAATTACTATCTCGCCTTTTACCGTCTTTGTTTTAAAATACTCACTTACTTCATGCAAAGTGCCGCGTTTGTTTTCCTCAAACATTTTAGTAAGCTCCCTGCTTACACTACAATTTCGGTCAGCCCCAAAATAGCCCCCCATTTCATCAAGTGTTTTTACCAACCGCATGGGGCTTTCATAAAAAACCATCGTTCTTTCTTCGTCCGCAAGCTTTTTAAACAGTGTTTGCCTGCCTTTTTTTAACGGCAAAAAGCCTTCAAAAACAAACCTGTTAACCGGTAGCCCGCTGTTAACCAAAGCGGGTACAAAAGCTGTTGGGCCGGGTAAACACTCCACTTTAACGCCCCCCTTAACGCAGGCGCGCACCAACAAAAACGCGGGGTCGGAAATACCAGGTGTGCCCGCATCGGTTATCAATGCCATGGTTTTACCCGCAATAAGTTGGTCAACTAGATGGGGTACAATTTTATGCTCATTATGCTGGTGGTAAGGCGATACGGGTTTGTGTATACTGTAATGCTGCAAAAGTTTTGAAGAGGTTCGCGTATCCTCACACAAAATTACATCGGCCTGTTGCAGTATTTCCAGGGCACGCAAGGTAATATCCTTTAAATTACCCAATGGTGTGGGTACCAAATAGAGCATATTTGTAAAAATTGAAAATGGCTTAATTTGAAAACCTGAAAATGGTTTTTATGTATGAATGAAGCAATACTTTATTGCGTCAATCGCGCATGCATCATTGCCAAATCTTCAAATCCACCTTTGTCCAAGATAAGAAATTCCCGGATTAATCCACCATCTCAATCTCAAAAAACTCCATAACCGGGTTGGCTAGCAGTTTTTTGCTGGCTTCTTCAGCTATTTGCTTGGCGTATTCTTTACTTTCGGCATCAATTTGCAGGGTAATGTGCTTGCCTATACGCACGTCTGCCACACCGGTTAATCCTAAATTTTGCAGCCCGCCCAATACGGCCTTCCCCTGTGGGTCTAAAAGATCTTTCAAAGGCATTACTTTAATCTGGATATTATACGTCATGCGTTTTTTGTTTGATGAGCAAAGATAAAACAACATAAATAACAAAAACCACTGGCACAGCCAGCCATTGTAAAATGATGGCAGCTATAATGGCTGTAGCTATTAACAAATATTGGGGGCCGTTATTTTTTATTGAAATGTTCTTAAACTTCAGCGCCATCATAGGCAGCGGCGAAACCATTAAATAACTTACCAACAAAATAAGGGCATATAAAAACCATTTGTTTGACAGCAGGTGCAAAAAACCCACCAGGGCCGGCCCCGCAAACCCACCTGTGTTAAAAAACGCAATTAAAGGGAATGAGGCCACCAACAGGCCAACCGCAGGTATGGGCACCCCTTTAAAAACTGTGCCCTGGGCCGCATCAATATTAAACCTTGCCAAGCGGTATGCCCCTGCGGCAGGCACAATAAAGGCAGGTAACAACCAAATTATACTAACGTCCAATCCGTCGGGCTGCTGGGCATAGGCTAGGCGCAGCAACTGCAACAATATCATACCCGGTGCCACGCCAAAGCTTACCACATCCGACAAAGAATCTAGCTGCTTGCCTAACTCAGAAGTTGCCCTTAAAAGCCTTGCGACAAAGCCATCCAAAAAATCTACAATAGCTGCCAAGCCAATAAATAGGGATGCTAACTGTATTTGTTCGGGCATATTTATATACTGCACGCCGGTGGCCTCATTTAAGTAGGCTGTGGCATTGCCACCTTCGGTAATCGTGTATTGTGGCACTAGGCCTGGTTGCAAGGCATACATGATTGCAATGCAACCGAAAACTAGGTTTACTAATGTAAAAATATTAGGGATTTGTTTCATATTTATAACGCGCCCGTGCTGCTTAATTTTGCATGGTGGGAAGCTTTAGCTAAACTGGCCAATATTATATTTTTTGGATGCTTTTTGCAAAATATTTCTTCCGCAAAACTTTTACCGCTTCATCAGTGCCTCTATATCTTCCGCCAAAATCGGTATATTCTTCATCAGGTCTATGTTGCCTGTTTTAGTAAGCCAAACATTGTTCTCAAGCCTAATACCTGTTTGCTCGTCCTCAATATAAACACCGGGCTCCACAGTAAGCAACATACCAGCCTCTAATGGCTGCGTTCGCGTGCCAAGGTCATGCACATCAATGCCAAGGTGGTGGCTTATACCGTGGTACAAATATTTTCGGTAGGCCCTGTTGTCTTTGTCTTCATTTTTAACATCACCCTTTTTTAACAGGCCAAGCTTCACAAATTGCTTGGTGGCTTCTACCCCAACTTTCTCGGTGTAGTCAACTATTGTAATGCCAGGCTTAAGCAGCGCTTTGGCAAAATTGTGCAAGTGCAGGCACGCCGCGTAAACCTCTTTCTGCCGCTTTGTAAAAGCTCCGTTAACGGGTACTGTGCGGGTAAGGTCGGCCGAATATCCCCCATAATTGGCGCCAAAATCCATCAACACCAATTCGCCTTCCTTGCACTCGCCATTGTTAAATATATAATGCAATGTGCGGGCCCTGTCGCCACTGGCTATAATGCTGCTGTAAGCCTCCCCCCGCGCCCGGTTGGTTAAAAACTCGTGCAACACCTCGGCTTCAATCTCATATTCCATAACACCAGGCTGTATAAAACCAAGTACACGCCTAAATGCTTTTTCTGTTATGGCAATCGCCTGCTCAACAACCCTAGTCTCGTAGGATGTTTTTACCGCTCGGAGGCTTTTTAAAATTTTTGCACTCCGCTCATATTTATGCAAAGGGTACCGCTGTTGTATCTGCTGCACAAACCGGTAATCCCGGGTTTGCACTGCTGACGATTTGCGGTCATTTTCGTTGGTGTCTAAATAAATGTGGTCGGCAAGGTGTATCCAAGATTGCAACAAACTGTCAAGGCTGTCAGCCCAAACCACCGTTTTAATGCCACATATCGCAGTGGCTTCCTTTGCTTTAAGCCGTTTGCCGTCCCATTTTTCCTTAGCCTCCACCGGCCGCACCAATACCAATACCTCCCTGTATTGCTCGTCATGGTTATCAGGAAAAAAAATCACCATCGTGTCTTCCTGTTCAATACCGGTAAGCCAATACAGGTTACTGTTTTGTTGGTACCGGTATAAAGCGTCACCATTGGTGGGTACTTCGTCGTTGCTTACAAAAATCGCAATACTGTTAGGCATCAATTCCTTAACAAAACGCTTTCGGTTCTCCGTAAAAAGCTTCGCATCTAAAGGCAGGTGCTTCATATATTTTACCAGATAAAGGGCGCAAGATAAAGTTTTATACGAAAGATGCTTTGAAAGATGACCGGCAAGGGTAACAAAACTGCCAAAAGCCATCCGTTTTGGCAAAGAAGCAGTGCAAAACTAAAACACCAATTGATTGGCCGACAGCGAAAACCGCCCAACCTTTACAAACCGCTGCCATTAACCTTTACCAGTAACCCTGGTATAGCTTTGCGGCTATACCAATATTGCTGCTGTATGCTTTTGCCCGCAGCCAATGCCCCGCTTTTGGCGTAACTGTCAAAATAGCTGGTTACCAGTATGGAGTCGCTGGTGATGGCATCAATCCTGTTTTGCACCAGCCTAAGCTTATGCCCCGCCACATCGCCTACTGACTGCCAGTATTGCGCGTAAAACAACCCGCCTTGTTCGCCTGAGTAAACATGCCCCACAAACTGCACCTGCGTATTGTTAATTGCCAACAAAACAGTATCGCCCATACCCGCCGGGTATTTTGCAAACAAAAGGTGCACAAAACTGCCGATGTACGATTTATCGAGCTTTTTTGATTTTAGGTACCGGGCGTCAATGTTGGCGTCCTGCCCAAGGCTGTTCATTGCAAAATGCAACACAATAATAATGACAACGACTTTTTTCATAACAGATGGTGTATGTAACAATCTAAAATTAACAAGTGTAAATATATGATTTCCAAAAATGTAAACAACCGCTCCCAACATTATCACACCCTTGCCTTTTTGTAACGGGTAAGTACCAGCCCATAGTATTGCTGTTAATTTCTGCCGGCAAGTTTTTTTAGGAGCAGAACAAATTTGTTACCAACCTATATTATTTCCCAGCCCACATAAAAAAATTGTACGCTTTAGCCCATTTGCAAATGCCAAAATACAGTTTTTACCAAAAAACATTGGGCCGCAGTGTTGTAAACCAACGTTGGCTGCGCCTTTAGCATACCCCTTAAATAGGGGGGTATTTAAGACCGGTAATTAAATTAATTTTGTATTTTAATTTTTTCAAATCAAAGCGGGATGTAACAAGGTAATACTATTTCGGCTAACCTAAAAAAACTACTAACATATTAAAAATTTAATACTATGTACGGCTTGGTCAACAATTCTTTCAAAATTATGGTAGAGTCCAGCCATGGCACAGACATTTGGCGGCAAATAGCTGCCGCAGCCGGCACCGACATTACCCTTTTTTTAAACGACGAAGGCTACCCCGATGAAATTACCTTTAACCTTGTGGTGGCAGCGTCTAATATTTTGGAAACCCCAGTTGCCACATTATTACAAACCTTTGGTAGGTATTGGGTAACCGAAACCGCGTCAAAGCGATATGGTTCGTTAATGACCGGCATGGGGGCGGATGTAAAAACCTTCCTGCGCTACCTGCCTATTCTGCACGATCGGATATTGCTGAGTTTTCCTAAATTGAAACCCCCAGTCTTTAGAGTGGCTTCGGAAGCTGACAACCAGATGGTTATGCATTATATATCTGAACGGCAGGGCCTAAGCGAATTTGTAGTTGGCTTGTTTTTGGGCATTGGTGACCTTTTTGACCAACCCGTTACCGTAAAAAGCCAACCTACCCAAGTTGACCTAGGCACCCATGAAATATTTACGATAAGCTGGTAGAATATGTACAATAACTTAACGCTATTTACATTTGCTGATATTGAAAACCTATTCCCTTTCAATTTTATACTTAACGAACGCCTACAGATTGTGCATGGCGGCCCTGCTTTGGTAAAGGTATTTGGCAAAAACCGAGAAATAGTACCATTTTCAGAAGTTTTTGAGGTAAAAAACACCGCCGATAGTCTTGCCCTCAATTTCGAAACACTAAAAAAAAGGCTGCGGCAGCTTTTTATTGTTGAATTCCGCGAATTTGAATCCGTTTTCTTACAGGGCGAGCTTACTGTAAACGACAACGCAAACGAGCTTATTTTTCTGGGTAATATCTGGACGAAGGACACAGGGATGCTAAAAAAAATGAACCTCAGCTTTTCTGATTTTTCGTTTACCAGTGCATTGCCAGATATGATGGTTACTTTGGATACCATACGTTCTACCAATACAGAACTTAAAAATCTTGCCGAGGAGCTTTACCGGAACCAAAAACAGCTGGAAGAAAAATCGTACATCGCCGATAAAATAATGCATCCGTTATTGTTACTTGATGTATCAGGTAACATTCTTTGGGCCAATAGTTCCTTTCTTCTAAACAATAGCCTAAAACTATCTGAGGTAACAGGGAAGTCGTTTACGCAATATATTTCCACGGTAATCATCGAACAAAACCTCATTCCCCTAATTGATACGGCAATTAACGCGGGAAAGGAAATTAAATTAGAGTTCTCGTTCACACATTTTACCGGTGAAGAAAGGTGGGCCGAAATGGAAATGCAGCCCATCTTTAATAGAAAAAAGATAATAGAAAAATACATTGTTGTAAAGAAAAACATAACGGTCGAAAAAAGGTACAAAGCCTCTTTGCAAAAAAGCGAGGATAAATACAAAAATATAGTAGACACTGTAAGCGATATCATTTTTCAAACAGACACCCAAGGCAATTGGACATTCTTAAACAATGCCTGGGAGTCAGTGATGAAATATAGTCTTACCGAATCTTTAAACACACCCTTCTTTAATTACCTGCACAAAGACGATGTTGAAAAAAATGCAAGCCTTTTTGCGCCATTAATCGCACAAGAAAAAGACTATTGCAAACATGCCATCAGATATATTGCTAAAGATGGCAAAATAAAATGGATGCGTGTTTTTGCAAAGCTATTATTTTTAGAGAATGGTGAGGTTGCGGGTACTTTTGGTACCCTACAGGACATTACAAACGAAATGCAGCTGCAGCATACCTCTGATGTTATTCTAGAAAACATAAGCGATATAGTTTGTATCCTTACAACAGGCGGGGAAATGAAGTTCTTGTCCCCTTCCTTCCGAACCCTTACAGGTTATGAATCGGCGGCTATTCCGGAAATAACGGCAAGATATATTCATAAAAACGACTTAAAGCTAGGCGCCCAGAAACTAAATGAACTTGTTGAAGCCCCCAAAGGAAAAATAATAACTGTTGACTTTAGGTTGTTGTTTGGCAACGGAACTTATAGGTGGTTGGAAGCGACGGGGAAAAAGATATACGACGAGTTTTATTTAGAAGAGCTGTTACTGGTAACCTTCAGAGACATCGACGAGCGTAAAAATGCTGAACTATTGATGCTTGAATCGCTAAAAAAGGAAAAAGAGTTAAACGAATTAAAATCTGAATTTGTACAAATCACCTCCCACGAGTTCAGAAACCCATTGGCCGTTATACAGTCCAGTGCTGATTTAATGGACTATTACATGGAATTACAAGAAGGATTGCTAAACCAAAACGAATTGCTTAAAAACCATATTGATAGTATTAAAACAGAAGCCAACCGACTGAGTTATCTTGTAGAAGAAATAATGATGTTTGGCAAAACCGACCAGGGGCAGATATCGCCCAAATACGCGCTGGTGAACTTAGAGAAGACAGCGCGGTTGGTAATAACGCGCAACAGTAACAAGTTTTTCCAAAACCGGCAGATAGACATTTGTTTAATTGGTAACCCAATGCTGGTTAATACAGACAGCAAATTGATGGAGCATATTTTGGACAATCTTATTAACAATGCTTTTAAGTATTCCCCCAACGGCCCAAATCCTATTTTAACGATAACATTTGCCGAAGACTATTTCGAAATAAGTATAGAGGATTTTGGCATGGGAATTCCGACAGCAGAACGAGAATCGATTTTTACGCCTTTTCACCGGGGTAATAATGTAGACTTAATTAGGGGCAACGGCATCGGCCTCTCAATTGTACATAAATTCGTACAGCTATTAGGTGGCACCATCCGTTTTGAAAGCGAACTGGCGAAAGGCACTAAATTTTTTATCCAATTTGGGTATTAGCCTTTTTGGCCGTTTGGCAGCAAGTAAACTCAATCGTGCGAATAAAGCTATTATAATTTTTTTTAACACGCCAACAAACCAATGAGTAGAAAACAAATATTGATAGTGGAGGATGAACCATTATTGAGGAAAAATATTGTTGAGATACTTAACACCCTCCAGATTTGGGACATTATTGATACATCAAGTGCAACCAAAGCATTGGAGATGCTGGATACGTTACAACCAGCTTTAATTATTTCTGACTATAAAATGCCAGGTATAAATGGGCTTGAGTTTTTGCGGATACTACGCCAACGCGATAGCACAAAAAATACACCCTTTATCTTTCTTACCGCAAAAATGGATATCGCCGCCGAGTTTGATGATAGCCAAACAACCATTGTATATAAGCCATTTTCATTAAAGGTGTTATTACAGCACCTTATGGCAAGATTAAAAAACGAGTGACGGGTATATTTCTGTTAATGTTATACACGCCCATGCCGCAAAAAAATTGGCCCCACTTAGAAAAGAAGAGCCGTTGCTATCCTATGAAAAACACCAAGTTTAATGATGTGTAAATTAAAAAAAGTGTAACAGAAGCAACGCTGTTGCAATATTACGGCCGCCAATACCCAAATATGTTTTCGCACCCAGCGTTCGCGAGCATTAGGCCGCGTTATCCTTTTGCTGTATTGCAAAAATACAACGTTTCTTACACGTGGAAAACCCCTCAAATACGGGGTAAATATTCTCATTTGCAAAGCCTACATACATTCCGCAGCCGCCAGGTCAATATTTGCCAGCCCCTGCGTGAAAGCAGCCCTTGTCTCCCAACCAAAACCAAGACGAAAGCTGCGCTTGCTTTGCTCAAACCAATGGCCAGGTCCAACATAAGTCTTATACTTACTAAGCAGGGTGTGGTAGAATTTTTCAACGTCAATGTTAACTTCTGCCTTAAACCGCGGAAAGCAAACCACACCGCCGGAGGGCTTAACCCATTCCAGCAAGCGGTGGCCGTTGATCCAGCTTTCGACTAATGCGAAACATTCGCTCGCCTCATATTGCACCGCGGGAAAATATAGCGCCTTTTTACTGAGGTACTGGTAACAAATCTCCTCATCCACTACTGAATTGCAAATATGTATCTGCTCCTTTGCTGCCAAAAACAATGTTTGCAAAACAGGATCTTTGGTAATGAGCCAGCCGAGCCTTATGCCCGGTATGCCGTACGCTTTTGACACTGACGACACGCTGATTGCCCGGTTGCTTAACGTTGCTGCCAACGGCGTTGGCGTGCCGAAAGCCAAATCCCGGTAGGTTTCATCGGCCAATAAATAGCAATGGTGCTTTTCTGCCAAATGGCACAATGCAAGTAACGTTTCGCCGCTTAGCACAGTACCCGTGGGGTTATGCGGGGTGGTAATGCTGATGAGTTTTGTGTTGGGCTGTATGGCAGCGGCCACTTTTTCAACATGCAGTGCGTAGCCATCCTCAAATGCCAGGTCAATATACGTTATGCCGCAGCCTATCGCTTTGGGTGTTTCTATGTTGGTGGCGTAATTGGGGCGCACAACAATTAAATGGTCACTTGGCGTAAGCAACGATGTTTGTATAATAAACAAGGCGCCAGCTGCCCCAACGGTAAGTAACACATCGTTGGCATGCAGGCCTATATGGCCGTTTGCAACCAATTGCCGCAATTCGGGTTTGCCAATATGGTCGCCATACGCAATCACCAGTTGGTTAAGGTTAATATCTACCTCGCCAAACTGCACATCCCGTACCGAACTTTCGGCCAGGTTGCTCTCAATAGTGTTGTAGCCAAGGCTTTCGGGCGATTCAATTTCAATGGGCATGCGGGTATAGTGCATAGTATCGTTACATTTATTACGCAAATTATACATTTACAGGCAACAACGGCCGTTACTGGATTATGGCCTGCTCAAACCTTTAAACCATACTGTTTAAAACACACCTCAACTTCCGCATTCTTTTACTGCCGGCCCTGTTAATATCCTCCACTTACAAGGTAAAATACTCGCAACAACCATTGGTAAACCTGCATAAAAAAGCCCGTTCTTTGTTAGCCATTCACCAAAAAGATTCCCAATGCCTGCCAAATTGCCCTGCCGCCATACATTTAATGCGTGCATTAAAAAACTATTGCTGTTGGTTTGCCTGCTTGCCGCGCACGCAGCTTTTGCCGGGCAGGTTACATTGAAGCTAACCAGCCGATACCTTAACATACCCATTGGCCGCAATACTGAGATGAAAGAGGTTCAGCTAAAGGCAAACAGTGTAACACAGCTGGAATTTCCCGTTCAACTGGCAGAAGACACTATCAGCTACTGGATTTTTATTGATGTTTCGGCCTACCAGGGCCAAACTGTTACCTTAACCGGCGAGGCCAGCACTTATGCCTTAAGCCGTATTTACCAAGCGGATACCATTAATGGTGCCGACAGCCTTTATAAGGAAACAAACCGCCCGCAGTTTCACTTTACCGTTAAACGGGGATGGAGCAACGATGTTAACGGGCCCATATATTTCAATGGCCAATACCACCTGTTTTGGCAATACTTTCCTTTTGGGGTGGAATGGAATACAGGGTTCATGTACTGGGGCCACGCTACCAGCACCGACCTTTTGCATTGGAAAGATGTTGGCTCGGCCTTAATGCTCGACAGCTTGGGTTCCCCGTGGTCAGGCACGGCAGTTGTTGATAAGAACAACGACGGCGGCTGGGGGAAAAATGCGTTGGTGTTGTACTATGGCTGTTTTAACCGCCATACCAACAAACAGGTACAGTGCATAGCCTACAGTACCGATAATGGCAAAACCTTTAAGCACTATGTGGGCAACCCGGTGATTGACAGCAACGATGAACTTAAAACTACCGACACCCGAGACCCAAAGGTATTTTGGTACCCACCCGCCAAAACTTGGGTGATGGTGCTGTTTGAGAAAGACGGGATGTCGTTTTACAATTCAGCCGACATGCGGCACTGGCAGCGCCAAAGCCATTTTGCGGGCCTTTGGGAATGCCCCGATTTTTTTGAGCTACCGGTAAATGGTAACCCTGCCGTGAAAAAATGGGTGCTGCACGGCGGATCGAGCGAATATTTTATTGGCAGTTTTGACGGTAAAACATTTACGCCGGAAACAACCAAGCTAGACTATGCCGAAGGGCAGAACGCAGAAGGCAACGATGTTTTGTATGCCGCCGAAAGCTTTGAAAATATGCCCAATGGCAGGCGTGTGCAAATGGCTTGGGGCAGGGTTAGCCACCAAGGCATGCCTTTTACGCAAATGATGCTCTTCCCCACCGAGTTTGCACTAACAAACACCGCGGAAGGCCTTCGGCTTACAGCCTCACCTATTAAAGAAATAGCGCGGCTGCATAAAACCACCCATAGCTGGCAACGGTTAACCGCCCTACAAGCCAACAAGGCATTGAGTAACATAAAAGCAGGCCCGTTACACGTACAACTAACGCTTGCACCAGGCCAAGGCAGCAACCTTAGCCTGCTTTACCAAGGCAACCCCTTGCTTAGGATACTACCCGATTACCTTACCACAGGTGAAAACAGCATTGAGATTTTGGTTGACAAAACGGTTGCTGAAATTTTTATTAACCAAGGCAATCGCTACATTTTAAAAACATTAGTGCCCAAAACAAATGACAAGGGTTTTGAAGTAGCCACCGATGCAACAGCCCCTTTGTTTAAAACCTTGCAGGTATATGAAATGCAATCTATTTGGCCAGGTGTCAAATAGAAGGCGGATAAGTTTTCACCAAACTTTCTACAAACCCTTTACAGGATTGACTTATAGCTGCATTTGCCAACTATTTTTCAGTAATATGGCTTTTTGCGGTAACCACATTAGGCCAGTTAGGCCGGGCCAAAATATTCACTTGTGTAAAAACAATATTCTATGGCATAGAGCGGCTGTTGCAGGCCAGCAAACAAAAAACCCGCCTTTCGGCGGGTATAAAAAATTGAATGACTATCCGGTATTTGGTTCAAGCGGAAAAAAATTCCCGTTTACTGGATTTGTGGAGACAAAAATCCGGGCGAACGCCACCGGTTGTGTGCCCACAACCCTATTATTGGCTTGACCGTACCGCCTTGGTTTTTTTTCAAAAAAATCAGCTTAACCAAATTGCGGGTAGTCATTAAAAATAGCAATACTGGCTATTGTGATAGCCGGTAGTTGTACACGTAATAATCGTTATCCCGCTCCCATCCGTTGCGTTCATACAGTTTTTGGGCAACAGTGTTGCCCACCGCAGTTTGCAGCATCAACCAGCGGCTATCGGTAGTGCCGCCGTGTTGCTTTGCCGCATCCAAAAGCGCTGTGGCCACACCTTTGCCCCGCGCTGAGTCTGCAACAAAAAGGTCGTTCAGCAGCCATGTGCGCTGCATGCCCACTGACGAAAATATGGGGTACAGTTGGGTAAACCCAACGGCATTACCGCCCTGGTAGGCAACAAACACCACTGATTCATTGTTCTCCAGCCGGGACCGTAAAAAAGCAGCGGCCGCCTTAAGGTTGCTGCGCTGCTTGTAAAACATGCGGTAGGCGTTAAACAACGGCGTTATCGCCACAACATCAGCTTGGTTGGCCCGTTTAACAATAAGTTGCATTAGGCAATCAATTCAGCTTCCACACTAATTTTAGCATTGATGGCCTTGCTGATCGGGCAGTTTAATTCTGCGTCCTTTATGCTGGCATCAAACACCTCCTGGCTAATGCCGGGTACATGTGCTTTTACCACTAGGTGGCTTTCTGTAATGGCACCGTCCTCCAGGCTTACAAAAGATGTTGTTTCCAACGACTCAGGGGTAAAACCAGCGGCACCCAGCACAAATGACAGCTTCATGGTAAAGCAGCCGGCATGCGATGCGGCCAATAATTCCTCTGGGTTGGTGCCAACACCGTCGGCAAAACGTGAATTGAACGAATACTGTGTTTTGTTAAGCGTGGTGCTTTGGGTGGTTAAATGGCCATTGCCTTCTTTGCCAGAACCGTTCCATACTGCTGTTGCGTGTCTTTTCATATTAATGTTTTTAAAGTCAACAAAGATGCATAATTAAGATTGTTTGAAAAATTAAAGGATTGTTACCGGTAGCCATACTATTTGCAAATACGTTTTATACAACCGTATGGTTTATTGTATGCCCTTGCACAATTTATGCACACACAACCGAAAGCAATGCCAAACAGGTTATTGTTTTGGGTTTTAATGTTCTTGGACAATTGGCCGAAAAATACCCATAAAAAATTATATGTCAACAAACTATGTACGCAATGGGCTGGCATTACAGCTTATATTCCTCAATTTTCCTATACAGGGTGGTAAGGCCAATGTCAAGCAGGCGGGCGGCTTCTGTTTTGTTGCCCTTGGTATGGTTAAGTACCCGCTGTATATGCAACTTTTCGACGCTGGCCAGTGAAAATGCAGAAAGTGCATTGCCTTGCGTTGGGGCGAGGCTTTGGTTTTGCATTTCAAAAGGCAGGCTTTCTACGGTAAGTATTTCGCTGTCTTCCAGTATGAGGGCACGCTCCAAAACATTTTTCAGCTCCCTTATATTGCCTTTCCATGGGTGGTTTAGCAAAGCCTTTGTAAAACCCTCGGCCATACCGGTAATTTTTTTGCCTGTTTTTGCGGCAAACTGCTGCGCGTAATATTTTGCCAACGGCACAATATCTTCTTTCCGTTCTTTTAACGACCGCAGCTGAATCATAAAAACATTCAGGCGGTAAAAAAGGTCTTCCCTAAACTTACCGTTGGCAATTTCATCCTGCAGGTTACGGTTTGTTGCGGCGATAATGCGCACATTAACCTTGGTGCTCTTAACATCACCCACTTTAATAAACTCACTGGTTTCAAGCACCCTTAGCAGTTTGCTCTGCAGGTCAATATGCATTTCGCCAATCTCATCCAGAAAAAGGGTGCCTTTGTCAGCTTCCTCAATCAACCCCCGTTTGTCTTTGTTGGCGCCAGTAAACGCGCCAGCCTTATGGCCAAAAATTTCACTCTCCAGCAGCTCCCTGCCAAAAGCACTACAATTGATGGCTAAAAAATTGTTGTTTTTACGTTTGCTGTTGTAGTGGATGGCTTGCGCGAAAACCTCTTTGCCTGTGCCTGTGTCACCAAGCAATAACACTGTAGCATCTGTTGCAGATACTTTTAATGCCAACGAAATAGCCTCCTTTACTGGCGCAGACGTTCCGATGATATTGTTGAAAGAATACTTTTTGCCTAGCTTGGCCTCCAGTTCATGCACACGCTTTTGTAGGCCCGCTTTTTCCATGGCCCGGCCAATCAGGGGCAGCACCTTGTCGTTATCGTCACCTTTGGTAATATAATCAAAGGCACCGTTTTTGATAGCTTGTACGCCATCGGAAATGTTGCCGTGCGCAGTAAGCATAATCAGTTCGCAATGCGGGTACTCCTGCTTAATTTGCCGGCAAAGCTCTACACCGTTCGCGTCTGGCAGTTTAACGTCGCACACTATCACATCCACGGGGTCGTGCTCCAGCTTTTTCCAAGCTGTTTTTGCATCCTGTGCCTGCAATACCTCATATCCTTCCAACCCGATGATGCGGGCCAGCAGCGTCCGTATTTTTTCTTCGTCGTCAATTACTAAAATGGTTCCCAAAGCCTATACATTTATCGCCCAAAAGTAACGAGAAAATACAACCCCCAGTTTTGTTGGCTTTTAAGCAGTGGTTGTGCAATCCTTTAATGGGTTGGCCCCGTTTAAGGTGCCATATACGGCCAGTAGCTTAAAGCGCGTAAACATTTCCTCGCTGTACCATTGCTGTTGCCTTGTTTTACGTATAACGTCTTTATGTTGCTGCATTTGGTAGGCAAACTGCTTCATCAGTTCGGGGCTTTGCCATACACTAAACGTGGCTTGCTTTACATACGGCACCTCCCCTATGCCCACAGAAAACAAATAGCCCGGGGCTGCCGACATTTGGCTTGCCACACCACCCACATTTTGCCAAAACTGTTTTAGCCTGCTTAGCCGGATGGTGGCCCTTGTTAACACGGCTATAGGCCCGTTGTAACCGGTGCTTTTGGGCAGGCTGCCGAAAACAGGTTTCCCGTCCCAAAGGCCATGCCCTTCCAACGGCTGCAACACCAAAGTATAGGTTTCTGCGCCAAAAAAACGCCAATAATTTGCCATGAACGACGAATGGGGCGGCCGGCTTTTTAAGCCTGTATTGCCCGGGGTGAAGTAATCTTCCCCCACCACCTGTAACACAGCCCACTGCCGCCAGTCCGGATTTTTGTCAAAAGTGCCGTTGCGGCCGCAGCCCATCAGTTTCCAAAACTGTAGATGTTTAGACAACCACAGGGGCATGCGGAATAGTGCCATGGACAAAAAGCCTGCAAAACCCCTGTATTTTGGGTACCGGGCGATTGTTAAAATACCATACATAGTGTGAAGTAAGCATTTATAACGTTTGCTTGGGCCAAATAGTTTTAAGCCAACGGCGGTAAAGGTAAAGCAGCCTTAAGCCAGATAAATAAAACCGATTACAATGGCTGCGCAAGGCCTTTGTAATCGGTTTATGTGCTTGTGTTAACAGGTAAATACTGTTAACCTTGTTTAACATTGGTGGTTATTAAAAGCTAAACTTGCCCTCCCTTGTAAAACCCGGCCAGTCATCGGTGCGGAATGGCACTGCGGGAAAGCCGTCTTTGTTATAAAAATCAGCGTCCCCGGCATAATCTGCCCAAGCAAAATGTACGGAAACGGGTGCTGCTACTTTCTCTGAATATACAACCACCTGGTCACCCTCAATCAAAGCGGTCGCTTTGTAAAAAACATGGTCGCTGCCTGCTATTTCAAAACCGTGCAATGCCCCATTTTTGGCCAATAAGCCGCTGCCCTTGTTGGTGAAGGAAAGCACAATTTTATTAGCGTTCGTTTGCATGCTTTGGTATACGGGGCCGCTGTAAACCATTTTTTTGCCGTACACTTTGTTTAACGCCACTGCCGCCAGGCGCTTGCCAACGTCTTGCTTGTTTTTGGGGTGTATGTCTTTTTCCTCCCCAATGTCAGTAGTTACGGCCATGCCGGTGTTGTTGAGCGATAGGGTCATGGTTTGTGCTTCGCGCAGCTCGGCCCAGGTACTACCGTTGTTGCTGTTGCCATTGGCCGAATTAAAGCTGGCCAACTGTACAAACAGGAAAGGAAAGTCGCCCTCACCCCAATGCCAGCGCCAGTCCTGTATCATCAATGGAAAGGCTTTGCGGTATTGGTATGCGCGGCCTGCGTTGCTTTCACCTTGGTACCATATAACACCCTGCATGCCAAACGGTATTATTGGGTTTAACATGGCGTTGAATAGCAACGTGGGGTAACTGTTGGGCCCAATGGTTGATGTTGAGGTGGCTTCTTCAATCTTATATTGCCAAACACCCGCCAATGGCTGCGTATTCTCTCCAATAGTAATTTTTAGCTCCGATGCGTCTCCATACACCCCGCCACCGCCGCCGGTATCTTCAACCCTCACTGCAACTACATTTTTGCCGGCTTGTAAAACACCTGCCGGTACCGAGTACCGGCGTTTTTTGTCGTAGCCAACTGTACTGCCCACTTTTACACCGTTTACATACGCAATATCGTTGTCGTCTATCATCGCCAATTCAAGCACGGCTTCCTTGCCCGCGTCTTGTGCGGCTACCGTAATTGTTTTCCTAAACCAAACCAGCCCATCAAGATCGGGAAAGCCCTTGCTTTCCCAAAGCCCCGGCAACTGAATGGTTGGCCATTTGCTGTCATCCAAGGCTGCGTTCTTCCAGGCCTCAACTTCACCAGCTATTGGCAAGCCGCCTTGCAAAGCATTAATTTGTTGCACCATGGCTGCTTTTTTTATGGCCGCCACTGAATCTAAGTTAAGCACCGGCATGCCGGCAATCATTGTTTTAAACTCGTCACTGCCTTCAAAGCCTTTCCGGCTTGTCCATGTCTCGGAGTGGGTACCGCCCCATGATGTGTTAATGAGGCCCACGGGTACGTGCAGTTTATTGTAGAGTTCCCTGGCGAAAAAATATCCGACGGCGGTAAACTCCCCCGCTATGGCCGGGGCGCACACTTTCCATTCACCCCCAGAAATATCGTCCTTGGGAGCTATGGCAATGGTGTTGGGTACTTTAAAGTGCCGTATTTGTGGGTAGCTGGCGTCAGCCACCTCTTTGTCGCCATTGATGGCTTGGCTCAGCCGGAACTCCATGTTGCTTTGGCCGGAACATATCCAAACCTCGCCCACCAGCACATCTGTAAATGTAACGGTGTTGCTGCCTTTTATTGTTAATGCATAAGGGCCGCCCGCTTTTTCGGGGTCTAGCATAATCAGCCAATGGCCAGTGTTGTCTGCCTTTACGGTCTTATCTTCTTGTTTGTGAAACTGCACGGTAACTTCCTCTCCCGCTTCGGCCCAGCCCCAAATGGGTATGGGTTTGCCCCGTTGCAGTACCATGCCGCTGCCAAATATTTTGGGCATGCGCACATTGGCAAACCCGGTGATGCACGCAAGCAGAACAGTGGCAAGCAAAATCGTTTTTTTCATATCGTGTTGTTTTATGCTGAATTTGTTAAGTAGGCCAACTTGTTTATACAACTGGAGTGATTTAGAAATATTGGCAACCATACCCGTACGTAGGCTATGCTGTTCAATCCAATAAATCGTGAAAAATATACTTGTCATTATATTCTACGCCATAGTCATCAAGCATCGCGATGTATTCTTCCCTGAACGTTTTTTTATGGTGGTGTGCCTTTTGGTGTACAATATATTTTACCACTTTATCTATTTGCGACTTGCTGTTACTGAATGCACCATACCCATCCTGCCACTGGAACTTTGCCCGTGAGAAGTTTTCTTTATTTACAAATTCAGAACTGTCACCCTTTACAAGCCGCATCATGTCAGAGATTGACTGATTGGGGTTTAGCCCGATGAACAGATGCAAATGGTCGGGTACTGAATTGATGGCCAACATTTTATGGCCGTTGTTCTGCAGAATGCCAGTAATATATTTATGAAGTATATCTTCCCAATGCGGCTGAATTACAGCGGCGCGGTACTTAACAGCAAATACACAATGGATGTATAATTGGGTGTACGTATTGGGCATAGCATATTTTTTTGCAATTACATGTTGGCCTTTTTGGGTAGCCCCTAATGGGGCATAATATATCCAAATAATTCTTCTAGAAATAGGTAGCCCCGATGGGGCATATAAAATTTAATCCTTCCTTTTTTCTACAAATAGGTAGCCCCGATGGGGCATAATATATCCAAATAATTCTTCTACAAACTGGTAGCCCCTAAATGGGGCATATAAAATCCAATTCTTCTTTTTTTCTACAAATAGGTAGCCCCTGATGGGGCATTATATATCCAAATATTTTCTTCTACAAACAGGTAGCCCCCAAAATGGGGCATATAAAATCCAATTCTTCCTTTTTTGTACAAATAGGTATCCTCTAAATGGGGCAAAATATATCCAAATAATTCTTCTAAAAATAGGTAGCCCCGATGGGGCATATTATATCCAAATAATTCTTCTACAAACAGGTAGCCCCTAAATGGGGCATATAAAAGACAATTCTTCGTTTTTTGTACAAATAGGTAGCCCCGATGGGGCATAATATATCCAAATACTTCGTCTACAAACAGGTAGCCCCTAATGGGGCATATAAAATCCAACCTATATTTTTCTACAAAAAGGGAGCTTCTAAAAGGTCATACAAATTAGGTAACTCTTTATTTTCCACACCCCCCATAAACGCTAATAGGGTTGTAGAAATAACTAGCCCCAAAGGCAATCATTTACTCAATTTATTTGCCCCTTTAGGGGCTACCTATTTGTAGCAAAAAGACGGCAACACCATTTGCCCCGTAGGGGCTACCCCTTTTCCTATAACATGCAACAAATTGCACGCCTCGCCATATACGCCCCTATTTCAGTTTCAAATCCTCAATAATGCCTTTTATCCTGGCTTCCAGCAAGGCGTATGTTTCGTCAAACTTATCCTTGCTTTCCAAATGGGTATTTACGCTGAAATAGAATTTAATCTTCGGCTCCGTGCCGCTTGGCCTGGCTGATATTTGTGTACCATCCTCCAAAATAAACTGTAACACGTTGCTTTTAGGCAGGCTTATTTCGTGGCTTTCGCCGGTTATTAGGTTTTTGCCCACTTGCAATTGGTAATCCAACAATTGAACCACTGGCGAGCCGTTGATAACCTTTGGCGGGTTGTTGCGGAAGCCCTGCATCATCTCGGCAATTTCTTCTTGGCCTCGCATGCCTTTTTTGGTGATGCTTATCAGGCGCTCCAGGTAAAAGCCGTATTTCACGTACAGGTCAATCAATTTGTCGTACAAAGGCGTGCCCTGCTCTTTTTCATAGGCAGCCATTTCACAAAGGAAGGCTACGGCCGAAACGGCGTCTTTGTCACGCACCTTATCGCCCACCATCATACCAAAGCTTTCCTCGCCGCCAATCACAAAGTTTTCCTTGCCTTCTTTCTCTTTTATTGTTTCGGCAATCCATTTAAAGCCGGTAAGTACGTTGTAACAGGCAACACCGTTTGCTTTGGCAATATTGTCAATCATGTAACTGGTCACAATGGTTTTAATAACCATATCGTTGGGCTGGGCAAGGCCTTTGGCTTTGCGGGCTTCCATCAGGTAAGCAAAAGCCAGCACCGCCGTTTGGTTGCCGTTCATTAACACCCATTCGCCCTTGTGGTTTTTTATGCCAATGCCTACGCGGTCAGCATCAGGGTCAGTGCCCAATAATATGTCTGCGCCAATCTCCTTGGCTGTTTTTACGGCCAGGCTCATGGTCTCGGCTTCCTCTGGGTTGGGGTAGCCAACCGTAGGGAAATTGCCGTCTGGTGTATCCTGCTCCTTCACAATGGTAACATTGGTAAAGCCAAAAGCCTTCAACACCTGCGGCACCAGCATAATGCCACTGCCATGGATGGGTGTGTACACAATTTTAAGGTCGTGCTGCTTCGCAATTACGTCAGGGTACACGCTCAAGCTCTTCACCATTTCAATATATTCAGCATCCAGCGCGGTGCCAATAATGGTAATGTTTGCTTCGCCACCGGCCCATTTAATATCATCAACCGTTTTAATGGCATTTACCTCTGTAATAACATTTTTATCATGGGGCGGTACAAGCTGGCCACCATCGTCGCCATAGGCTTTGTAACCATTGTATTCCTTGGGGTTGTGGCTGGCAGTGCAAACCACGCCGCCTTGGCATTTAAGGGTGCGGATGGCAAAACTCAACTCCGGTGTTGGGCGCAACGCATCAAACAAAAACACTTTTATGCCGTTGGCTGCAAAAACATTAGCGGTTGTTTCGGCAAAAAAACGGCTGTTGTTGCGGCTATCATGCGCAATGGCCACCTTAATTTCCTGGCCGGGGTATATTTTTTGCAAGTAGTTGGCAAAGCCCTGGGTGGCCGTGCCGATGGTGTATTTGTTCATTCGGTTGGTACCCACGCCCATAAGGCCGCGCATACCGCCGGTGCCAAACTCCAGGTTTTGGTAAAAGGAGTCTGCAAGTTCTTCGGGTTTTTCGTTTTGCAGGCGCGTAATCTCGTCCTTGGTGGCCTGGTCGTAATTACCATTTAGCCATATATCCACTTTTTGTTGAATGGCAGCGTCCATAGTTTAAGCTTTTTATTGGATGGCAAGTTTAAGGATAAATAATGATTTGGCGGGGAGAAAAATAATGGTAGCAATAAAATGACCTTAATCGGCAATCGTAAAATGAAACTACGGCAAAAACTATTAATTTTATACAGTTTCCGGATTCCACTCAATTGGTAAGTGGCACAACTTAAAATACAACATGGCCATTATAAACCGCATACGCAGTGTACTGCATCTCGACAGGCTAAGCGCCGAACACCACGCCCATTTAAACAACATGCTGGGAATAGCTGGCAAGCAAGATTACCTGTGGCCACACAACGATTTTGAGAGGGTGCCGGGAATAGTGGGCGGTGGCTGCTTAATCGAACCGACAAATGCGGTAGCCCCACACCTGCCTCTGTTGGAAAATGGGCATTATGCCCATCATTTCAGCCCGCACCACTAAACATAGCTATATCATTTTGCCAGTCATTTGTCATCAAAAAGGGACAAGTATTTGCCATAGCCGCAGGCTATATGCGGCTGTGTTGACATAATTGATTCCCATAATTGAATTATTCCCTAATTTCCGCCCTACAAATAATTAGGCATCATAAAACATGTATAAGATGGCATCCGCAAAACCAACCGCAATAGTATTGACCAACGGATTGTTGGATAAGTTTGACGCCAAAACAGCCCACGGGCTGATACGCGGCACCGAGCGATTTGAAATAATTGGCGTGTTGGACAATCTCTTCCCTGGCAAAGACGCTGGCGAAGTGCTGGATGGCACCCACCGCAACATACCCGTTTTTGCCACCGTACCGGATGCTGTTAAAAACCTACCCAAGATTGACTATTGCGTAATTGGCGTTGCCACTGTGGGCGGCCGATTGCCCGGTGATTTTTTGGTGATTATTGAGGAATGCATTAGCCATAACATGGGCATTGTAAACGGGCTGCATGAGTTTTTAACCGATAAGCCCCATATAGTTGCCCTGGCAGCAGAACATGGTGTAACCTTAACCGATGTACGCAAGCCCAAAGCCAAGGCCGATTTGCATTTTTGGTCTGCTGAAATTTTTGACGTTACGGCCCCTATCATAGCAGTGATTGGGATGGACTGTGCCATGGGCAAACGCACCACCTGCCGTTTGCTGCGGCAGGCCTGCGAAGCCGAGGGCCTACAAGCACAAATGATTTACACGGGCCAAACAGGCTGGCTGCAAGGCGGTAAATACGGTTTTATATTCGACAGCACCCTGAACGATTTTATTTCTGGTGAATTGGAGCATGCCATTGTAAGCTGCTGGAGGGAGGAGAACCCGGCTGTGATATTCCTAGAGGGCCAAAGTGCCCTACGCAACCCGAGCGGGCCCTGCGGGTCTGAATTGCTGGTTTCCGGCAATGCCAAGCACACTATTTTGGTGCATGCCCCCAAACGTATGTACTATGACCATATGCCCAGCTGGGGCAAGATACCCACAGTGGAATCTGAAATAGCCCTGATAAACATGTATGGTTCAACGGTTATTGCTTTGGCTCTGAATACAGAGGACTGCACCCCTGAGGAAGCATTGGCCTACCAAAAACAATACGAAGCGCAATTAGGCATACCGGTGTTGCTACCGTTGCAACAAGGGGTGGCTAGTATTGTGCCAATGATAAAAGCACTGGTTGGTTCAAAAACATAAAATGTATCGGACGCAGTTAGTAGTTTTTTTGCCACAAACAGAGATTCTACCAGCTGCATTCATCCCACTGCTGCCGAAAAGCCTGCACCGTCATTCCTGCGAAAACAGGAATATTCCTAGGAAGTTAGAAGTGCAATTGCTGTTTCGTTATTGGGGGGGGGGTCGGGAATACCGGCTTAACTGTAAAGGGATTTAGCTTCGCACGAAATGGCGGAAGCTCAAAAATTGACCGAATTAATTATTCAAATAACAATTATGAAAATTAAAAGTGTGCGCGCCTGGGCAGAAAAACTACCCCTTACCAAAACCTATGTGATTGCTTATAAAACAATCAGCGACACGGAGATTGTTTTTTTGGAAGTGGTATTGGAAAATGGCCTAACGGGCCTTGGTGCAGCCAACCCGTTTGCCGATGTGGTAGGCGAAACACCGGAGGTAACGCTTGCCAACCTGCAAAGCGGTTATTTGGATAATTGGATAGGTAAGGACATCCGCAATTTTAATCACCTAATATCACTGGCGGGAGAACATTTCCCCAAACTGCCGGGCACATTGGCAGCTATTGACATTGCCCTGCACGACCTTTTTTGCCAATACATCGGCATACCTATTGTAGATTTTTATGGCAGAAAAATACAGGCCCTCCCAACATCGGTAACATTGGGTATTAAAGATACCGCTGCCATGCTGGAAGAAGCCAAAGAATATTACAAACTTGGCTTTAAAATATTGAAGATAAAAACCGGCTTGGATGTTGACCAAGACATTGAAAGGGCTATAACATTAACCGATCATTTTAAGGGTAACATGGTTATAAGGGTGGATGCCAACCAAGGGTATTCGGTTGCACAATTGCAGCATTTTATACGCAGTACGAATGGTTATGGTGTCGAGTTAATAGAACAGCCCATGAAAGTGGGTTTAGAAACTGAGCTGGCCCTGTTATCTAGCGACGAACGAAAAATATTGGTGGCGGATGAATCGTTGTTGAATGCGGGTTCGGCCCTGCAACTGTCGCACCCGCCTGCACCGTATGGCGTGTTTAACATAAAGCTGATGAAAAGCGGCGGCATAACCGGTGCTAAGGAAATTGCAGTGATAGCTAAAAATGCGGGCATACAATTGTTCTGGGGTTGCAATGATGAAAGCATTGTTAGCATAGCAGCGGCCCTGCATGCTGCCTACAGTTGCACCAACACAAAATATCTGGACCTTGACGGCAGTTTTGACCTGAGCAAAGACCTGGTGGAAGGTGGTTTTATATTGAAGGATGGGTGCATGATTACGAACGGGCTGCCAGGATTGGGGGTTAAGAGGGGGTAGGGTGTTTTGCTGCTTCGCTAAAGGGAGTGTCCGGACTTCGCATTTTTATGTTAAGAGCCAGACACAATGCATAAAACTAAGGCACGCGACCACTGCCCAGCTGGTTCGGAGGTTCCGTAGAAGCAGAGATGACACTGGGTTTCGGAATTCTTTGTTTTGATAATACAAGACATTATTTAAAATAATTTTACTATCGAAAAAACAAAGTCATAAATGTAAACGGCACTGAAATTGGGCTTTATGAGGATCGCAAACATGATTTTATTTCCCTTACAGATATTGCCCAGTACAGGGATAATGAAAGAAGTGATTACATTTTGCAAAACGGGTTGCGCAACAGGAGCACAATTGAATTTATAGGGCTATGGGATCAATACAATAATCCCTATTTTAATTCCATCGAATTCGATGGAATTTATAATATGTCCGGGTCTAATAATTTATTCTAACGCCCAAAAAATGGGTTAAAGCGACTAACGCTTTCGGTATTGTATCAAAAACAGGAAGGTATGGGGGTGCTTTTGAACTTAAAGACATAGCTTTTGAATTTGCAACATGGCTTAGCGCAGAATTCAAATTCTGCCTTTTTAAAGAATTTCAAAGGCTTAAAGAGGATGAAAATGAGCGACTAAACCTCGGATGGAATTTGCAGCGCACCATTTCAAAAATAAACTACTGAATACATATCGATGCCACAAAATAGAACATTAAACCAAAGCTGTTAGACAAACAGGAAATCTCGTTAGTGTATGCCAATAAGGCTGATATTTCAAACTGGTCATGTTTGGCAAAACAGCACAGCAATGGCGCACAGAAAACCCAAAACCGGAAGGAAATATAAGAGACGAAGCACACTTGAGCAGTTGGTTGTGCTTTCTTACTTAGAAAGTATTAACGCAGTGCTAATACATCAACGCTTGACAAAGGTACAAAGACTGCTTCAGTTAAATGCTATAGCTATCACTCAAATGAAATCTTTGGCACAAAATGCCCAAGTGAAAAAGCTGAAATAATAAAGCGATAATAACACAATAGCCTAGAATGCTATCTGCTAAATTACGGGCCGATTGATAACAATTTAACCTATGTAAATATTTCGAACACAACAGCAACCCGTATAAATATTTCCCATTTCACCACCTAGCGAGTATACAAAAGAGCAAGCAAAAGGAGGAAGTACAAACAACTTCCATCCTACAACAACAGAGCTGCAAGAAGGTAGTCTGCAATAAGTATCATTATGCAACTAACAATAACGGCAATGGTGCTGGCCCTGCCAATTTCCAATGCGCCACCCTTTACATTGTAGCCATAGTATGCAGGTATACTGCTAATGATAAAAGCAAATGTGTAGGCCTTGCATAAGGCGAAAAAAACATTGTACGGTTCAAAGCGGGTATGAAGGCCCACGTCGAAAGAATCTGTTACAACAACACCGGTAAAACTGCCGGCCAAGCGGCCACCAATAATGCCCAACACCATTGATATAACAATTAACAGCGGTATTACCACTAAGGCGGCAAGTATTTTTGTGAGTATTAGGTAGTTGGCACTGTTAATACCCATAATGTCTAACGCGTCAATCTGCTCGGTTATACGCATATTGCCCAGCTCACTCGCAATCTTGCTACCAGCCACACCCGCCAGCACAATGCCCAACACCGTGGGCGAAAGCTCCAGTATAACACTGTCGCGGGTGATGAGTGCTATTGACGAGCTAGGCACTATAGGGCTTACCAACATGTAGGCAGTTTGCACGGTTGTTACAGCCCCAAGGAACAGCGATATAATGATGACAATTGGCAATGACCCGATGCCAATTTCCTCACATTCGTGCATGAATTCCTTCCAAAACATTTTTAAATTTTCTGGCCGGCCGAACATGTTCCGCAGCATCAGAAAATACGCCCCCGCATGGTTAAGAAATCTTGAGACCAATGTTATCTGTTTAATGTCGTTAAAATATACAACCAAGCTTTATGCCCGGTGGCATTATTATAATTTTAGCACCGTTTGATTATTTGTTATAAAACCTACGGTAATAACACTCCGGCCAACACATAGTCGGCAAAAAGTATCATAATGCAACTCACCACAACAGCGGTGGTGCTTGCCCTACCAATTTCCAACGCCCCACCCTTAACGTTATAGCCATAATATGCTGAAATACTGCTGATTATAAAAGCAAACGTATAGGCCTTGCACATTGCAAAAAATACGTTGTAAGGAAAAAAATTGGTGTGGAGCCCTATATCGAAATTTGTGGAAGATATGGCACCGGAAAGGTTACCAGCAAACCTGCCACCCCAAATGGCCAACACACCGGATAATACTACCAGCAACGGGATAACCAGCAGGGAGGCGAGTATTTTTGTCATTATTAAAAAATTGCTGGAATTTACCCCCATAATCTCCAATGCGTCAATCTGTTCAGTACTGCGCATATTGCCCAATTCACTGGCTATTTTACTGCCCACAACACCCGAAAGCACGATGCACAATACGGTTGGGGCAAGCTCTAAAATAACACTGTCGCGGGTTATTTGGGCGATGGCAGACCTAGGTATGATAGGGCTTACCAATTGGTAGGCGGTTTGTATGGTGGTAACCGCACCCAAAAAAATGGAGATGATGATAACAATTGGCAACGAACCGATGCCGATTTCACCGCATTGGTGCATAAACTCCTTCCAGAACATCCGCCCATTGTCTGGCCGCTTAAGCATTGCCCTAAGCATAAGCAAAAAGCCGCCTAATTGCGATAAAAACCGTGCTACCATAATTACCCTTGTTTTAGCGTTCAAGCCTTAGCCAATAAAATAGCGGCGTGCACCCCAAATTAATGCCTGCGCTTCTTTAACCTTTCCCACCAAGGTGATGCCTGCACGGCGGCGTCGTTTTCATGCTGGCATTTAAGTTGTGCGTCCACCACTGCAATATTAGCCATATTAATGATGCTGCGTACAGAGCTGCCCAATTGTAACACGTGTACAGGTTTCTTAAGCCCAAGCAGAATAGGCCCTATCGCATCGGCACCGCCAACCTCCTTAAGCAAATTATATGCTACGTTACCAGCTGAAAGATTGGGGAAAATCAAGGTATTCACATCTTGGTCAACCAGCGTACTAAACGGAAAATTGTCTTTCAGTATATCGTTATTGAAGGGTACCCAAGCCTGCATTTCACCATCTACCACCAACGACGGGTCCCTTTGCTTTACAATCCTGGTGGCTTCAGCCACCAGCCTAGCTTCTGGCGAATCATTGCTGCCAAAGTTGCTGTAGCTAAGCATGGCTATACGCGGTACCAAATTAAAGTTACGCACTTCCCTGGCGGCAAGCAAGGTAATGTCTGCCAGCTCTTCGGCAGTGGGGTTAAAGTTTACGGTAGTATCGGCTAAAAACAATGGGCCTTTTTTAGTTAATAGCAGGTACATGCCAGCTATTTTTTTAACACCATCATCCGTGCCAATCACTTGCAGCGCGGGGCGTATGGCCTCAGCGTAGTTCCGCGTTAGGCCAGAAATCATGGCATCGGCATCACCTGTCTCAACCATCATACAACCAAAATAGTTTCGGTCGCGCATTACCTTTTTGCTCTCATAGTAATTAAAGCCTTTGCGCTGGCGTTTAGCAAACAGCACCTGTGCATAGCGCTCTCTCGCTTCTTCCGAAGCCTGGCTGCGGGTATCAATAATCGGCAGGTCGGCAATATCCAAATGGTTTTCTTCGGCAATAGCGCGTATTTTCCGCTCTTCACCCAGCAAAATTGGGTAAGCAATCCCTTCGTCGTAAATAATGCTCGCCGCTTTAAGTATTTTATGGTTATCAGCCTCGGCAAACACTATGCGCCGGGGGTCACGTTTAGATTTGCTGCCTAGCACGCGTATCAACTGGTTGTCAAGCCCAAGGCGGTTGTTCAGTTCCACCACATAGGCATCCCAGTTATCAATTGGCTTTTGCGCAACACCACTGTCCATCGCAGCTTTTGCCACGGCAGGCGCAACAGTGGCCAGCAACCTTGGGTCAAAAGGCTTGGGAATGATGTAATCTGGGCCAAAAACAATTTGCTTTTTGTTGTAAGCCAGGTTTACAATATCTGGAACGGCCGTTTTGGCCAATTCAGCCAATGCTTTAACGGCAGCAAGCTTCATGGCTTCGTTTATTTGCCTTGCCCGCACATCCAACGCGCCGCGGAATATATAAGGAAACCCCAGCACATTATTTACCTGGTTGGGGTAATCGCTGCGGCCGGTTGCCATAATAATGTCTTTGCGCGCCTCTACTGCAATTTCATAGGTAACCTCCGGTGTGGGGTTGGCCATCGCAAACACCACGGGCTTGGGGGCCATGCTTTGTATCATCTCCGCATTTAAAATATTGCCAACACTTAACCCCACAAAAACATCCGCCCCCTGCAGTGCTTCCGCTAGAGTAACACCACTGCTAGCAATGGAAAACTTTTGCCGAATCTCATCTAAGTCAGTCCGATGGTTGTGCAGTACGCCGTCTTTGTCAAACATGGTAAAATTTGCATACTGCGCACCGAGTGAAACATACATTTGGGCGCAGGCCAAGGCTGCGGCACCCGCCCCACTCATAACTATGCGAACTTTTGAAATATCTTTTTGTTGCAACTCTAGGGCGTTTAGCAAAGCCGCACCACTAATTATGGCCGTGCCGTGCTGGTCGTCGTGCATAATGGGTATGTTCAATTGCTCCCGTAGGGCACGCTCTATGTAAAAACATTCGGGGGCCTTTATATCTTCTAAATTTATACCGCCAAAGGTTGGTTCCAGTGCTTTGACTATCTGCACAAACTTTTCGGGGTCTTTTTCGTTTATCTCAATATCAAACACATCAATGTCGGCGAATATTTTAAACAATACGCCTTTACCTTCCATTACCGGCTTACCTGCCTCGGGGCCAATGTCACCCAGGCCCAACACAGCCGTTCCGTTGCTTATCACGCCCACCAAGTTGCCTTTTGCGGTGTATTTATACACATCATCCTTGTTCCTGAAAATTTCCATGCAAGGCTCCGCAACGCCCGGGCTGTAGGCCAATGAAAGATCCCGCTGCGTTTTTGCTTCTTTTGTGGGCACTACTTCAATTTTCCCTGGCCTGCCTTTTGAATGGTATTCCAATGCAGCCTCGCGCCGAAGTTCATTTGACATATTGTTTATTGAAATTCGTTGATAAAATAACTATTTGTAAGCACCATAACACGTATTCCAAATTAATACCCGCAAATACCAGTGTACAGGCAGCCCGTAAAAACAAAAATTATGAAACAAACAAATTCTGCAAATCAGATACATATCCGTTTGGTTTTTTTTTGTTTCGGCTGGTACTTGATAATTGGGTGCTTATTTAAACAGTGCTGCAAATTACACTAATTTAAATATTGGCGGGCGGCAATAAAAACGCCTATTTTTTTATAGAGATGGAAATGGTTACGGCCGTGCCCTTGCCTTGCACGGTGCTAATCTGAAAGTCCTCGCCAAGTTTCAGCAGCAAATCCCGGCTAAACAAAAGCCCCAAACCGGTGCCTTTTTCGTTATCGGTTCCCCTGGTGGAAATAAATTCTTTGTCGTTAATCTTTTTTAACACATCGTCACTAATACCTACACCTTCATCCTTCACGCTGATAAGGACTTTGCTTTTAATATTCTTTTGCTCAATGTAAATGGCCTTGCCCGGAGGCGTAAATTTAATTGCGTTAGATATTATGTTTCTTAGCACTGTGGAAATGATATCCCTGTCAGAAAACACCAGCGTGTTCTGCTGAATGTTGTTGCAAACTATAACACCTTTGCTCGCAATGGTTTGCTGGTAAACGTTTGTTACATCATCCACTACTTGGTAGACATCAAGGTTTACTTTGTTAATGTTCAAATCAATCATTTGCTCCCTGGCCCACATAAGCGTGTTGTCCAACATGCCTGTTAGGTGCTGAATGTCCAT
Organism: uncultured Parafilimonas sp.; assembly: GCA_903882935.1. Taxonomy (GTDB): domain Bacteria; phylum Bacteroidota; class Bacteroidia; order Chitinophagales; family Chitinophagaceae; genus JABDFW01. Next base: position 47,387 of record CAIRZB010000058.1, on the reverse strand, counting down.
TTCCAGCATTTGGCTTAGTTGCCCAAACTCTTCTAAACTTATCACTTGCTCCCTTGTAAGCGTTAAGGTATTTTGCACCGACGCCAAGGGCGACCGCACATCGTGCGCTATCATAGAAATAAGCTTGTCTTTAACACTGTTTGCCAGCAACATTTCCTTGTTTTTGGCGGCAGTTTCTTCCTGCAGTTTTTCAATGGATTTGAAGGCTGCGTTTTTTTGCCTATAAACCGCCACTAAAAAAAGTGCCCCAAGAAGGATAAGGCCGCATGCTGAAATAATGATAATAAACTGCCGCTGCTGCTCAATATATTTTGTGCGTAATATTTTATTTTCCCCGTTTTGCCTTTCAACTTCAAATTCAATCAGCATCCTTTGGGTTGCCTTGTTTTTTTTCTCGTTGTAAAAATCGTTGTAAACCCGGCGGTATTGCTGCAAATAACCATAGGCTTCACTAAAATTACCAGTTGCAGAATCGGCACTTGCCAAATATAACAAACACTCCAACCCCTTACCCCCGTCGTGGGCAGCCATTAGCTTGTTGTAGTCATCCTTTAGAACAACTAAGGCGGTTTTATAATCTCGCCTTGCCAATGCTACCTCACCCAAGCCAAGCATTGCATGGGCATAATCAATCTCGGCAGACCCGTCATTACCATATAAAACAAGGGCCTGCCGATAGTAATATTCTGCGTCGTTATAAAGCCCCTCACTTAGTAACAACTTACCGAGTTGCTGGTAAGTTTCGGCAACCTGAAAAGGCTCTTCTGCTGCGGAGAACTGTTGCACCGCAGAATCAAAATACGTTTTTGCAAGGTTAAAATAATGGAGGTTGGCATACACTTTCCCGAGGTCCACGTTACACAACGCAACCCTGTCACTATTACCTTTATTGTTGAAAATTATTTTTGCCTTTTTTAGGTACAGTTCGGCCTTTAAATTGTCGCCCAAGCCAAGATATACCGAACCAAGCTGGTGGTACGAATAACCCAAATTTATATCAGCAGGGCTTTTTTCAGAAATGTTTAGCGATTTAAGGCCATATTGTAAAGATTGTTCCCATTCGCCTTCTATCTCGTAAACGTATGCAATACCATCATAGGCGTCTTGGAGTAATTGGCTGGAATTAATTTGTTTGGCTAAGTCAATTTCATTGATGTAAAGCCCCAGGGCTTCGTTTGTTTTTCCGTACCATGCCTGTACGCTGCCAATCCTAGATAAACAAAGCCCTATGTAGTATTTATTGTTTAAAGATGCCGCAACGGTGTTTGCTAAGTTGGCGTATGTAAGTGCTTTTTTTAGATTAACGCTTTGGTACAGGTCGCTTACATGCAACAATGCTGCAACCTTGGTGGTATCGTTCTTAGAGTTGGTATTGATGACGCTGAGCGTACTGTCAATCTTTTTGCTTTGTGTACGGCATAACAACGCAATCGTCACAAAAAGGCACAGTAGCCCAAGCTTGCGGATATCATTTATTGACAATACGTTTTTCAAAGTATTAAGGTAACGAATTAAGTTGAAAAAAATTAAAAGCCTTCCATCATTGCGCCAAGCCAAGCCATTATGCCAACGCCTGTTTGTATGGCCCGCTCATCAATATTAAACTTAGGGGTATGTACATTGTGTACTATGCCCAATTCCTCATTGCGCACACCCAGCCTAAAAAAACAGCCCGGTACATTTTGGGTGTAATAACCAAAATCTTCTGCACCCATCCGCAACTCTGTTTCCAACACATTACCATCCCCCATAAATTCATCGGCCAATGCCCAGGCAGCACCTGTTAACGCAGGGTTATTGTCTACTGTGGGGTACCCAACGTCAATATGCACGTCGGCCTCTGCACCCATAGCTTCCACCAAGCCTTTTGTTTGTTTGCGTATAAGGTCATGGGCTTTAAAACGCCAAGCCTCATCCATGGCTCTAAACGTACCCATAAGCTTTACCTCACTGGGTATAACATTGGTGGTATTGCCGCCTTGGAAAGAACAAATAGACAAAACCGAAGGGGAAAACGGACTATTGTTGCGCGAAATTACTTGTTGCAGGCTAACGATTAACTGCGAAGCAATTAAAATTGTGTCTGCCGTTAAGTGCGGTTGCGCCGCATGGCCGCCCTTGCTTTTTATAGTTATGTATATTTCGTCTGCGCTGGCCATTACGCGGCCCTTCCTAAAACTTAGCTTGCCAACCTCCAGCCCAGGGTGTACGTGCAATGCAATGATGCCATGTATTGAGGGGTTTTCTAATACCCCGTCCCTAATCATCAAGCTGGCACCGCCTGGGTTTTTCTCCTCACCTGGCTGAAACACCAATTTAACGGTGCCTTGCCATTCGCTTTTTAGCTGGTTTAATATTTTTGCTGCGCCAAGCAAGCATGTAGTGTGCACATCGTGCCCACAGGCATGCATTACCCCTGCGTTTTTGCTTTTGTAGTGTACATCATTTTCCTCCAAAATCGGCAGGGCATCCATGTCACCGCGCAGGGCAATACTTCGCTTGCCGGGGTTATTGCCTTCAATTACGGCCACCACACCCGTCTCAGCCATTACTTTAAACGGAATACCCCAGCTGGTTAGTTTTGCTTGGACAAATTTTGATGTCTCAAATTCTTTGTAGCTCAGCTCGGGGTGTGCATGCAAGTGTTGCCTAATACCCAAAAACTCAGCCGCATATTCAGCAGAAAGCCGTTTTATCTTTTCTTTCAGCATATCTTCAAGTAAACCCCAACCCTAAAGGGGGCATTAACAAATATGTAAAAATATTACCGCCCGCTAGCATATAGGGGCTAAGGTGCATATTCAATGGCGTCTTCCACAACATCCACACCGTCAGTAAAAATTTTGTTCAATTCAGCTTTAAAATCCTCCGCTTCGCGCCTGGTTAAAAAATTTCCTACCCTAATCCTGAAATTTGGCGATTGGTAGGAAACATATGCCCGGCCTTCGGGAAAATGTTGCAAAAAAACCGCTTTTGCGTTGTATGCATCGGCGCGGTTGTTAGTAGCAACCAACTGTACCCTGTACCCTTTGTATTGACCGGTTGGGCTTATTTTGTAGGCTTGTGCATTATATGCTGCCTGTTTGGCAGTAAGCGCATCTAACCGGCTGTCTTTATGTACCACAATAGTATCGCCCCCTAAGCCTTTCACCAGCAGACCGAATGACAACGCCAACATAACGATACTCTTCATGCCCAGATGTTTGTATGCAAGGTAGCTAAATTAAACGAAGGTATGGCTATGTACGCCTTAATAACCAACCCGCTGGCTATTGATTATGCAGTAAAACAATATGCCGATTCGTTGCCCCGACCCATAGCCAAAGCGTCAATAACTTTCATAGCCTGTAGCCGCCCCTTGCACAATAGCAACACTGGCACTGCACCCCAGCCGCGTGGCCCCAGCCTGCACCAGCTGTTTTGCAAATTCAAAGGTACGTATGCCGCCCGAGGCCTTTATTTGTACTAGGTTTGCCAAGTGCTTGCGCATGAGGGCTACCGTTTCAACAGACGCGCTTTTATCAGCATAGCCGGTGGAGGTTTTCAGGTAATCAATGCCTGCCGCGCCATATATGTCGCAACATTTAATAATTTCATCGTCGGTCAGCAGGCCGCTTTCAATAATTATTTTAACCACCTTGCCTTTGCTTTTGGCCACGGGCATTATGTGGTTAATTTCGTTGGCCAGGTACTGCCAATCGTTATTTTTTAGGGCGATGAGGTTGATGACAATATCCAACTCGTCCGCACCGTCAATCATGGCCAGCACGATCTCTGCTATTTTGGCCTCCACGGCCGAATACCCAAACGGGAAACCAATTACCGTGGCCACTTTTACGGTGGTACCTTGTACCAGCTGCTTGGCCAGTTTTACAAACGGCGGCGGAACGCATACCGCCGCAAACTGGTACTGGATGGCCTCGGCACACAGCTTTTCTATGTCGGTAACAAGGGTGGTTGGCTTTAGGATGGTGTGGTCGATGTATTTGTTTAGTTGCATGATAATGAATAATTGTGCACGCAAACTTACATGCTAAACTGTTATATCTTAGTAAAATGAGTGAGATAGATGATTGGCGCCTGCAAGGGCAAGAAGACTATTTACGCGATACGGTCTTTTGTTTTAAACCATATGAGGCATTCAATGCCATTTGGGACCATGACCATTGTGAATTTTGTGGGGCGAAATTTTCAAGCACAACGCCAGAAGCTTTGATGGAAGGTTATACCAATAATGATAATAGGTGGGTTTGCGCAACTTGCTTTGGTGACTTTAAGGCACAATTTAATTTACAATTGGTAATAAAAAAATGAGCTTTCATTTTGGTGCAAACTCATTTTTCAACATGGAATCAATGTTCTATTAAGCAGCATCCTTCCCATGGCAGTTCTTAAACTTCTTGCCGCTTCCGCATGGGCAGGCATCGTTACGGCCAATTTTGGGGCCCACTTTTATTGGTTCCTGCTTTACGTCGGCGGTTGGGTCGGTGTAGCCGCTGTCATTGCCTACGGGTGCATCCAATTGTTCTTTGTTGGCACGCATCCGACTCATGTCGGTTTTCTTTTCCCTGCCCTCCCGTATGGGTGCCGAGGCCCCGGGGGCGTTGTTGCCGCCTTGCTCCTGCGGTATGTCGGCATGGGTTAAAAAATTCACGATGCTTTTGTTAACCCCACTGTCCATTTGTTTAAACAGCATATAAGCCTCTCCCTTATAAATAACCAAGGGATCTTTCTGTTCGTAATGGGCGGTTTGCACACTCTGTTTCAAGTCGTCCATGGCACGCAGGTGTTCCTTCCATGCATCGTCAATAAAGGCCAAGGTGGCTGTACGTTCTAATGAGTTCAGCAACTCCGCCCCGTTTGTTTTAATGGTCTTGTCAAGGTTGGCAAGCACCTGCAGGCCTTTTCGGCCGTCACTAAATGGTACTACCACGTTTTCAATATGGGCACCCTGTGTTTGGCGAATGTTCTTAAATATGGGCAATACCCTCGGCATCAAGTCCTGTCGGTTTGCTTGGTAGTTTGCGTAAGCCTCGCTGTACAGTTTTTCAACCAATGCCTCGGCACTGCTTTTTTCAAATTCCTCTTTTTGCAAACCAGTGTCCAAGCCAAGGTTCACTATCACTTCCAACCTAAACCCTTCAAAATCGTTGTTTTCTTTAAACGTGTTCACCAAGCCTTCGGCCACGTCATAAAAAGCATTGTCAAGGTCAAGTGCCAAACGCTCGCCAAACAAGGCATGGCTGCGGCGGGTATAAATTACCGTGCGCTGCTTGTTCATTACGTCGTCATATTCCAACAGGCGTTTGCGTATGCCAAAGTTGTTTTCTTCCACTTTTTTCTGCGCACGCTCTATGCTCTTGGTAATCATGCTGTGCTGTATCACCTCGCCTTCTTTGTACCCGGCAAAGTCCATCACCTTGGCAATGCGCTCGCTGCCAAACATACGCATCAGGTCGTCTTCCAGGCTTACATAAAACTGGGAAGAACCAGGGTCGCCCTGCCTGCCCGCACGGCCCCGCAACTGACGGTCAACACGGCGGCTTTCATGTCGCTCTGTGCCAATAATGGCCAAACCGCCAGCTTCCTTTACACCGGGCCCGAGCTTGATGTCGGTACCGCGGCCGGCCATGTTGGTGGCTATGGTTATGGCACCCGCCAAACCTGCTTCGGCAACTATTTGCGCCTCACGGGCGTGTTGTTTGGCATTCAGCACATTGTGGGGAATTTGCTTTTGCTTCAACATCCGCGCGAGCAACTCGCTCACCTCTACCGATGTTGTACCCACCAGCACCGGGCGGCCTGCCGTGCGCAGTTCCACTATTTTATCAATAACCGACCCGTATTTTTCCCTTTTGGTTTTATACACCAGGTCGTGCTCGTCGTTACGCACACAAGGTATGTTGGTGGGTATAGTAACCACGTCCAACTTATAAATATCCCACAGTTCCTGCGCTTCCGTTTCTGCCGTACCCGTCATACCGCATAGTTTGTGGTACATGCGAAAGTAGTTTTGCAACGTAACGGTAGCATAGGTTTGGCTCGCGGCTTCAATCTTTACGTTTTCCTTGGCTTCAATGGCTTGGTGCAAACCGTCGCTGTACCGGCGGCCGTCTAATATACGGCCTGTTTGCTCATCTACTATCTTAACGCCACCGTCCATCACTACATACTCAATGTCTTTGTCAAACAAAGTATACGCTTTCAACAGCTGCTGCACGGTGTGTATACGGTCTGCCTTTACGGAATATTCATTCAATAGCACTTCTTTCTTGCGCAGTTTTTCATCTGTTGGCGATACAGTGTCTGTGTCAATGGCAGCCAAGTCAACACCAATATCGGGAATCACAAAAAAGTTTTGGTCTTCACCGGCACGGGTAATTAACTGTATCCCTTTGTCGGTTAATTCAACCGAGTTGTTTTTTTCGTCAATATAAAAATACAGCTCCTCATCTGCCTTGGGCATCTCCCGCTGCTGGTCGGCCAAATAATAATTCTCCGCCTTTTGCAGTTTTTGGCGTATTCCGGGCTCACTCAAAAACTTAATTAACGCGTTTGATTTTGGCAACCCTCTGTGCGCCCTAAACAATGCGAGTCCGCCGTCTTTAGGGTCGTCATTGCCTTCTGTAATTTTCTTTTTTGCTTCGTTCAAAAACTGGTTGGCAGCCCTTTTTTGCGCGTCCACTAATTTTTCTATCCGTGGCTTCAAGTCAAAAAATTGCTGGGTGGTATCATCCCTGCCCACAGGGCCTGAAATGATCAATGGCGTACGGGCATCGTCAATCAACACGCTGTCCACCTCATCCACCATGGCAAAATGGTGTTTGCGCTGCACCATTTCATCGGGGTTGTGTACCATGTTGTCGCGCAGGTAGTCAAAGCCAAACTCGTTATTCGTGCCATAAGTAATATCTGCTAGGTAGGCATTTCGGCGGGCGGCTGTATTGGGTTGGTGCTTGTCAATACAATCCACCGTAAGGCCAAGCCATTCAAAAATGGTACCGTTCCATTCGCTGTCGCGGCGGGCCAGGTAATCATTCACTGTTACTATATGCACGCCTTCGCCAGCTAGCGCATTTAGGTATGCCGGCAGGGTGGACACCAACGTTTTACCCTCACCGGTGGCCATTTCTGAAATCTTACCTTGGTGCAGTACCGCGCCGCCTATCAGCTGCACATCGTAATGCACCATATTCCAGGTTACCTTGCCGCCGGCCGCCGTCCACGTGTTGTTAAATATTACCTTGTCTCCTTCTATCCTAATATAATCCTTTTTAATACTCAATTCCCTGTCAAGGGGTGTGGCTGCTGCTTCCAACGTGCTGTTCTCTTTAAAACGGCGTGCCGTTTCCTTTACCACAGCAAAGGCTTCGGGCAAAATAGCCTCCAAGGCTTTTTCAATTTCCTTGTTGCGGTCTTTTTTCAGCTCGTCCACCTCTTTATAAATGGCATCCCGCTGGTGCATTTCTTCCTCGGGCAGGTTTTCTGCATCTTGTTGTTTGGCGGCGATTACTCCGTCAATTTCTTTTAATTGGTCGGCAATACGCTGTTTAAACTCGGGTGTTTTGGCACGTAACGCATCATTCGTAAGGGTTTGGTACTCCTTAAAAAATTTGTTGACCTGCTGAACAACAGGCTCAATTTTTTTAACGTCTTTCTCCGATTTATTACCACCCAATAATTTTCCAATAAAACCTAACATTCGTTTGTAGTTTATAGTTTGTAGTCCTCAGTTAACAAGCTCCGTTGCTATACAAGTCCCTTACACCGGGTTACCGTTTTGCTAAATCGGGTAAACTAGGCAGTTGGAATTGATATTCGCCTGAACTTTTTTCCGTACAAAAACAATGCTTACATCTTTTTTCGCCAAAATGACAGCTATTTTTCGGACGGCAAAGGTAATTGTTTTAGCCGGTGTGCAACTATGACTTGTTTTATAAAAACACTTTACCAATTCGTTAACTAACCTGCGCCAGAAAGTGATATTAAAGGGTATACATTTTTCACCAAACCTCAAACGCTCAACTACGCACCCCAAATTATTGGTTACGTTTGCATTCATCCTGATAATATTCGCCAGCTGCGATGCGGAGATTGGCAATATTAAAGACGTTAACCCCGAAACTGTATATACCGCCTACCGGGTAACATACGAAGTGGGTGACAGTATTGTTTTAATACGGGCACAATTTACGTTTGCCGGCCCCAAAGGAACTACGTTGGTTTTAAACAGCCCCGCAAAAATTGAACTGGACGGGGATTCAATTGCCGTAGACAGCACAACCGGTGCTGGGGCATTTTACCTAGCCCACAAGCAAGTTAGTACCTTTAATGGCAGCCACACCCTTGTTTTTACAGGCTTTAACGGCACTAAGTACAGCCAGCCATTTACTTTTAATGCAGCCGCATTGGCCACCCCAATACCCAACCAAATACCCAAAGAAGGGCTGCCCTTTAATTTTAAAGGATTACTAGATTATGACAGCATACACTTACGCATAACGGATACCAGCGGCGCAAGCAATAGTATTGACACCATGCTTTTGGTTACCCATAACAGCGCCTTTGTGGGCAAAGCTTTGTTACAAAGGCTGCACCCCGGCAGGCTAACAATACGGCTAGACCGGGATGAAAACCTGCCCATGCCGAACACGACTAAAGAGGGTGGAGAATTTACCGTTTTGCAAACCTTGGGCGAATGGCAAACAACCCTGCGCCCATAATTTAGACCCTGACTATTTCCATAACGGCAAATAAGCCTCAAGGGGAGTTTAGTAAGTATTACCAGCGCCGTTATTGTTGTTAGCTTTGTGCCATTGCGCCTTTGCGTGAATTTTTTGCATCCACTGGAGGTGGAGCCTTTCTTGCCACGCGAACGCGCCAAGCCGCAAAGTACAGCCATAAAAAAGTGCGAACTTATTGTACCGTTTTTTGAAGTTAGTGCCTAAAATACCAATACGGGCATTTTTATGGGTTAAATGCTTGCAATTAAAGGGCAAACTGCTACTTTTGCAGCCAATTTAGCCCCCCACCCCTAAAGGGGGGGTAGTACAGCAAGGTATTGTTAAAAACTCCCTTTAGGGGTTGAGGGTAAAATAAAATTAAACCAATATGGCCGGCCAGTTAAAAGAAGTACGCAACAGGATAAAATCGGTACAGTCAACACAGCAAATTACCAAAGCCATGAAAATGGTGAGTGCGGCCAAATTGCGCCGCGCGCAGGACGCCATAATACAAATGAGGCCCTACGCGTTAAAGCTGCAGGAAATGCTGAGTAACATTGTTAGTAATTCCGATGGCGGTGCAAACCTTAAGCTGGCCGAGGAAAGGCCGGTTGAAAAGGTACTGCTGATTGTAATAACCAGCGACCGCGGCCTGGCAGGTGCTTATAACAGTAATATTGTTAAGCTGGCCAAAGAAACCATTGCCCAAAAATACAGCAGCCAGTATGCCAAAGGCAACGTAACCATTTGGAACCTTGGCAAAAAAGGCTACGAAAGCTTAACGCGTGGAGGCTACAAAACAGACGATACGTATAAAGACATATTCCTAAGCCTCAGCTTCCACAATGTGCAGGCGGCTGCCCAAGCGGCTGTAAAGGCTTTTGAAGCCAACCAATTTGACGCCGTGGAGATTGTGTACAGCCAGTTTAAAAACGCGGCCAGCATGAATTTTACAGCCGAGCAATTTTTGCCAATACCTAAGGTGGCCAAAAAAGAAGGTGCCAAAAAAGCCGACTTTATATTTGAGCCTGCCAAGGATGTATTGATTGCCGAGCTGATGCCAAAAATATTAAACACGCAGTTATACAAAGCCGTGCTGGATGCCAACGCCAGTGAACACGGTGCCCGTATGACCGCCATGGACAAAGCCACCGATAATGCCGGCGAAATATTAAAGCAACTTAAAGTATCATATAACCGGGCGCGCCAGGCTGCCATTACCACCGAGCTTACAGAAATCGTGAGCGGCGCGGCAGCGTTGAATGGGTAATGAATAAATTTGAAAATAAGACAATTTGCCCAAAGGGTTCCTTCGGAGAAAATTTGAAAATTCTATCCATACTATGGGAGTTTTTATTTTCAAATTTTCAAATTCACAAATTTTCAAATTGAGAAATGGAGTTAAGTGAGATAATACCACATATTGAGGCGTTGATATTTGCCAGTGAAAAACCGTTGACAGGTTTGGAAATTGTTGAACTTATCAATGCCGCTTTTGGTTTTATGGACGAAAGGATTATGCCCGAGCAGGTAGAAACGGCCGTGCAAGGCATCCGCGAAAAATACCAAAGCGAATTTTATTCGTTCGAGCTTCGCCAGAGCGGCGGCGGCTGGCAATTCCTTACCAAACCAGCCTTTTACAAAACCATCGCACAGCTTAACGGCGACAAATTCCTAAAAAAACTATCTGCGGCGGCTTTAGAAACATTGGCCATCATAGCGTACAAACAGCCAGTAACAAAGGGCGAGATTGAGGCCATACGTGGGGTAAACAGCGATTACAGTGTACAAAAACTGTTGGAAAAGGAACTGATTGTTATCTCGGGCCGCAACGAAACATTACCCGGCAAGCCGCTGATTTACGCCACCTCCAAAAGCTTTATGGACTATTTCGGCATCAACTCCCCCGCCGACCTGCCAAAAATAAAAGAGGTTTTTGCCGAGCAGATGGTTGAACCCACGGCCATGAAAGGTGCCGAGCAAGCTGTGCTATTTATTGACGAGGAAGTTGCGACGGTGCAGGTTGAGGTGGATGTGGTAATGGAAAATACTGCAGACAGCGATAGTAAAGAAAATGAAAACGATATTAAGCAGCGGGAGGAGGATGCCCTTACCCCGTTAGACTAATTTTTTAATAAAAAAATTTGAAAATTTGAAGATGTGCTAATTTGAAAATGGCAGCAGCGCACCACATTTTCAAAGTTTCAAATTTTCAAATTGTAGAAGTGTAAAGTTGAAAATGGAAGCAGCACATCACATTTTCAACTTACCGAATTTTCAAATTGTAGAAGTGCTATTTTGAAAACGGAAGCAGCGCAACACATTTTCACATTTTCAAATTCACAAATTTTCAAATTGTAGAAGTGCTATTTTGAAAATGGAAGCAGCGCACCACATTTTCAAATTTTCAAATTCACAAATTAAGCATGCCTCAATTATCCAACAGCCAACTTACACAAATAGCAACGCAGTTTGGCACGCCCGTTTATGTATACCATGCCGAAAAAATTAGGGACCAATACCAAAAGCTAACCACGGCATTTGCCGGGCAAAACGTACAATTTTTTTACGCCTGCAAAGCGCTTACCAACATAAACATTCTTAAATATGTTAAAAGCATCGGCGCCAATGCCGATTGCAGCAGCATTAACGAGGTTAAAATGGCCTTATTAGCTGGTTTTGAACCCAACAAGGTGTTATACACCAGCAATGGCATAGCCTTTGCGGAAATTGAGGAAGCACAAAGCCTAGGCGTGCACATTAACATTGACAGCCTGAGCAACCTTGAAAAATTTGGCCAAAAATATGGCCACAGCTACCCAGTGGGCATCCGTTTACGCCCCAACATTATGGCAGGCGGCAACCTAAAAATTTCCACCGGGCACGATAAGAGCAAATTCGGCATACCTGCCGACCAAATTAACCAAGTGCTTTCGCTTATTGAGCAAGACAACCTACACATACAAACGCTGCACATACACACCGGCAGCGAAATTAAAGACGTGGACGTTTTTGTAAAGGGCATTGAGGTGTTGTTTGACATTATCCCCCTATTTAAAGAATTGGAAGTAATTGACTTAGGCGGCGGTTTTAAAGTGCCTTACAAAAAAAATGACCACGAAACAGATATTGCCTTGCTTGCCCAAAAAGTAGGCGAAGCCTTTGCCAACCACCCCAACCCCAGCGGAAAGCCCTTACAAGTATGGTTTGAGCCAGGAAAGTTTTTTGTGAGTGAGGCAGGCTATTTTATAACCCAGGTAAATGTGTTGAAACAAACCGAGGCCACCACTTTTGCTGGTGTTAACAGCGGGTTTAACCATTTAATAAGGCCGATGTTTTATGAATCGTACCACCAGATTGACAATATAAGCAACCCCGGAGGCGAAGAAAAACATTACACCGTAACAGGCAATATTTGCGAAACCGACACCTTTGCTTGGGACAGGCAACTGCCCGAAGTTAACGAGGGTGATTACTTGGTGTTCCGCAATGCGGGTGCCTACGGCTTTGAGATGAGCAGCAATTACAACAGCCGCTTTAAACCGGCCGAGGTATTGGTGCTGGGCGGCGAACCCCTATTGATTCGCAAAAGGGATGTTTTTGAAGATTTGCTCAAAAACCAAGTGGAAGTGTTGTAAATTCGGGTTTGCATTAGTTTTCGATACCGGCGAATCATTATTTTTTTATTTAGCCACTCACCATGTTATAAAGTCCCCCATTAATAGGGCCTTTATAACATGGCTGGCCTTTCTTTACGAAACTCCTTTTCTATTTCTTCTTCAACCCAGCCAAATAGCCCAACAAATTAGCCAAGTCTTGGGTACTCATCACCTGGTAAAGACCCTCGGGCATCATGCTGGCCTTCATCTCAGTTTTGCTTTGCACATCACTCGTTTTTAGGTGCTGGCGTGCGCCGCCGGGCAGTTTTAGGTCAATATCAGTTTCCGTTTTGCCGGCTATGATGCCAGTTTGCGTGCTGCCGTCTTTCAGTTTAATTTCCCATCCCTCAAACCCAAAGCTTATGCCTGCAGATGGATGCACTATCGCATCGAGCAAACCGTCTTTGGCATATTTGCTGCCAATCTCGCCCAGTTTGGGGCCAAAGTCTGTACCTGCACCGTTTACTTGGTGGCAGGTAGCACAAATATTGGTAAATACCTGCTGGCCTTTGGGTACATCGGCGGTAAGCGCGTTAATATCGGCCATGGTGGGCGCTTTTTTAGCCGCCAGTGCCGCTTGGTTGGGCAGGTAGCTTTGGGCTTCGGTTCGTATGCTGCCGCGCCATGCCCCGCTTACGCTGGCCACCACGTCAGGTATTAGGTCGGCAGGTACTTTTTTGGCCTTTAATACCGCCAATACCCTTTCCTCACCATTCCAGCTTTTGCCAATGCTGCCAGCGGCAAGCTTGCGTAATGCAGCCGGGTATTTACCAGTTAAGGCAACAGTTTGCACCATGTCAATTGATTCGGTTTTGCCAACACCGGCCAACGCGGTTATCAATGCCTTTGATTTGGTTGTGTCGGTACCGTTCAACACGGTCCACACCAATTGGTTACCGCCCAAGCTTAGCAGCAGGCCAGCCGCGTCTCGGCCAAGGTCGTCTTGGCCTTTGTCAACTGCAAGTTGCAGCAAACGTGGGTTCTCGGTCTTTACCTGAAAACGGGCCACTAAATCAAGGTATTCGCGGGTACCGGCAACGTTCTGCAATACCTGTGCCAATGCTTTTTGGGCCACGGGGCTTTGTGCTACTGTTTTATTGTCTAACGCATGCAACACCAATTTATTCAAATCCGCATCGTTCGTTTTGTTGTCCTCCACCATTTTTACCAGCAGACTGTTTTTTAAACCACCTTCGTTAAAGTCAAAGGCCCGGAAGTAACGGAGCCTTTCTTTCAGCGGCACTTTGCCGTCGGCCGCCAGTTCCGCCAGCATTCCTACGGCTTTGTCGGTGCGGGCGCGCCAAACAATATCCCTGCCTGCCGTGGTTAGCAATGGGTTAGGCACAAGGGACAGATAGGCAGTAAAAAAAGCATCCCATTGCCTGTCCGCACCTACGCCCAAGGCTTCCAGGTACCAGCGGTCGGCACCATCGTGCTGTGCCGCAAGCGTGGCCCAAAGCTGCGCCGCCTGCGGGCTTTTATTATGGCGCAGAGCAAGCGCACATTCGCGCCTTACTTGTATACTGGTGTCTTTTACCAATTGATGCACAGCAGTTAACGTGGCTTCTGCCCCAAGTTGCCTTGCGGCGCGTAAAGCGGTAATGCGCAAATCAGTATTGGCATCTTTTACTTGTTGTTGTATATATTGCGTGGCATTGGCACCGGGTAGTTTTACCAGCGCCCAAAACGCCCTGGCGCGCATTCTTGGCTCGCTGGTATGCTTCCATACATCTTCCAATACCGGCACGGCTTTGCTGCCAAAACCCTGTAATGCTGTGTAAGCGTGGTAACGGGTGGCCAGGTTGGGGCTTTGTAAGGCCATTGCCGCACCCTGCGGCGTACTGTAATCTTGCTTTGGCATGGTGTAAGCACCTGCGTTTGCGGGCGGGGCCACACGGTAAATACGGCCGCGGGTTTGGTCACCGGCTTGGTGGCCGCCCACCCCGGGGTCGTACCAATCGGCCACTATCAGGCTGCCGTCGGGTGCCACGCAAACATCCGCAGGGCGGAACCATTTGTCTCGGCTGCCTTCCAATATATTAATGATGCTGGCTTTGTAGCCCGCACCGTTTTTAGTTACCGGGTACGACCGCACCACATTGGGGCCCGCATCGCTGTGTATTAACTGGTTATGAAACTCCTGCGGCAGCAAACTGCCCTCGTACACCACCAGCCCCGTGGGTGAGCCCGCCCCTGTTTGCAACAGGTTAGGCACAACGCCCGGGTCGTTTAGGTGCCAGTGCTTATAAGGTATGGAGTCTTCTACATTTGTTCTGTTGGCATCCCAGCTGGCACCGGTCATTTCGTCTTTGTAGCCATAGTTGCCATAATCCATCACGTAGTTTATGCGCACACCACGGTTACCGTCGTCGTCGTTGTCGCTCTGCCATAACTGGCCGTAGCTGTCAACGGCTACTTCGTATGGGTTGCGGAAATTGTTGCCCAAGCATTCCACCTGGCTGCCGTCGGGGTTGCAACGGAACACCATGCCCTGCGTATATTTTCTGGGGCCTATGGTGTCCCCGTCCTGGTCGCGCACGGGCTTATTGTATTTATCGCGCAAGGTTTTGCCTTCGTTGCCAAAGTTGAAATACAGTTTGCCGTCAGGCCCAAACGTAAAGGTATGCATGCCATGGTCGTGCTGCTCGCCGCCCACCCCTTGGAAGAAAATTTCCTTCCTGTCTGCCTTGTCATCGCCATTATCATCGTAAAAAGCCCATACATAGGGGCTTTGGCTAACCAGTACCCGGTTGCCCAGCACGCATACGCCAAGCGGGGCATTTACCTCCGGCCCCTGATAAAAGACCTTTGCTGTGTCTGCTTTGCCGTCGCCGTTGGTGTCTTCCAATATCATAATGCGGTCGCCTTTGGGGTTGGTCGGGTTGCCGTTTATGTCGGGGCGGTAGTTGTACGCCTCGGTTACCCATACCCGGCCGCGCTCGTCAACATCAATGTTGGTGGGGTTCTTCAGCATTGGCTCGGTGGCAAAGCTGTGCACTTCCAGCCCTTCAAATACCTCCAAGCCCTTCAAAGCATTTTCGGGCAGGCGTTGTTGCGCATCCGTAAGGCTGTCGGTACTATTGGTTTTGGTTCCGTTGTTGTTGCAGGATAATACAAAGGCGGCGGCGCATAAAGCAAGGCCAAACTGGGCTAGTTTCATTTTCTATGGCTGGTTTAATCGTACAAATGACATTTATTTGCTAAAAGTAAACGATGCAGGCAATATTACAAAGCAAATTATTTTAGTTCGGTATATCGGTTTTAAGCCAATGCAAGTCATGCACCCCAAGCCAAATACAAAAAGCAGTTTGGCTACAGGCAGTTGAATAAGCATTGGGCTTTTGTTGCGTCGCGCTCTTGTGCAATGGATAGTTTATTAGGCTTTGCAACTGTCTGAACGACGATTTTGGGGGATTTTAGGGATTGGGAAGATTTTTAAGATGATTGGCAATTTTATTATAAACACCATTTCCTCCCCCTCCTTCGTTTGCACCTGTATATCCCCGCGATGGACCTGTCTGAACAATGATTTGGGTGGATTTTTGGGATTGGTAAGACTTTTTTAGGTGATTGGCAATTTTATTATAAACACCATTTCCTCCCCCTCCTTCGTTTGCACCCGTATATCCCCGCAATGAACCTGTCTGAACAATGATTTGTCCAAAGGACTCCTTCGGAGGGCGGATTTTTGAGATTTGGAAGATTTTTTACGTGATTGGCAACGTTATTACAAACTCCGTCCCTTCCCCTTCCTTTGTTCCCACCCGAATTTCCCCGCCATGCGCCTTTACAATATCATAGCTTAAGCTCAACCCCAAACCAGTACCCTGCCCGGTGGGCTTGGTAGTAAAAAAAGGCTGCATAATTTTACCTTTAATAGCATCGGGTATGCCGGTGCCATTATCAGCAACCCTTATTTCTATTTTGTCTCCAGTTTGTTTTGTAGTCTCTGACACTGCGGGTTTATAATCTTCACCTTCCGCCTTTTGCCTCTCAGTTACGGCATAAAATGCATTATTAAACAGGTTAAGTAGCACCCTGCCAATATCCTGCGGGATGATGTTTATTTTGCCAATGGTTTCATCAAACTCTGTTTTAAGCGTTGCGTTAAAGCTTTTATCCTTTGCACGCAGGCCTTGGTAAGCAAGCCGTAAATATTCGTCGGCTAATTTGTTTATATCTGTAGGTTCTTTTTGGCCTGTGCTTTTGCGGCTGTGCTGCAGCATGCCTTTTACAATGGCATCGGCCCGCTTGCCATGGTGGTTTATTTTTGCTAGGTTTTGGCTTATATCGGCCAGCAATTCATCCTGTAACTCCTCATCCCTTTGGCCCAAGGTTTTTTGGCGTTCGTCCTTCAATTCCTGCAACAGTTCATTGCTCACCTCTGAAAAATTATTTACAAAGTTCAACGGGTTTTGAATCTCGTGTGCAATACCCGCAGTAAGCTCCCCAAGGCTGGCCATTTTTTCTGACTGGATGAGTTGCGCCTGGGTTGACTTAAGCTCGTTTAACGTTCGGTTGAGCTCGCTATTTTTTATGCTCAAAATTTCTTCCGCCTTCTTTTTATGGTTGTATTTGTTGGCAATTAAAAATGCCAAAATTAGCAGCAAAATGGCAGTGGCTATTAACACATTACGTAACAAACCCTGCAATTGACTATTCTTTTGTAGGAGCTCTATCTCCCGCTTTTGTTTATCCGTTTTATATTCAGATTCAAGCAGATTCAACTTGTTCTGCTCCTCTGTTGAATTGACTGAATCTTTAAGATGCAGGTACCTGTCCAGATAATTGTATGCTTCGCTATATGTTTTTTCCGCTTCGTAAATTTGTGACAACAACCAATAAGACACTAATCGTGACCCTTGGTCGTCATTTTTTTCAGAATATTGCAAAAGCTTTTTCGCAAAAAGCAGGGCTGAGTCATACCGTTTGATATGGAAATATGCATTTACAAGGTTATTGCTTACGTTTGGTGCGTCAAAGCTATCCTTTGCTGCTTGTGCAATTGACTTAAGAAACCAGGCAATTGCATTGCGGTACTGTCCCTGTTCGTCATATAAAAGCCCGATATCGTTATATAAATTAAAGAAGTTGTCCTTATAATTGGTCGCTTTTGATAACTCTAACGCTTTCAAATACATTGCAAGTGCACTGTCAAATTTCTCCAAGGCACGGTATGCATCCCCCAGATACATCTGGCCATCGGCCATTTTTTTCCGGTCATTCATTTTCACGGCTATTTTCATCAGCCTAAAGCCATATATCAAGGATGTGTCGAAGTTGCCATGATTGAAATATATGACACCCCCAACATAATTGTATATATCAAAAAGACTTTGCAGGCTGTTTTCTTCCTCCGCTATTTTCTGCGCCCTCAGGGCAAACTCCAGTGCCAGTTGAAAATTGTTTTTGTGCTCATAAAATAATGCCAGCCTGTTCAAACACAAAAAAAGGCTTTTCTTTTCCTGTACGCTCTCGGCCAATTTAAGTGCATCAAGGTAATAATACAATGCTGTGTCATATTTATACTTGTCGTCGTAGCCACCTCCTATGGCAATCATCGTTTTTATCCTGGCAGTGTCCGACTCTTTTGACAATAAATTCTTAAGGCTGTCTATATTGGTTACTTGGGCGTTTGCTGAAAATGTTAATACTAAAGCCATAGCTGTCGCATAAAACAGTATATGGGCATTATTTTTCATGGTACTTATTTTTCTGGGGTAAGGTAACCCTATTTTTATTTTATATCCACAATTTTGCGGCAATAAGCAATGTTTACTATCGCAGATTTCAACCCTTAATTGAATAATAAATTTCGACCCGCCCCCTGTTTAGTCTCCAACTTTGTGTTCCCGCTAATTCCTTGTCTGAGCTATGATTTTTAGGGATTTATCAGATTTTGAGGATTTTCTTTTTATATAATCGGTAGTGTTATTGTAAACTCCGTCCCTTCCCCTTCCTTTGTTTCCACCCTTATCTCCCCGCCATGCGCCTTTACAATATCATAGCTTAAACTTAAACCCAAACCAGTACCCTGCCCAGTGGGCTTGGTGGTAAAAAAAGGTTGCATAATTTTATCTTTAATAGCATCGGGTATGCCGGTGCCGTTATCAGCGACCCTTATTTCTATTTTATTGTCCACTTTTTTTGTGGCAACTGATACAATTGGCTTATACGCTTGACCCCCCTTTTTCTGTCTCTCTGCAATTGCATAAAACGCATTATTAACCAAGTTAAGCAATACCCTCCCAATATCCTGCGGAATGATATTTACTTTACCGATGGTTTCGTCAAAATCTGTCTTTATTTCTGCGTTAAAGCCTTTATCCTTGGCGCGCAGGCCTTGGTAGGCAAGCCGTAAATATTCGTCGGCTAATTTGTGTATATCTGTCGGCTCTTTTTGGCCTGTGCTTTTACGGCTGTGCTGCAGCATGCCTTTTACAATGGCATCGGCCCGTTTGCCATGGTGGTTTATTTTTGCCAGGTTTTGGCTTATATCGGCCAGCAATTCATCCTGTAACTCCTCATCCCTTTGGCCCAAGGGTTTTTGTCGTTCGTCCTTCAACTCTTCCAGCAATTCATTGCTTACCTCAGAGAAGTTATTTACAAAGTTCAACGGGTTTTGAATCTCGTGTGCAATACCCGCAGTAAGCTCCCCAAGGCTGGCCATTTTTTCGGATTGGATGAGTTGTTTTTGGGTGGCCTGCAGTTCCTCCAGCGTTTTTTCGAGACTGTCACGCTGGGCTGTAATTTCTTCTTTTTGTTCCTGCACTTCGGCGGTGCGCTGCTTTATTTTTTCCTCCAATACCCTATTTCGTTCCAGCAGGCTTTTGCTACGCACGTAAACGATAACCCATGCCGATGCCAGTGGCAAAAATATATATAACGTGTAAGCCCACCAGGTTTGCCACCAGGGTGGCGTTACGGTAAAGCTAAAGGTTGCCGGCTGGCCCCATCTTCCGCTGATACCTTTGCTGCAAACTTTAAAAGTGTAGCTGCCCGGCTGTAGGTTTAAGTAATTTTCAGAGGTTGATTTGGTGGTTACCGGCCCCCACTGTTTATCAACTCCCTGCAGTATATAGCGGTACAACACCGAATCCTGCCTACCGGTATGTGCCTGTGTAAATTGAAATTGTATGTAGTTTTGGTTATAGGGCAACCTTAGGTTTTTGGGCATGTTGTATGGCCCGGCAACATCGTCATACAGCAGGCCTAATGCATTTTTAAACCCCTCGCCAGCAGGCCCACGGCCTTTTACGGCAAATGATGCACCATCCCAAATGGTGTCATGTTGTTTTAACTCAGGCTTATTGAAAAAATATTGTGGACGCACCATCACATTTATGCCGCTTACGTACACTTGCGAGTTGTCGGTTTGCTCTATAATGCTGTCTATAGAAATAACCCCTTTGCCCGTCCATATATACTGGCCACCCTTCGTGACGATATCCAAACTCAAATCGGGGCTTCCCCGAACAAGCCCTTCAGATTTTGCGACCACCTTTATCTCCCATGTATTGTTTCCATTGCCACTACTTCCAGTGCTGTAACCTTGGGCAGGCGGGCTAACAATACATATTTTACTGTCCGTTGCGACAACCATCCCGCCTTTATATGGGGCGAGCGACCGTATGTCATTGCTGGGCAAGCCTTGCTTTGTGGTAATTGCCGTAAAAGTTCCTACCCTTGTGTCAGCAATAAAAATGCCTTTTGATGTGCCGATCCACATTCTGCCAGCTTCATCTGGTGCTAAAACATTGCCTGTTGCCTTAAAGCCAGCGTATTGGCATTGCAGGTATTTGATGGTGCCCAAATCTGGGGAGATATAATAGACACCTGTATTTTCTTTTTCTATCCAGATGCCACCATTTTTATCCTTTCTTATGTCTACGATATTTTCTAAATTTTGCGACCAACTAAAATAAGAAGAATCAATGCAAGAGAAATTGCGGGGCATTTTCAAGTATCTTATTGTTTGTTGCTGGTTATCAATAAAACAAATTCCGCCATTAGCGCCAGAAAGCCAGATGTTGCGTTTACCATCCTGCAGTGTGGCAAAAATAGTATCTGTGCTGAGCCCTTGTTTTGTACCATAATGTGTAATAATGTTCATCAATGGGTCAATTACATCAAGCCCACCATCGCTGGCCAACCAAATTTTCCCATCAAACTGATTGATACTGTGTACATTATTACTGCTAAGTCCGCTAACCTTGTTAAGGTGCAAATTGAGATGCCTTTTACGATCGAATATTTCAATTCCGTTAGTCGTGCATATCCAAATTTTACCGCTCACATCTTCAAGTATCGCACTGGTAATCTGGCTGTCTTCAAGATAAACGACTAATTGAACAACTGGGTCAATAAGGTAAATGCTCTTTAATGATAATACCCATAGCCTGTTTAGACGGTCTGGCACAAGAGGACTGTAAACAGTTGGATATTGCCGTGGAATAACATTACGAAAACCAATGTAACTAAATTGTTCCTTCCCTATGTCCCATGTTTCTAGTCCAAATAAGTCGTGTACCACGATACGTCCTTTATGGTCGAAATAAATATTTAATGGAGCGTGTGATTTGAAGTGTGCAGCATATTGCGTGATAGTTTTGTGGTCGAAGCTAAGGCTGGACAGGCAGCCGTTAGACAGTAAAAACCAAATATTTCCCAAGTTGTCTTTCACTGCATCCCGTATCCAGCCTAATACACCCTGGCCCTCATTACCCACGATTTTAATATACCGAATGGTGCCTTTTTCCAATTTAATAGCCACTGCCCCGCTGTCTACTGCAACCCATAAATTATTCATATTGTCTTCCACAACTGGCTGGGTGTAATTAAAAAAAAGTCCGGCAAGTTTGTTTAATATCCTGTATTCCTCAGCTTCCGTATTAATGTTGCACAAATTACCAGTCGTTGACAAGGAAAGCCAAAATCCTCCCCCTGAATGCTCTACTAATTTTTGAGGCCATGGTGCTGGAATGATTTGTTGGGAAAATCTAATCAGTCCGCCCAAAGGGTCAAAATAACCAATACCTTCTTTTTGTAGAAACCATATTCTTCCGTTATTATCGTCCGTCATGCCCAATATTGGTGAAAGCACCCCCATTCTTTTATAGGTCATCAGGTTTTCGCCGTCAAACATGTAAAAATTTAAGCTGTCGCCAACCCAAATATTTCCCTTCTTGTCCTTTAAAATACCTGCGTCGTTGGTGTAATTGGTTAGGCCAAATAATTTACCCATATCGAAGGTTAAAAAAGGCGTATTTCTCTCGGGCACTAGCAGGCCCATTTTAGTAATAATAGGCGGTGCAATTGCAAAAGTTCTAAATTGAAGACGGGTTGCTGGCAGAGAATCGTACTTAAAGGATTTGGAAGATAAACTATCAAAATTAAATGAAGTTACTAAAGGTGGATGCTCAAAAGGTCGAAAACCCGATGTATCCCACGGTGATTGTGGAAGCGCATTAAGATCCAGCTTTCTAATTACAGGCTTAATGCCAGTGTTAATCGCAACCCAGTTTGCTTTTCTTTCGGGGCCAAACTGCAAAGGCACTGTAACCGGCTGCGCAAAGCCAGTGTCAGCCGAAGGAAATGGTATGTCGGCACTGTTGTTGCTACAGGATGCTGTGCAAATAAAAACAAAGGCCAAAAAGGCTATGGCGGAGTATGGCTTGGTGATGGTAGGCATGGCCCTTTAAAGGTAACAACCTTATTTGATATACGAAAGAAGACAGGGCCCAAACAACCCAAAAGGCGCAGCCAAAATAACACAGGCCCAAAAGGTATGTACCTATGGGCCTGTAATAACCAATCTCTACTGCTTAAAACAAAACTTTTGTAGCTGTGCCGGTATACTGTACCGTTTTATCAACCTCTTTTGTAACCTCCATGTCAACACCATGGCCTTCTTTTACTATAACCACATTAAACACCCTTTGCTTAAGCATACCGGGAAACTGGCCTTTGGTGGCACTTATGCTTAATGCCTTGGCCGCATCATCCCATGTAAAATGTATGGTGGAAAACTGGCCTTTTTCGTAATTGTAATTGTCGTTTTCGTCCTCGTACAAAGTAAACTGGCCGTTTGCACCGGGGTATATTCTTAACTCGATGGTATCGGCCGGTTTCTCTGCCGCATATTCCTCAAACGGCCCGAAAGGTATAATAGAACCCGCTTTTACATACAACGGCATAATATCCAACGGCACGGCGGCATCAATGGTTTGGCCGCCTGCTACCTTTTTCGCGTCCCAAAAGTTGTACCAAGTGGTATTGGGCAGGTACACCTTGCTGGTTTTGGCAGCCTGCGTGGCATTGGGTGCACTATATAGCTGCGCCGTTATGGGGTTAACCAAAAATGCCGGGCCAAACATGTATTCGTACTTTAGGTTGTACACGGCGGGGTCGTTCCTGAAATCAAACGCCAGCGAGCGCATGATGGTGTAATTTTCCTGCGTAACCTTGGCCCCGAGTGAATAGATATAGGGCAACAAGCGGTAACGCAACTTGTCAAAATGCAGTAAGGTGGCTTTGGTTGACGCATCCCAATTGTTGGAGAACAAAGCCCGCTCGCCCTTGCCGTGTATGCGGAAGATGGGGCAGAATGTGCCAAATTGAAACCAACGCGTGAACAACTCCCGGTTGGCGGGTGTGCTCCAGTCGGGTGCAGACCAATTATAGTGGTAACCGCCAATGTCAGACGTCCAATAAGGAATGCCCGACGCACAGGCGTTAATACCCTGCGGAACCTGGACCTTAAATGCATCAAACGTGCAAGTAATGTCTGAAGACCAAAGTGTTGCGCCATTGCGCTGTGTACCCGCAAATGCCTGCCGGGCAAGAAAAAAAGCCCGCTTGCCCGGTATATCCTTGCGCCATCCCTTGTAAATGCCGTTGGTGTGTGCCAAGCTGTAGGTATTAAAATAATCAATGCCCTTGCCAGTGAAAAACTGGGCCTTTCGGCGTTCGTCCAGCAAAGCGCCGTTGTCAGGCTCGCATTGGTCAATCCACCAAGCATCCCAGCCATACCGTTTAACCAAGCTGTCGCGTGCTTGCTGCCAATACATCAGCTGCGCCTTGGGGCTGTGCGCATCGTAGTAGGTGTCAAAAGTGTGGGTAACCACATTGTCCCACGTTACGCTGGTAAGCCCACCCGATGACTTTAACGCGTCAAAATTAGCGGTGCCACTGCCAAACACCGGCCAAATGGAGATCATGCCGTGTATGTTGGCCTTGTGCAGTTCATCCACCATGGCCTTGGGGTTGGGGTAGCGTTCGGCATTCATCACATGGCTGCCGATGGGCAGGGGTTCCCAGTAGTACCAATCTTGCACAATTACATCAACCGGTATATGGTTGTTGCGGTAGTTGTCTTTAACGGCCAGCACTTCTTTCTGCCATTTGTACCTGTCTTGCGATTGAAAGAGGCCATAGGCCCATTTGCCATACATAGGTGCCTTCCCGGTGGCATCGCGGTAGCCGGATATGATATGGTCAAAATCTGGCCCGTAAAAAAAGTAATAATCCACCATCTTGCCACTTTCGCATACATATTTAAACTGCGTGTTACCCGCTTCTGCCCCTAAAAATGTGGATGGGGAGTAGTTATCCCACAAAAGGCCATAGCCTTTAGTAGACAGCAGCACGGGTATGGCACCTGTAAGGTATTTTATCGTGAGATCTTGGTTGCGGCCTTTATAGTTTATGGCAAGTGAGTCTAACGGGTGGCAACCTAAGCCAAACAGCCCCTCGTCAGCAGGGCTGTTGAAGGTGGTGGCACAGTTGTAGGTGTTTATGCCTGCAATGGTGGCCGCCTGCATGCCTTTATTGCCCTTAGCCACCTCGCTTACAATCGGTTGGCCGTCCACATCGGCATAAGCAATGGCATTGGTTGCTTTATTTACCGTAATCTTTAGCTTTTTTGTGGCTATCACCACATCCCCACCCACTTCGGCCACGGTAAAACCAGGCTTCACCAGCCATGCATTGTTAATGACCAACGAAGTTTGGGTAGGAAAAGCATCCAGCACAGTGTATTTAACTTCCACTATGTCGGCACGGCAGATATTAATTTTCATCAGGCCATCTTGCAGCTGGAAGGTTACCCCGTCGGCAGAACGCTGGTATGACTTTACCAGCGCCATGGCCGGTACATCGGCAAAACACAAAAAACAAAACAGCGCGAATGCCAGAACAAAAGCTTTCTGGGGAACGTGTGAGGGGTTACAATTTCTATTGTCCATAATACATGCAGTTAAACAAGCAAACAGTTTTTTGGTGTTAAAAATACACACATTTCAAACTAAATAAGGTGTGTAAAATGTTTTATTTGGGTGTTTTAATGTTAACCAGTTATAGAATGGCGCGGCGGTAGGGTAAAATCGTCCATCATAGTGCGTGTTCCATCCATTGCACAGGGCTGTTTTTGTGGGCAATTTTGTGTCATCAAAAAAAACAATAAAACTAAGATTATGAACAACTTTAATGTGCCAACAAGAGAAACTGTGTCCCCAGCCAACCAAGCCATATTCGACAACTTGCAAAAGGGCCTTGGCTTTGTACCCAACTTGTATGCTGTAATGGCCTACTCCGAAACTGCCTTGGGTAAATACCTGGCCTTCCAATCGGTGAAAACCACCCTCACCAACAAGGAGAAAGAAGCGGTAAACCTTGTGGTAAGCCAAATTAACCATTGCAGGTATTGCCAAAGTGCCCATACGTTGTTGGGCAAAATGAATGGTTTTACGGAAGAAGAAACCATTGACCTGCGTAATGGCCATAGCAACGACCCCAAGTTGAACGCATTGGTTAAATTGGCCAAGGCCATCACCGAAAACAAAGGCGTTGTTGCCGAACCAATACTTAACGCCTTTTTCAACGCTGGTTACAACAAAGCCGTGTTGGTTGACGTGGTTATGCTGGTAGGCGACAAAATAATTATGAACTACCTTCACAACCTTACCGAAGTTGCCATTGATTTTCCGCTGGCGCAACCTTTGTCATAGGGCATTTTTAATAGTGATTGAGCCAACACCCAATATTCAATATGAATAATTTGTTTAAGTGCGTTTTTATAAAACTGGCGAGTAAGAAAATTTTGAGTGAATTTTGCCGAGAGACACTGACAAAATAACTTGGGCAATGGAAAAGTGGGGGCAGCGTAATACCTGCGGAGGCAGGTATTACGGCAAAGATTGCCAAGTTAATCAACCTATTTTGAAAACTTTGCATATTGAAAATTTGGTGTTGGCTATTTAGAGATATACATAATTATACTACAAACTAATACAATGGAAAAACGTTACCCCATACCGCCTTTTACCATGGAAACCGCCCTGCAAAAAGTACAGGCGGCAGAAGATGCCTGGAACACCAAAGACCCCGCGCGCGTGGCAACGGCTTATACCGTTGACACCGAATGGCGCAACAGGACGGAATTTATTAACGGGCGGGAAAAAGTGGTGGCCTTCCTAACCCGCAAATGGGCAAAAGAACAAGGCTATAAACTTAAAAAAGAGCTTTGGGGTTTTAGGGAAAACCGCATGGCCGTTAGGTTTGAATACGAGTGGCACGACCACAGCGGCCAATGGTACCGTAGCTATGGCAACGAACTGTGGGAGTTTGACGAAAACGGCTACATGCGCAAGCGTTACGCCAGCATAAACGACTTACCCATTGCCGAGGCGGAGCGCACACTATAAAAATTTGAAAGATGACCGACCAGTCTTTTTACACATTGGTTAACCCGGCCACCGGCAACCTTGCTTTTAAAATATTATCGTTTGATGACAACCGGTATTTCGACCACCTGCAGCGGTTGAACTATTACTCAATCATTTGGTTGATAACGGGCGAAGGCCGCCTGAAGGCCGATTTTACCGAATACCCCGTAGGCCCCGGCACCATAATGAGCTTTAGCCCTTACCAACCCTTTATGCTTGAGGCCCCCGGGGAATGCAAAGGCATTGCCATAAATTTTCACCCTGATTTTTTTTGCATCCACAAACACCACAAAGAGGTTGCCTGCCATGGCGTTTTGTTTAACAATATTTACCAACCACCGTATGTTATGGTTGGGGAAAACGAAAGGGATGCTTTTTTAGTGTTGATTGACCAAATTCGCCAAGAAATGCAACATGCGGCCCTTGCACAATATGAATTGTTGGTATCGTACTTAAAAATATTTTTGATACACGCATCCCGCTTAAAAGTAGCCCAGCACCAGGGTGCCGCTGAAGACATGGCTGGTTTAAAGGAACCCTTTGTTCTGCAAAACCTTAAAAATGCCATAGAGGACCATTATAAAACTAAACATTCGGCCAGCGACTATGCCAACATGCTTAACATAAGCCCCAAGGCATTGGCCAAAATGAGCAAGACCCATTTTAATAAAACACTCACGGCCCTTATTTCCGAAAGAATTGTGATTGAAGCCAAACGCGAGCTGTACCTAACATCGAAGCCAATAAAAACAATCGCTTGGGAGCTGGGCTTTGAAGACGAATACTATTTCAGCCGCTTTTTTAAAACCAACGCCAACGTTTCCCCCCAGCTATACCGCAACACGGTGGGCTTTGCCAGGGCGGAGGTGTAGGCAAAATTGGCAAGAAAGACTGGCTAAAAAAGTAACTTGGTTACCATTTGGGTAAAACTTAGTCGAAAATTACCCCCGCCTAACAACCTGCCATAAATTAATAAAAATATATATTGACCTAGGGCATTTATTTTGTACATGTTGTAAAATAGATATAAATTTTTTTAATATAAATTTTTACGATAACGTCAAAGTCTCCAATCCATTTATTAAATTGCAACCAACTAAATCTCTTATTATATCAACCTCTTCAAAACCATTAAACATGAACCCAAGATCTACCCAGCGTCTTATTATACTTTTTTTGCTTTTAGTGCCGTTTTTTTCCTTTGGACAGCCAGTGTTAACGCAGCAAAGCAATGGTACTAGGCAGTGGTATGGCCTTTTTCAGCGTGCAACGTTAAGCGACACTTCAAACCTTTGGGCCACAGGGGATAATTTATTGTGGGATTTTAGGGGCCTTACTGACAATTCAGGGTGCTGCGGTCCAGCCGTTGATACTACTATCATTGACAAGATCGCCAATGGCAGTGGGCTACACGCCTTATTTCCGACAGCTAATTGGTATTCGGAGACACGAACTTTTGATGGCGCACAAAACGGGCAGGTAATTTTTCACAGTACTTCGGTGATGAACAGTACCGCCAACGGAAATACCCTTTTCGGCGGTCTTGATTCAATATTTGTACATGCCGGCGGGGTAACAAGTTTTGCCAGCAACGATACTTCAATTATTACGCCGCCTTCATTAGGCTTTTTTTTCCCTTTTACATACGGGTCTGTTGCGACTACCACATACACTGATACGGTAAAAACGCATTATGGGGGTACGGATGCAATTCAAGTACGAACTCAAACTGATTCTTTGTGGAGTGACGCATACGGAACACTGGTGCTTCCCAATAAAACTTATACAAATGTATTGAGGGTAGCAAGAAAGTCTTTGTATGTAAGCAATAGCGGCACCAGCACGGCGTTTAGCTTCGGGTACTGGGCACCCGGCTATCCTAATGCGGTATTGGCAATAAGTTTTTTCCCCGACAGTAGTATAGTTAGTATTACCTATTTAAAAAATCCGGAGAGTGCTCTGCCGCTAAAACTTATGGGGTTTACCGGTGAGTTGCAGCACAACAAAGCACTATTGCACTGGAAAACCGCTGACAATGTAAACACGCAAAACTTTGTAGTTGAACGCAGTGGTGCCGCGTTACAGTTTACTGCATTGGGTATTATTTCTGCGGTTGCTGGTTCTAAAACGGTAGGCTATAATTTTGCTGATGCCGAACCATTAAGTGGTGCAAACTATTACAGGCTGAAAATGTACGATAAAGATGGCACCATTACATATAGCGGTATAGTAGCACTCAACAATAACAGCGGGCAATTTGCCTTAAATATGTATCCAAACCCCGCAGGCGGCAGTACAACACTTAGAGTTAACACCCCGGCGCAAGGAAATTACAAAATAACGTTAACCGACATGGCTGGTAAAACCATAAAACGACAAAACGGATCGGTTACTGTAGGTTTAAATGTTCTGCCCTTTAACACCCAAGGCCTTGCAAAAGGAATTTATCTGGTTACGTATGAAGACTTAGGTGGCACACATACAGTAAAACTGATAAAGCAGTAAGTGATGGACAGAAACGAAATTGTTGTGCGAATGGGCCTTAGCCACTAACTATTTGTAGAAACAGGAAATAAATTTAACAATGCCCCCTTTTGGGGCTACCCGGTAAGCTTACCGGGTAGCCCCAAAAGGGGGCAAAACATTATTTATCGATTTTTTACAATTACAATGTCGTTTAGTTAAGCGCTTATTTTCGGTTGTGGAGACACAACCGAAGGCACCTGCCCGGATTTGTGTCTTCACAAATCCCTTAACTAAATGACATTGATTTCAAATAAATGCCGTAATGGGGTATGCGGGATCCGCGGCAATTTGCTTTACAACCTTAAGCAATGTTCAAGATTATAAAAATTTGCACATCGCTTAAGGCGCCGCAAAGGCCCCACACACAAAAAAGCCCGCCCACAGTAAAACTGCAGGCGGGCTATTATTAGTATCTTAAAAACTACAATGTCTTAAGCACGTCGTTCATGCTCCTAACGGCATCGGCGCTCTTGTTAAACAAGGCCTGCTCTTCTGCATTCAAGCCGAAATCAAGAATTTTTTCCCAGCCGTTCCTACCAATGGTAACAGGTACACCAAGGGCTATATCGCTTTGGCCATATTCGCCGTCCAACGCTACGCAGCAGGAAATCAATTTCTTCTCATCACGCACAATGCTCTCCACCAGTGATGCTCCGGCAGCACCGGGGGCATACCAAGCCGAGGTGCCGATAAGCTTGGTTAATGTGGCACCGCCCACCATGGTGTCGGCCACAATTTGCTGTTGCTGCTCAGCGGTAAGAAATTGGGTAACGGGTACGCTGTTCCAAGTGGCCAAACGTATCAGGGGTATCATGGTTGTGTCACCATGGCCGCCCACTACAATAGCGTTAAGGTCTGCCGCGCTTGCACCAAGGTGCTTACTAAGTTGGTATTTAAAACGGGCACTGTCCAAAGCGCCGCCCATGCCTATAATGCGGTTTTTGGGTACGCCTGCTGTGGTAAGGGCCAGGTATGTCATCGTATCCATCGGGTTACTAATGATGATGATGATGGCATCGGGCGAGTTTTGCAAAATGTTTTGCGTAACACCTTTTACGATGCCTGCGTTTACACCAATCAATTCCTCGCGGGTCATACCGGGTTTGCGGGGTAAGCCGCTGGTAACCACCACCAAATCGCTGCCGGCGGTTTTTGTGTAGTCGTTGGTGCTGCCTGTAATGCGGGTATCAAAGCCAAGCAGGGCGGCCGTTTGCTGCATATCTTGGGCCTTGCCTTCGGCAATACCTTCCTTAATATCCAATAACACCAGTTCTGTACAAAGCTCCTTGCGTGCAATGTTGTCCGCACAGGTTGCGCCCACCGCGCCAGCGCCTACTACCGTAACTTTCATATAGACAAAATTTAGCCCCCGCCAACAGCAGGGATTTGGTTAAAATGTATTTTGCGCAGCAAAGGTAAGGGAGCAGCCAATATGGTTATTTACAAATACCCTTAGTTTGGCGTATTGTGCAAAATTTTGGGGCTGCATTCGGTAAAACTAACACCCCAAAAACCTTACCCCATTTTACAAACACCCTGCACTACACCGCTATAAATTCTTTAAAGCCTTAGCTCGTGTGCTTGGTTTTCTTTTTGTTATGCAAATTATCGTGTATAAGTGTGGCCAATACTTCTGGGCTGGCGCCTTGCTCAAATGATTGTACAAACTGCCCGTTATTGTCGTATACGGCCATAAAAGGGGTAAACTTAACACGGAAATAAGTAGGTAAAAAGTATTGGGGATCCCGTCCAAACTTAAAATTAGGGTATTGTGCCAGGTGGTAATTCTCCACAAACTTGGCAATATCTGGCACGCTGTAATAGCTCACCCACAAAAAGGTGGCATCCTTTAACTTGTCTATGCTATTGGTCATTTCCTGGGCCGCCAATTGGCAGTGCCCACACTCGGGACTAAAATAGATAATCACCACTGGCTTTTTTTTGGCCAGTTCCATATTGGTAAACCAAGTGCTGTCTGCCTGTAGCAGCTTAAACGGCGGAAGACTAGGGTTCTTCTTGTAAGGAGGCACAGTGTCAACCACGGGGTTGGTATTTTTAGTGCCAGCACTACCAGGCTGCGCAGCAGCCTGCAACGCAACCAGGGCCGAAAAAACAATTACAATAACCTTTTTCATGTTTAGTGTTTAATACAATTGTGCCGTAAAGATAAAGCAGTAAACTAAACTTAGGGCAGCCTATAAAATTTTAGCATGTTGTTGGCAGGTTTCCATTTACCTCGCAAAAGGCGGACTTTTTAGCAATAAATCCCCATCCCTTATTTTGCACTTGGCTTGCCCAATACCCAATCATCGGTTCTGAAGGGGCATACAGGCAAACCATTGTTGCTGAACAACGTGGCTAATGCCGTATTACCAAACCCATAACGCACGGCCACGGGTTGTTTTACCAGTTTGCTGCTTACAATAAGTTTGTTACCTTCAATCTTCACGTCAGCGGCATAAAATATCTTATCGTCACCGGCAATCAATACTTCACCAATTGTTTTGCTCTTTGAGGCAAGTCCGTCTACGGCATTGTCAAAATTAATGATGGCTTTGCCCTTTTCAATCACCATGTTTTTGTACATGGGGCTTTTATACGCAGCACCCTGCATATGGTACGTTTCTGCCAAAGCCCAGCCGGCAAGGCGGTAGCCCACATCATGTTTGTTTTTGGGGTGTATGTCGTTGGTGTCCGTCACCAAGTCGTTAGTTACCACCATGCCAGTGTTCGGGAAGGCCAACACCTTTGCCTGCTGTTCCTCCAATAATGCGCCGTTGTAATTATTGCCATATTTAAAGGGGGCAATTTGCACTAGGTAAAAAGGCAGGTTTTTGCCCCATGCGGTGCGCCATGTGCTAATCATCGTATCCAACAAATGGGCGTACGATGCTGCTGTGCCGGTGTTGCTTTCCCCTTGGTACCAAATAGCACCGGCAACAGCATAGTTTACCAAAGGGGCAACCATTGCGTTGTACACACAACCGGGTGCAATGGGCCACCCGCTGCTTGGTTTTAATTTGGCGGCCGCATCCTTTAATTCGGCATCGCCGTAAACCTTGGTTTCGGGCGTCCAAACCTCAGCGGCAGTACCGCCCCAGCTGGTGTTTATAAGTCCGATCGGTATATTCAGGTTTTTATTAAGCTTTTTGCCAAAAAAATACGCCACCGCGCTAAAGGATTTAAGCGTGTTTGAATCGCATACTGCCCAATGGCCTTTGCAATCAAACTGCGGGAAGGCCGAAGATGCCTTACCCACTGTAAAAAACCGAATATTGTTATTATACGCCGTTGGCAGTTCTGCCGCCACATCGGGCAGGCCCCAGCCGTAACTCATCTCCATATTGCTTTGGCCGCTGCAAACCCACACTTCGCCTACCAATACGTTCTCCAAAACAATGGTATTAGACGCTTTTATGGTTATGTTGTAAGCGGTGTTGCTGGCTGCGGGTGTTTGCAACATAATTTGCCAGTCGGCATTTGCTGTCACAAAAACAGAGTCTGTGTGGTTGTTCCACGATGTGGTTACAAAAACCAATTCGCCGGGGTTGCCCCAGCCCCATATTTTAACCGCACTTTGCTGTTGCAATACCATATTGCTGCCAATAGCAGCGGGCAGGGTAATATTAGCAAACACATTTTGCAAAAATGCAATACCAATTATTAACAAGCATAATTTTTTCATCCGGCAAATTTTGTCGGCAATCTACGGAAGAATTTTGTTTGCGCAGTGGAGAGGCTGGCTTATTTATTCCGCTGCCTTGCCATTATTGTAAACTACAGGCTTTTTGCCGTTTTAGTTAACGGGTGAAACTGGCTGCTCGCACGCTGCTTTTAATAGGCTCAACCAACGTATCATACCATTTTCAAGGCTTTTATTAAACGATTTTTTTAATAGCCCTGCCAGCAGCCCCTGCATACTTTCTTCCACGGTTACGGTAGTTTGGCCGTTTGCCTCAGATATTGTCCAGTTATGGATGGCATGAATGCCCATTGTTTTGCCCGTCCAGCCAAAATATTTAAATGGCTCTACCGTATGCAGCGTGGAGTGTATGTTTGCCCCGCCTGTTTTCCATTCAAATAATGTTCCGGCTGTTAGGCTGCCGTGCAACGTTGCGCGGCTGATGTCGGTTTGCCAAGCAGCCCAATGATTAATGTTAGTGATGAGGGACCATACTTTTTCGGCACTGGCATTGATGGTAATTGATTTACTGCATTGTACGGGCGCACGTTGGTTAATGCTTTGCATAGTGTGTGTGTTTTGCGCGAAAAGGCTTGCCGAAATGGCCCAGCCGAACGCCGTTAAAAAAAGTGCTTTTGTGTTCATACCTAATGTTTTGCTTTGCACAACACAAAAGTGGACACAAACCAAAGGCACACACTTGACAAAAATCAAGAAGTTTTGCCTGTTGCTTTTTTTCGAAGCCTGCTCAGCGTTTCCGGCGTCATGCCTAGCATGGAGGCCAAATATTGCAAATGCACTTGGTTAAACAGGTCGGCATTAAAACTAAGTAGTTGGTAGTACCGCTCTGCGGAAGTCATGGAGAGTAGGCTAATTATCCTGTCTTCCAGCAAAGCATTTCGCCAGAAAAAGTTTTTCAAGCGCAGCCCAACTGGGTATTACCTGCCCTATGCGTAGGTAGTCTTTGTGGGTAATTACAAATAACTCGCAGTCTGTCAACGCCTGAATATTCCAGCGGGCAGGCTGCTGAAACACAAAACTGGCCAAGTCAACGGTAAAATAACCGCTGGTGGAAATAAATTTGGTAACTTCTTTTTCTTGCAAAAAAACAAACTCACGTATCATACCGGCTTGCACAAAACCCAGCCTGTCGCAGTGCCTGCCCGTCTTCACAAAAAACTCCCCTTTTTTCATGGTTATAGGGGTGAAAAATGAGGTTATTTTTTCTAGGTCGTCGGGGCTAACCCCAAAATATGTTTGTATGTATTTTTCTAGTGCGGTCATTAGATGTGGGGTGATGGTAAAAGTAAAAGCCAATGGCAAAGTGTAGCAATGTTACGAACAGATGATTTTGCAACATTGGCCCAACCGGAATAGTTTTTCGGAAAACCGGAAAAACAAAAGCAGCTACAATATCGCGATGAGTACAACCATTCATCGTTATATCCCTAAAAACATAACGATGCAGCAAAGTTAACCCCATTATCGCCAATTAAAAACACGTGCCTACCTCAATTATTAATTAGTAGCAAGCGGCAATTATTCGTTGTACATTCGAACAAATATTTTCCCCTGATAATTAGCTGACTGTTAAATATAAAATTTATTGCTATGGCCACTTTTACACTAACCGTAAACAACAAGGCATACACCGTGGATGCCGACCCACAAACACCCCTGCTTTGGGTACTGCGCGACCATATTGGACTAAAGGGCACCAAGTTTGGCTGCGGCATGTCGCTCTGCGGGGCCTGCACCGTGCATTTTGACGGTGTTGCCATGCGCTCCTGCACCCTGCCATTGGCTGCGGCCGTATCGGCAAAAAGCATCACCACCATCGAGGGTATTTCGGCCAACATTGACCATGTGGTACAAAAGGCCTGGATTGAGCTGCAGGTACCCCAATGCGGCTACTGCCAAAGCGGGCAGATAATGTCTGCCACGGCCCTGTTGAAGCAAACGCCGCACCCAACCGATGCGGAAATTGACGCGGCTATGCAGGGCAATATTTGCCGCTGCGGCACTTACTTGCGTATAAAGCAAGCCATACACCGCGCCGCCGAGCTAATGCACAACGGCCACGCCACAGCAACTGCGGGCGCAGAATAAATACGGTACCGTTTGCCAAACGCAACCATAACAAATGCTAACATAACCAATTAAAATAATTTATGCAACAGGTGCAACAACCAATTAACCGCAGGGGCTTTTTAAAACTGTCTAGCCTAACCAGCGCGGCCTTGGTGCTGGGCTTTTCGGCAAAGGCGGGCCAAGATATACTGGCCGCAGGCGATGCAGCCACGGCCTTTAATTTAACGCCCTTTATCATCATAGAAAAATCAGGCAAAATAACGCTGATGAGCCCCAAGCCCGAAATGGGCCAGGGCACCTACCAATCGGTGCCCGCGCTGATTGCCGAGGAGTTGGAAGTAACACTCAGCGACGTTACCATTCAGCAAACCAACGGTGACCCAGCCTACAAGGGCCAGGTGAGCGGCGGTAGTTTCTCCGTGCGCAGCAACTATCTTCCGCTACGGAAGGTGGGTGCTTCCGCCCGCGAAATGCTGGTGGCGGCCGCAGCACAACAATGGAATGTGGTGGTAACGGAGTGCTATGCCGAAAACGCAAAAGTATACCACAAGCCCACAGGCAAGAGCCTGGGCTATGGCGACCTGGTGGAGACAGCCGCCAAACTGCCCGTACCCCAAAGCCCAACGCTGAAAGACCCCAAGCATTTTAAAATACTGGGTAAAAACTCCCCCCGGCCCGATATACCGCTAAAAGTATCAGGCCAGGCCGTGTTTGGCATTGACGTGGAAGTGCCAGGCATGGTATATGCCAGTGTGGCCCACTGCCCCGTGTTTGGCGCAAAACTGCTTAGTTACAGCGACACAGAAGCATTGAAGCAAAAAGGCGTGCAGAAGACCGTGCGGTTTCAACGTATGCTGGGGGGCAAAAACAAATATGATGCCGTGGCAGTGATTGCCGATACATATTGGGCTGCCTACCAAGGCCGGCTTGCGTTAGAATTACACTGGGATTACCAAGGCAACGACAAATTCAACTCCAAAGAATATGAGGAAGGCCTGCGCGGGCTGGCAAAAACCGAAGGCAAGGTAGTGCACAACCAAGGCGATTTTGACAAATCGTTCGAGGCAGCCCCTCTTAAACTGGAGGCCTTTTACGAAACCCCGGTGGTGTCGCACTCGCCCATGGAGCCTATGAATTGCGTAGCCCAGTGGCATGGCGACGACAAGGTGGAAGTATGGGTATCTGCCCAAGGGCCAGACTTGGTGAAAGGGGAACTTTCCGGCAAACTGGGCATACCGAGGGAGAACGTGAAGGTGAACATATTTTTTAACGGCGGTGCGTTTGGCAGGCGCCTGTACCCCGATTTTGCCACCGAAGCAGCCACCCTGGCAAAAGCAGTGGGCAAGCCGGTAAAAGTGGTTTGGACAAGGGAGGACGACACGCAGCTGGGCCCGTTCAGGCCGATGACTTTTTCGGCGTTAAAGGCGGGCATAGGTGCCGACGGCAAGCCGGTGGCCTTTCAGCATAAAGTAATATCGCCCTCGCTGGGTGCAACGATGGACGAAAAACGCAACGAAACGGGGGAAAGCAGCAATATGACGGAGGGCATAAGCGACCAGAAATATGAGCTGCCCAACATGAAGAACGAATATGTGTTCTCCCCCATACACATACCCATGGCCGCCTGGCGCAGTGTTACCAGCAGTACCCTTGCCTTTGCCCATGAGTGCTTTATTGACGAGATGGCCGTTAAGGCCGGCAAAGACCCGATGGCCTACCGGCTGGAGACCCTGCTGACAAAAGACTCAGACTGTAAAAAAGTACTCACCAAGCTAAAGGAGATTTCGCATTGGGGCAAGCCATTGCCCAAAGGCTGGGGGCGCGGCGTGGCGCAATACGAGTTTTTTGCAGGCTTAGCCGGTTATGTAGTGGAAGTATCCATCAAAAAAAACAACAGTGTTAAAATAGAAAAAGTGTACGCCGTTATTGATTTGGGCACGGTGGTAAACCCAGACACGGTTAAGGGGCAGATTGAAGGTGCCATGACCATGGCCCTTACGGCAGCCATTAAAGACGGCATAACCTTTGAAGGCGGCCAAACGGTGCAAACCAATTTCCATAATAACCAGATGGTACGTATTAACGAGATACCGCCGTTGGAAGTGCATATATTGGCTGAAGGCGGCACCAGCATAAAAGGTGTTGGCGAGCCTGGCCTGCCACCGTTTGCCCCGGCCCTGGCCAATGCAGTATTTGCTGCTACCGGCAAGCGCGTGCGCCGGCTGCCGTTTGATTTGAACAACTTAGCCTAGCAACCCAACTATAGTATACCCCCTTCGGCTTTTAACCAAAGGGGGTATTTTTTTGTGCAATGTTGGCTTTGCAGCACCCAAATACCCTGTTATACCGGCAATAATAAGCTTTGGCCAAAACGCTTTGCCATGGGTTACGTACCTTGCGCCACCAAATTGCGATACATGACAGACGAACATTTGCTTACGGAAGGCGACGTAAACTTTTCGGCACACAGGCAGGAATGGTATAAAGTAATTGACGGCAACACCATACAGCTACTGGGCGAGGACGCGGATGTGTTTATGCACCAGTCTCTCTCCACCCCTTGTTTGGATGTGATCGCCTCCTGCGAAGGCATTTACATAACCGACACCGCCGGTAAACGCTATATGGACTTCCACGGCAACAACGTACACCAAATAGGCTACCGTAACCAATATGTGGTAGAGAAACTAAAGGCCCAGATGGATTTGCTGCCCTTTTGCCCACGCCGGTACACCAACACCGCTGCCATACAGTTTGCCAAAAAACTAACCAGTCTGCTGCCCGGCCCATTAAACAGGGTACTTTTTGCACCCGGGGGCACCAGCGTCATAGGCATGGCTTTAAAACTGGCCAGGGTGGTAACGGGTAAATACAAAGTAGTGTCGTATAAAGACTCCTTCCACGGTGCATCGCTGGATGCCATTGCGGCTGGCGGTGAGGGCCAGTTTAAAAAATACATGGGGCCTTTTAACCCCGAACCCCAAAACGTAGCACCGCCCGACAGTTACCGTAATATTTTTGGCGGCACCAACGATGAAAAGTATGCGGACGAATTGGAAGTATTATTTAAAACCGACCCCGGCATAGGCGCGTTTATTGCCGAAACCATACGCAACACCGATGCGCAAGTACCCACCAAAGCCTATTGGCAGCGGGTACGTGCCTTATGTACCCAATATAATGTGCTGCTGATTTTGGACGAGATACCCATTGCGTTTGGCCGCACCGGCAAAATGTTTGCCTTTGAGCATTACGGCATTGAACCAGACATCATTTGCCTTGGCAAGGGGCTGGGCGCAGGCATTATACCGTTTGCAGCCATGGTTGCCAAAAACGAATACAACATAGCCGCAGACGTATCACTAGGGCATTACACACACGAAAAAAGCCCGATGGGAAGCGTAGCGGCCACAGCCATGCTTGAATATATTGAGCAAGAAAACCTGGTGGAAAAAGCCCAAACGCTCGGGCAGTTTTTAGGCCAAGCACTCAGAAACTTGCAAACCCGTTACCCCATTATTGGCGATGTGCGCGGCATAGGCCTGTTGTGGGGCGTTGAGTTGGTAAAAGACCGCACCACCAAAGAAAAAGCCATTGCGGCAGCCGAGCAGGTAATGTACGCCTGCCTTAAAAACGGCCTGAGCTTTAAAGTATCCCAGGGCAACGTATTACAACTTTGCCCGCCATTGGTTATTACCGAGCAACAGTTGCAGGAAGCCGTGGATATTTTGGCCGAAGCACTGGAAGAAGCGAGCAATAAATAACGCGCGGTATCATCCACTAATTACTACATGGCTTTTTTACAGTAAGCTAGGGGGCTGAACATAATAGATGCCAAATGGAATAGAAATTAAAAGTTTCAGCCAGCGAACTGCCACTAAGTTTTGGGAGTGGAATTATTCTTTGGGCCAGCCCAAACAGTGGGCCGCAACTTCATCTTCATAGATGACAATCTTTTGTCTTTTTTATATGCTTTTGCTTCCCTACCCCCTGGCCTAAAAACTAAAACAGCCTTTATTAGTACAAACCCTGCCAACGCCCGGCTTTTGGCTACTAACCCAAAATATAGCTTCAAAACATGAGACTAATTTCCGCAATATGGAATACATTCCGCATTGCGGATTTATTGTTTTGATTCAAAATTTACAACACATTGATTTACAATAATTTAAATTTCAACAGTTGCTCTGGCACACAATTGGCTCCATATACGCAAAACAGACCAATATGAAATTGCCACGCACCTTAATAATCAGCATTGCTACAACAGCCCTTTTTTCAGCCTGTACTAAAACCGACCCCGTACAAACTGGCGGTACCAATACCCCACCCCCACAGGCAGCATTAGTTGCCCCAGTGGGTTTTGACTATGCCACCACAAAAAACATTACGGTAACAGCAACGGCGCTCACCAACGATAACAAACCCATTTCGGGTGTAACTATGACGGTGTATACTTACGCCGCCGACACCTTACAAACCGCAGTTTTTAAGGGTATAACCGGCAACGACGGCACCCTTAACGCCGTAATAACCGTACCCGCCGCCTGCGATACTGTAGTTGTTGACCCAGCATTTATCGGCTTGCTTCGCCTGGGCAAAGCTTCTATCAGCGGCACTACGGTAAATGCCATATTTGGCGGCACGGCCGGTTTTGGGGGCAATATCGTATCCAGTCTAAACGCCAACGGTAATACCAATTTACACCTCTTTGGTGGCCAACGCCGTAATGGCCCTGGCGGCAATACCAATGGCTTCAGCAGCTCATCAAAAACAAACCTTTCAGTTATGGGCAGCTGTAATTCAGCGGGCGTGCCAAACTATTTATACACACCTTCGGATGTTATGAGTGCCACCTTTTTAAAAGATATTACCGCAGCGCTGCCCGAAACATATAACGAGCCAAAGCGCAACCCGGCATGGTTTGGCAGCAAAGCATCTGCGGATATAGTTATTACAGAAACATCCGACGTATGGTTAACATTTGCATATGAGGGCGCAGGCTACCGCAATTCGCTTGGTTGGTATAAATACAAAACCGGCAACCCGCCTGCCACCATTAATGATATTGATTCTATTCATTTCGTATTCCCTAATTGCAAATATACAGGCGACGGCGGCGGCCTTGCCGCAGGCATGAAAGTTCAGCTTGGCCGGTTTAACGCCAACACTACCATTGGTTTTGTTGTATTTGCAAACGCTTGGGGCGGCAGCGGCAACAGTGTTAATTACTACAACAACGCCGGCGATTTTTTCACCGACAGCTGGCTTAACCCCGAAACATCGGCCAGTTTGCAGCAGCACGCTATTTTGTTGCAATACCAAAACCAAACCCTCATCAGCTTTGAGGATTTGAACAGGCAGAACGGCAGCGACGACGATTTTAACGACGTGATTTTTTATGCCACTTCCAACCCGGTTACCGCCATACAACAAACAGACATACCGCAGCTGACCACCGCCATGGACAGCGATGGTGACGGCGTGCCGGATTACCAAGATGCTTTTCCTAATGACGCAAAAAGGGCTTACATCAGCTACTACCCTGCCCAAAATGTTTGGGGTACCCTGGCATATGAGGACAATTGGCCTGCCGTTGGAGACTACGATATGAACGACTTGGTGGTAAACTACCAGTACAAAATAATAAGCAACGGACAGAACAACGTGGTTGAGTTTTACGGCAGCTTTGCCCCGGTTGCATCCGGTGCTACCTTTAGCAATGGTTTTGGTGTGCAAATGCCGTTCTCACAAAGCTTGGTTAGCAGCGTAACAGGCCAACAATTAAAAAACAACTACATTAAACAAAACGGCAACGGCACTGAAGCAGGGCAAACCAACGCCGTAATAATACCTTTTGACAACGTGCGTAACCTGATAAAGAATTACGACGGCAACCTATTTGTGAACACCCTTAGTACCGAGCCTAAAGTAACCGGAGACACATCAGTGGTATACGTACAGTTTACCAGCGCGTTATCAACTACCACATTTGGTGTTGCAAACTTTAACCCTTTCGCCATCAGCAACCTGCGCAGGGGGTACGAAGTGCACTTGCCTAACTATGCACCAACCGCTTTGGCCAACAATGCGCTGTTTGGCTCACAAAACGATGCCAGCAGCACATCAAAAAGCATATACTATGTAACAAAAGACAACCACCCTTGGGCATTAAGCTTTATAGGCCAATGGCAGTACCCTGTTGAAACAGTACCTGTTAACCAACCTTACCTACACTTTTTTGACTGGGCAGGTTCAGGCGGCGCGTTTTACAAAGACTGGTATAACAACAGTGCAGCTGGTTACCAAAACACCCAATACATTTATAACAAATAGCCAAATTATTATTAGGTCAGCAAATAACAGTTAGGGACAAGTAAAATAGGGGCTGCTTCAAAAAAATTAATTTTTTTTGGGGCAGCCTTTTGTTTTAAAGCAGCGTGCCTATTGCGGCAATGGCACTTTTTACCGTTGGGTGGTAATAACAATGCGCTTGTAAAATGGACCCGCCCTTTATGCCAGTGCAAAACTTTGGTAGAGTTACCGCAAAATAGTTTTAATCGTTTTTTATATGGGAACATGATAAAAATTGGTAAATTTTGTGAAGTCTAATTAATACCAATATTCCTTGCCAAACATGCTGTACGATGAAATTAATATCCCGCCGATTCCAAAATATGGAATAACAATCCACAAAACGGATTACTTTAATACCTGAAAAAATAACAATATATTGATTATCAGATATTTACAAAAACAAAATCCAATTGGCATCTTTTTCGCACTTTACTTACAAAACCAGATACTATGAATCATTTACGAGTTTTCTTTACCATTGCAACTACTGCAGCTATCATGTCGGCATGCACCAAAGCCGACCACAATCTGCCCAGTGGCAGCAATACAAACAATAACAACACCGGTACTAAAATTGCCCCGGTTGGTTTTAACTATTCTACCACCAAAAAAATTACTGTAACAGCATCGGCCTTGGGCAACACCAACAAACCAATACCAGGTGTAATGATGACGGTATATACCTATGCCGGCGGCACCCTGCAAAAAGCTGTTTTTAAAGGCTTAACTGGCAGTAACGGCTCAATTAGTGCCGTTGTAACCGTACCAACTTCGTGCGACACCGTAGTGATTGACCCAGCTTTTGTAGGCCTGCTGCGCTTGGGCAAAGCCCCCATTAGCGGGTCAACGGTAAACGCCATATTTGGCGGCACGCAGGGTTTTGGCGGCAGCATCGTGTCTAGCCTAACGGCCAACGCAAACGCCAATTTGCCATTACACCCGTACGGCGGGCAGCGCCGCAACCACCCTGGCGGTAATACCAACGGCTTTAGCGGCTCGTCAAAAACAGAGTTGTTAGTAATGGGTAACTGTAACGAACTGGGTGTACCTGACTATTTGGAAAAGTCGTCTGATGAAATAGACATTGATAATCTCATTAAAATCAACGCATCGTTTCCCGAAGGTGTAGACGCTACCCAAAAACATCCTGAATGGTTTGGCCGCAATGTTTTTACCGACCTGAATATTGCGGAGGATGCGGAAGTTTCGATTGGTTTCATGTTCGAGGGAACGGCGTCTTATAATTCGCTCGGCTGGTACCAATATAAAACCGGCAACCCACCCAAAACCATTGATGAGATTGAAGCTGTGCATTTTGTGTTCCCAAATACCAAATTCAAAGGTGGCGGTGGCGGCCTTTTATCGGGCAACAAGGTATCCATTGGCAAGTTTCCAGCAGGCACCACTATCGGTTTTGTAATTCTGGTTGATGGCTGGGCTGGCAGTGGCAATAAAATAAACTACTTCGAAAACAAAGGTGCCTATTTTACCGACAGCTGGCTTAACCCCGAACAGGATGCCAACTTGCAGCAGCACGCAATTCTTTTTCAAGACAATGACCGTACGATAATCAGTTTTGAAGACATGAACAGGGATAAGGAGAATGGCAGTGACAATGATTTTAACGACAACATGTTTTATGCATCATCAAACCCCAGCACCGCCATACAGCAAGGGGATGTGGTAGTACTGCCCAACAAAACAGACAGCGACGGCGACGGCGTGGCTGATTATGAAGACGCCTTCCCCAACGACCCTGCAAGGGCCTACATAAGCTACTA
Organism: uncultured Parafilimonas sp.; assembly: GCA_903882935.1. Taxonomy (GTDB): domain Bacteria; phylum Bacteroidota; class Bacteroidia; order Chitinophagales; family Chitinophagaceae; genus JABDFW01. The sequence goes on along the minus strand of CAIRZB010000058.1, from coordinate 4,844 downwards.
CCCCGGCAAAGACACATGGGGCACGATAGCCTTTGAAGACAACTGGCCTGCCCTGGGCGATTACGATATGAACGACTTGGTGGTAAGTTACCAGTACAAAATGATTAGTGACGCAAAAAACAATATGGTTGAGTTTTTTGGCAGCTACGCCCCCATCGCTTCCGGCGCAACATTTAACAATGGTTTCGGCGTGCAACTGCCTTTCAGCCCAAGCCTGGTTAACATTGTAAAAGGGCAATCGCTTAAAAACGGTTACACCAAACAAAATGCAAACGGCACCGAGGCAAACCAAAAAAATGCGGTGATTGTACCGTTTGACAACGTGCGCAACTTGATAAGCAACCCCGACGGCAATTTGTTTGTAAACACATTGCCTTACGAGCCAAAAGTAAGCGGCGACACAGCGGTGGTATACGTACAGTTTACCAGCCCGGTTTCGGCAAGCACATTTCCTTTAACGCAACTAAACCCATTTGCCATCAGCAACATGCGCAGGGGGTACGAAGTACACCTGCCAAACTATGCACCTACCGATTTGGCAAATACCAAGCTTTTTGGCACCGACAATGATGCCAGCGAGCCAGGCAACGGCTATTACTATGTAACCAAAGACAATCACCCTTGGGCAATTGATTTTGCAGGCCAGTGGCTGTACCCCATAGAAACCAAACCAGTAAACAACCCCTATTTACATTTTCTTGACTGGGCAGCTTCCGGCGGTAACGCCTACAACGACTGGTATTTCAACACAGACCCCGGTTACCAGGACAAACAAACGCTTTACACTAAATAATAGCAGATAGTATCGGTTCAACAGAGGCCTCGCCAAATCGGCGGGGCCTTTTGTTAGTAGCAACACCACTGCTGGCTAAAAACCGCTAAAAATATTTACCGCCTGCAACCCTTTTCGAAAACACTTCTACAATACATTTGCCCAGCAGGCCAACCCTGTTTTATTCTACACCAAAATGCCCACCATGAGCGACAACAATATTACCGACCCGCAGGCAAGCCAAGCACACCCACACCTAACCTGCCGTGTTTGCAAGGCCCCCATGTACGTAACCGACCATGGCAACCATGAAGCCACCTTCCACTGCGCCTCAGAAGATGCCCGTTTTTGGGATTACGAACGCGGCACCGAAGAACAAATAAAAGCCAAAGAACATTGGGACGAATCCCGCCACGAAGTTTACCCCGACCAACACGAGAACATGAACTTTGTTTCGGGGAAGGAGTAAAATCGTTTGGCGGCGTTTAGCTGAAGTAGATATAGCTGATGGGTTTTTCGTTAGCGAACGGCCAAAAAAGTTTTTGCGCAGCAATGTGAATGCCCGGCAACGCAAAATGGGTGCTGCTATTCGAAAAAAACGGCACACGTAATTTTACTTAGATATGAATTTTGCAATAATAATTTTTTGATTGGCGACTTGGCGTATTTGCGCTACATAACAATTTTGGCTTAGCCGAAGGCGGACTCATATGTAACCCAAAACCACCAAGCCGCAAACTGCCCAAATAATATTCCAAAAACCTTAAATTTTCTTAAGGGCAATATTAAACTTGGCAAAGTTGAACTAAGCAAATATCCTTCAAACGCCTTAGGAAACATTTAGCGTCAAAAAAATCTCCCCAATTATTTCAACGATTGTAGATAAAGATAAATTCCCTTTAAGTCGGTATCGGAATAGCTAAACTTATCCCACGGCATCCCTTTGTCTAACTTCCTGCCTTGCGGTGTAGTACCATTGTGAAAAACGCCCATAAAATTATTAACAGTCCATTTACCCACCTCGCCGGTAGCGGTAATATTGGGCGGTGCTATGGCCCCCGGTTCATGGGAAGGTGCCCCCGTTAATTTGCTGCCATGGCAGCCTTGGCAGGTAGTAGCCAGGTAGTGGCCATATTCGGCAGATGCAACTGCCGGAACACTGTCGGCTATTACTGCATTATGGTTGATCATTTCAGCGGAGAGGAACGGAATTTTATCAAGGAACAACAGCACCCGGCCCAGCGGTTTTATTGATTTGGCAGGCACCACGTTATCAACCGGCGGAAAACTTTTTACATAACAAAGTAGGTCCTTCATATCCTGGTTGGATATCTGGTATAAATCCTGCGAAGGCATTAGCCACACCGATTTATTTTCTTTATGCACCCCATGCCTAAGTACCTTTATCCAATCCGAATCAGCATACTGAATACCGCCATTGCCACTGGTTATGTTAGACGCATACAAAACACCAAGCGGGTTATGTTCATCAAAAAATGCCTCCCCGCCTGCCAATTCAATGCCATGGCAACCCATACAGCCACGGTTGGTTGCAATCTTCTTACCCCGCATATACGAAGCGGAATCGTTAGGGATAGATATCGGCTGGGTTTTAACTTGGTATGTTTTGTTTATGGTTGACTCCGTTTTAAAATAAATAACTACATAAAAAACAAGCACTATGCAGAGGAGGCCACCCACTGTGAGCAACACCCATTTGGCAACTTTTTTTAGCATAAAATTTTTTTGCTGGTTTTTGGCAATTGTTTGCGGTAATGGCTTGCGCGTAAGCAATAGCATACAACAACATCCCATCTTGCATTGCTAACAAATATAATGTAGCCGAAAACACTTGTATTGTACAAATGCGACATTGGCAATAAAAATTACAGCACTTTTTTAGTGGCGTAGTAAATAGTTAATAAAGCCCATATCAAGTTTCACCAAATTGTTGGGTGATACTTTAAGGTATTCTTTAAAATACCTTATTAGGTGTGCCTGGTCGTAAAAGCCGTTGTTGTATGTTAATGAGGCCCATGTTGTTTGGGGGTTGGCCTGTAGGTAATTCATGGTGCATTTAAAACGGTACACCTGGGCGTATGCCTTGGGGCTGATGCCCACCTTTTGTTTAAAATGCCTTTCCAGTGTTCTGCGGTTTATTTTTAAAGCCGCCTACAAGGTTTTTACGTCCATATTGCCTTCGGCGGCATGTATCGTATCCAGGGCTTTTTTAAGCATATCACAATCTTTGTCAATTGGCTTTTGCTGTAAAAAAAACCGGTTTAAAATAGCCGTCTGGTTTTCAATACTGTCTGCCATCCTTAGCTCTTGTACCAATGCATTGCCGGTTGCATGCCCCAATAGTTGTACCAGGTCAACCGATTTGTTGCATAAAGCTGCCATGTTATACCCAAAAAGCTGGTACATGCCCAAGGGCTGAAAAAAAACAACCAGCAAAGTAATTTGCCCGGTGGCGTACCCCGAAATAGGGTGTGTGGTTTGGCCGATGGCATAATTTGGCTGGTACGCAATGGGGTTGCCTTCAAAATCCTTTCCGTTAACAAGGGCTGTTTCATCACTTTTTACCCTTATTAAAAAACCGGTAAGGCCATTGGGCGGCGATACCAAAGGTGCGGTTAAACCCGCGGCCAGTTCCATTACCCCGTAAGAAAATATAAAATCATTCAAACCTTTATCTGCGGGGTAAAACGAGTATTGTATCATGGGGTATAATTAAACGGTAAGCTTTTGGCACATTTTTTCAAACAAGCATTGTATCGTTTAAAACTACATAAACGGTTTTGTATTAACAACTTATTTGGGGTTACATAGCTAAATATCAATGGTTAATTGTAAATAGGTGATTTTTTTGAAGTTTGGGGGTTGGGTGGGTTTTAGGAGGGTAAAGATGGGGCGGGCTTCGTGCTGATGCAATGCCAATTTGGTACACAGGAATTAAATGCAGAAAAACACTTTGTTGATTTCTACGTGGCTCCGCTGGAGCCAAGGAAGCATAGATGTGATTTTTTTTCTATAAACACGTAGCTTCTCTGAAGCTGAAAGCCAACAAATTATTGCTTTTCGCCAAAAATATCAGGTGATTGGGTTTTTCTCCCGACCAGTCGGGAACCGTGTTTATAGAAACACGCCGATATTAGTGGCTAACGGCTCCAGCGGAGCCGCGTTCTTAAAATGCTTCATACAGATATGCTGTATCTTTTTGCGTATGGCACTACAAACTCGCCTGTTTTATCTCCACCAAGCCACCAGTTACCCTTGGGAATAGTGAAAATACTTTTGCATAATGACCGGGCATGATGTACCTAACATCCCTTGCCATGTTTACGCTGTCGGTCGCAGGTGCTTTATCGGCCATATACAAAACAGGCACCGGATGTGCCCCGGAAGCAAAACCTACGGCATACATTTGGCAGTCTGCCGTTTGTGCAGATGCGGTTAGTACCGCGCCTACAAATATCAAGATGGGGAGTGGTGTTTTTTTCATGATTTAGATATACGGAGTTGGGATGTTTTGGAGAAGGGTTTTTTGTGGGAAAGATTAATAAACATATGGCAACTATTTACGAATGCGCGGTGAAATACAACGTTAGTGGGAGCATAGGTTGTCGGCATCAATGCGTTTTCATTTTGACATAGTTTTTACCGGAATTCATAGTTGGGCTTGTCTTTTCAAATGGTGTCTTTGAAAAGACAAAAAAAGTAGCTATTTTCTACTCTTTGATATCATACTTAGCCAATCTTAACAGTACCGCAATTAATAATAACATGTTCGAAGGCCCATATTGGTTTTCATTGTAGAAGCAGTGCGCAATATCATTCCTTAGATTCAATCCACCTTTATCAGAAAAAACATATTCAAAAAACAGCCTGTCGTCTTCATTAAAATATTTCAGAATTACTTCATTTTCCAAAATAGGAATTAGCACTTAGGTCGCACTTCGTTTTTGAATATTTTCTAAACGTATAGGCGGGGCTTGCATCATACGTTCAATTAGTGCATTAAAAGTACCCGCCATTGCATTTCTCCTGTTGAACCTGAAGTGGTATTCGT
>CAIRZB010000057.1 GCA_903882935.1 uncultured Parafilimonas sp. | reverse complement strand
TTTTTCTTGAGTTTGACAGCTCAGAGTACCCCTATGCCCTGAAACCCTTTACTGGCGGGGGTCGGTGTTGTGATTTCAAAAAATCTGTAGGGAGAAAGCTGTTTGGGGGAATGGATGCAGGCTAATATATTTGCGGCTTATGGCGTTTCTGCGTAAGGAGATAAAGAAAAGCGGCACCTACCTGAGCATCTGCGAAAGCTACCGGGATGAAAACGGACGGGTGCAGCGCCGGGTGCTCCGGCACCTGGGCAATGCATCGGACTATTCCGGCGAAGAACTTGAACGGATAGGCCGGCAACTCATTGAGCTGGCCAAGGGCCCGGCATCTGAGCAGGAAAGCATTGCAGAACTGTCACGCCACAACTATGGTTTTCCTTTGGTGCTGCACCGGTTGCTGCGTATGTATGACCTCGATGCACTCATGCGCCGCCTTGGCAACAAACATAGGCTGGGCTTTAGCCTGCTTCAAAATTTGCTGCTGATGCTTTGCGACCGGTTTAACGACCCCGTAAGCAAACTAGGTTCCTTTAATCTTCAGAATGAGTACGCCGGGTTAGGTGCGGCAACCGAGTTGCAATACCTATACCGCACCTTAGATTACCTCGCCGCCCATAACGATATTATCCAAACACATATTTATAATAAAAACCGCAGCCTGTTTAATTACGAACTGGATGTGGTGTTTTATGATGTCACCACTTTTTATTTTGACAGCGAAGTGCAGCAGGCGGGGGCATTGCGCCAGCTGGGTTTTGGCAAGGACGGCAAGATAGGGCAGACACAGATCCTGTTTTCCCTGCTCATTGATAAAAATAAAGTACCCATAGGCTTCCAGGTATTTAAAGGCAGCCAGTATGAAGGCCACACCTTTAAAGATGCCATAGAGAAGCTGAAAACCAAATACAACATTAAGCGCATCATCGTGGTGGCCGACAGCGGCATGCTCAATGCAGACAATATCAAACTCTTCGATAAAAGCGGCACGGCCGCAGACATGGAATATATCGTTGGTGACCGCCTTAAGAGCATGAATGAGGCTGCGGTGGCGCACCTCACCGACCTGGGCAATTACACAACGGTTACCGTAAAAGACAGGGAAGGAAAGGACGCCCCCCTGCGGTACTGTACCTATCCCTATAACGGCAGGACGGTTATTTGCACATGGAGTGAAAAACGGGCGAAGAAGGACAGGGCGGAGCGGGAAGAAAAGATAGCCAGGGCAGAAAAGATGCTCAAACAGCCGTCCACCATAGAAAAGAAAGCCCAACGCTATTTTTTAAAGAACACCGCCACGGGCAGCTATGGGCTGGATAAAGAAAAAATATTGCGGCAGGCCAAGTTTGACGGCTTTAAAGCAATAGCCACCAATGCAGCAGGCATCACGCCGCAACAGGCGCTGGAAAAATACAAAGACCTGTATAAAATAGAACAAAGCTTCCGCAGTTTTAAAAGCTATTTTGAAACAAGGCCCATGTTCCATTGGACGGATACAAGGATAGAAGGCCACATCGTGCTTTGCTACATCGCCTTTTGCCTGCTTGCCTTCCTGCAAAACAAGTGCGGGCACACCGAACAGGCAATCAGGCGGTTGTTAAGCAAAATGCAGGTATCCAAGATTGTACAGAACGGAGAAATATTATGGCTCAGGTCTGCCACAAGCCCTGAAGCCGAAAATTTATTAAAATCAATCAAACTAAAACAATTACCTGATGCGATGAGCGATGCCACCATACTAAACTACCTGCCCGCTAAACTGTAGGGGGAAAATCAAAAATGAACACCTCTGATTATCAATTATTTAACTCAAAATCGTGTCAAACTCAAG
>CAIRZB010000056.1 GCA_903882935.1 uncultured Parafilimonas sp. | reverse complement strand
GCCGTCGCCGGAGTAACCGTCAACGCCCGTGCCGGCTATCGTTGTGATGATGCCCGTGGAGGCGGTTATCTTCCTTATCCTGTCATTGAGGTAATCGCCTATGTAAATGTTGCCGCTGCCGTCAACGGCTATGCCGGGCAGCCCGCCCGCGTTAAAATGAAGCTGCGCAGCCGTGGCCGCACCGCCGTCGCCGGAAAAACCGGCTATCCCCGTGCCCGCCACCGTGGTTATTATCCGCGTGCCGGCCGCTACCTTGCGAACCCGGTTGTCCTTGCTGGTGGCTATATATAGGTTCCCCGATGCGTCACGCGCTACCGCGTACGGACCGAACAGGCCCGCCGATGTGGCCAAACCGCCGTCGCCCAAATAGGTGGGCCGCCCGGCAATCGTGCTTATCTGCGCCGATAGGGGTGTAGTAAATGATAAAGAGAAAACCAACAATAACGCTAAAAAGCAAAAACCGGTCTTTAAGTAGACTTTAACCATATATTTCAGTTGGGACAGAAAAAAAATAATGGCGGCAAAAGTACCCGTACTTTTCTTTAAAAAAGAAATAACTGGTTGTAAAATAGTAGTTTAATTAAAAATCAATCTCGCTAACGCAATACGAACTGGCATTGATTGCTAAAAAAAGCACCTCTATACTTTGTTCCAAGCCGCTTTAACGGGCATCAAACGGGGCCATTACACCACAAAAAATCCATTAGTTAAAACCGGAATACCTTCTCCGCAGGTAGTTATAATCATTGTCATCCTCAAAAAAGTTTTGGGCACTACGGTGCTGTTGCAACAATAGCCGCGTTAATTGGTCGTTAAATTGCTCTGCCTCTGGCAAATCGGCCTTTACCTTTTTCTCCGTCATCTTAGTAAGCAGGTCGTCGGCAGAAACTTCATTGGCCTGCTCTGGTTGTATCCCGCTAAGGCCCAAATGCCACTCATCGTCTTTTTTCAATTTGTATTTGTAAAAAAACACATAGCCTTTTTTATTATTTACCGTTACCAATTGCTTGCCCACGCAGGCAATATCGCTAAATTTACTGTAGCCCTTGTCGCTCAAAAGCAGCGCACGGGCTACAGAGTCTTGGTTTTTATATTTTATCGGAAACCTTTCAATGTGGTTTATATCCCTCAGCCTTTTAAGCAGCTTAGCGCGGAACTGGCCTTTTGATGCAATATTCAACAAAACAGAATCATCCACTTTTTTGTTGTTTTTTATCAGTATTACCGCAGCATCAAGTTGTACTGCAGGGTCCTTACTTTGCAACTGCCGGTCAAAGAATTTAGGCACCGAAGGGTGGGTATCGTAAAACGAGGATAGCAAGACAGCATAATCCCCAAGCCCAATGCCCGCGTCGGCACTAGGCTTAAAGGCGCCAACGCGGTATCGGCCCAACTGCGCCATATCTTTATAATTAAAGGTATATTGGCCATTGCTGCGGTTTTCATCTTCATCATCATTGCTATTTTCCTTCTCCAATAACTTTTCATCCAAGTTTTGTTGTTTTTTCAACTGTATGCGCCCGTCAAAATACAGCTTGGTGTAATACTGCTCATAGTCCTTTGCTTCTACCAACCCGGTGTCAACCATCGTCCGCAACAGGCTGGTGACCGGCTGCTTATAATCTTCAATGGACGATAACTGCAGCAATTCAGGCAGTAATGACTTGGCCAATTTTAGCGTGTCGTCAAAAAACGAAAATAACGAGGCGTAATCTTCACTGTTATCAAAAACGGGTGGGTCCTGTACCAACAATTTTTTCAACAAAGCCCAGCTTTGGCCTGTTTTAAGCCTCGCAAGCGCCATCAACACCTCATTTTGAAAATAACTGGTATCCGCCGTTTTTACATATATGCCATTTAATACATCTACGGTTTTTTGTATGCAGCAACTGTCGTCAATATAGCCAAGCTCATGGATGAATTTTGTTTTTATGTCAAAATAATCCTTGTCGGTGTACACCAACCCATTAATGGCCTTTGCAATCTTATCTATGCCGGCCGCGCCAAAATATACATTTGGTATTGCGTTAACAGCGCGTTTTTTTGTAAGGGAGTCTTTACTGGCAAAATCCCTAAAAAAAGAATCAAGCTTGTTTTCAAACACCGATGGGCCTGCTTTTTTGGCATCCGGCCTAAAGCTGTTAAAAAACACAGCTACAAACCCACGCGGTTTTGCTAAGGTGTCGCCAACGGCTGTAAGGCGGTACAACCTGTTATCTTTTAGTAACACATAGTTGGTGATCTGCCTTGCCGTATTGGTGTCGCGGTAAACAAGCTTATACCCTTCACAGCCAGGGGCAACTTTTATGTATTGTTTAGTGTACAGCACCAAATCGCCATAATCACTTTTAACGTTTAGCTTGCTCTTCCAAAAGGCTGCGCTGTCTTTACTATAATAGTATTTTGGAAATTCGGTAACACCCACCTGCACTGCCTCCCCGGTAGTGTCGTTTTTAAAAAGCACATAATTTTCCTTTGGCCAATAGTTCAGCCGGTTTTGCGACTCCTTATAGGCATCGTCGTTCATTGCTTGGGTTACCATGGTCACCACTCTTGCATCCAACTGAGGCTTAACAGGGGTGGTGACTGAAAAATGCAGCAAAGTGTCTTTAAACAATGCCGCTTTCGGATACAAAAAATCTGTCAACGAGAATGATTGCAAAAAGCGCGCGTCTGGCTGGCTGTTTTTGCCGCAACGTTCGGCCAGCAAATAGTAATGGGGACCCCGCAAAACAGCTTTTGCGTTTACCAAACCACCATCCTTTAAGCTAAACTGCATCTCAAGCGCATTAAAATTACCCAGCTTGGTAAAGGTGCGGCTTGTTTCCTTATCAATCAGTTCGCTTTTTTTGAAGCTTTCCTCTATCAGGCTAAGATCAAAGGTGTCTTGCTCTAAAAAATCATCATTCAACACCGTTTTCTTCCAAATGGTATAGGCATTGCCGGTTATTTTGTCGTTCGCCTCATACTGCCAACCGCCTGTATTGTCGGTACCCCGGCCCTCAAACTGCATCTGGGCTTGCTGCGGCAGCAATACACTAAATCCCCCACCTGGCGGTTGAAAATTTTGCCAGCCGTCCGCTGCTGATTCTACATTGATAGAATTAAAAAAAACATCTGCCTCAGCCCCATCAACGTAGCTGTCATTCCCACTCATCCTAAATACCATTATTTCGTAAGGGGTGGCTATTATGTTATACCGTTGTATGTCCCCACGCCTCGTTTTATTTGTAATGTCGTACCCTGGAAAGCCATTTTTGGAAATCTGCACCTTTTTGATGATTTTTCCCGGAATATTCTCGTACAACATGCTGTCAATCTTCTTCAATTCATCCGCCTGCGTTTGGCCCAACATGGGGGCATGGGTTTTAACACGGGTAAGCATGTAGTAAGCCCCATTGTCCATATCGGCATACTGCCAACTCTCCACATTGCCGCCTTGCGCGTTGGCATTTTTTTTGTACAAGGGGCCAGGGGCCTGTACGGTAACCTGGCCATCCTCCGTGCTAACGGTTTGAAAAACTACAGGTACCTTCAGCTTGTCAACGGCATCCTTTCGCTCGGCATCCCTGTCTTGCATGGTAATGGGGCGAAGCATATACCCTTTTTTGCGCAGCAGCTCTATCACTCCGCGTTTACCAGGCAAATGGGCAGCACCCACGCCAACAAAAAGGGAGTTTTTTTTGAGAATGGTATCTATGGAATTGGCCTGTATTTCGTTACGCTTGTACAGAAATTTTTCCACATATGCCGGGGAAGTGAACATGAGCTTCTCCAAAGAGTCGAGCAAATCCAAATTGCCGCTGCGGTAGGCATCCTGCACCTTGTTTTGGATGGAATAGCCAGACTCTCCATCGGTATCTGGTTTGCGCTTATTTTTATCTTTGGCCTGGTCGCGGTATGCTTCAAACACAATCTTTTCCGTTTCGTAGTAGTCCTCCACACCGCCCGCCTTTTTACCTAACCTACGCCCCGTTTGGTAAATATACAAGTCAAGGTACGTGTTCTCCTCATAGTCGGCCTGTGCTGCTTGGGTACGGTACAACAGCCCGTTAATTTGCGTGGGCTGTTCGGTAAGGGCTGCCTTTAAATCATCGTCGTATTTGCCTAATTTAAAACTGCTTTCCGTTATAAAATCATTATAGCCGGCACGCATATAAGCACCCAGGTCGGCTTGGGCCGCATCCAACTTCACCATGTCCGGCTGCCAATGCAACGGATTAAGTTCCAGGGCCACTTGGTCGCAACGTTGGATGGCATTGTAAAATGAATCGTTCAAATGAAAAACCAGCTTATTGCTAACATGCATAGTACCAAACAAATAGCTGGGTGTTTTTAGGCCATTGCCGGTTATTTCCCAAAAAACACTGGGGTATGCATGCTTTGCTGTTTGTGCCCGCACCAAAAAAAACGACAACACACACAATCCTGACACAAGTAAATTTTTCATATTGTTAGTTAGGCTTTTCTGCAAATTGAAGGTGATTAAAATTAATGATTATATAAAATAAATATGGCGCGGGATATATTAACAGGCTTTGGAGAATTGCTTTTACAACAACCCCCATGATAGGAATTGGTGCTGGCCACTTGGCTTTTTGTAGCCGACTGGCAACAGCTATTTATGAAAGTTGGGATAAAACCGTGGAGATATTAGAACAGTTAGGTAGCGCGGTAGGTGTTATAATAATAGTAGAACAACTGACGGATAAAGCATTTACCTAACGCTGCAAGTTGGCGTTTTAAGCGGTGTACCCCCGGCAGCACAAGCCATTATGCTACCTTTGGGCTGCCAAAGGGCTGACTTTGAAATGGCGGTTATGCTTTGTGGCCCGTCCGTGTAAAGCACCACCCAGTCGCCATATTGTATGGCTTTCCCCGTAATTGCAACGGGCCCGGCTATATAGTTTTTAATGCTGTTGTTAATTTTGCCTCCATCATGGCCAACAATAAAATAATAGTTGATGCGGCCACTGCCATCCACCACGTGCAGCATAGGCGGCATGCCGCCCAATATGCAACGGATGGCACAATCTTCATGGGGCTTCCCCTCCCCTGGTTTCATCACACCAAAATAGCATTTGGGGTCAATTATTTCACCCTTCACCGTTATGCTTCCCAATTGCTCGCTATCAACTGTCATTGGGTGCGGCGTTACATCGGCGATATTTGTTATTGGGTTGTCTCCAATGTCAACTTGCATCAAAGCCTTGCCATCGTTGTACAACAGTGTGCCCTTCAGTGTTATCCATTTACCATTTAACACTGCGTGTTTCGCTTTTTCAATATCCGAAATAGCACCGTCTGCGCCAAACTTACCGTAGCCGATTAACGGAATGGTTACGAACGAATTATTACCCTCAAGACCAAAGCCCGTAACAACCCTAAGGTTTGGCACAGGCTTATCAAAATAAATGCCCCTTACTTCCGTAAGCGTACCAAATTCAAAATTACCTGTGCCAAATTTCTTTTGCGAAACGGCAAGCAATACCCCCAGTAAAATAATTACCGGCAACAAAACAAGTACAAACCTTTTTGTGAGGGCTGCAAATGTTGGTGGTGTTTTACCCACCCAGCCTATATAAAATTCATCTTGCTTTTTATCGGTCATCGTTTTAAGTATTATGGTACTTGCAAATTTATCAAAGCGCCAGGCCGCTCTGTCCCCTCCGGGTACGCAATGGGGTTAACCCATACATACCCTTCATTAACCATTACATCGTATGTGCTTACCTGCTCCTTAAAGGGCGGCGGCGATTGGCCGTTGTGCGGCAGGTACTGGTAACCGTGCCAAGGGCATGTAATGCAGCCGTCAACCACCTTACCTTCCCCCAAGGGGCCGTTTTGGTGTTTACAAACATTGCTTACCGCAAACAATTTGCCGGCAGTTTTAAAAACAGCGATGCGCTCAGCCCCGATGCAAAACATTTTTGCGCGGCTGTCTTCAATGTCATTTATGTGGCATACCTGCACAAAACCTTCTTTACGGTTTGGATAAACTACTTGGTCGTTTTTAACCTCCTTCATGCCAGCTATTAGGTGCAGCGAGATAATTGTTATGGCACCCAACGCCAATAAAACAACCAGCACAGGGCTGGTTTCGTACTGTATAACACCCAACATAACATGCATTATAATAAGCAAGTATGCCAGGTACACAAGCATATGCAAGGTTTTCCACATTTTAGGGGAAAGGTTATGCAGCCAAAAATCGTGGCTGGTGGCAGCCATCAACAACAATATCAACAACGCAAAAAAGCCCAAGGCTTGGAATGGGAAGCCTGGCAAGGAATTGTATTGTGTGTTTGATAAAAAAAGCGACAGAAATGGGTTTGTGTTACCCAATGCATGAAACTGCAAAATACTGAAGCCGCCATGTACCAGTGCCACAAAAAACATGGTAACGCCCAAATGGCGGCGGTTATACAGCAGGGGTAGGAATTTATGGTTGATCCGCGCCAGGGGGCCGATACTTAAAATAACATGGAGCAACAGAAACGCCAATGTTGATGTTGAACGGATAAGCGCCGTTTCGAAGGTATAATCTGGGTTTGCAAAAGCTGTGACAGTAATAAAAACAGCCAAATAGGTTACGCAAAAAGCAAAAATAACCCAATCGTATATTTTCTTTTGCCTGTTCCAGCCTACTGCCGTGTAATGCGCACCCATGTTGCCTCCCTAATTTTTAATTGGCGGTTGATAAGTAAACGATATTGTATCAATCAATGTGTGGTGAATTATGTCATACAACTCCACCCTAACGGCACCTGCGCTTACATTAGCCAAGGCAAACTGATAAGTGCCTGTGGCCTCCACCCTGCCAACCAACAACGTATCCGTTCCGGTTGCAGCAGTGCTTGGCACCCCCACCTGATACACCAGCAGGGTGGGTGATGTTACCACCGCTTTGTTAACCAGTTGTAATTGCAGTTTAGCCGTATCTACACTAGCCCTTAGGCTTGCCGTATAAGCCGATTTGCTGATTGTTTTAAGCACTAAGGGCAAGGCTATGCTGGGGGCTGGCTGTAACACAATGCTACTTGCCGTTTGTGGCCGGGCCAACACGGCAGCAACCATACCGGCAGGAATAACAACCGCAAGTATTGCCCAAAAACGAATATGCCATTTGCGCAGTGGTTTTACCATGGTTTTTGATTTTATTTACCGACTTACCGACTGGTTTTGGTTGCCGCTTTTAATCCATTTTGCCAACAATACAGGCCAAAGCAACACGCAACCCGGAATAATAATGAGCCGGAAACCGATTGGCGAACCATGTGTGGCCTCGTCTATTTTATGCAGCCCCTTAATTTGAAAAAGGATGGTGAACAGCGCACCTAGCGATACATAAACCACCACCGCCACCAATATTATTGACACAACCGTTTCGGCCATAGCACGATATTTACAAGTGAACAAGTTAAAGTGGTAAATTAAGGCAATTATTTGTTTGCCGCATGTTATTTATGGATTAAACGGCTAGCATAAGCAGCAAGCTATTTGGCGGGGAGTTTACAACAAAGCGTTTTTTTCGTTTGGGTTGATTTAAAACAACAAGCCCTTAAACGCTATTCATCGCCTTCATCTTGCGACAGTAGGTATTCCTTTTCCAAAAAATACCATTTGTAGTCATAATACAAACGGTAGCCCTGTGCTATCGAATCGTTGCTGTAATTAATTTTCAGCACATAGGTACCGTTGTTGCGCGGTGCCACCCATTTATCAGTCAATCGTACAGATGAATCGGCAGGGGTGCCAAAATATTGCAGCACCAACGCGCGCTTTTGCTGCAATGGCACACGGTTCCAACGAAAAGGCAGTGTGATGGCTGCCGCCTTGGGTATGATAAAGTAAACCGAGGTTATAAAAAATACCATGCTGGCGCATAGCAGTACTACCCAGCCCTTCACTGACTTTTTCATAGTGTATTTTGATGTTGGGTAAATCTTTCATGCAAGGCCGCTACCTGGGGTATCAGCAGTTGCTGCTCGTCGTTTATAACCACAAAATCACAAAGGCGCCGTTTTATTTCGTCGTCTATTTGCCGGTTGATGCGTGCTAACACCTCTTGCCTGCCCACGCCGTCCCTGTCCATTACCCGTTTTATGCGCAGTGCCTCGGGGGCAAAAACCCCCACAATGTAATCCAGGCCTGCCGCTGAACCAGATTCAAAAAGTAGGGCGGCCTCTTTAACTGCATAGGGTGCCGTTTGTTGCGTCATCCACCTTTCTGCGGCGGCAATAGTGGCAGGGTGTACAATGGCGTTCAGCTGTTCCAGCTTAGACGGGTTGTTGAAAACAATACCGGCCAAATATTGCCTGTTCAGCACACCGCCCTCATAGGTTTCTGCCCCAAATGTTTTTATGATCTGTTGCCGCAGGCCCTCATCGTTGTTCATTATTTCCTTTGCGGTGCTGTCTGCGTCAAAAACGGGTATTCCCAGCACCTTAAAAATGCCGGCCACAGTACTTTTACCACTGCCGATGCCGCCTGTGAGGCCTATTTTTAAAATCATAGCACCACGGTTAAGATGATTTTATTGGATTATTCGGTGGCAGCACTTGCACAACCAGCAAACCCGGTTGCTAACAAAAAAAAGGAAAGTGGCCACCCACTTTCCTTACAATTATTTTAATCTACCCAAATCGCCGTTATTTTTTGTCTGCAACAACAGCGGGCTTGTTCAATGCTGCGCTCATTTCTTGGCTGATAGCAGATTTTTCAAGCTTAATATAGCTGCCGGGGCTGGTTTCCAACTGTACGGTATTGTCTTCATTTACCTTGTTTATGGTACCGTGTATGCCCGCATGCGTTACAATTTTATCGCCTTTGGCTAAATTGTCAATATATTTTTTTTGTTCCTTGGCTTTTTTTGCTTGGGGGCGTATCATAAATAACCAAAAAACCAAAATAATGCCACCCATAAAAACTGGGGTTGTCCAAGTGCTGCCACCACCTTGGGCACCCGCTGGCGGGGCCAATAATAAAACTGTGTTCAAAAGAGTCATTGTTTGTTTTTTAAATTGAGAAGTTTATAAAATGCGTTGCCACTATGCTAACTTTTGGGTTTTACATTACCCGTAAAAACCAGCACGCTGGTGGTTTGGTTTTTGGCATTGCATGTAACGGTTACCGTTTTATGCACCTGCTGGCCGGGCATGCCGTGGTTACTGTCGTATTCAGCCGTTACCTCGCCTTTTTCACCTGGCAATACTGCATTTTTGGTAAAGTCAGCCAAAGTGCAGCCGCAACCAGGCCTCACGTTTGATATGAACAGGGGCTTGCTACCTGTATTAATAAAACCGAAAACGATTTTAACTTTTTCACCAAAAGGCACGGTGCCGAAGTCTTTTACCGAATCTACCCACTGCATGGTGGTAAAATTCGCTGTGTCGCTTTGGTGTTCTTGGTTAATGGTGGCAGGCAATGCAACTGCATTGGGGTTTTGGTTGCTGCCACAGGCCAATGCCGCCAATGTAACAACGGCCAATATGATTAACGTTATTTTTTGCATAAAATAGCCAAATAGTGCGCAAAAGTAAAATATTATTGGTTTGCCCTCTGCTTAAAATCAATTTTGTGAATTTTATTCTCCGCCAGCAATTCCTTGTGTATCTTATCCAAAATACCGTTTACAAACTGTCCGCTTTGTGGGGTGCTGTATTCCTTGGCTATATCAATATATTCATTAATAGTAACCTTTGTAGGTATCGTTTCAAAGTATAAAAACTCACACACGCCCATTTGCATCAAAATCATATCTAACAAGGCTATCCTATCGGCATCCCAGTTAATCAGCTTTGGTTTTATCAACCCTGTTACAAATTCTTTTTTCTCGGTAACAGCCCTCAATAGCTCTCTCGCAAAATCCCATTTCTCCACCCCTACCATGTCTTGCAGGTTAAAAGCGGCAGGTTTTTGCAAAAAATTCATCATCAACTGGTCCATCATTTCGGCATCATCATCCCAGTTGGTAAAATGCTCTTCCAAGTGGGTTATAAAGTCTTCATCAGGCAACATCAAGTCGGTGAAAATGTAGGTAAAAATATCCTTTTCGGTGTTTTTGTCCCTACCCTGCTGTTGCGTGTATTGCTTATATAATTCAGTTTCCGCCAGTGCCTGGTAAATTCTTTTCACCTGCTCCTTGGTTTCGTCGTATGTAACGCGCGTATTTTCAACGGCGTGCTTAAAGGAGGGGCTTTCAAGAATCTTCCACAACAGTTGGTTGCCGGATATTTTTGTATTTACATTTAAGTCGTTGGATGAAGGCAGGTTTTTGGCAGCCCTTTTTAGCGAATCTTCTTCGGCGTACCTGGCCACCTCGGTGAGAAAATTTAAGAGGTAGATGAACAATTCTGCGGACTGGTTTAATTGTTTTTTCAACGCTTTTGCCGAATCTGTTTTGGCTCCTGCGCCATCCAGCGGCTCCAGGGCATATAACAACTGCATTACCTTAACCCGTATGTTTCTTCTGCTTATCATGGTACCTAAAGAGCTTTTTGCGGCTGCGAAGATAGGGTTTTAAGCCATTTGCGGCGATAAAAAAGGCAGCCGCCGCCCTGCACTGCATCGGCAGCCGCTGGTTTACCGCTTACAGCAACTGGGGATGCTGCTAATATTTGGTTTTGTACAACCCGCCCATCCCAGTAATTGGTAACCAACGGCGCACCCGTATTTTATTAGCCACCATTTTTACAACTTTGAAACACTGGCTTTGTAGGTAACCCTTTAATTAATAATTTTATGATGGCGGATTGCCCCGCAATTTTTTGAAAAAAGCTACAATCCAAAAAGGCTTTCTATCCGTATATCATGATAAGCCAACAAAAGCCTGCTACGAATATTCATGAGATTTCCCCTTGCATATTACCTGCTGTTGTTATACCTAACAGTTATGCTTAGGCCGCTTTTGCCTATAGTAAGCGATGCTTGGGGGCATACTTTTAACGAGGCCATACACATAGCCACTGTACATGCCAAATACGGGGCTAACCATTTACAGTCAGTAATGGCAGATAATGCCGCGCAACATGCAACCGGCGACAAAAACCAAACAACCAGCAAACCCGCGCCCGCCGCACCTTGGCATATACCCGCTAAAGCAGCCACCTACAGCATAACACAACCTACAAATAAAAACCGCTACACCGTGTTGAAGTGCGAAAGAATACCCGGGTTTATTTCAATAACAGCACCGCCCCCAAAAATGGCTAACCATAATTTGCAGTGCAATGTGATGTATTGATGATACCACACTAGGCCAATGGCCTATTTAACAAATTTTTTATTGAAAAGTGTTAGGCACAACCATGCGGTGCCAACCGGGTATTAAAATGCCATAAATTTACTTTTTTATGTTTAAAATACTAACTGCCACAATAACGGCCGTGCTGCTATGCAGTGCGGTTTGGGGCCAAAATTTTATACAAGGCACTGTGGTTGACAAAAAAACCAACATGCCCATTGAAGGCGCGGCAGTTACCTTACTGCCCGCCAATACAGTAACCATTACCGATGTAACCGGTAGATTTATTTTTAAAGGCCAGCCCGGCACACCAAGCTCCGTTACGGTTAGCAACATCGGCTATGCTGAGCAAAATTTTCCCCTGCCGGGTTTAATTAAAGCATACACCTTGGCAATTACCCAAAAGCAAACCGAGTTAAAAGATGTAACCGTTTTTACAAAGGCGGGCGACCAATACAAAGCCATTGGCAAAACAGATATAGCCATGCGTGGCATCACCAATTCGCAAGAAGTATTGCGCATTATACCGGGTATTGTAATTGGGCAGCACCAAGGCGGCGGCAAGGCAGAACAGGTTTTTTTGCGCGGCTTTGACTGTGACCATGGCACCGATTTTAGGATGGATGTTGACGGACTGCCCATTAACATGGCCTCCCACGCACACGGCCAGGGCTTTGCCGACAGCCACTTCATTATTCCCGAAACGATTGAAACCGTTGATTTTAAAAAGGGCCCTTATACGGCCGCCAAAGGCGATTTTGGCACGACAGGCTTTGTTGATTTTAACACCCGCAATGCCTTGCAGAGCAACACGGTTAAGTTGGAAGGCGGCATGTTTAACACCTTTAGGGCTTTGGCCATGTTTAACCTGTTGGGTAGTACAGCGAAGGCAAAACAACAGTCTTGGTACGTTGCAAGCGAGTACCGGTATTCAGATGCGTATTTTGACAACCCACAGCATTTTAATCGCTTTAATTTTTTTACCAAGTACAACGGCAGGCTGTCGGCACACAACTACCTAAGCGTATCGGCCACTGCATTTTGGAGCAAATGGAACGCATCCGGCCAAATACCCGACCGAGCCGTGAACAAAGGGTTGATTGGCTTTTATGGTGCGGTTGACCCCTACGAAGGCGGCTTAACCTACCGCAACAATATAAACGCACAACTGGTGACCACCCTAAACAACGGCGGCATAATTAAAAACCAACTATACTACAGCAACTACCATTTTGACTTACATACCAATTTTACTTTTTATTTGGTTGACACCACAAACGGCGATGAAATTAGGCAACGAGAGGCGCGGAACCTACTTGGCTACAATGGCAGTTATAGCCACACCGCTTTTGTGGGTGGCACCAAAATAACCACCGAGGCAGGGCTGAATGTACGGGGCGACCTAACGCATAACTCCGAACTGAGCCACACGCGTGACCGGTATATTACCCTCGGCAAGATAAAATTAGGCGACATTACGGAATGGAGCCTGTCGCCTTATTTATCTGAAACAGTGGCGTTTAACAACCACTTTAGCATTAATGCTGGCTTGCGTTTTGACCAATTTTACCACCAATATTATAACAAGTTAGCAACAGACACCACGCTGGCCGGCACCGGCCTGTACAAGGCCAACGCCAATACGGTAAGCCCCAAGCTGAATTTTTATTACCATGTAAATAACGGGCTGCAATTGTATGTTACGGCGGGCCGGGGCTTCCACTCAAACGATACGCGGGCGGTGGTGGTAGAACATGGCTACCAAATACTGCCCGCTGCCTACGGGGCCGACTTGGGCGTGGTATTTAAGCCTGCAAGCAACCTACTGGTAAACGCGGCTATATGGTATGTGTACCTACAGCAGGAATTTGTATACGGCGGCGATGGTGGTGACGTGCAGTTTAATGGCAAAACACGCCGGGTGGGGTTTGACTTTAGTGGAAGGTACCAGCCCTGGCGCCGACTATATATTGATATGGATATAAATTATGCCCATGGCCGCACGATTGATGCCCCCAAAGGCCAAAACTTTATACCCTTGGCACCAGTAGTAACCAGCACCGGCGGCATTACCTACACAGCCAAAAACGGCTTAAACGGCAGCCTGCGGTACCGGTTAGTGAGCGACCGGCCCGCCAATGAGGATTATAGTTTAACGGCTAAAGGTTATTTTATTACCGATGCCGTGCTTAATTACACCAAACCCAAATACGAAATTGGGCTGGTGGTAAATAATGTGTTAAACACCCGGTGGAAAGAAACCCAGTTTGACACCCTAACCCGTTTAAAAGGCGAGGCACAGCCGGTTGACGAAATATGTTTTACACCAGGCACACCCCTTGCAGCCAAACTTAGCGTAAGCGTTTTCTTTTAAAAAAACATCTGCAATAGGGATGGCACCATAAATGGCGGCCATCCCTATTGTTTATAATGGCCTGCCTATTTCCCAATGGTGGCCAAAAGGGTCAACCAGCCTGCCCAAGCGCCAGCCATAGTCCTCCCCTACCGGAAAAACCGACACTGCACCAGCCGCCATGGCCTGTGCAAACATAGCATCGGGGTCGGCGATGGTTAATACCATCCGCACCGAGCCACCACCCAAGGCGGCGGGACTGAAATTGCCGTGCTCGGGCGATTCGTCGCCCAACCAAAACTCGGCCCCGCCTACCGACAGCTTGGCTACTACGTTACCGTCGGGGTCTTCCAAATGAAATGTTTCAATAGCACCGAAGGCCTGTTTGTAAAAGGCAACGGCTTTGGCGCTGCCCTTAACAGATAGCCAAGGGGCAATACTTGTGGTGATGGGGGGAAGTTGGCTTTGTGGCATAACAAATGTTGTTTTGGTAGGGCGTTAAAAGTAATTAAAACTGCGTTAGGCATGGCCCATTATTTGAACGGATTAGCGGCGCAGGGAGCAGCAATACAAATAACCTGCGGCGTTACCCTGTAAACCATTGGAAGAAATCATAGCCCACCAAGCCAAATATACGTGTTTAAAAAAGGGTGTCGAGGTAATGAATTATGCAGGGTATGCTACGCTAAAATCAGCGCCAAACAAAACCACATTCGTATTAACCAATAAAATATGTAAAATTTTAGCTATTCAAATGTTATTTTATTCATAAATTTATACAATAAAAATATATTTAAAATATATTTAATTTAACAAACCCAATACTAACTGTACTATTATGCTTAAATTCATCTTTCTACATCTGTTAAAATGGACAACCATTCTGTTGATTTCCGCCATAGGCTTGGGTATTGGCATTTTCTTCTTAGACTTTAAACATGCCCTTACCGACGACCCCAAACTTAATTTTATATATACCAGCTTACTTACCGTATGCATTGTACCTGCGGCAGCACTATTGTTTGGCGGCCTTACCTTGCTTAAAACGGCCATAGAAAGCCATCCCCAAGCAGAGGAAAAAGCTGAAATTGCCCTACAAACGTCAGGCAAGGCGGCTTAGGCACTGGCCGCACAGCCAGCACTTTACTTACATGCTTTTATTTTACCGTTGGCCCCATTTTACAATGTTGTAGTAAAAACGTTGTAGCAATCGGGCATCTTTTGTAATAATTAAAGCTTGGCATTTTAACCCGCTTCTGTATTGTACGGCCTTGTTGTAATTGGTAATTAGCCCTTTGGGCAGAGATATATTGGCTAAAAACCCACTGTCTGAGGGTACTTTTGAAATATAGTCCAGCCGCCCTTCCACATAACCAAATTCTTGGTAGGGGTACGCGACAAAACGCAACTGCACCCTTTCACCGGTATCAATTTTGCCAAAATTGGCTTGCGGCAGTGTAACTTGGGCATAATAACGGCTGCCCACAGGGTTTACATAACCCAAAGTTTTGCCTGACTGCAAAAACTGGTTTTCCTGCAAGGGCACAATAAAAACAATTTTGCCTGCCACGGGTGCTGAAATAATAAATTTCCTTTTCCAATCGTCAGTTAGGCTTTTAAAGGTTTGCAAAGCTTGGCGAAAAATGTTTTTTTGCAGGGATATGGCATGCTCCAACTCATCAATTTCCTTTTTTTTTGCGGTTTGGGCGTTTTCGTTGGTTAGCAAAGATGCATCTATCTGCGGCATGCTCATTTGCTTGCCCAGCAATTTTGCTTTTTGGTCGCGGAAATCCTGTTTAGAAATCACTTTATCCTGATACAATTTGCTGTTGGCGTCAAAAGCCTCCTGGGTTAGCTGTATATCTTGCTGCATTATAACTTTTTGTTGCACCAGCGACACAGTCATTTTTTGTAAAAATGCCAGGTCTTCAAACAACACCTGTTTACGCTTATAATAGTAGCCATTAATAAGGTAGTCGTTAAACTGCTGCAGCGCAGTAATAAACTGCTGGTAACCCGGCTGCAGTTCGCCCAAGTTGCCAAATATATTTTCAAACATGGCCGATACGTTCTCCGTTTGGTTACTGGCCAGCAATTGGGTACTTTTTTCTACAAGAGCTGACAGCTTAAGCACCTCGGCATGGCTGGCGGTACTTTCCAACCAAGCAACCATCTGCCCTTGTGCCACAGCACTGTCGTTGGCCACAAACAACCGGACCAGTTTGCCATCCTGCCTAGCAACAATCTCCTTAGGGGCATTGTTGCCGGTAAGAAAGGCGTTTGTTTGCACCAAGTCGGGGTATTTTACATACCAGGTACCCGCAAACAACAATAACAGCATAAGCACAAAAAGCCATAAGGCCCATTTCTCCAAAAACCCAGGCCGCCTTGAAATGATTTCCTGCACGGCCTCTGACCTTGCCGCCGACCTTAGCCCAGATGATTCAGGCAAATATGAAGTGTTGTTCAACCCTTCGGGGGGCGTGGGTATCGCAGTATCCATTTTGATGTTAATTTCTTCCATTTGTCTAGTTTTTCATCATGCCCCCATCCCTCCAAAGGAGTCCCAATGGACTAAAGGTGCTTTAATGCAGTGTTTCTACCCCCCTTTAGGGGATTGGGGGCATTAGGGTTCATCGCTCAATTCCCCAGTTCTAACTGGTTTTTTACCAACTCGTAATACCGGCCCCTGCTTTGCGATAATTGCTGGTGGGTACCCTCTTCCACTATTTGGCCTTGGTGCAGCACAACTATTTTATCGGCATTTTTAACCGTGCTAAGGCGGTGCGCCACTATAATAACCGTGCGGCCCTTAAAAAAAGCCTGTAAGTTTTCAACGATGGCCTTTTCGTTATTGGCATCCAGCGCGTTCGTGGCCTCGTCAAAAAATAAGTAGGCCGGGTTTTTATATATGGCACGGGCTATCAGCAGGCGTTGTTTCTGCCCTTGGCTTATACCTACACCGTCGCTGCCTAATTTTGTATTAAACCCATTGGGCAACGATTCGATAAATGCCAGGATATTGGCTGTTTTGCAGGCATTCAACAAAGTAGCATAGTCAGGCACTTCATCACCAACGGCAATATTACGCGCAATGGCGTCGTTAAAAATGTACCCGTCTTGCAACACCGCGCCGCACTGCCTGCGCCAAAAGGAAGCACTTATGTATTTAAAACTGGTATTGCCCACCTTTACTTCACCCGTGTAATGCTCATAAAATTTCAACAACAACTTTAACAGGGTAGTTTTACCGCTGCCGCTTACCCCCACAATGGCCGTTACAGCGCCCTCTGGTATTTGCAGGTTAATATTGTTTAACACAGGCTCGTTTCCCGCGCCGGGGTATGTAAAACTAAGACTGTTAAAAGTAATTGTTTTATTTTCAGGCAACGTGCTTATATAACTGGCATCCCTTTTTTCCTCATCGGGCAATTGGTGTATTTCATTCAGGCGCTCCATGCTTATTTTGGCATCCTGTGCGCTTTGTGCAAAGCTTACAAACTGTTCAATCGGGCTGCTAAGCTGGCCCAGAATATATTGTATGGCCAGCATCATACCCAATGTTAACTGCCCTTCAATAACCAGGCGGGCAACCAAAAAGGTTATCACAATATCCTTGCCTTGGTTTATCAGCAACGCCCCCGCCTGCTGCACCTGGCTGTAAGTGAGGGTTTTAAAATTAAGTTTAAATATGCCCGCCTGTATGTTTTCCCATTCCCACCGTTTTAACTGCTCGGCATTGTTAAGCCTAATTTCCTGCATGCCCTGCACCAACTGCAGCGTGGCGTTGTTTTCCTTGGCAGAAATATGGAAGGTTTGGTAGTTTATTTTTCTGCGTATGCGCAAGAACAATTGTACCCAAGCGAAATATAGAATACTGCCAACCGCAAAAACAAAAAATATGTTGGTGTTATACCCTAACAACACCAAGGAGTATATGACAAAGTTGAATAATGAAAACAGTGTATTTAAAGCATTACCAGTAAGAAAATTTTGTATTTGCTTATTGTCGCTAATGCGCTGCATGGTGTCGCCGGTGTGGTGGCTGTCGAAATAACTTAGGGGCAGGCGCGTGAGTTTTATCCAAAAGTCAGACAGGATGGAAAGGTTAACAATGGTTGACACATGCAACAGCAGTCGGTTGCGAATAAAATCAACAATACTGCGGCTGAACACCAACATTAGCTGTGCTATTAACACCACGGTTATGTATTGTAGGTTTTGGGTGTTTATGCCTGTGTCAACAATGCTTTGGGTAAGGAAGGGGAAGATGAGTTGCAATAGCGATGTAACCAGCAAGGCTATAAACACTTGGGTTATCTGCCATCGGCTTTGGCGCAGGTATTGCAACACAAGCCCCCAGCTTAGCTTATTTTCTTTCTCACCCTCCTGGGCATAAAATGCCGGCGTGGGTTCTAATAATAACGCTATGCCTACATTGTCACCATTGTCTTCTGTAGCGCTTGCCCAATGTTGTATGAATTGATCTTTTGTAAGTGTGACGATGCCTTTCGCGGGGTCGGCAGGCCTCATCGCCCTCACCCCCCGGCCCCCTCTCCACGGGGTGGAGAGGGGGAGCAGGACCACAAAATGATCCTGCCCCCAATGCAATATGCAAGGCAGTGGTGCGTCTTTAGTCAATTGGCCGTAAGTAAGCTTTACCCCCCGCGTACGGAAGCCTTGCTTTTCAGCGGCTTCGCTTAAGCCCAGCATGCTAACGCCCTCCTTGCTAAAACCGGCCACCTGCCGTATGCCATCCGTATTGTAATGTTTGCCATAGTATTTGGCCACCATGCGTAGGCAGGTGGGGCCACAATCCATGGCGTTAAGTTGACGGTAGAAAGGAAAAGATTTCAATATAGATTGGATTTATCCGCCTTTTAAAAAAAGGATTTAAAATAGTTAATTTGTCGCAAATTTGCTGCGTGTTACAGAAAACTATGAGTTGAATTTTTGTTCTTTTTTTATTTACGTATGCTTTATTATCTACTTTCACAATTTAATAAGATACTCGCTATGTCCTTCGAGCTTGCACTCGGGGCATCTTTATAAAGTATGCCGCCGCTTTTATCAAAAATCATATATCTAGGAATAGAGAAAATTGAGTTTTTATTTACTATCTTTGATTCTCTTGGATTTACTAAAATATAGCTTTTATTGTAATTTGCCAATCCCACTTGACTATTAGCTGCAATCCACTTACTTCTATCTTCATCAATTGATAAAAATATTATATCTATTTTATTAGTATCAATCCTTTTTATCAATTCAATTGATTTAGGCATTTCTTCTCTGCAGGGTATACACCATGAGGCCCAAAAATCAACATAAACTATCTTTCCCTTACCTGTTATTTCACTTAAAGAAAAATATTTGCCATCTGAATTTTTTATAACATCGCTATCAGGTATTGAAACGTCTTTCTTTTTACTAGTTTCAAAATTATTTTTGATATAGTTCACTAGTAAAGTATCAGACACTTTTGATAGAAATTTCTGCTTGTATAAATCGAAAACACTATAAGAATACTGTTCCCGTATTTTGAGTAAAGCTTGAAATTCAACAAATTCCAAAGATCTTCCAGCTATATAAAGATTCGCTTAGTCAAAAGCATTACGATAATCAAAGCCATACTGAGTATTAGAAAACTTTATTTTATTCCGTTTTAGAACGACATCATTTATAAAATTAGAACTTAGCATGCCGCGATATTCATTAAATTCTGCATCAATCAAACTATCATTTATAAATTCGTAAAGCAAATAATTGTTTTTAAAATCTTTTACACCTCCATTGGTGCTTAGTGTATTTGCAATAGATATTTTACCAATCTTTGATAACAAAGTAGCCCAGTCTAAATATTGTTTATTTATTAGGCCATTTCTAAACAATGAGTCAAGAATTCTTTTTTCTTCTCTGAATATAGCTATATTGTTTATTTTTATTTTTGTTCCTATGCTATCATACGTATTATAATCTATCTGCCTTTTTTTTTGCCAACTATACATTCCACCACCAAATACCTTTTTATCCATAATAGAGTTCAACAGAAGATCATTTTCTTTAAGACGTATCGCATTCAATTTCTTTGCGTATGTTGCAAAATCTACGAATGAGATAAATGCTTTTTTCTTGTTTGATACAATTATAGTATCATTGTCGTAAGCTACGAAAACCGTGTCATTTTTTCCAACTGAAAAAGATACACTTTTTAACATTAGCGTTGCGTCATAAGTCGAACATATTCAATTGGTTATGATTCTGTTCTTTGAAATATTGTAATTGAGTGAGCTGAAACAGTTGATTTATGGGCATTTTTTCGAAAATAGAGATGCTCAAAATCTGTAATATTTCG
>CAIRZB010000055.1 GCA_903882935.1 uncultured Parafilimonas sp. | reverse complement strand
ATGATTGACTGGCTGGAGCTTTGGCGGAAAATTGGGTATTAAAATGGCTGAATGACTTGGGTATCCCTTGATTTGTAAAGCTGGGCAAGCAAGAAACCTCATCCTTCAATAGTTCTGGTGCCAATGCGGAAAAACATATTCCGTGTCATTAACAGTATTTTCCCGAAAATAACACTAAAATGGCTGTTGGTTGGCACTGCGGTGTTGTATAACCCTTTAGGGCTATTTTAAACATAGTGTTCCTTAGCGGCAGTTTTTTTTAATGTAATCCTTACCGCTTGTGGTCAACGCATTTTAGTAGCCGCATTGTATCCATATTACTCATTTCGCAGGCTAACTACGGGGTTGGCCCAGGCTGCCTTAAGGGCTTGGGAAACAATGGTGGCTAAGGCGGTTATACCAGCCAAAATACCAGCTGCCAAAAACACCCAAACACCCATAGAAACACGGTATGCAAAACCTTGCAGCCATGTGCCCATGCCCCACCAAGCCAACGGACAGGCAATAACAAAAGCAAAAAACACAAGCAGCAAAAAATCTTTACACAGCAAGTATAACAGACTGTTTACAGATGCGCCAACCACCTTGCGTATCCCAATTTCTTTGGTACGCTGCAAAACATTATAGGCAGAAAGGCCAGACAGTCCGAAACAGGCTATCAATATCGCCAGCAAGGCAAACACGCCAAATACACGCCCAAAAAGGCCGCTAGCTTCGTACTGCTTGTTATAATATTCATCCAAAAAAAAGAAGTTAAAAGGGTCGTTGGGAAAATAACGCCCCCACAAATCCCTGATGGAGCCAATGGTTTGCTGCATATTGGCGGGGGAAAGCTTTAAGGAATAATAATTTTGCTCACTGGGAATCAAATAATACTCCCTAGTGTCGTCCATAGGCAGTAAAAGCTGTGGGTCAATCGCTTTTTGCAGCCCCAAGTGGTGAAAATCAGTTACCACCCCAACCACGGTAAGGGTATCGCTAAGCCCTTCCACAATTTTTGTGTTAATGGCGGCCTCTGGGTTTTTGTAGCCCAGCAGCTTAACTGATGCCTCATTGAGTATGGCCGCCGTTTTATCCGTGCCAAAGTTTTTTGAAAAACCCCGCCCGGCAACTATTTTCATTGCATAGGCATTTATGAAGTCATAATCAATGCCAAGGTTGTACACCGTATAGGTTTTTCCAATACTGCCCATTCTTTTCAAATCCATTGTCCAGCTTATTTCCTGCCCCATAACATTGGTGGATGCTGTTATGCTTTTTACCCCCGGCAGCCGGAGTACCTCTGTTTTAAACGCGTGGTAAATATGCCTATACAAACTGTCGTTTATGGCCCCCGCGCCATTTACTACCAAGGTTTGTGTTGCATTAAAGCCCAAGGCTTTGCTACGCATAAAGCGTACTTGCTTGTAAACCACCAAAGTACCTGCAATAAGTATGATGGAGGTGGCAAATTGCAGAACAATAAGGGCTTTGCGAAATGCCAAACTACCGCCTACATTTTTAAACGCACCTTTCAACACTTTGACAGGCTGGTAGCCCGACAAAATAAAAGCGGGGTAAAGGCCCGACAAAAGCGCTCCGGCCACAAAAATGCCAAAAAACAGCAGCCAGTACCCCCCGTTAATAGTAAACAAAGCCGGTGCGGCAGCATGCCCTATAAAACGGTTAAATAGTGGGGTTACTACCAATACGGTTAGCAGTGCAAACACTAGTGCGGTTGCATTAAGCATGATGCTTTCGGCCAAAAACTGTTTAACCAGGCTGCTGCGCGTTGCACCCAGCACTTTGCGCATACCAACCTCCCTTGCCCTTTCCACCGAACGCGCAGTGGCTAGGTTTATGTAGTTTATCCAGGCTTTGGCCAAAATAAATAGGGCTATAACAAATAGCAGGTTAACATTGCTGGCACTCCCATTGATTTCTGCCTCTTGAAAATAATTTGAATTAAGGTGTATATCCGCAACAGGCAGCAGGTGCAGCTCGTCATGGGCTTTGTTCATCTTGGCCCAATTAAGGTCGGGGTAATAGCGGGTACAAAATGCAGGCAATTTAGCTTCCAACTGCCTATAATCCGCGCCAGGTGTTAGTTTTATGTAAGTGTAAAAATCGTACCACCCCCACTGTGTTTCGGTTGGGTTGGTAGTATCCCCCTGCAGCCTTTTTATTTTACCCAAAGTGGCGTAAGAAACAAGGTAATCAATAACAAGGTGCGAATTGGCGGGATAGTTTTTAAACACGCCTGTAACTTGGTAATGCTGTGTATTTTGGGCATCGCGTATGGTGAGTATTTTACCCACAGCAGCCCCCTGCCCAAAATATTTAAAAGCCATGCTTTCACTCATCACCATTTTATCGGGCCCCAACAGCGTGTTGCTGGCCGCCCCTCCAATCAATTGCACATCCAACATGTTAAAAACCGAAGTGTCTGCAAAAAAGCCCTTGGTTTCAGAAAATTTTACCTGCTTGGCATCATTGCTAAAAAGCATGGCTGCATTTTTTAGGCGGCAAAAAGATTCCACCTCTGCAAAATCCCGTTTCATATACGGCCCGGTTATTGGGTAGCAGGTGGCGGCCTGCCATTGCAGCCGGCCCTGCTCATAATTATCAAGCCGCAGCCGGTAATAGGGTTTACCTTTTGCATAACCGTCATAATTTTTTTCGTACGACACATATTTAAACAATAACAGGCAGCAAGCTATGCCAATAGCCAGCCCAACTATATTCACCAAGGTAAACCAAGCCCTATTTACCAGGTTACGGTAGGCCGTTCTACAATAGTTTTTAAACATGGGGTGTTTTTTGGAAGTATACTTTCAACGATATAATTAGCTATTTTTTTTGTAAAAACCAAAAGCTATTTTTATTGCCCTTTGCGCCGGCTATTTTGCTTATAAACGGAGTAAAAACCAAAACTATTTAGCCCAATGTCTGCAGCAGCTAAGCTGCTTTGGTATTTTAACATTAGCAAAGTAATGGCATCCGGTTAATTTACCTTACATTGTATCTTAATTACGTGGCTATGGTATGTTTGCGAACAATAAGAACTGCTTAACTGCAAAACGGTATGAAAAACATTTCAACTGAAATATTAATCATTACTTTCTGCTCTGTGGTAGTATTATCGTATCTTTTTTCTATCATTTCCCGTTATATAAAAATCCCCTCGGTTTTGTTGCTGCTTACTACGGGTATTGTTTTTAGGTATTTAGCCACCTGGCAGGGCTGGCAAATAAATTTACCGGAAAACCTGGTGGAGTTGCTGGGTGTTATTGGATTGGTTATGATTGTGTTAGAAGCTGGCTTGGACCTTAAGGTGACCGGTGATAAATTTCAATTGATCGGAAACTCCTTTTTTGCAGCTTTGTTCATCCTATTGTTTTCAGTAGGCGGTATTACGGCTGGCCTTTACTATTGGTTGCACGAGGGCATTGCTAAATGCGTGGTGTACGCCATACCACTTTCCATTATGAGCAGTTCCATTGTAATACCAAGCCTCCAGCACCTTGCGCAGGCAAAAAAAGAGTTTTTAGTATACGAGGCTGCGTTTTCTGACATCTTGGGCATAATTGCGTTTAATTATGTAACAGCCAACAGCATAAGCGCAGCATCCCTTGGCTTATTCGGCATCAATATCATAGTGGCGGTGTTGCTTTCAGTCGTTTTTTCGGTGTTGCTCTTTTTGCTGCTTACCCGCACCAAAATGAACATAAAGTTCTTCCTCGTGTTCGCTTTGCTTATCATGTTGTACGAGGGCGGCAAAATGCTCGGCCTTCCGTCTTTACTCATCATCCTTATATTCGGGCTGCTGGTAAACAATTGGAATATCATAAAAATTCCAGCGGCACGCCGTTTTTTCCCTACAGAAAAAGTGGAGGAAACCTTGCGCCTGCTACACTCCATCACCGCCGAGACGGCATTTATTATACGCACCTTTTTCTTTATTCTGTTCGGGTTCACCATTAAAATAGAAGCCATCAACAACAAAGAAGTAGTGGTTGCAGGCAGTATTATTGTGGCTATATTGCTACTGGTGCGTTTTTTATACCTAAAATTGTTTCTTAAACAGAATGTTTACCCCGAAACGCTTTTTATTCCCCGTGGTTTGATAACTATTTTGTTATTTTATAAAATTCCTGCATCATTCCGCCTAACGGCTTTTAATGACAGCATTTTGTTTTTCGTTATTTTGGTAACAGGGTTTATTATGACACTGGGCGTTATATTTAACCGCAAGCAGCCTGGCGACTTGCCGCAGAACGATTTCTAACGACTTAAAATTGATTGCCATGCAATATTTAAAAGTGTACAACAGGCACGATGTGCTTTCTATCACACGCCTCCGCAGGTTCGAAACCAAAATTGGCGAACGCCTTTTGGTTGCCCAAGACCCTACAAATATTGAAACATCCATAGCTAACGCAAAAGCAAAATTCGTAATCATCGGCGTGCCGGAAGACATTGGCGTAAAAGCAAACATGGGTGTTGGCGGCGCGTCCACAGCCTGGGTGCCGTTTTTAGAATCGTTTGTAAACATCCAAAGCAACGATTTTTTTGCGGGCGACGATGTACTGCTGCTGGGGCATTTAGACTTTACTGGGCTGGCCGCCTTGATAGAAAACAACGCGCAAACCGCCGAGGAACGCCTTGAGGCCTATAGGCACGCCGTAAACCCTATTGACACTGCCGTGGAGCATGTTGTAAAATTAATTACCCACTACAACAAAATACCGATTGTTATAGGCGGCGGCCACAACAATGCCTATGGCTGCATTAAGGGTGCTGCAAAAGGCCTGTTTAAAGCGGGCATAATACCACTGGCGCAAATAAATGCCATCAATCTTGACGCACATGCAGATTTTAGGCCTATAGAGGGCAGGCACAGCGGCAACGGTTTTAGGTATGCCGACGAAGACGGATACCTGGATAAATACTGCGTGGTGGGCCTGCATGAAAACTACCTACCCCAAAACGTTTGGCTTGATATTGTGAACGACCCTTTTTTGGATGTGATTACCTACGAAGATATTTTTTTGCATGAAAAACGCAGCTTTATGCAGGCCGTTGCCCATGCCACCGATTTTACCGCCGACAGCTACTGCGGCATAGAGCTTGACCTTGATTGTATAGAACATACACTTAGCAGCGCAGCCTCCCCATTGGGCATAAAACCGTTGCATGCCAGGCAATACGTAAGTTATGCTGCGGCAGACTGCAAACCGGCATACCTGCACATAAGCGAAGGTGCCACCCAATTGGAAGACGGCCGCCGCGATGAAAGTACCGGGAAGCTTATAAGCTACCTGGTAAGCGATTTTATAAAGGCGGTTGGTAGTTTATAAAGCCATTTAGCAGCAACAATGCCCATTCCCCCATGGCAACATGTAGGAATGGGTTTTTATTTTACTATTGCCACCCACCCAGTTAACACACCCGCCCCAGCAACTTTGCGGTCAATAATGTAATAGTACGTGCCAATAGGCAGGGGCTTGCCGTTAACGGTGCCGTCCCAAGGGTTGCTGTAGCCTTTGCTGGCAAATACCTGCTGCCCGTAGCGGTTAAATACCTGCACGGTTACGTTGGCATAGCTGTTTAGGTAATTTATCATCCAATAATCGTTAATACCGTCACCATTTGGCGAAAACGCGTTGGGTATCAACGGCGTTTTTAGCACGGTTACCAGCATGGAATCTTTTGCAAGGCAGCCATCAGCGGAGGTTACCGCCAGCGTATAAGTAATATCAGCCACTGGGGAAACAGAAGGCGTTAATAAAGTATTGTTGTCAATAAAAGTATTCGGGGTCCACAAGTACTTGGGGTTATTACCACTGGCAGTTGCAGCAATTACCAAACTGCCCCCTTGCAGCAACTGCCTGCCAGGGCCCGCATCGGCTACTGGCTGGGCGTATACCAATTGTGCCTGCTGGACAGAGTCCCTGCACCCGTTGCCAAAAGCAATGGTGTACCCCAGGGTATCCAACCCTACGCCGGCCTGCTGAGGGTTAAAAACGCCGGCGGAATCCACCCCCCTGCCTCTATAAAACCCAGCTCCCGAAACACCGTTGCTTTCGGTGCCTTGGGTAATGTTAAACGGTGCCACACCTTCGCAAACAGGGCCAAGGGTGGCGAAACTTACCAAAGGGCTGGCCTTTAGGGTTACCACCGTGTCAATTTCGCTGATACAGTTTATGCCCGACGATGCCACATAGTGTATCGCATAATTTTTGGTGGCAGGGTTATCAAAAACCGGGTATTGTTTGGTGTATTGCTTGCCGAGCTTGGTGCTGTCATCCGTTAGTTTATCCAAGGGGGCGTTATTGTAATCCCAATACACCACAATGCTCGTGATGCTGCCAAAATTAACAGCAGAATTGTCGGTGAGTACCAAGCGGGTGTTGCTGCAAATGCTGCCGCCGTTGTTTAACGCAAACGCCGCTTTGGGGAAGGCCCCGTTTACTGTAAAAGGCTCTATCGTGTCACGCACACAGCCGTTGTTGGACGTTACCGTTAACCGCACATTAAAAACACCCGTTGCGGTATAGCTGTGCTTGGGGCTTTGGCTTGTTGACGAATTGGGGTTTACAACCGTGGCATTGGGGTCGCCAAAGTTCCACAGGTAAGTAAAGCCGGCCTGGCTGGTGTCGCCAATGGTGGAGGCATCGGTAAAAACCGCAAAGGGGTCGCTAAGGCAAACCTTGGGCAACACAAATGCGGGTTGTGGCAAATAATGCACGGCCACGGCTTGGGTTATACTGTCTTTACACCCCAAATTGGTGGTTACCAACAAGCCAACATTGTAGCTGTTGGCCTTGGCATACACATGGGCGGGGTTGGTGGCGGAAGAGGTTGCACCATCCCCCAGTAGCCATTGGTAATTTGTAATGGTTTCACCTACCGCCACAGTGCTTTGGTTGGTAAAACCTACCGCGCTGCCTTCACAGGCAGGCAGGCCGCTTTTAAAAGAGGCCACTGGGTTTGGATAGGCTACCAACACGGTAGAATCTTTTGCTGTGCAATTGTAAGAGTTGGTTACAGCCACATAATACTTTGCGCCATTTGCGCCGTTGGCTGCAACTGCCGCTTGCGTGGCAGCTTTAAAATTACCTGGCCCGGTCCATAAATATGTGCTGCCCCCGCCCGCCGTTAAGTTGAATGAACTACCTGCGCATTTAGGCCCATCGTTGCCTGCGGCAGGCACCGGCAACGGGTTTACCGTAACGGTAAGTGCCGTGGACACCACCCGGCAGGTTGACAGGCCAATATTGCCTGCCTCGGCAACTGCCATCCGGTAAAGGTATTTGCCTGCCTTGGTAGGCAACCTTTTATATTCGGTCGCGTCAGCACCGGGTATATCAGCCCAGGTACCGCCATTGTCGGTGCTTATTTGCCACTGGTATTGGGGCGATGTGTAACCACCAGAAGTTTGGGCTGAGAGTTTAACCGATGTGGTATCACCCTCGCACAAATTGATAGCCGAACCTAACCCGTTAATACTTGAATTTATCAATGGCCCGCAAGGGCGGAAGGTTATATCGTCCAATGCCAAATCGTTACCGCAACCGCCCGGCGCGTTGTTTTTCATTCTTACCACTACGTCGCTTACCCCGGCAGGTGTTTTAAAAAAAAGGCCGTACTGCTGCCATGATATTGCTTGCGTTGGTGCGATATTGCCAGAATTAAAGCTAGACAACACCACCCCTGTCTTTGTTTCTATGGTAAAGGTTATGTTTGGCTGTATGCTGTTACCACCGCAGGAACCGGGGGTAATTACATTGGTTATCCAAGCGGCAAATTCAAATGTAGTGCCGGGGCATAAACCCCTAACCGTGTCAACATAAAAATCGCTGGGCTGTATGGAGGCATTCACCAGCATAAAATAACCGTTTGCATCCCCTGTATGGTCTTGCAATAGGCTGTGCCAACTGCTGCCAAAACAGTTAACCGTGGCGTTTCTAACAGTGTAGTAATTGTCTTGGGGGCAATCAAAAGTCACAAACTGGTAGTTGGTCGTGGCTGCAGAAAGTGCCGGGCCGGGGTTGAGACCAGCCCCAAAATTAATGTTAATAACAGGGTCGCCAAGGCTGCCAGTGCAAAGTTGCGACTTGGCAGCAAGTGAAAAACACAATACAAATAAACCTAGTAGGTAAAATTTTATGGCTGTTAAATGTCGCAAGTCGTTAATTAGTTTTACTGGGCAAATTAACGGTAATTTTAATACTAAATTGCGGTTAGCGCCTTTCTTTTATAGGTTAGCAGGTAAACAGCCAACCCTGTGGCCAGCAATGCGGCATTACCGGCAGAAACACCGGCCCAGCCAAATTGTTTCCATAGAAAAAGACCCAAAGCCGAACCGGAGGCCGTGCCCGCAAAACTAAACGACATATACACGGTGTTAAACCTATTGCGGGCTTCGGGCATAAGGGTGTATACCCTTGTTTGGTTTGCCACATGCACGCTTTGCTGGGCAATATCAATTAATACCACGCCAATGATACACCCAAATATATTCGCCCTGGTTACATACAGCACACCAACGCTAACTAGGTACAACAGCAAGCCATACCCTACTGTTATGCGAAGGTTACCCTTATCCCCCAGCTTGCCCACTGCCGGTGCCGCAAGGGCGCCAGCAGCACCAGCCAAACCAAAAAGGCCTACCTGAAAAGCGTTAAAATGGAAAGGAGCATTGGAAAAAAGCAACACCATGGTTGTCCAAAAGGAGCCAAACACCGCAAAACAACAAACGCTTATGGCTGTTGCCTCCCGCAACAACGGCTGCGTTTTTATCAGCGTAATTAAAGAACCCATCAACTTTGCATAGCTGCCTTTAAACGAAGGTTTTGAAGATGGGAACCTTATGTAAATAAGCACCATTAAACAAGTACACAATGCGGATGCTATCCAAAACATATCGCGCCAGCCAAGCCACCTGCTGATTACCCCACTTAACGTGCGGGATAGCAGGATGCCTATCAGCAAGCCACTCATCACCGCGCCAACCACCCTACCCCTTTGCGAGGGTTCGGCCAGGGATGCCGACATCGGCAGGATAAGCTGCGGCACAATTGACCCCAGCCCTACCATAAAACAGGCTATTTGTAGCAACCAAAAACTGGGTGCCAGCGCAACGGCTATTAGGGAAACTATGGCCAAAGAAAGGGTAGCCATTATTTGCTTTTTACGGTCAAACATGTCACCGAGGGGTACAAACAGCAATAGGCCAGTGGCATAACCCGCCTGGGTAAGATAGGTGGCACTGCCTGCAATATTTTGCGGCACATTAAAATCCTGCGCAACTGCCACTATCAAAGGCTGTATGTAATAAATGTTCGCAACAATCAACCCTGTGCATGCGGCCATCAAGGCCACATCTTTTTTCTGTAGGTACATGCCGCGAAGTTCGTAAATGGAGGCTAAGTGCCGTTTACCAATTGGGAAGAAATAAGCCCCTAACATTAAAATAAGTGCTACTGAAACCAATTTTTAACTGGGCCGCCATTTATCGCCACCAATATTGTACGCCTGATAGCCCCATTGGCCATCTGGATAGTCGCTTACGGCAAACATTGGTAATTACCTAAAACAGCCCATATTCCTTGTGCTTGCAAAAAACTACCCACCATGTTGTTACGGGGTACCTCAGCGGCCATCAAGGGTAGTCTTCAATACCTTCCACACATTATCCGCCACAATTTTAGCACCTTCCGCAGTGGGGTGTATGCCGTCGGCTTGGTTAAGGGCCGGGTTGCCCCCTACCCCATCCAACAAAAACGGTACCAGGGCCATATTATTTTTCGCGGCCAGTTGTGGAAAAACACCCTTAAAACCGTTGGCATAATCGGCACCCATGTTCGGCGGCACCTGCATGCCCAGCATCACCAATTTGCAGGCTGGGTATTTGGCCTTTACTTTGTCAACAATCGCCTGTAGGTTTTTAACCGTCTCCTTTATAGGTATACCCCGCAGCCCATCGTTGGCGCCCAGCTCCAACACAAACACATCCACCGGCTGTTTCAACAGCCAGTCAATACGCCCGTTGCCACCGGAGGACGTTTCGCCACTGTTGCCCGCGTTAATAACTTTATAGGGTAGCTTAAGTGAGTCTATTTTGTTTTGAACCACGGAAGGGAACGCCTGCGAAACATCGTCCAAACCATACCCCGCCGTAAGGCTGTTGCCAAAAAAAAGGATATTTTTTTTGTGGAAATCAACTGCCGTGTCTGTTGGCTTTGCCGATCCATTACCGTCCGTTGCAGCCTCTTGTTTTTTATTACCTCCACAAGCGGCAAAAAGAACCCCTAAAAAAAAGACAACCAATATTTTAGGTACCATAGCTTATATAATTATCGAATAAAAAATTTCAATTAATTCCAAAAAAATTTACCAAACAGAAATCTGCGAGGAACATAAGCAAAGGTTATTGTAAAAGAGACGGTTGTATCAATTGGCCCGCGCCCCCCTATACATCCCGGCGCAACACCTCCAACGGTGGCCGGTTTAATATACCACGGCTATTGAGGAGGCCGATAACGACTGTTAACGAGGTGATAGAACCCAACAATATGCCCGGCGCAGCCAGATGAACCACAAACGGCAACTTAAAGCTGTAGGTAGCCAGCAACCAGCTTACCGCAATAGCAATAAGCACGCCAGTTAAAGCCGACAGCAGCCCTAGGAAAAAGTACTCCAGCGCGTTAATGGTGCCTATTTGCCGCCGGGTGGCACCAAGGGTACGCAGCAGCACGCTCTCCTGTATGCGCTGGTACTTGCTGATGCGCACGGAGGCTATTAACACAATAATACCCGTCACAATACTGAAAGCCGACATAAAATTAATAACATAACTAATTTTATCCAACAGGCTGTCTAGCACAGACAACACCAGCCCAAGGTCGATAATAGAAATGTTGGGGAACTGCCGCACCACCGCCTGCTGAAATTTTACAGATGCAGCCGTGGAAGGCACACGGGTTAACAATACGTGGAACTGCGGGGCCTGCTCCAAAACACCCTTGGGGAAAATTACCCTAAAATTGGTCTGCACACGGTTCCACTCCACGCTGCGTATGCTGGTAACCACGGTGGCCATGTTGGTACCTTGCACGTTAAACGTAATATGGTCGCCCAGCTTTACGCCCAGGTTATTGGCATAATGGTCTTCTATGGAAATGGGTATGGGTGCAGTGCTGGCAGGGTCAACCAACCCCACCCATTTGCCCTCCGTAACCTTTTCTGACGAAACAAGGGAGTCGCGGTACGTAAGCCTAAGCTCACCGCCAAAACCACGCCGCCCCCTTTCGCCGGGCCTCTGCGGCAAGGTGTCTTTTTTGGCTTGCTCGGCTGTTTTGCCGTTTATTTCCTCAATACGCGCGCCAATGATGGGCACCTGCTGCATAACCGGCAGGCCCTGCTGCCGGGTTAATTGTGCCACGGCATCCTGCTGCTGGGTTTGTATGTCGAACAATACCATGTTGCTTTGGGTGCTGCTGCCCGAAACAACCAATTGCTCCGTTAAAATATCTTTTACAATAAACAACGTGCAAATAAACATGGTGCTGAGCCCTATGGAAACAATCAGGATGATGGTTTGGTTATTGGGCCGATACAGGTTGGCAAATGCCTGCCTTACCAAATACCCCCAAGTAGTACGCACAACGATGCGCATGGTATACATCAGCAATTTTGCCACCAGCGTTAATACCAGAAAAGCCACAAAAATGCCCACTGTAAAAAAAAGGCTGCCCAATATACTGCCCAATTGCAGGTAGGCAAAGGTTATAATAAAAAAAACTATCAAACTGTATACCAGCCAGCGCAAGGGGTCGGCGGCAAAATTCACGCTTTCAAAAGACAGCCTGAACGTGAAGAGGGGTGAAATTTTCCGAATGGAAATAAGCGGCAGCAGCGCAAACAGAAAAGAAATAACCACCCCTATCAGCACCCCCTGCCCTATGGCCGGCCAAGAAATGACAGTGTTGATGGTGAGGGGCAAAAAATCTTTCAGCACAACCGGCAGCACATTTTGTATAAAACTGCCCAATTCAGCACCCAATACCGACCCAATAAAACCAATGCCCACAATTTGGATGAGGTAGATAACAAAGGCATCCAACGCGGTGGCACCAAGGCAGCGCATAATGGCGATGGAACTTATTTTCTCCCGCACGTACACGTTAATTGCACTGGCTACACCCACGCAACCCAGCAGCAGGGCGATAAAACCTACCAATGCCAAAAAGCGGGTAAGATCATTAAAAAAACGGCCGGTGTTTTCCTTTCGGCTGTCTACGGTTTCGTAATTAAAATCTTCCTTTTCAAGCCGGGGTTTAAGCTTGTCAACCATTTTGGTCACGTCCGTGCCAGCAGCATATTTGTAGTAAAAAGAGTATTCAATCCGGCTGCCTTTTTTAGCCAGACCGGTTTGCTCCATGTATTGCAAAGGGATAAACACCACCGGTGCCACGCTTGATGCCACCCCTGTTTGCCCGGGTGCTTTGTTTAAAATGCCTGCTATCTTAAAAGTGACCTGCCCTAATTTTACTGAGTCGCCCACGGCAGCATTAAACTGTAGCATCAAGGTGTTATCCACCAATGCATTCCTGCCACCCAAAAAACTGCGGCCAGCAGCTACAGGCGTTGTTTCAAGGTCCCCGTAATAAGGGAAACCGCCCTGCAAAGCCCGCACCTGCACCAACCGGGTGCCATTGCTTTTTGGGAATAACACCATGGACACAAAACTGAGTTCCCGCGAACGGGTGGCACCCAGCGAATCAAGAAACGGCATGGCATTTTGTCCCACGGGCTTATTGGTGGATATTGCCAAGTCAGCCCCTACCAAGGTGGCTGCCTGGTCATCAATGCTGCGCCTCAGGTCGTACCCAAATGAATAAATAGCCACCAGTGCAGCAATGCCAAACACTATGCTGGAAATAAACAGCATCAGCCTTGGTCGGTTTTTGCGGCTGTCGCGCCAAGCCATGGTAAAAAGCCAAAATATTTTTGCCATTTAATTTATTTAATTGAACATAGGCGAATGCAGATTGCCACTTCACGATTCACGTTTCACGATCTCGCTTCACAATTGATCATTCACGCTTCACGTCTCCCGTTTCACGTTTCTCGTTTCACGATTGCCGTTTCCCGTTTCACGTTTCTCGTTTCACGTTTCCCGTTTCACGATTCACGTCTCCCGTCTCACGGTTCCCGCCTCTCATCCGACACCATGGTACCGCCTTTTATGCGTATGATGCGTTGCGCCTTAGCCGCCAAATCAAGGTTATGTGTAACCAGCACCAAGGTGGTGCCAGCCTCGCGGTTTAATTCAAACAATAACTTAACCACTTTTTCACTGGTTTCGTCGTCTAGGTTGCCGGTGGGTTCATCCGCAAACAAAATGGCCGGCTTGTTGGAAAAGGCCCTGGCCAAAGCCACCCGTTGCTGCTCACCGCCAGACAGTTGCGCCGGGTAATGGTGGCTACGCTCTGTTAGGCCAACTTTGTTTAATAGTTCAACGGCAATAGATTTTATATCCCGCTCACCCCGCAACTCCAGCGGAACCATCACGTTTTCTAAAGCGGTTAACGCGGGCAGCAACTGAAAGTTTTGGAAGATAAAGCCAACGTTCAGGTTCCGCATCTGTGCCAGTTTGTTTTCGCTCAACGTACCGAGGTTGATGCCATTCAACTCTACGCTGCCGGTGGTTGAGCGGTCTAAGCCTGCACACAAACCGAGCAGGGTGGTTTTTCCGCTGCCAGACGGCCCTACGATTGCGACGACGGATCCTTTTTCAATTGAAAAATTAACATCGTGCAGTACGGTTAATGTGCGCCCCGCGCTTTGGTATGTTTTGCCAAGGTTTTTTATACTAAGTATGGTATTCACGTGGTTATATAGTTTTTAGCAACCCTTCGGGATTTAAATAATGAAAGTAATGTATTTATACTGGCGTTCAGCCGCTTGTAATTACATATTTACGTTAATAAAGTTTGGTGGTTTGTTAGTTTATGGTGACGTTGGGGAGAAAAAAATATTTTAAGTAGGGCGCAACAGGTAAAAAATACCTTTAGAGGAGTAGGCGCTGGGTATACAATGCCCCCGGCCGATTGAGGTGTTTAAAAGTGATTGGACTATTAGCAAAACACCTTAAAAAGTTCGGCATAGCTAAGGCACTGCTTTTGTTAGCAGCGAGCAACCAGCAAAGGCGTATTGTGTTTGACAGCATTTTTTGCAAATTTATTCCCTATAACCAGCTGGTGTAACCATTACTTGAATGGGTACTTATGAAATATAGCCGCCAGTCTTTTAATTCAAACCTAGTTTGTAACCTCCAGTTTTACAATTTTTTAAGCATAATATCTTTGTACCAAACTTCCTCACCATGATCTTGCAAAGCAAAATGGCCTTCGGTAAACATACCAAAGCCGGGCATCGTGGCAAATTTACTGGCAGCTATTAATTTTTTCCAATCGTTGTCCCACAGCAAGGCATGTATTACAGTTTCGCCGTTTAATAATATTTCCAAGTGTCCTTTGTTGCATATTATCTCCAAATTATTCCATTGGCCCCAGGGTTTGGCCGGGTGGGTTTGGCAAGGTATCAGGTCGTACAAGTCGGCTACCTGGTGTTTTGGGCTATGCGCGTCTTCGTTGCTGTCAATATCCAACACTTGGCTTTCCGGGCCTGTATTCCATGTTTCAGGGTATTGTTGCTTATTGTCCTGCACATAAAACATAACCCCGCTGTTGGCTTTTTTGCCCACTTTCCAGCTTATTTTAACATCAAAATTGCCATAGGCACTATCAGTTACCACATCCCCGCCGCCTTTGGTTTGGTAACCATTTTTGGCACCCGGCTGTAGATGGATGGCACCACTGTCAATATTCCATGCAGCACCCACCACCGTATCTCCATAGGTATGCCATCCTTTAAAATCTTTTCCGTTAAACAGGTACACCCAATCGCCGCCCGAATCTGTTAGGTTAGGTTTTAAGGAAGCAGAATCTGTTATTGATGATTTCGGGCCGCCCTGGTTACAAGCAAACAACAGGCAAGCCAAGGCCAGTATGATCGAAAGTTTTTTCATATGCGCTTTTACTGGGTAAAAATAGCAAAAGAAATACCAACCATAATATTGCGAGCCAGAATTATCAAGACGAGCGTGATCTATTTCGTGCCGGGCAATCACCCGCAAAAACGCCGCAAACCATACACCTTACCAGCGTACAATCTGCAGCGTTTAATATTAAACCCAACTAATTCCTCTTTTCCACCACCGGTGGTTGTGGCCGGATAAATGCTTTTTGTTTCAGCAGGTTTTTAATTTCGGTAATGGCACGAGCCAATTGCGGGTCAACGCCTTTGGCCATGCTGGCAAGGTCTTCGTCCACCGCTATGTCGGGGTCAACGCCATGGCCTTCCTTAAACCAGGTGCCGTCGGGGTTGTACATGCGGAAGGACGGTGCCGTTACGTTGCCACCGTCAATCAGGTTGGGTGTTCCGCTAATGCCAATCAACCCACCCCAGGTTCTTTTGCCAATCAAGGGGCCCAGGCCTTTCTTCCTAAAAAAGTCGGGGAAGGCGTCACCGCCGCTGCCGCTCCAGCCGTTTATCAGCATTACCTTAGGCCCAAAATGCGCCTGTGGCGGCCAAGGCCAAGGGCTGCCGTCGCGGATGGCCCAAAATGCAAGCGGCGTGCGGTTAAGCATTTCAATAAACCGGTCGGGTATTTGCCCGCCACTGTTAAAACGTTCATCAATAACCAACGCTTTTTTATCCCATTGCCCATTAAATTCACGGGCCAGTTCGTTTTGCCCATCAACGCCGGTGCTGGGTACATATATGTAGCCCACATCGCCGCCAGTAGCTTCCTCCACCTTTTTACGGTTGCCCTCCACCCAGGCCAAAAAGCGCAGCCTGTATTCATCATCCATGGTTTGCACCAGCACTTTTTTGGCACCGGTAAAGCTGGCGGTAGCGTTGTAGGTAAGCTCCACAGTTTTATTTGCCAGCCCTTGAAAGGCGGCAAATGGCTCCTGGCTGGTGGTTAGCGGCGTACCGTTTACAGCTAATATGTAGCTGCCCTCTATAACATCCACGCCGGGCACATCCAAGGGGCTGCGTTCCTCGGCATCCCAAATGGCACCCCGTATAATTTTGCCAACCTTATAATAATTGCCGTCGGCAACCCAGTTAATGCCTAAGTAGCCCGTGTTTTTGTGCTTTTCACTCTCTTCGTCGCCGCCGCCTTTGTAGGTGTGGCTGGCGTTAAGCTCACCCAGCATCTCCCCCATTACAAAGTTCACCTCCTCGCGGGTGGTGGCACCATCCAGCATTTTGCCGTAACGCTCTTTTATTTTATTCCAGTCAACGCCGTGCATGTTTGCATCGTAAAAATAATCGCGTTCAATGCGCCAAGCATCTGTGTAAATCTGCTTCCACTCCTGCACGGGGTCCACAGTCATTTGCATATCAGCAGTGCTGAGGGTTTTGTCAATCTTTTGTCCTTCCTGCGAGGCAATCACCGCGAAGGTCTGCCCTTTTTGTACCAATATTTTTTCACCATAGGCGGCCAGGGTGTAGCCGTCAATGCCGTCAATCACGGTTTTTTCTTCCTGTTTCTCTATATCCCAATATTTTAGCGAGGATGAACCGCTGCCGCCTGCGCCTGTGTTGTCAAATTTTTGGTACATTATTTTACCGGCAGAGGCACCTATGTTGCCATAATTGCCTGCGGCAAGTGGCAGCAATACCAGGCGGGTTTCCAAGCCGTCAAAATCAATGTCATCATCACCCGTTATGGCTTTTTTGGCCGTGGCGGTGCTGTCTTTTTTCTTGTTCTTGGCCACATCCGGCTTGGGGGCGGTTTGGTCTTCCTTAACCACCACCGTGTCGTTTTTGGGTGCCAATATGGAGGGCGTTGATTTCTTAAGGGTGATAACCCCTACTCTTTTGGTGTTGGCATAAACAAACGAGTTGTCAATATCGCTGTACAGCGGCTGGAAACTTTGCCCCGTTACAACGTACAGGTACTTGCCGTCGGCATCAAAAGCCGGGCTGCCAAAGTCGTAAAAGCCGGTGGTGGC
The DNA here is from genome assembly GCA_903882935.1 of uncultured Parafilimonas sp. Classification (GTDB taxonomy): domain Bacteria; phylum Bacteroidota; class Bacteroidia; order Chitinophagales; family Chitinophagaceae; genus JABDFW01. The sequence continues at coordinate 5,624 of CAIRZB010000055.1, read as the reverse complement.
CTGCTGTGGCTTTTTGTTTTTAGTGTCGAAAATAAACACGGCGTTATGGTAATTTTCCAAATCGCGCACGTAGGCCAGCCAGCGGCTGTTGGGCGACCAGCTAACGGAAAAGCCCTCCAACGCGCCATGCGTAAAACGCAGGGCCTTGTCTACGTCAATGGTTTCGTTGGCGGCGGCATCATATATTTTTATGCCCATGGCTTTATCAATAAAAGCCAGTTTTTTGCTGTCGGGGCTCCAATACAGGTTGTATCTAAAACCGGCACCGTAGTTGGTTACCTTGCGGGGCGGGGCGGCCTTGGCAGGTTCGTACAGGTACAATTCGTATTCACCGCTTTCGTCACCCCAGTACGCAATTGTTTTGCCGTCGGGGCTCCAAGCTGGGTTTCGCTCGGCCGCGCCGGTTGTGCGCGTTATGTTTTCCACGTAGCCTTTGCTGGCAGGCAGACTGAAAATATCGCCCCTGGCCTCTACCAAAGCGCGGTTTCCATCCGGACTTAAAGCCACGTGTTGAATATAATTGGCAGCAGATTCCATATGCGGTTTAAGGCTGGCCCTGTCAGTAACCACATCCACTTTAACTTCCGTTAAAGCACCTGTGGCAAGGGTGTATAGGTATAACTTGCCGCCGTTTTCAAATACAATATCTTTAGGCCCAAGGGATGGCGTATGCACATCATAATCCTTAAAATTTGTGAGTTGCTCCAGTGCTTTGGTGGCAACATTATAACGCCAAAGGTTCATGCGTACCTCGGGCCCACGGTCGCTGGTAAAATAAATATATCCACCGCTCCACATGGGGAATTCCTCACCCGCCTCGTTTATGCCACTGATATTTTCGTCTGCCCCGGTTTGGAAATTATACACGTGTATTTCGGCTTTCCAGCCGCCTCGGTACCTTTTCCAGTTACGGGCAGCCTGGCTTACAAATACCAAGGCCATCTGGCTGCCGTCGGGCGAGTAACTGCCAAACTCCGCATAAGGGAAGGGCAGTTTTTCGGCCGCACCGCCGGTTGCGGCGATGGTGTAAAACTGGTTAAACCTGTCACGGCCGCTTTCCCGTCCGCTTGCAAACAGTATGCGCTTTCCGTCGTTCGTCCAGTCTACCACACGGTCGGGGTAGCCATGTTGGGTAAGGCGTTGGGGAATGCCGCCGTCCGCTGGTATCACATAGGCGTCTTTGTTGCCATCGTAGTTACCCGTAAACGCAATGCTTTTGCCATCGGGCGAAAACTTGGGCCAGCTTTCCACACCGGCGGGCGAGCTTAGCTTGGTGGCCGTGCCGCCTGTTTTAGGCACAATCCAAATATCATTGGCATAGGTGAACACAATTTGTGTGGCTGACACATCAGGGTAGCGCAGCAGTGCAGCGTCAATCTGTGCATGCAGCATTCCATTTACTAACAGACCTACTGCTAACAAGCACGGTATTTTTCTCATGAATGGATATTTTATGCGGAAAGATAAAGAAGAAATTTTGATGGATTGTTTGCGGCTAGTGGATTTTGGGATGTGGGGAAGTTTTGGGGGATGGGCGGGAGGCTACCGTTAGGCTAGAGGCTCAAACCGCCTTGTTTGTTGGTCAAGCGCTTTTTCATTTTAGGTATTTTGGATAAAAGTTAGTGGCTAGAAAGCTGGCACAAAAGCTTTCCATACCGCTTGGGTTGAAAAACAAACGTTGCCACTGCCCTATATTTGTACATTAAGCACTCAATATGCAATGTAAAAAGCTTGTAGGTTTAGTTTTAATGGTTGCAATATCCATCAGTGGGTTTTCGCAAAACTCGGGCAACCCGATATTCCCCGGTTGGTATGCCGACCCCGAGGCGAGGATTTTCAACCACCAATATTGGGTGTACCCCACTTACTCCGCCAAATACGATGAACAGGTTTTTCTGGATGCGTTCTCCTCACCCGACCTTTTGCATTGGACCAAGCATGCCCGCATTGTAGACACCGCCAGCATAAAATGGGCCAAGCGTGCCGTATGGGCACCATCCATTGTGGAGAAGGGGGGCAAATATTACCTATTTTTTGGGGCGAACGACATTCAAAACAATAACCAGACGGGTGGCATTGGCATTGCTGTGGCCAACAAGCCAGAAGGGCCGTTTAAAGACAATTTGGGTAAACCGCTTATCCCCGCATTTTATAACGGCGCACAACCCATAGACCAGTTTGTTTTTAAAGATAAGGACGGCCAGTACTATATGACTTATGGCGGATGGGGGCATTGCAATATTGTGAAGCTGAACAACGACTTTACAGGCATCATACCCTTTGCAGACGGAACCACCTACAAAGAGATAACCCCCAAAGGTTATGTGGAAGGATCGTTTATGTTTTTGAAGGATAACAAATACTATTTCATGTGGTCGGAAGGCGGCTGGACAGGGCCGGATTATTCGGTGGCTTATGCTGTTTCAGACTCTCTAACAGGGCCGTTTACTCGCATCGGGAAGATTCTGCAACAGGATTCAACTGTAGCAACCGGTGCGGGGCACCACTCCGTTTTACATGTGCCGGGCAGCAAAAAATGGTATATTGTTTACCACCGCAGGCCACTGGGCGAAACAGACGGCAACCACCGTGTAACCTGCATTGATGAAATGCTGTTTGATGCCAAAGGCCTTATACTGCCTGTTAAAATAACTAAGGAGGGTGTGAAAAGGGATGTGGTGAAATAGCGCGCACTTGTAAGAACTGGTTTAGCGGAGCACCATAGCTTACCAGATTGGCGGGAACCTTAACATGGGGCTTTGGGTACCCTGTTGCCAATTAATCTTCCGCCACCAGCTGTATGCCTGTTTTGGTGAAATCAATCTTGCGCTGCTTATATAATGCACCGGTCGTCATCTTAAAAACCTTTTTGCTCATGGCAAAAAATGCATAAATATCTTCGGGGCTGCTTTTGTCGTGGTATGGCAGGTAGCCATTGTTTTCTTGCAACAGCCGCAGTATTTTACCTTCTTCATCCTCCACGCGCTGGTAACCGGGTTTGCCTAAGGCTACGTCAATTTTATTGTCTGGGCGTATTTTTTTTATGTAGCCTTTTAGTTTTTGGCCAGGCTCAATGGTTTGAAACACCTCGTTGGCATACAGCATGCCCAAGTGTTTTCCGTTTATAACAACGGTAAAACCAAGCTCCGTTTCACGGCTAACTGCAAGGTCAACTATTTCCATTTCTTTTACCGTAAGCTCCTCGTTGCTAACAGCGGCTTCTGTTTTTTCGGTGGCGGCCACGCGCCCCGTGCGTTCATCCAAATATATCTTCACCAAATATTCCCCGCCCACCAACATTTTTGAGCGTTGTTGGCTTGCTGGCACAAACAAATCCTTCATCAGGCCCCAGTCTAAAAACGCCCCCTGCTTAGTGGTGCTTACCACTTTAAGCCGCACTGTGTCGCCCACCACACCATACGGCTGCTGGGTGGTTGCAATAACACGGTTGTCTGAGTCATGGTACAGGAACACCTTCAACTCGTCGCCCGCATTTATGCCAGGCGGCACAAACCGCTTGGGCAATAAAATACCATCTCCCCCATCATCAAGGTAAAGGCCTATGTTTGTTTTACGGGCCACTTTTAAAGTGTTGTATGCGCCAATGTCAACCATAACTCAAATTATAAATAATCGCCAAAGGTAGGGTTAATGAGCGAGGCTGCAAGCGAATTTAGTTAGCGCATTCTGGGATTTGAGTTATGAATGTTTAATAGTTGCACTTTTTAAAAAGACTACTATTAACTTGATTGGAGTTATAGCGCGTGAGGATCAATTATTGTAAGACTGGCAATATTTTTAAAATCTTTAATATTGTTTGTAACAAGTATTAAATCGTGAACAACATCTGTTGCCGCTATTATGGCATCCCCTAATTTCAGCTTTGTATAACTCCTTCTTAACTCAATAGCCTTCTTGGTTACATCCTTATCAAGCAGCAGCACCGTCGCCAGGCTAATAAAGTTTTCGATAAGAGGCATCTTGCCGGGTATTTCATGGTTGGTGAGCACTTCTATTTCCACAGCAACCGAAATAATAAAGTCGTCGTCAATAACATTTTTCACAAACTGCATACCTGATGCAGGCAATCTATTTGCAAACAAGTGGGAAATTACATTCGTATCAATTAGATATTTCTTTCCCATTCGCCGCGTATTTGCGCTATGTGTCTATCAAATTTTTCGCCCTCCTCCTCAGTTAGTATCCCAAAAAAATCAGAAGGCTTCTTCGTTGGCTGCAAAGACACAACCGTGTTTTCAACCTCCTCGTCAATATAAAAAAGTACATGCACTTTCTTGCCCACATAGCCTGCGGGCAGTAACACTTGCATGTCAAAATTTGTTTTTAAAGGTGTCACCACTGTTTGTATCATATCAAACCAAATGTATCTTTTTAAATAATTGCTGCATGCTAAAACTGAGAAAGCATATACCCACAGCGAAGGTATAAAATACACAGCACCAAATAAAATACTAACTTTATTGGCCATATTGCAGGTTATCGCTGCTGTTTTCGCACCACCCCTCCAAGGGAGCCCTTTGCTCCCCCTCTTCCCGATGCAACCGGGAGGCTTTGCGAAGAACCCCTGTTTGAAAAATGAAGTTCCGTTTGCCACAATGTAGCCCACCCCTTTCACAAAAACCCATTGCCTGTAAATATTTGGTTTCCCTAACTTTACATAAAGATTGATTGCCATGGAAACCCCCAATATTTTACTGGATGCCGTGCCGGGTTTTATTTTGCTCATTACCATTGAAGTGATTTTTGCCCTTAAAACACAACGGGAGCTGTACCATGTAAAAGACACCGCCACCAGCATATCGCTTGGCTTGGGCAACCTTTTCGCGGGGCTGCTTACCAATTTTATAATTCTGTTCGTTTACAAATGGTTATTCCAACACCGGTTTTGTACGGTGCCGTTTTTTGCGTGGTGGGGTTGGGTACTTTGCTTTTTTGCGGATGATTTCAGCTACTACTGGTTTCACCGCTTAAGCCATAGTGTCCGCTATTTTTGGGCCAGCCACGTGGTACACCATTCCTCCGAGTACTACAACCTTGCGGCGGCCCTACGCCAAAATTGGACTGGTAATATTACCGGCGCGTTTCTTTTTTGGTGGTGGATGCCTTTGGTGGGCTTTGAGCCGGGCATGATGCTGATGATGCAAAGCATAAGCCTGCTGTACCAGTTTTGGATACATACGGAGGCCATACAGTGCCTGCCCCGCTGGTACGAGTATGTTTTCAACACGCCATCCCACCACAGGGTGCACCATGGCAGCAACCTGCTGTACCTGGATAAAAACCACGCCGGCACCCTGGTTATTTGGGACAGGTTGTTTGGCACCTTTCAACAGGAGCAGTTCCGGCCCACCTACGGCCTAACCAAAAATGTGCAAACCTACAACCCTGTTAAAGTGGCTTTTCACGAATGGATTAACATTGGCAAAGACCTAAGACGGGCACGGAGCTTTAAAGACTATTTGAATTCATTAGCGTTGCGTCATAAGTCGAACATATTCAATTGGTTATGATTCTGTTCTTTGAAATATTGTAATTGAGTGAGCTGAAACAGTTGATTTATGGGCATTTTTTCGAAAATAGAGATGCTCAAAATCTGTAATATT
>CAIRZB010000054.1 GCA_903882935.1 uncultured Parafilimonas sp. | reverse complement strand
TAGTATGGCCCTGCCTGTTTGCTCGGGTACGCTTTTAAGCAAAAAACGCTGGCGCTGTACGTCTAGGTAAGCAAAAACGCTTATTTGCATGGGCAACGATAACTGTTCAAAAGCCTTTAGGGTAGCATCTTTCGGCAGGTTTGCCAATACTTTGGCCAGTTCCGCAGGGTGGAGAGACGCGTTTTTGTTTGATTTGAAAAATGAGAGAAAGCTAAAATCTCCCTGTAAAATGCGCCTGCTAAGGTCTGTTATTTTCATACCCCGGTTTATAGATTTAGCTGAATGTTAGCGCAGCAATTTAAGCTAAATATCTTCCCCAGCAACTGTTTGGCAACAATGGCCTAATAAAGAAAGTTTGTGATACGTACGCCTGCGTGTATTGGTGGGTCTTAAAAAAATAACTGCGTGCAGCCACAGCTTGGCTGTGTTGCCCACCCGGTTAGTATTCTCTTTTAGCCTTCACTTCTGTGGTGTCGGTCACCAAGGTGGGTACGTTGTAGCCTCCTGTGTCAATATTTGTTTTGGGGAAGGCCGATTTAATTAGGGCATATGCATTTTTGGCAACACTAGTACGGTAAAGGTACACAGAGCGCAAACCCGTAAGCGATTTTAGTGGCAAAAGCCCTTGTTGCGTAACAGCGGTACCCGTTAAGTTTAAATATGCCAGGTTTTTTAAAGGCAGCAACAGTTGCAGCCCCTTGTCGGTTATACGTGTGTGTGCTACATCCAACCGAGTTAAAGCTGTTAGCTGTGCTACGTACCCAATAGCACTGTCGCCTATATTGGTGTTGTTAAGCTTTAACCACGCAAGCTGTTTTTTAAGGATTACTAGTAATTTTAACACCTCTGCCGTAACCGTTGTGTCTGTTACAAAGCTAACCAAAAGGTAGTTGCTGTTTTGGGCCAATGGCAGTACAACTATGCCGTGGCTAGACAGTGATTTTACTATGTTTGCGTCCGCCTGCTCAACGGGCGCGGTGGGTATATCTAAAATGTCTTGTTTTGATGAGGCCGTTGTTTGTAAAGCCAGCAATGTTTTTTTTATGCCTGTGGGTTGGCTTAACTGTTTTACTTTTTTATTAAAGCTTGCCCCATTGTCAATCCACCAATGTAACAGCGCAATTTGTTCGGCGGTAGGCTGGGGTTTCTCTTTTGGGGGCATGTGGTCATCGTCATTCATCGGCAGTAACATGCGTTTTATCAATTCGCTGGCGTCCCCGTTGCCATTTTTTATCACAAGGCCGTCTTTCCCGCCTTTTGCAATGCTAAAGCTGTCATCTAGGCGTAAACTGCCTTTTTGCTTGTTTGGGCCGTGGCATGAATAACATTTGGTTTGTAATATAGGTGATGCTATGTCGGCATACACATTTGCTTCTTGCACATTGGCAATCGGTTTTATTGTGGCGGAGGCAGATGTGTCGTTGCTAAAAATATCCGTAAGCGGTTTTGTAAAATAATCTGACCCGTGTGTAAGCGAGCCGCCTAAATGGCCGGTAATGAATATTAGGGCAAGTAAGGCAATTGACAGCACAGTTCGGTTTGCACCAAATTGGGGGTTTTTAGCCTTTGCGTATAATAAAAAAGCAACAAATGTGGTGCAAATGCCCATCCACATATGCCAGCTTGCCAAGTTTTTATCGTACTCATCACCCAAGGATAATATATAACCCGTTACGCACGAAATTAGCGCGGTAAAGGCCCCGGCCAGTAACACAAAAGGTACGGCAGGCCGCAGCAGATGGTATTTTTGCAGGCTCCCCAGCCATTGCAACAACAGGGCCGTTAATAATACCCCTATGGGCAAATGTATGATGGCCGGGTGCAGGTGGCCTATAAATGCGGTAATGCTGATTAACACAAGTTAAAATAATTTTACGGCACTGGTTATTAAATTGACACGAAAATAGGGTAATAAAATCACCGGTCGCCCACTACAGGTTAGGCTACTTATACCGCTCCCGCAACAAATGCATCATGTGTACATTTATCGCCCATTGGTCTGCAAGCGGCTGCCGGGTGTAAGGTAAGGTTGGCATATAGTCAGGCGGGCCAAACTCAGTAAGTATGGTTAGGGTGTCGCCTTGTTGTTTTTTAAGCGCTACCACTTTGTCCCACCAGTTAAAGTGCGCCTTTACGGCATCTGACCACTCTGGGGCACGAGGGTCATTTACCTGCGGCCCTTCTGCGTGGCCTATACGGGCGTGAATGTGGTCAACCCGCTGCAAGGCAATATCAACCGTTTCCTGCTGGTCGTGCAGCAGGGTCTCGCTTACATTACACCAGTGGGATACGTCAAATGTTATGCGCAAGCCAGGTATTGTGTCAAAATAATGCCTAGCTACCGGTGCGGCAAACAACATGCGCGAGCGGTGTGTTTCGTGGCAAATTTTTATACCGGTTTGTTTGGCCAGTGCCATTGTATAGTCTACGAGGGTTTTGTTTTGCTCGTAGGTAAAATAGTCGCGGCCAGAATGGCAATTTATGTACAACGGCTTTTGTACTTTGTTGTACGCTGCGGCACCAATCATTTTGGTAAAGGTGTCAAAATGTTCTTTGTACACGCTTTCATGCCCGGCGGTTAAAAAGCCCACTTCAAGCGAATGTTTTTTTAGCGCGGCAAAAAGCTCGTCCTGCCCTTGTTGTTCAACCGGCCACCAAATCTCAATACCATCATAGCCTTCTTTTTTTACATTGGCACAATACTCGTCAATGGTGCCGCTAAAGCCCCAATTGGTGGCCAGTAGTTTCAGGCTAAAATTTTGTTGCATAGTAAAACTTGGTTTGTTGGCTGTAGCGAATGTTTGTAATGAGGTGAGCATCAACGCCGTGGTGGTGGATGCCGTTGTTTCTAAAAAGCTTCTCCTGTCCATAATGCAGCAAGCATGTATTTATTGTCAAATATATTGCTTAAATGGTTATAACATGTGTATAAAACAAGCACACATAAACAAATTGCATTATATATTTGCACTACACGATTGTTCGTTTGTAAAGGGTTTACAATTAGTTCATATCTGGTTAATATACACGTAACGCAACACGTATAGTTTTGCTAAACTTACTAATAATATGGAACGAAGAAAGGTTGACGTGGTTGTAATGAGCGACCTGCATTTAGGTACATTCGGTTGCCACGCTAAAGAAATTGTAAACTATCTCAAAAGTATTCAACCAGAAATACTTGTATTAAACGGCGATATTATTGACGGCTGGCAGTTTAACAAACGCTATTTTCCTGTGGCCCACATGCAGGTTATTAAAGAAATTATGAGCCTGCTGAGTAAAGGCAGCCAAGTTATTTACATTACTGGCAACCACGATGAGATGCTGCGCCGATACAGCGACATACAAATTGGCAATTTTCAGCTTACAGACAAAATGGTGATGGAAATAAACGGGAAAATGACCTGGATATTTCACGGCGATGTGTTTGATGCCACCACCAAAGGCAGCGCGAAAATAGTGGCAAAACTGGGCGGGCACGGCTACGACCTTTTGATAATGATTAACAGTTTTATTAACTGGTGCTTAAGGATAATGGGCCGCGAAAAAATGAGTTTTAGCAAAAAAGTTAAAAACAGCGTTAAGAAAGCAGTTTCGTGGATTGGCAACTTTGAGCAAACCGCCGCAGAGTTAGCGATTGAAAAAAAGTACGATTACGTGATATGTGGTCATATTCACCAGCCTCAAAAACGGGTGATTGAAACAAAAGACGGAAAAGTTGTATATTTGAACAGTGGAGATTGGATAGAAAATCTTACCTGTTTGGAATATAATAATAGTGAATGGAGCATTTATCACTACGATGCCAAGCAATTTGCTTCTACTCCTGCCACAGAAATGAACAAAAAACTGCCCGAACTGAATGTGGTTACAGATGAGGTTCAGTTTTTTAACCACATTGAGGGTTTGGCAGCCAGCAGCCTAAGCCTTTCAGGCTTGCTAAAAAAAATGCCGGCAGGCGTATGAGTTGAATGAAAATATTGTATGCGATACAGGCAACTGGTAACGGTCACATTGCCCGCGCAGCTGAAATTATGCCTTACCTTAAGCAATACGGGGAGGTAGATGTTTTTTTGAGCGGCAGTAACAACAACCTAAATTATCCGCTGCCAACTAAATACCGTAGCAAGGGCGTTAGCTTATATTATAATAACCAAGGTTCCTTGGATTATGGTAAGATATTTAAGGAATTTAGCCTTTTTAGGGTTTGGAAAGAAGCCAGGCAGTTGCCTGTTGAGAAATACGATATCGTGTTAAACGATTTTGAAAGTATAACATCCCTCTCGTGCAGGTTGAAAGGGGTGCCTTCTGTGAATTTCGGCCACCAAGCCAGTTTTTATTCGCACAACACGCCGATGTCGCCTAAGAGAGATTTTTTTGGGAGACTTATTTTAAAGTATTACGCACCGGCAACTACCTATGTGGGCTTGCATTTTAAACGTTATGATAGCTTTATATTTAACCCCATAATAAAGCAAGATATTCTCAGCAGCGACGCTTCTGATAAGGGGCATATAACGGTATATCTTTCGCACTATTCTGATGAGGCGGTTTCCGCCCAACTTAAAAAAATCAAAGGCATCCGGTTCGAGGTTTTTTCTAAAAAAGTAAATACACCTACAAGCGACGGTAACATAACCTTCATACCTATTGGAGGCAGTGCCTTTAATAAAAGCATGATACAATGCCACGGCATGATTACGGGCGCAGGGTTTGAAACGCCTGCGGAAGCGTTATTTATGGGTAAAAAGTTGCTTTGCATACCCATAAAAGGCCAGTATGAGCAATTGTGTAATGCTGAGGCCATTAAACAATTTAATGTGCCTGTGGTTAAAAAAATTGATGATAACTTCAGTAATATTATTGGCGGCTGGCTTGGCAGCCCGCAACCTACGCCCTTGGTGCTTACCCACTCGACGGCGGATATTGTTGAGTATGCAGTTGGCGTTGCAAAGGGCATTAGCCCCGAATGCAGTAGGCTTAAGCCGGTAAAGCATATTAAAGGCTGCGCTGCATAGCTTTAAAAAGCACTTTTCTCCATACCATTAGTCCAAACATTTGGCTACAGTAAAACGTAATGCGGGCTTTATAAAAAGGTTTCGCCCCCTGCTGCTGTATTTTCTCACAGCAAAATTATTTACTTGGTAAAAACCGGTTTGGTTAGCGTCTTTAGTAACCTGTAAGCCTAACGACCAACGGTTGTTCATGTCCGTAAGCCAAGCGGCTTTACTGTCTACGGTTGGTAAATTGTTATATTGCTGCATATACTCAACCGGGTAAATAAATTCAAGCCCAATAACAATGCCGCCACCTGTAAAATAAATAGCGTTTGCGGGCAACGCAAAACCGTTCCAGCCCTCGCGGTATGGGTAAATAACAATATTGGCTGTGGTAAGCTCGGTACCTGGCATATTGGCTGCCGAATCCCAAGCGTACCAGTGTAGCCTCACCGGCACATGTATATTGGCGTTAAAGTTACCCGCATATATCTCTAACTGTACAATAAAGCCCTCGGCATCGTTGGGTGAGAGATACCGGCCAATAATAACAAACTTGGTTTCCGGCCCCGGGCCTATGTATTCTTTAATGCTGCCTACCCGCCGGTTTACAGTGTACTCCTTAAACCGGCGGCAGTTGGTTACCACAACAGGCTCCAATTCCTGCGATTGTTGTACCATCTTAAAAATATTGGTGTTGCCAAGGCTTACTGCGGCAAAAGCCAGTTTTTTATACCCTATGTACTGTATATAAACACTGTCTTTTCTATCTAGGGAGTCCCTGTTGAGGGCAAAGTTGCCCAAAGAGTCTGTATACAGCAAACGGTTTTTAAAGTTTGTAAATACATTCGCATAACCCAAAGGTTTGTTGGTTATTGCATCAACCACGGTGCCCACAATCTGTTGGGCTTTGGTATTTATGCAACCCAGCACCAAGGCAATTATTATCAGCCGTTTCATAGTGGCAAGATACAAATTTGAAAATGAGTTGGTTTGAAAATTTGGAAATGGGGCGAATTGCTGATGCGGCAAGTGTTGAATTTAAAAATTGCGTGAATCATTTTCAACTTTTCAAATTATCCTAAATTTTCAAATTGCCTTTAGTGGCTACATTTGCCCCGTTATGGCACAAAAAAAACTGGTACGTTTTGCGGAGATAGAAACATTTGCGAACGTTTTGCAATACCCAAAGGATATGGCCGGCAATTGGGCTGGCTATTTTAAAAATACCAACCCAATTACGTTGGAGCTTGCCTGCGGAAAAGGTGAGTATGCTTTGGGGCTTGGCAGGCTTTACCCAGGGCGAAATTTTATAGGGGTGGACGTTAAAGGCAACAGGATTTGGCGGGGGGCCAAAACAGCTTTATTGGAGGGGTTGAACAACGTGGCCTTTTTGCGTACCCAGATTGACCGGGTGAGCAGTTATTTCGCGCCCGGTGAGGTGAAGGAAATTTGGATAACTTTCCCCGACCCGCAGTTGCGGCTTTCAAAAATTAAGAAGAGGCTTACCCACCCAAAGTTTTTACGCCTGTATAAAGAGTTTTTGCAGCCAGGTGGTATTGTGCATCTAAAAACTGACAGCCCTGACCTATATAAATTTACGAAGGAAGTGATACAGTTGTATGGGCTTGAACTATTGGCGGATAATGACAATGTGTACAGCAAACCAGTGGCTGATGCTGAATTGAATATTAAAACGTATTATGAAAGCCTGGATATTGCAGGCAGCAACCGGGTACATTACCTTAAATTTACGCTTGGCGGCGAGTTGCCAGAGGATAAAGACGATATTTTAAAAAACACATTTCGGGACGATGGCACTGAGTGAAAACGTGGATTACTATTTTAATGCTGATGGCATGATGGTGCTAACGGGTAAATACCTTGCGGAGCGTGGTTATTGCTGTGGCAACGGCTGTACCCATTGCCCCTTTAACTATGAAGGTGTACCCGAACCCAAGAAAAGCCAGCTGATTGAAAATTTGGCCCGCGATAGCACAGGTACCAACCAGCAGTAGCCAATAGTTTTACACAACAAATAGGCGTAAAAACAACCACTACCGTTAGTTTATGAAGCAGCCTGTAATTCCCAAAAAGCAAGCACCAGTTAAAGATAGGCTCAAAACCCATTCGTTTTTTGATGATGTGTGGGAGGTTGCCCGGCAAATTCCTGCGGGAAGGTTCACCACGTACGGCACCATTGCCAACTACCTTGGCACGGGGCTATCGGCACGTATGGTGGGTTGGGCGATGAATGGCGCAGCCCATGCAACGCCAATGGTACCAGCGCACAGGGTGGTAAACCGAAACGGTATGTTAAGCGCCAAAGCGCATTTTAGCCCGCCGGAATTGATGCAGCAATTATTGGAGGGGGAGGGCGTAATTGTAGCTAACGATACAATAGTAAATTTTGAAAAACATTTTTGGGATCCCGCCAAGGAGTTGGGGTTGTAGCGGTATTTGAATGTGCAAATTCGGCCTAAGACAATACCTTGGCATAGCACCTGTAAGGCAAGGGATGTAAATGGCAACCCTTAGGGTAAGAAATTAGATTTTTTCAATGGCTATCCTGTGTTACTTTTATCGTTTATTCTCTATTATGAAAAAAATAAGCTGCTTTTTTGTATTGGCCTTGCCTTTTTTGGTTGCCCATGCCCAACTAGGGAGCAACACCATTAAAAATAATTACACAAAAATTGAACGCATGATACCCATGCGCGACGGTGTTAAGTTGTTTACGGCTATTTATATACCAAAGGATACAGCCGAAAAATACCCTTTTTTGATGGAGCGCACGCCATACGATTGCGCGCCTTATGGCGAAAACAATTACCCCGGCCGCCTGGGGCCTAATAAACTGTTTCCGCAGGAAAAATACATTTTTGTATACCAGGATGTGCGGGGCAGGCACATGAGCGAAGGTAAGTTTGAGGAAATGACACCGGTTATGGATACAAAAAAAGCTAACACAGATGTTGACGAGAGTAGCGACACCTACGATGCCATTGAATGGTTGACGAAAAATATACCCAACAACAACGGCAAAGTGGGTATTTATGGCATATCGTACCCTGGTTTTTATGCAACGGCTTCATTGCCCAATGCACACCCGGCTATTAAAGCAGTTTCGCCACAGGCACCTGTTACCGACGAGTTTGAAGGGGACGATGCCTACCACCGAGGCGCATTTTTTTTGATGGACAATTTTTCGTTCATGAATTTTTTTGACGCACCAAGGACTGAGCCGCGGGAGCGGGACCCCCGGGTTGACTCCGCCCTTGCAATAACAGATGCCTACGATTTTTACCTTAAGGCTGGCCCGTTGAAAAACTTGAACAACCAATATTACCACGGAAAAAGCAAAATTTGGAACGAATACCTGCAACATGCCACCAACGACCATTACTGGCAGGCACGCAACATACGCCCCCATTTAAAAAACATACAAGCCGCCACATTGGTGGTAGGCGGTTGGTTTGATGCGGAAGACATGTTTGGGGCTTTAAAAACGTACGAGGCTATTGAAAAACAAAACACAGGCAATAGCAATAGGCTGGTTATGGGGCCTTGGACCCATGGCGCTTGGGAAAGGCCCGAATGGAACAGATTTGCGGGTTATACTTTTGGTAGCAATACCAGCGGGTATTTTCAACAAATTGAGTTTGATTTTTTTAACTACTACTTAAAAGGCAAAGGCAATTTTAACCAGCCCGAAGCCACCGTTTTTATAACAGGCAGCAACCAATGGAAGACTTTTAGCCAATGGCCACCCAAAGAAACGGCAAGTCAAACTTGGCACTTAAATGAAAATAACCAACTTATGTTGGGCGGAGGCGCGGCAACAAAAGGGGTTGATACCTATGTTTCAGACCCAGCCAACCCTGTTCCATACATCAACAAAACGTCTGGTGACAGAATAAATGAATACTTGGGTGCAGACCAAACATTTGCTGCCCAGCGGAAAGATGTAGTGTATTACCAAAGCAGTGTGCTGGCCAACGATGTTACACTGGCTGGCCCCATAAAAGCAAACTTATTTGTTAGCACCAGCGGTACAGATGCAGATTTTATTGTAAAAGTGATTGATGTGCTGCCTGGCAATAACCCTGTGCAACAACTGGTGCGCGCCGAAGTGTTTCGCGGTAAGTTTAGAAACAGTTTAGAAAAGCCAGAGCCTTTTGTACCCAATAGAATAACGCCTTTTAATGTTGTATTAAACTCCACTGCCCATACTTTTTTAAAAGGACACCGAATAATGGTACAGATACAAAGTTCTTGGTTTCCGCTGATTGACCGTAACCCACAAAAGTTTATGGATATACCCAATGCAGATGCGGGGGATTTCACCAAGGCGACCATCAGTATTTACCACGATAATGCCCACCCATCAAAACTTGAAGTGATGGAATTGCAATAGTAGATGATAGGCATTCGTGCCAGAAGGGGTTTGTTGTTAAATAGATACATCTTCTGGCATTTCCTCTGCCCTGTTATCGTTCCATTCAACAATAAAATTGTTTTTGCCTTCGCCAGAAAGGATGCTCATGTAACGTTGCTGCGAAAGCTCCAGCAGTGAAAGAAAGAGGAATATGGCGTGGATCCTGTTTTCGCAAACCCCAAAAAGTTTTTCAAACGGTACCGCTTTTTCCTGCCGCACCATGCCGAACACAAACTCCCGGCTGCCCTCTTGGGTATAGTTGTACCGCACCACCGTATGCACGGGCTTGTTGTTTTTCTCGTACAGGCGTTGCATAACCCGTTCAAAAGCCTTCATTAGCTTAAACATGGTTATGTTTTGTATTTCCGTGCCTTCAGAGGCATCCTCCCCAACTTGTGACAGCTCTTTTTGCAGATTGCCCCGTTTTACTACCAACATCCGCAGCGCTTCCATTTCTGCCATTTTTACTGATACTTCCTTAAACCGTTTGTACTCAAGAATTTTGTCAACAAGCTCCTGCCGGGGGTCAATCTCGTTGCCCTCAGCGTCAACCTCTTTACGAGGGATGAGCATTTTAGCCTTTATGCGCATGAGGGTTGAAATAAACAGAATAAATTCACTGCCAAGTTCAATATTCAGCTTTTCCTGCTCATGCACATACGTTAAAAAATCGTTGATGATGCGGGTAATGGGAATGTTGTAGATATCCAGCTCGTCTCTTTCTATAAAAAAAAGCAGCAGGTCAAAGGGCCCCTCAAACTGGGGCAGTTTTATTTGGTATGCGGTGGCGTTCAAAAAAAATCATTTATCCTGTTAAAAAACATAAATCCATTGTCCATAATGTGGCAAAAAAATACAGTTACGGTTATGGTAACCGTAACTGCAAAAGTATTGTTTAGTTGGTACAAAGGCATGGCACTTAATAGTTGCCTAAACTTATCGGTACTTTATTTTTTTAGGGAGTCCCTTATTTCCATTAACAGTTTATCTGTGGATGATGGCTCTGCGGGTGCAGGGGGGGCACTTGTGTAGCTTGTTCATCCTTATGCCTTAAGCTGTTTATTGTTTTTACCATTAGGAAGATGATAAATGCCAAAATGAAGAAATTAAGCACAATGGTAACAAAATTGCCCCAAGCAAATACTGGCCCAAGCTTACGGGCATCCACCAATGCTAAATGCTCGGGTATTTTTTCTGAAAGTGGGATGTACAAATTGCTAAAGTCCTGTTGGAAAAAAATGCCCAGTAATGGCGTTATAAGATCGGACACGATAGAGTCCACAATTTTCCCAAAGGCGGCACCGATAATTACGCCTACGGCCAGGTCAACTACATTGCCTTTAAGGGCAAACTTTCTAAATTCTTGAAACAGTTTCATTTGTATGGATTAGTTTTAAAAAGGTGTAAAAATAGCAACTTTTATACCTTTTGTAAAATAGGTGGTTTTAAAATAAATTTCTGCGTAATACTACTTGGAAGCACACTAAGGTAAAATACCACTTACTATCAGCAATTTGGTTTACTCGCCTTTGTTGGGTGTTTTCACCAACAGGGTTTTCCATCGTATTGTCAGCTTCGTATGATCGTTGTTGGTGAAAACACCCAACAACGGCGAAGAACAATTGGCAGATAAACCAAATAGCGGATAGTCATTAAAATCCCGGTTAGGTGTGCCTGTTCCGTTAATTTTTTAAATATTTGTCAAACCATTGTATATGCCGTTCAAACCTGTCTTTAATATAGCTGGGTACAGAAATGCCATGGTTTTGGTTAGGGTAAATAACAAGCTCAGTAGGTATGCCTAGGCTTTTCAAGGCTTGGTACATTTGCTCTGCACCCACAGCAGGCACGTTAAAATCTTTCTGCGAGGCCATAAAAAGTGTGGGTGTTTTAATACGGTCGGCATGAAAGAACGGATACGAGAGCTTTATCCATTTGTCCATGTTTTTCCAAGGTGCGCCTAACTCAGTCTCATATTGGGCAATGTATTGGTCAACCCCGTACATGGTTAATTGTAATGCACTGCCAGCACCGCTAACGGCAGCTTTAAAACGTTGGTCGGTGGCAATGGTGTAATTGGTGGATATGCCGCCGTAACTCCAACCCGCAATACCCATTCTGTTTTCATCGGCTATGCCCTGTTTTATTAGGTAATCTGCCACGCCTATTATGTCAATTTCTTCTTTATTGCCCCAATCGCCATAAATAGCCTTTATATAATCAATACCGCGGCCGTTGCTGCCGCGGTAGTTTACGGCTGCTACGGCATAACCGGCACAGGCATATATCTGCCTGTTTAAGTCAAACCCATAATTGTCTTGGGCAACTGGCCCGCCGTGTATAAACAGTACCAACGGTAATTTTACCCCAGCAGGCGCGTTTGGCGGTAGGTATAATATGCCCGATACCACATTGCCGTCCTTAACAGTGGCCTTAAATCCCTTCACACTGGCGAGTTGCAGCGGTGCCAGAAAAGAATCTTGGATGTTTGTTAGCTTACGCTCCGTGCCATTTTGCACAATATAAATTTCTGTGGGCTGTTGGGGGCTGCTCATGGTAGTAGCCCACGCATCAGCCGTTTTATTATATTCTAAACTTGTATAATTTTTATCTCCGTTGGTAACCTTTTGTATTTTGCCGGTAGTAATATCAAATGTGGCAATATTGCATTGCCGGTCATCTTCCAACAACGCAGCAATAGTTTTTCCATCGTTGGCCCATCGTGCATCGGCCACGGGCCTGTCCACCATTTTTGACAATAACTTAGGTTCGCCGCCAGTTTTGGGTATTACAGCCAGGTAGTTGTGGCCGTACATGGTAAAGTTTTCGTTGCTGCTTGTTTGCAGGTAGGCAATGTAGTTGCCATCGGGGCTCCATATTGGGTTGTTGTCTCCGCCGGGCCAGCTGGTAAGCTTTTTTATGGTGGCACCTTGCTTCGCATCCATCACAAAAATATCAGTATTCTCGTTTTTGTCTGGGTAATCTGTACGGTTGCTGGCAAAAGCTACCTGCAAGCCATCTGGTGAAAAGCTTGCCGATGTTTCGTCATATATGCCTTTTGTTAGTGTGTCTAGTTTTTTGGTGGCAACATTAAATAAATATAAGTGTGTAGATGTGCTGTCTAAATAGCCCTGGTAATCCTGCTTAAAATGGTAACGGTCAATTACATAGGGTTTCCGTATTTTGGTTTTTGCGGTATCAGCAAAATCCTCACCTTTTACGGTTAGCAATATTTTGCTGCCATCGGGGCTCCATACATAGTCTTCAATGCCGCCTTTAATGTGTGTTAGTCTTTTTGCTTCACCGCCGCGCCGGTCCAGTAAATACACTTCGCCATTGTCGTCATCGTTATCCTCCCCAACCCTTGGCAAGCCGGAAATAAAGGAAATATACTTTCCGTCGGGGCTAAATTTAGGGGAGGCCGCGTCGCCGCTTGTAAGCTGCACCTCTTGTTGGCCGTCCCAGCTTTTCATCCATATTTGCGAACGCCGTTTGTCCTTCACTGAATCTATGGAGGTAAGCACATATGCCACCCATTGGCCGTCGGGCGACACCTGTACGCCGCCGACATTTTTAATGCGGTAAGAATCGCCGGGTGCTATGGGCCGCTTACTTTGCGCCATTACTGTTAAAAATATACCTAAAGCAGTGGCAAGGCTAAGCATCTTTCTCATGTAGGGGTATTGTTTCGCTAAAGTTAATAACTGCAAACTGGGCAGCCAAGCAAAAGTTGGTTTTTAGGGGTGCAAAAAGGTAAAATTAGTAAAGGAGCCTGAATGCTTTGCTTATAGAAGCGTTACGGGCCACGTTGTTGCACCTAAGCGACTGCTAATCAAAACAAAAGGCTACCAGCGTTTTGCTGTAGCCTTTGTTTTGTTTGTAATTTTTTTGTGATTGAGCGCTAACTACAAGTCGTCGTAGGTATACAACGGGTCAATTTGGGTATTCTCGTCCATTTCAAAAACTGGCTTTATCAAGCCGTTGCTTAAGCCATACACCCATCCGTGCAGTTGAGGCCGCTGTTCGTGTTTCCACGCGCGTTGTATAATTGACGTTTTGGCGAGGTGCTGCACCTGCTCCTTCACGTTAAGTTCTACCAAGCGGTCTGCCCTTTTTTCTTCATCCTCAATGGCATCCAGTTCTTCGCTGTATAGGCGGTACACGTCCTTTATATTGCGCAGCCACATGTTGAGTACCTGTTTGTAGTCGTGGCTAGTCATGGCTGCTTTTATGCCGCCGCAGCCATAGTGCCCGCATACTATAACATGTTTTACCTTTAGGTGCGACACGGCATAGTCTAGTACGCTTAAAAGATTGACATCTGTATGTATCACCAGGTTTGCCACGTTGCGGTGCACGAAAATTTCGCCTGGCTGCGTGTTGGTAATTTCGTTGGCAGGCACGCGGCTATCGCTGCAGCCAATCCATAAAAAATCCGGCGTTTGCAAATGTGCCAAACGGTTAAAATAGTCGGGGTCCTGCTCTACTTTTTGATGGGCCCATGCTTTGTTTTCTAATAATAGTTTATCGTACGGTTGCATTGTTTGTATTTATAAGTATCTAATGGGGGTCGGTTCTAAAAATTTGGGTAGGGGTAAATCTTTATACACTCCCTCTCCAAAATTGTAAGCCACGCTTGTTTATTAAAATGTTTCATCAAATTCAATTGCATTCCGTTCCATAAAATCTTCCTTCAGCATGCTGCGCCGCGCAAACTGGTCTCACTGGGCCAGCACTGAAGGGGCTGTAAACAAAGCGTAGTTCAACAGTGAAAACGCTTGTTCGCAACTAACCCGCATTTTTTTTCGTCCCCAATCAGCGATGGTTTAAAACGGCTGTGTACAATTAGTAATAAACCAATGCTGCTGATGCCAACCAAAACGTATGTAAAAATAACGCCAATTATGGTAGTGATAATAGGAATAAATTCATCTTCGTCTTTTACTGCAGTAAAACCCAGAAAAATACAATGTTCGGCATTGCCATGCGCGCAAGGGAAAGAACGTTGAAGGTAAAAAATCGAAGCTATGCCGCTACATCTGGCGGTGGCGTGGGTATTTCACCTGCGTGGCTCGCGGGCAGGGATGAGGCAAAATGCAGATATTTGTTAGTGCCTATTAAAAAGTGGTGTGTGTATAGATTGTCAGTTTTAAGAAATGGGTCGTGTTTCGAAAAGTCATTTTTTTTAGTGTCTCCCTTGGCATCTTCAGGCGCGTGTGGCATCTCTTCATTCACTTGCTTGCCAAAAAGCATTGCGCCTATTTGTTCTATTGGCAACACTTGTATACAAAGTGCCAATAAGAAAAATATCGCTATCGAATACTTTTTTGCCATCGTTTGCAAAACTACAAGGCGAATGCATAGGTTTTTCGCTAAATTTAAAGTTTAACAAAACATAGTGCCAATAAAAATTCAGGTTTGCCCGCACCATAAAAAATACTTGCCATTTAAATTTACATTAAATTGAAGATTGCATGTTGTTTTAATTGTTTAAAATAATATGTTTATCCCATATTGTGATTGCTTGGGAATTGCCTAGAAATGAAGAGATTAATTCGTAGCCAATAAAACTTATACCAAACCCCACACTGCAAAAAAATTGCCTTATTTAATGGCTGCGCCGCAGCTTGGCAGTTGGTGTAAAAGAGTATTTAGTTGCTTTTATTGGCCGCTTTTACTGTTAATGTTTTTAAATAATATTGCATGCATATGAAATTTACTGCGTTATTGGCGTTTATACTGATAAGCATCAATGGGGTGTGCGGTATTGATGAAAACGAGGTATTTTGCTATATAAAAAAATCCGGGATTAAAAACCCGGAAATAGTCTTGCTTCAGGCAATTTATGAAAGCGGCCATTTTAAGTCGAACGTTTGTAAGAAAAAAAACAACATTTTTGGGTTTAGAACCCACATCGTATATAAAAAATTTAGCCGTTGGCAGGAAAGTGTGGATTACTATAAAAAATGGCAAGACAGGCATTATGTTGATACCACTGAGGATTATTACCATTTTTTACAGCGCATCAACTATAGCGGTTACAAACAATTTAATTACGCAAAACAACTTAAAAAAGTAAATATAGTAGCTTCGTGTAAATGTGCTGAAGATGGACAATAAGATAACCCGCCCTGTAATAATTATTTGGTTCTCGCTCATGTTGCTCATAGTGTTGTCGTTTGTAAAACTGCCGGTAATACCCTATTTGAACAATTACAGCAGCATTGACATACTGCACGACTTAAAGGAAAGTAAAACCCCTCCACGTTTATTGGCCAAATTGCCACGCACCCCGGTTGCGGTAACGGGCCACACATTGCCCCTTACCGCAAACATCATCGACAGTTCGCTGATAACCGATTATGCGGCCGATACTTCCGCCAATATGGTTGCCTTTTATAAAAAGCTGGAAGGCCTTAAGCACAAAAAAGGCAAAGTGCGTATTGCGTATTTTGGGGATTCGTTTATTGAGGCCGATTATGTTACCAGTGAATTACGCAGCCGGCTGCAACAGGCTTATGGTGGCAGCGGCGTGGGGTTTGTGCCAGTACAGTCTATCGTGGCCGATTCGTACGAGTCAATCCATTTCAATAAAAATAATTCATGGAACGATTACAATTTTCGCAGTAACCCCAAAAATGCGGCTGTTGGGTTATCTGGGCATGTTTTTTATTCCAACGGTAACGCTTGGTGCGAATTTGGCGCAGGCAATAGCAAATTTGCGGATGTGTACCTATACACTGGTAAAGCGCAGGATACTAACACCGCCGTAACCATAGACAAAGACGGTGTAAAAAATGAGGTTACCGTTAATAACGGCGCCTATGTTAACCAAACTGTGTTAAACAACGGTGGTGCCATTAAAAAATTCAGACTCAATTGTGCCAACACCAACCTGCCCGTGTACGGTATAAGTATTGAAGATAGTACGGGTGTTTACGTAGACAACTATGGTTTTAGGGGCAACACTGGCTTGCTTGGTTTGCAGATTGCCCCGGCTGTTATTGAAGGGTTTAAAAAATATTTTAATTACGACTTGGTGATTGTACACTACGGGCTGAATGCGTTGGTGCATAATGATACCAACTTTGAATGGTTTGACCGCGGGATAACCAAGCTGGTGCAAAAAATAAAAAGCAGTTACCCTGGCATACCCATTTTGCTGGTTAGTACCAGCGATATTGCTTATAACGACCAAGGGCAGTACATTACAGACCCCGCCGTGCCGCTGCTTGTGCAAACCCAAAATGAAACCGCTAAAAAAAACAAAGTGGCCTTTTGGAACCTGTATTTTGCCATGGGCGGGCCCAATACCATGGCCAATTGGGCTGAGGCAGATACTGCGCTAGCCTATAAAGACTATATGCACGTAAACGAGCGCGGGGCTGATAAAATAGCCGGTATTTTTTTTAACACCCTACGGAAAATACAACGAAACTAAAGCCCTAACAATAATTTAGCAGCCACAACAATAAAGTTTACCCCCGATGGGCATTAGTATAAAACGTTTTTTTGAGGAGTTGGCTTATGATGAAAAGAACCCTCTGCTTTTTAACAGTGGCTTTTTTCTGGTATTTTTTGCTTTTTTCTTGCTGGTTTATCTAGTGCTGCATAAAAGGGAGCTATTGAGGATTTATTTTTTAACTGCATTTTCCTTATACTTTTTTTATAAAGCTTGCGGGCATTATGTGGTATTTATTTTAATAGCCGGTGTGGTTGATTATTGTATAAGCCACCTTATTTGCCGGCAGGCCAACCCAGCTAAGAAAAAATTTTTACTGGTGCTTAGCATCACCCTTAATCTTGGGCTGTTGTTTTATTTTAAATACACCAATTTTTTTATCGGCATCATCAACGATGTGTCGGCTAGCAAAATACCACTGATAGTAAAGCTGGGTGTGCCTGTGGGTATTTCGTTTTACACGTTTGAAAACCTGAGTTATACCGTTGATGTGTACCGGGGAACTTTTAAACCCGTTAACCGTTTTATTGATTACCTATTCTTTCTCTCTTTTTTTCCCAAATTAATGATGGGGCCTATAGTAAGGGCAGCTGACTTTATACCGCAGATGTACAAAAAGCCTTTTGTAAATGATGAGCAGCTTGGCGAGGGGCTGTATTTGATTTGTGCAGGTGTGATAAAAAAAATGGTGATTAGCGATTTTTTGAACGCCAACTATGTAATGTTTGTTTTTGATGACCCCTCAAAACATACGGGTATAGAATGTTTGTTTGCCGTGTATTGCTACGCCATGGTTATTTATTGCGATTTTTCAGGCTATTCGGATATGGCAAGGGGTATCGCCAAATGGATTGGATTTGACGTTAACATAAACTTTCTTTCACCCTACCAATCCTCCAACATAACTGAGTTTTGGCGGCGGTGGCATATCTCGCTATCCACTTGGCTTAAAGACTATCTGTATATTCCTTTGGGCGGTAGCAGGCGGGGCAAATTTAACACGTACAAAAATCTTTTCATCACCATGCTGTTGGGTGGCTTATGGCATGGTGCAAGCTGGAATTTTATTTTTTGGGGTGCTATGCACGGCATTGCCTTGGCACTTGACAAAGTAAGAATGGCAGTTGTAAAACTATTAAAGCTACCTTTTAGTGTACATGGCGGTGTATTTAAAATATTGGGTGTTGTATTTACGTTCCATTTTGTTTGCTTTTGCTGGATATTTTTCAGGTGTAACACATTTCACGACAGTTGGGCCATGTTGCAGCAGATTTTCTTCAATTTTAGACCCGATGTGGCAGAGGGGTTATTAGACAATTACCGCAATGTATTTTTAGTGCTTGTTTTGGCGTTTGCCCTGCATGCCATACCCCTTAGGGCCGAAAGCCGGTTTCAACACTTTATCAGTAAATTGTCGCTACCTGTTATGACAGGGTATTTCCTCGTTTGTATTTATATTGCCATTCAGTTTAAACAAGCCCATGCCATTAAGCCCGTGTATTTGCAGTTTTAGGGCAGCTGTATTTACCAAAGTCAGCTTTTTTTGCATACGCCGCAGGTTAGCCCATCTTTTGCGCAGTGTTTGCAGTATTTACAGTTTTTGCAAGCTTTGCAATATTTGGATCCGGTACAAGTGCCAGCATAATTGGCAGCACTATCCCCAACAAATGTTAGGCAAGCCGCCGTTAGTATTATGGCAATCAGTATTTTATACATTGTAGTATTATTGTTAGCTGGTACGTTTATTTTTTAACGGGCAAAGCTTCTGCAAGGTAACAATAAAAAAGGCCGGTAAAAAATACCGGCCCCAAACTTATAAAACGCTGAAAAAATTATTGCTCTAAGGCTTCTTGCATGTGTAGCCTCACAAAAACCAAACACATTTTTTTAAGGTAACGGTATTGGCAACGCCTTTTTTGCAAACTGCCGCAGTTTTATAGATGTTCTTTTTTGCCTTGTCGCAAGGACTCCTTTGGAGACGCAAAAAAAAACCAAAAAAAGTCAAGGCAAACGCGAAGCTCCGCCACTTTGCCTTGCCACCGCCTCCCCAAGTGAAACGGCGTGCATTTTTTGGCTGCAGAATGCGTGATGTCCAATCATTACCTTTTTATGACACCACTACGGCGGCTCGATTTGTTTAACCAAACCCTAAACTACCGTTTTTTGTCAGCCAAGCCGGTGGGTGGCTTATGAACCCCACATCAAAAGTAGTTGAACCAAAATTATAGCAACCCTTTGCTAGCCAAATATTCCGCTATCTGCACGGCATTGGTGGCGGCACCCTTGCGCAAATTGTCGCTAACAATCCACATGTTAAGGGTGTTCGGCTGGCTTTCATCCCTACGCAGCCTGCCAACAAATACTTCATCCTTGTCATGCGCCCATAACGGCATGGGGTACAGCGCCTCGGCCGGGTTGTCCTGCACAATTACACCTGGTGCATCTGCTAACAACTGCTTCACCTCGTCAAGGTCAAAATCATTTTCAAACTCTACATTAACGCTTTCGCTGTGGCCGCCAATCACCGGTATGCGCACCGTGGTGGCAGTTATCCGGATGGATTCATCCCGCATAATTTTCTTGGTCTCTTTCACCATCTTCATCTCTTCCTTGGTGTAGCCATTGTCAAGAAACACATCTATTTGTGGTATTACGTTCAGGTCAATCGGGTATTTATAGGCCATCGGGCCTTCTTCGCCCCGGCGTTCATTAAACAATTGGTCAACCGCTTTTTTGCCGGTGCCGGTAACACTTTGGTAAGTGCTAACAACAATCCTCTTTATTGTATATTTTAAGTGCAGCGGGTTTAGAGCCACTACCATTTGTATGGTGCTGCAATTGGGGTTGGCAATAATTTTGTCTTCGGCAGTAAGTGCGTCTGCATTTAGCTCTGGCACCACCAGTTTCTTGGTGGGGTCCATGCGCCAGGCGCTGCTGTTGTCAATCACAGTAATGCCTGCTTCTGCAAACTTAGGGGCCCATTCCAACGATGTGCCGCCACCGGCACTAAAAATAGCCACAGCAGGTTTGGCAGCAATGCCATCGGCCATGGTCACCACCTTATACTTGGCACCCTTAAATTCCACTTCCTTGCCTACTGAGCGTTCGCTTGCCACCGGAACCAGCTCGGTTACCGGAAAATTTCTTTCCTCCAAAACCTGTAACATTTTGGTGCCTACCAAACCTGTGGCACCTACAACAGCTACTTTCATGTTGTCCTCCTGGCCCCCAGCTTTATGCAGGAGGGATTTTTTTTTGGTTAATTGATATTCGTTAACTTTTGTGCATGGGTGATAGTCCATGGTCGATGGTCCATAGTCCATGGCGGAAAATAGCGAGTTTGCTCAACGGCTCCTTTTTACCCGAGGGTTTCTATGGAGAGGGTTGGGCAAACAAAAAGCCTTCTCTTTTCGGAGAAGGCTTTTGTTTTTATGTTTACCATATACAAACTTTAAGCTACTTCCCCGTTGGAGATGTGTTTCTTATTGTTCTTTATATGTGTCATTGCTATTTTCATTGCGGGGCAAATGTAAATAGCTGGATTGATTTCACCAAAATTGAATTTATGTAGCATATGAAACCGCCTTTAATTTAAAGGCTGGCCATTTCCGCCACGTATTATCCCAGCGCAATATCAAAATTTACCAATTGTACAAATTCCTGTAAGCGCCCCTCAATCTCCGTTTTCGTAACTTCTTTTACCCTTTGCACACCAAATTTTTCCACACAAAAGCTGGCCATGGCACTGCCAAAAATAATGGCCGTTTTCATGTTTTCAAACGAAATGTCTTTTGTTTTTGCCAAATGGCCAATAAAGCCGCCCGCAAAAGTATCGCCGGCACCTGTAGGGTCAAACACTTCTTCCAGGGGCAGGGCCGGTGCAAAAAACACATTGTTGCCATGAAAGAGCAATGCACCGTGTTCGCCCTTTTTAACAACAAGGTATTTAGGCCCCATGGTTAATATTTTTTTAGCGGCCTTTACAATACTGTATTCGCCGGTAAGCTGCCTGGCCTCGCTGTCGTTCACCATCAGTACATCCACCATGCTTATAACCTCCAACAGGCCTTCTAAGGCAACTTCCATCCAAAAGTTCATCGTGTCTAATACAATCAACTTTGGGCGTTTATTCATTTGCTGTATAACCTGTTTTTGCACGGCTGGGGCTAGGTTGCCCAGCATTACAAATTCGGCGTCCCGGTAGCTTTCGGGTAGCACGGGGTTAAAATCACCCAACACATTCAGGTCGGTTATCAACGTGTCGCGTGTATTCATATCCATGTGGTACCTACCGCTCCAAAAAAACGATTTTTTGTCGGGCACCATTTCAATGCCTTCTAATACTGCGCCCCGTTGTTTAAGGGTTTCCATTTCATCGGTAGGAAAATCATACCCAACAATGGATACCAGCTGCACGGGTTGCACAAAATTGCTTGCCGCATAGGCAATATACGTAGCGGCACCGCCAACAATTTTGTCTGATTTGCCAAAAGGCGTTTCTATATCGTCAAAAGCCATGCTACCAACTACTACAACTGACATAATACTGTGTTATTTATGGCCGCAAACCTATTGCATTTAGGCCAAAAGGCAATGGGCCGTTTGGGTGGGTGGTGGGTGGGTTTAGTGTTTTATGTTTTATTGTTCTTTATTGGTAACCTTTCTTTAACTGGCTTTGGTGCTAGTAGCGGTTAAAGAACATAAAACAGTAAAACATAGAACATTTCTAAACTCTTGCACTTCTTACCGGAAATATTACATTTGCGGTATGGCACGGATACAAACGAATAAGGAGGTGAGCCGTAAAGACGTGATTTTAAAAGCCTCCGCTGCCCTTTTTAGGGAGAAGGGCTACAAGGCCGCCAGCATGCGCGACTTGGCCGTTAAAGTGGGCGTGGAGGCTGCCAGCCTGTATAACCACATCCGCTCGAAGGCTGAGCTGCTGCATGATATTTGTTTTGATGTGGCCAATATTTTTACGGAGAATATTACCGAAGTAGAAGCATCCGGCGGTAGCCCCATCGCAAAGCTTGAAAAATTGTTGCGGTTTAACATCCGACAAATGACCGACAATTTTGAGGAAGTATTTGTTGCAGACCGGGAATGGCGTTATTTATCAGAACCCTACCTTAGCAATTACCAAAATCAGCGACGTATATACCGCCGGCGTTTTGCTGCTATTATAGAGGATGGGATTAAAAGGGGCGAGATAAATAATATTGATGCTTCAACCACCGTGCTTATTTTGTTACATGCTGTAAGCGGCATAGAAAGCTGGCACCGCAGCAAGCAACGAATAAGTGCCGAGCAACTGGAAGAAAATATGCTGACCATATTTATTGAAGGGTTGAAACGCAGTTCGGCTGCGGAAAAATAATAATCGAAGAGAAAAAAGCCACCCCCAAAAAATAAAACGCCATACAATAGCTTCCATTTATAAATGCCTGAAAGCAACATAACCATTACCCATAATGATACGGTACATCACTTTGCCATGGCGGACGGTGAAACTATTTTGGACGCCGCTTTAATGGAGGGTATAAACCTGCCGTACAGCTGCAAACATGGTATTTGCGGTACCTGCATGGCTAAATTGATTGGAGGGGAGGTTGAAATGGAATTTCACAGAAGCCATAGCCCAGCGTTAATAGAGCAGGGGTATATTTTAACCTGCCAAAGCAGGCCAACAACCGACGAGCTGGTGATTGATTTTGACTATGCATAAATACTTTTTCTACCCCAAGGGCTTGCCAAAAAACAAAACATATCCATCTGCATCCATTACCTCAAACCCCCGCAGCCCATCATCAGTATTTTGGATAGATTGGTGGAATGCAATACCCTTCGAATAGTATTCCTCAAATAAAACATCTGGCTCTTCTGCATAAATATACGCATCCCATCGGGCCCATTCGTGCTGGGTATGGTTGGGCACCGGCTGAACATCCACGGTAATTTCCTTAACCATGATAGAAATTTGGTCTCTGCCAACAATTGCAAAAAAAAGGATTGCCTTCTGGGCCTAGATACCGCACGTCAAAACCAAGCTTTTCTACGTAAAAGCCAACTGATTTGGTAAGGTTTTTTACAATAAAAAAGGGAGATATGTAATGTAAGCTTGCCATATTTTATAACTTGTGGATAAAGCAATTGGGTGCTGCTTGTTTTATGCGTTTTCAAAAAAAATGTATCGGTTTTATTATTGGCGGTACATAAACTTTTACGCTATAGCAACGTCCAATAACATCCCGCCACAAAAACCTATTGCCCACTATTTTATTTCATACCCCACTTTATAACGCAATGCCTCCAACGCATTTACTAAATATACGGCGGGCGCATTCCAATTTATGGCAATCTCGTTGCTGGCATAAGCCTGGTCGTTATCGTTGTAAGCAGTTTCCGGTTCGGTAAAAGTATATTGTGTATGGTCCTGCCTGCCGGGGTTAGGGCCGCCGGCCAGCAAACCGGGTACTGGTTCATCTATACCATCGGCTACCGACTGGCGGTGGTGCGGGTGCATGGTGCTTTTGGTGCCAAAGCCTGTTACAAAGCAATAGCCTGTTGCGTTGCGGCCCAAGAGATAGTCCACATTGCCTAAGGCTGCGTTAATATATTTTTTATCGCCGCTTAGCAGGTAAGCGTTAACTAATACAATACCTTGGTTGGCGGCAACGGCGTTGCTGCCCCAAACAAAATCTTTGTTGCTTTGCCCAATAACGGTATTAAAAGCCTTATTGCCACCGGCTAACAGTTGGTTGGCAAAAAACAGCAGTTGTTGTTTTAAGGGGGCCGCATCAACAGGTGTATTGGCCGGTATGCTTTTTTCGTTCCGCAGCAAAGTATAACTGCCCAGCGCATGTACCGATGACCACGACGGTACGCTGAATGCAACGCCTATGCCAGCGGTAACAGTATCGTAATACTTATGGCTTTGGGTGGTTATAAACAACTCGCAGGCGGCCCAAAACCATTCATCGGCAAAATGGTTGTCGCCATAACCCCCTGTGGTAATTTTTGGCTCAAACTGTTTGTTCAAAGCATCTTGGTCGTAGGCAAGGCGGGGGTTTTTTAATGCCCATTGCCAAGCGTATTCCGCAGCGCGCAAACAACTGTCGCTTAAGCCGGGCAGGTGCTTGTTCATCCTTTTGGTAATTCGTGCGGCTTGGGCCATAACTGCTGCAAAGTCGAGGGCGGCGGCAGTACCTTTGGCCACAACGTATCGGGGTAGTTTTGTAACGCCGGGCATAACCATGCCGTCAAAAGCCGCATTGGTGCATTTATTGTATACGCCGCCATCGGTGGGGTCCTGCATGGTTAGCATCCAGCGCAGGTTGTACAACGTTTCATCCAATAGGTCGGGCAGGTGGTTGTTGCTCTCGGGTATGTTCGTATTTAGTGTGTCGAAATAGCTGGTAAAGTCCTCATATGCGGCCAACAACGTGCCGGTGCTTATGCCGGAGTTCACGATATATTTGTTGTAGTCGCCCGCATCGTACCAGCCGCCTGGTGTTTTTATCACCGTGCCGGCGGGTCTCGTGGCACTGGCGGCCCCGGGGTGTATTAGTACGGCTGTGTCTGGGTGGCCTGCAGGCCGGTGCCATTTGCCCGCCAATTTTTCATCCAGCGGCAAGGCAGACCGCTGGTAATAAAACCCTTTCGTAACGGCTGTTGCAACGCTATGCAATACATTGCCTGCTATGGCAAAAGGGTAGGATCTGCCAATGCCAGGCACGTACACATTAAAAGTGCCGTTTGTTTCAATGGCGCTAAAATCGGCTACATTTGTTTTATTGGCTGAATATTGCGATTGGGTTTCTGCCCCCAAACGGCCGGTGAAAACAGTGTCTTTTTTATCGGTTGAAACAATATAAAACTTTGTGGCCCCAGTGCCGTTTACTACCACGGCTATTTTTGGGGCATAGGTATAATACCCTAATTGGTTAACTGCAATGGCTGGTGTTTGTGCGGCTGCGTTTAAGCAAATTGATGCCACCACGATGATTGGTGCCAGTATTTTTTTAAAAGTTCCCATAAGACTATTTTAAAAATTTGATGCAGCATGTAAATTGCTTCAAAATTATCAAACAGTGTAATTGGGGTTGGCAATAAATGGCCTATCAGCTACTTTTCGGTTAATTGTTAGTGCTTAAAGCAGATTATTGTAGTATTTTTTTAATTTCCACAATCTTAACGTGGTTGCCAAAATTTGGGTAGGTGCATGGTGTTTTGCTTAACGGCTTCGCGGCGTTGGGTTAGCCCCTGAAACTTGCTTTGGCGAGAGCGGAACAAGTACCAATAACCAAAGCCACTAATGCCGAATGGATGCTGAATTAGCGGCTTTGGGTTCGTTGGCGAACCACAGGCGTTGGTTATTTATTCTCCAAAAATAATTTGTTGGCTGGTATTATTTGTTTTGGCACGCCCGGGCCTTTGTACATAACGTCAAGCCAAAAGCCACCTGAGCCGTTGTAATATTCAACCTTTACCAAGTGTTTGCCAGCAACCAAATCAATACTGCTGTTCTTCTCAATCACCCCATGGTCACCATCATTGTTCACCACCTCCTTGCCGTCAACAAACAATTTGCTGCCATCGTCTGAGCGGGTGTAAAAAGTATAGCTGCCCGGCCGGTCAACCTGCAGGTAGCTTTGCATTATAACCCCAAAGGTTGAGGTGTCTTTGCCAAACAGCGGCAATATTTGGGTACGGTTTAAGGCAAACTCGTAGCTATCCCATTCGTGCCGTTGCTGCAGCAGGCTAAACGCGGGCATATGGTTCCACTCAAACCCCGTAAAATATTGCACATGCACGCCGTGCCCTTGGTTGGAGGAGGTAACCCGGTAATAGGCCGTAACTGCCTGGCTGTTATTGCCTGCGGTATCGAACGACATTGCTGTAACCACGGTGCTGGTATCAACAGTAAATGGCGCGGCATATTGTTTGGATACTCTGTTGGGCACTGTTCCGTCGGTGGTGTACCTCGTTACGGCATCTGGTGCACTGGTTTGTATGGTTACAGTTGCCGTGCTGTCAATATACAAACCGCCGGCCTGTTGGTACAGGTAGCGCCAAGGGAAAATTTTTGGGGATGGGATGAGTATTTTGCCCAAATACAGATTTGAGGGTTCTGTAAAACCGGTAAAAGCACTCTTGATGGGCCTTCCAGTCCAAACATAGGGTGGTACAATGTGCAGGGCAAATGCTATGGTTGCTGCCAGGTCATAGGTATATACTTGTTGCTTTACCGTATAGCCGGTTTTTATGCCTGCCCCATGCAAAATCATGGTTATTTCAGCTTCCTCAATGGTAGCGCCGCCATGCCCAAAGCCAACGCCACCGTGGTCTGCGGTTATTATTAGCAGTGTGCTTTTTTCTATGCCTGCATCCTTAATGCTTTGCCAAACCATACCAATGAGAGAGTCGGCTTTGGTTACCGCACGGTAATATTGCGGTGTGCCGTGGCCGTATTCGTGGCCGTCGTCGTCTACCTGGTCAAGATGCATAAAACCAAACACTGGTTTTTTGGCCTTTACGTAACTGGCAAACTCTAATGCAGTACCTACTTCATCAGGAATATTTTTGTAATAATTAACTGCATTTTTTTCAAACAAACGCCCAAAATCCCCCCATTGGTAAACTGCCCCAATTTCGGCGGTGGGCTTGTTGCGGTGTACCCAGCCAAAAATGGTGGGGAATATGCCGTCCTCATCACTTACTATGGGCGGCAGGGTATAGTCGGCCCGGCCCCAGTCGTTGTCGGTAATGCCATGGGCCTCTGTGCCTGCGCCCATGATCATAGAAGCCCAATTGGGGCTGCTGGAGGAGGGTAGCACCGTGCGCACGTTCCATTTTACGGACCCTGTTTTTAAGAGGCCATGCATTACTGGGGTGGGTGCAGTTCTAATACCATCGGGGCTCATGCCGTCTACGCCAATTACTATAACGTGCTGTATGCCTTGTGGGTATTTTTCCTGCGCCTGGCAAAAAAAACAAAAATTGACAGCCAATATAAATAAGCCTGCGGTAATTTTATACATGTGTTGTTGGTTGTTTATCAATGTGCGGCAAAGCTAACGCCACCACATACCTGCCCAAGGCGGTTGTTGATTATTAACGATAAGATAAACCCACTTGCCGCCCGGAGGGTTTATTCCCCAAAAATTTGGAGGGCAGTTTCATGAACTTGGGAAGGAAAAATGGAAAACATTAAATGCCCCTAAAAATAATTAGCATAAGTATAACCAACAGTAAAAATGCATAGATGGCAAAGTTAATTAGGTTGTTAAACAGCATGTATTTTTTGCGCGAATTGCTGTTAGTTGCATACTCAGACTGTGCATATATTTTGAAGAAACTCAAAAAGATAAGCACAAAATCTGGAGAGCGGTATTTTGACACGATCACAATTTTTATAACAATGGCCAACAATATAACCACATACAACACAGGCATACTTGTATGGATAAAAATCAACACTTTTTCCATGTATAAAAATTTAAATATTAATGGTTACTCCAGTATGGCAGGCATTGTTAGTATGTCGAAATCTTTAATAAGGGGGATTTGCTTACATAAGCACGTTAAAGATAGTTGGTTTTGCTATAAAAAAACCAATTTGCGCCTGGGGGTTTGTAAAAAAATCTGGCTCCTAAAAAGTTTTAAAATGCGGTGGGGAAAGCACCAGACGCCTAAAATGATTTTTATTTTTTCGTGCCAGCCTGTAGTTAACTTTGCCGACATACATATAAACACCAAACATTTATGGAAAACCAATACCACTATTCCACCGTTTCTGAGGCACTGGAAGCACTTAAAAGTAAAGGATACACGGTGGATTTTAACCTTACCGAAAACAGTATAACCTGTGACACCGGAAAATTTAAGCATGATGAATTTGACGTAGTAGATGTTTACCGTTACGAAGGAAATAGTGATCCTGCCGACGAGGCTGCTGTGTATGCCATTGAATCAAAATCGGGGGTGAAAGGGGTTTTGGTTACTGGGTATGGCGCATCGGACGAAGATATTTCTCCGGATATATTGAAAAAGCTTCATGTATAGTGTCCCAATTTAAAGGGTATTACAACTATTAGGCAACTGCCAGGCTAACATTAAACTGAGAACCGATACCCGGGGTACTGGTAAACCAAATTTTACCGCCTTGCAATTCCACCAGTTCCTTGCATAAATACAAGCCAAGGCCGATGCCTCTTTCCTTTTTAGTGCCATAGGTAGACTTTAGTTTGGAGGAGAAAATTTCTGGTTGTTTTTCAAGCGGTATTCCAATGCCGTTGTCTTTAACGGATATAACAACGAAGGCCCCTTCTTGCTCAGCATGCAAATGGATTTCTCCATCCGTATGCGTAAATTTAATTGCATTCTGTATAAAATTTCGTACCACTAACTGTAGTATTTCAACGTTTGCCACTACATTAATGCGCTCTTCAATTGCATTGTTGATCAAAACACCTTTTGGTTCGGCAACTTTTTTCAGCATATCAACAGTGCCATTAAGCGTGTTAAACAAATTTACCTCTTGCAATTCGATGTTGTA
Organism: uncultured Parafilimonas sp.; assembly: GCA_903882935.1. Classification (GTDB taxonomy): domain Bacteria; phylum Bacteroidota; class Bacteroidia; order Chitinophagales; family Chitinophagaceae; genus JABDFW01. The sequence continues at coordinate 8,399 of CAIRZB010000054.1, read as the reverse complement.
ACCCGAAATTTGAGATTTTGACCAAGATAACAGGTTGAAAAGCATATCCTGCGTGTGTTTGGTTAACTGAAGCAACTGGTCTTGAATTGAGTTTTTTGCATTTTCCGGGAGAGACCGATCGGTCAGCACCTCCAAATAGCCTTGTATGGAATTAAGAGGTGAACGCAAATCATGGGAAATAAGTGAGAAAAGCCTGTTTTTTATTTGGTTTAATTCTTCCAGTTCTTCATTCTTTTTAAGAATTGAGGCCGCATATTGGTCTGCCAGCCTTTTTTCCTTTAATTGGCTATTGCGAATGTAAAGGGTTACAAAATAAATGGTTGCTGCCGCAACTGAATAGGTTATGCCAATGTCAAAAAAATGCCCAGCCTTGTTATCATATCCCGCATAATGGCCAATGTTAAAATACTCCAAGGTAAGTAAACCAGCCACAATTATAATGTGTAAGGCTATCCATAACCGGTGCCAGCCAATGGGGCCAAGCGTAATAACCAAAATAAGGGTAGCCATAAAATCGAGCAGCGTAGGCCCGCTAATAGCAGCATTGGTAAAATAATTGGCAATTAGCACCAAATAGGTTGTAAAACAAAAAACTATGGCAGAAACCTTAAACTTTTGCTTAAACCTCGAAAAATAATACAATACCACCAGCACAGCTAACCCCGAAGCTTCCGCAATAATGCCCGGTATATCCAAGGCAACGCTTGCTATACATTCAAAAAAAACGGCTCCGGCAATAAATACAGCCACCGCATTAAAAAGCCGGTTTTCCATAGAGAAACGAACGCTGTCGCCAACAAGTGTTCCCCACAATTTAAAAAAAAATTGACGGTGCTTTTGATAGGGTACCATGATAATTATCCCCACATAATCAGCTGCTTATTGTGCTAATTACTGTGTTTTTATTTTAAAACGCTAATATATTTTAACTTTTATAAAAGAACAAAAACAGGTAGGATTTTTGCATAAATCGACTGGATTTTGACGCCCTGATGGTGCAATGCTGCTTGAAAAGGGTGAAGAAATTGAATTTTTCGGTCTCTATCGCACTTTTTATGCAATCGCAACAGTAAAGTTGAATTCGGAACCCTGGCCGGGTGTGCTGGTAAACCAAATTTTGCCGCCTTGTAACTCTACCAGTTCCTTGCATAAAAATAAGCCCAGGCCTATACCGCGTTCTTTATTGGTGCCGTAGGCCGACTTTAATTTTGAAGAAAATATCTCGGGTTGTTTTTCAACTGGTATGCCTATGCCATTGTCTTTTACAGATACTATCACCTTGGCGCCCTCTATGTGGCCCTGGATAATTATTTCGCCATGTATATTGGTAAATTTTATAGCATTCTGAATAAAATTGCGGGCTATTAACTGCAATATGTCGGCATTGGCTACCACTTTAACATTATCGGCTATGGTGCTTTTTAAAACAATCCCTTTACGCTCGGCCACTCTTGTCAACATTTCAATAGTTCCGCTTAAGGTATTACGTAGATTTACCTCCTGCATTTCGATGTTATTGCCTGATATTTGCGATTTTGACCAAGAAAGCAGGTTAAAAAGCATGTCCTGCGTATGCTTGGTTAACTCCAGCAGTTGGCCCTGTATTTTTTCTTTCTCGTCTTGCGCAAATGTACTCTCTGTAAGTATTTCAAGGTAGCCCTGTATTGAATTGAGGGGCCCACGCAAATCATGCGAAATAATGGAGAAAAGCCTGTTTTTTACTTGGTTCAGTTCTTCCAGCTGTTTATTTTGTTCCAACAAAGAAGACGCATACTGTTGGGCTAATTTTTTTTCACGTAAGTAATTGTTTCGTATATACAGAATAACAAAATAAATTGTGACGATAGACACAGTGTAGGTAATGCCAATATCAAAAAAGTGTTCGCTTTTGCTTTTATAAAAAACGTAACGACCCACGTTGAAATATTCCAATGAAAGCAAACCGACGGCCAGTAAAACGTGTAGGCCAATCCATAGCCGGTGTAACCCAATGGGGCCAAGGGCAAGAATTAATATGAAAGTGGCCATAAATGCCAGCATAGTTGGCCCAGTTATGCCCGCATTTAAAAAATAATTACTTAGCAAAAAAACATAGGTACAACAGCAAAAAATGATCGTTGGAACCCGAACATTTTTCTTTACTCTCGAAAACCAATAAAGACTGAACAGTAGCACAAAAACTAAAAAATTAAGTTCTGCGCCCGGTATATGAAAAGCGACGTTTAAAGCCGAAAATAAAAAAAAGGCTGAGGAGCTGAGGCCAGAGACGGTATTGAATAACCTGTTCTCCACCGAAAACTCGGTACGGCTACCAGCCATTTTCTCCCACAAAGTGGAATTAAAAAGACTATTTCGTTGCAAACGGGGCATGCTTATTTTTGGGGGTATAATACCGTAGCCCAGTAAATGGCTCAGGTATTATATTTTGTTATTATATGCTTTACGAAATTAGGTGTATTTTCATACAAATGCTAAACCTGTTGTTAAAATAGTAAATTATGCAATGCCTCAGTAACTTCAATATTCGCACAGCTTATAGGTATAGGGTTGATAATTATTTAATTACAAATTAATATTTTATGAAGAGGTTGACGTTTTTAGTAGCAGTAATTTTTTTTATTGGGAGTGGAACCATTGTGGCGCAAGACATTAACGGCAGCAAAGTGCCAGCGGTTGTTAAAACCGCCTTTGCCAAAAAATATGCCGAGGTAAAAAAAATTGGCTGGGAAATTGAAAAAGGCAATTACGAAGCCAACTGGGGTGGCAAATAAGGCGAAGACACCTCGGTAATGTTTACCCCTAATGGGATATTTTTAGAAATTGTGTTGGCCATACCCATAGCCCAGTTACCGGTGCCTGTTGCCGGGTACGTAAAAAGCCACTACAAAGGGGCCAGCATAAAAGAAGCAGGAAAGGTGACCGATGCGGCGGGAAAGCTTACCTACGAAGCGGAGATTAAGGGTAAAGACCTAATATTTGATGAGGCCGGCAATTTTATTAAGGAAGATTAATGCGTTGGATAAATGGCGGACACCCAACTATTTTACGATTATTAAACAGGGAATTGTTTAGCAAGCATTGCCAATTTAGTTATTTTAAGGCAGGTCTTGCACCGCCCCTATTTAATTGTAATTGTTTTGCTATTGCCCCATTGCACAGGTTTATCAGGGTGGGTGGGGTCTGTATTCCACAAACATTCCCGCACGGTCATTTCATTCGTTTTTGTGTTGATACTGATGAACTGGAAAGAAAGCTTTGTTTCATCTTTTGAGGAGTATTTGCCCTTCATGGGTGAGTCGGCGCGAAACACGTTAAGGGCAACATCGTTATCGGGGCCTTTGTACACGTAAAACTCATTGTAGTTTGCATTGCCGTGAAAATAAGCTTGTATGTTGTGGTGTTTTTGTAGAAAACTTACCCAGCCCCGCTGTTCAATATCGGTAACCCCTCCGTCGGCCTTGGCATTGGTACCATCTTTATATAATTCTGTTACAAGGTTTTCAAATTTGTCTGTGGCATTTATGGTATGCCCTGGGTTGGGGTTAGTAAAATGTTTTGCCTCACACTCAGGCTGGTCGTGGGTAAAAATTAACACCGGGGTGCCAACATTCACTTTTTCTAGGTCTTTTTCCATCCAGACACGCTCAGCAGAATCGGGCCAAAGTGTTAAAAACATACAATGAATGCCGCCTATATTTTTTGAATAGTTAATTTTATATTTTTCGTAATCGTATGTTTTGGCAGTAAGTGGTGCCGCGGGTGTAAGCATGCGGTTATAAATGTTAACCAAAGACGTGTTGTCTGTAGGCGGGTTCATGGGTTTATAAAAACCAAGGGCATTGCTAATGTCGTGGTTACCAGGCACTATCAACAGCTTTGCCGGTTTGCCTGCATTGGTTTTTAGGGTTATCCCTTTAATGTAGTCTGTGTTAAACTGCGCCCACGATGCTGCCGCGCTTTGGTTTGGCACTTCCATGCGGTTAGCAATATCTCCTCCTTGTACAATATAATCTACACCGCCGACTTTTTTGCCGGCATTTACGCCACCATCATTTGGCAAATGTATATTGGGAATGGTGTTAATAGCTTGCACCAATGCTGCATTCACCGTGTGTCCGCTAACCTCGGTTTCGTTTCTAAAGGTCTTTCTGGTTATGCCATAATGTGCATCGGAAGTAAATACTAGTTGCACAATATTGTTACTCTGCTTACCCTGTGCGGCCAATTGCAGGGCAAGGCATGCAAATACAATCGTAAAATAGGCTGTTTGCTTCATGCGTTGCATGCTGTTTTCCTCGTCGTTTGTCGTCTGGTGTTTTGCAACGCCAAATGGTTAGACACCCTTTTTTAAATTATAAAAACTGCGTGGTAAAACAAACCCCTGCCAGCAATACAAATGTAGCCAGCAGGGGTGGTTTTTAATAGCGGGTAGTAATATTATTAATGTTGGTTACCTGAACCGTCAATTTGGTAGCAACCAAGGTCTTTGCCTGGTGTTACCGCTTTGGTTAAGCCAAAGTTGGCATCAACTGGTACGTTTATGTTTACAGTAAAGCCTTGGTAACCTTTACCAACGGCTGGTGAAGCACTTTGCAAATGAAAATCGTAACCATCAACTGAACACTGTGTTTGGTAGTTTAAGTTTGGCAGGGGGTAGTTAACAAACATCGGGTTGTTTTTACCAACCAATGTACTGCCATCGTACTGCATACCAAAAGTGTAGCTGCTGCCTAGGAAAGAAGCCAAATTAGGTATGTCAGTTGCTTGTGGGTGTGTAACCACTGCTTGTGCAACGTTAGTAGGCACAAATTGGTTTGCCAGCACAGCCGCATCAGCATAATACAGGTTGTAGCCATAACCAGTTTGCTGTATAAAGTCGCTGCTCGAGCCCATCGTGGTATCAGCAAGGTAAACCTTTGCAGTTACCGTATTGCCGCCGGCTATCCGTACGCCAAATTTACAATCAACAATAATGTTGTTATATGCAAGTGCACGAGAGTTGTTTTCAACTTCGATAGAGCCGCTCCTAGCACCAAAAGTACCAGTGTTACGGTGCCCATCGTTCACGTAAGTGTTGTTAAACATGCCGATCATACATTGCCTGCCTGTGCTTTTGTCGTTGGCAGATTTGGTGCCATTTGTAGCGCCACCTATTATAAGGTTGTAGGCCATTATGCCTTGTGTACCGCCTTTGGCATTAAAACCGTCGCCGCCTGTACCGCCACATTTTTCAAGGGTGTTACGTACCATGGCTATGTTGCCGCCATAAAAACGGATAGCGTCATCTGGTGTACCGTAAATCCAAGAATCTTCCATAATAAACACACCGCTGTAGTTACCAAAATACACCGCATATTGGTCGCCAACTGAAGGGCCGGCGAACGGTGTTGTTTGAAGACCGGCACCGGGAAAATCCAAATGGGTCCATTTTAGCACCAACAATGGGCAAGTTGGGCCAGCCCATATGCCGCCCCAGCCGCCTGCATAAGCACTGTCAGATGAAGCGGTTGAACTGCCGGTAGTTTTAGTTCTGTGTGGGTCGGTAATGGTAACTGGCGCATCTTTGGTGCCTAAGCTTACCATGGTGCCGTTTACAAAAAAGTTTGAGCCATTGTTAACTTGGATGGTAACACCTTTTTGAACTAGCAAGGTGTCGCCAGAGTTAATGGTAACATCGCCATTAATGATGTACGTTAAGCCGGTTTTCATAGTGCCTTTTATAGCGCCAGATAATGGGCTTGTGTTACTTACAGCTTGCCCGATTTGAATTTGGGCATTTGAAACCGTAGTTCCGTTTTTTGAGCAAGAAGCCAATGCCATTGCCAGCACTAGGCCGATACCTGCAACTTTTAATTGTTTCATGTTTTGTTTAGCGTTTATGTTTAAAATTTGAATCTGAAACCGAGTGAATAAGAGGCATAAAACTTATCGTATTGCACCGTCATATAGTCTGTGCTTTCCTGAAAAGGTAACTGCGTTGCAGTTTTGTACGCGTTGTTGTGCTGCTTTAATATTAGTTGAAACGGAGTGTTAAGTAGGTTGTTTGCTTTTATATACACGATGTAGTGTTTGCCAAACTCCTTTTGTGCTGAGAAATCCATGTTAATGGTGGCCTTCTCCCAATTGTCGAACCCTTTATATAACGACAATGTGTTTATCCTCGCGCCGGTATAAACCATCGCTAACTGTGCATCCACTTTATGTTTGGTGCTTTTGTACAGCAATGAAAAATTTGCTATATGTGCGCTTTGCCCTTGCAATGGCCTGCGTACTACTGGTTGGGTATAGGCAACATTGCTGCCGGAGTGATAGTCGTATTCTTTGGTGGCGTTAATAATAGAATTAGTGAATGTATAATTGCCAGACACCCCAAAATCACCAAAAAACTTGCGCAAAACCACCTCTATGCCAAAGTTATTGGCTGTGCCAAAATTCTGCGGCATCAACACTGGGGTAGCACCTGCATTGAGGCCCTGTGCAAAGCCATATTCAATGGGGTTAGTGATAAGCTTGTAAAAGGCACCCACCATATATTGGTCTAAACCCTTCGGGAATATTTCGTAACGCAGGTCGAAGTTGTCAATAACAGTATGTTTTATGTAGGGGTTGCCTTGCGTTAAATAACTGTCGTTTGAGCCGCTGCTGGTAGGGAAAGGTATAAGGTCGGCAAACGAGGGGCGGAAAATTGACCTGAAATATGAAAGCCTTATTGCTCTTCTGTCGGCAAGTGAATATTTGCCTTGTATGCTGGGTAAAAAATCCGTGTAGTTTATATCTGCGGTTTTACCAGGCAACGCTGGGTTTTGAGAGGATAAGTAATATTGGTGGGTTTGTTCAACCCTTACACCGCCAATGGCTTCCAGTTTTTTGCTAAAACTGTATTTAACCTGACCATAAGCGGCCCAAACATCTTCTGAAGCGGTATAGATGCCCGGGTTTTCGGCAGCATTGCCCAATGCGCCGTTGGCTGGTATAAATAAAAACTTAGAGGCAGGTATTGACACAAATTTTTGGTAAACAGAGTCTTTATCGCTCACCGGTGTTAGCGTGTAGTTGTTGTCGTAATTGTCACGGTCTTTATGCCTGTACATGCCGCCTATCGCAACCAGCGCAGTTTTACCTGCTAAAGCAGTTTTGTAATGCAAGTTAAGGTATCCTGCCAAATCCTTGTCGGTATTGTGCAGCCACTCGCGCGATTCCTTGTCGGTTTGAGGGTTACCCACGGTATAGGTGCCAGCATTGGTATTGGGGCTTACGGGTGAGCCGGCATTAAATTCGGCAATATCTGGCAATTGCCTTTTTGCTTGCGATGCGGCAACAGACCAGTCTGCGGTAAGGTCCTCGGCCAACTTGTTTTTGCCCTGCAACGTGGCATTTATAATGTTTTGTAGGTCACTGCGTGTTTCTATGCGGTCAAAAATGGCATAAGGGCCAATAAAGTTGTTGGTTGTGGTATAGCCGCCCAATAACGTGTCGCTCGTTACCCTTGTTCTTCTTTCATTCAGTTGCAAATACGTGGCAAACAGGCTTATGTTATTGTTTGTATTGAAATTGTAGTCAATTTTTGTTTCGATGCCCGACCTGTCTATCCTCGAGCTGTATTTGCGGGCAAACACGCTAGAAACAGCAGGCTGTTGTGCTGTGTTGCCATTGGGCGCTGGGGGTACTGTTATGCTTTGCAACAATATATTGGAGTTGTTTCCCCTGTAGGTGTTTTGGTAACTACCAGAAAGTATAACGCCCAATTTGTTATGTATAAATCGGTCGCCCAGCGTAAGGCTGAAGTTTTTATTTACAGGGGGCTTGGCTGCGGTTGTTACCAAATTATTATAAGGGAAGGCGGAAACCGGCGCGTACACATTGCGGCCTGTGATTTCTGCTGGCGACTGCATATTTACCGTACCCTTTGAGAATGATGAAAAGTCTCTGTTTAAAAATAGTTGACTGTAACCTGTGCCAATATTGCCTTCTGCCTTAAACTTCTCCGGCGCATTTTTCATTACTAAATTTATAACACCGCCAGCTGCGTCGCCTTCCATTTCAGGCGTAAGGCTTTTTATAACTTCTATACGCTCCACCAAGTCGGCCGGAAAAATATCCAACGGAACGTAGCGGTTGCGTATGTCCGGGCTTGGAATTTTAACGCCATTAATAAGTGTAGTGTTGTACCTTTTGTCCATGCCCCTAATAATGGCATACTGGCCGTCGCCAGAGCTGCTGCGCTCAATGGAAACACCCGAAATTCGTTGCATAACGTTTGCAACAGTAATATCAGGTGAAATGGCAATGGCGTTGGCCGACATTACATTGATAATGTTATTGGAGTATTGTTCTCGTCTTTTTGCAAATGCTTCCGATTCGCTATTGAACGATTTTACCGTTACGGCCGAAAGATTGGC
>CAIRZB010000053.1 GCA_903882935.1 uncultured Parafilimonas sp. | reverse complement strand
TAACTTTAGTGAGGTAAGCAGGGAACTTATTGCTGAAATGAGGGATGAGATGGAAGCCGGCAATAACAACAACGCATTAGCAATTGCAAATGATGTAGAACAAAACCTAGAAAAAATAAACCACCATGGCAAGCGTGCCGACGCCATTGTAAAAGGCATGCTACAGCATAGCCGCAAAAGTGCGGGGCAGAAAGACCAGACAAATTTAAATAATCTGACCGATGAGTATTTAAGGTTGGCGTACCAAGGATTCAGAGCCAAGGATAAAAGCTTCAGCGCAGAATTGGTAACACACTTTGATGTTAATCTGCCACTAATCAATGTAATTCCCCAAGATATTGGGCGGGTATGCTTAAATTTATTCAACAATGCCTTTTATGCCGTACAACAAAAACAAAAAACAGTTAACGCTGACAACCATCCGGAAGTGGCCGTTACCACGTATGCGAAAAACGGGCATGTGGTAATTGAGGTGAAAGACAACGGCACTGGTATACCAGATGCCATTAAGGATAAAATTATGCAGCCATTTTTTACTACCAAACCTACCGGGCAGGGGACTGGTTTGGGGCTTAGCCTAAGTTATGATATTGTAAAGGCGCATGGAGGAGAAATTAAAGTGGAAAGTACCGAGGGTGAAGGAACTACGTTTTTGATATTGTTACCAATGAGATTGTAGAAAAAATTACGTAATCATTTTTCACAATAATCGAAAAAAGTTTGTTCATCTTTTTGGGCGAATTAATGTCAAGATTTAAATGTGGTGCAGAAAATTTAAACCGATTTATGATGAAGATTCTATCCGTCATTTTACTTTTTTTTATTTTTTTAACAAGCAGGGTATCTGCGCAAAATAATGCTGGCATTATTCACCGGGGCAATATTACAACCGAAGGCATTTTGCTTAATAACGGCTGGAAATATAGGATAGGCGATAGTCTTGAATGGGCAAAACCTGATTTTAACGACGTAAAATGGCTACCCATTAATCCTACTTTAGATGTACATAATGCACTTCCACAAATTTCGCGGTCAGGCATTGGTTGGTTTCGATTAAAATTTTTTGTTGACAGTAGTTTTATTAGTAATAAACTTGCTTTGGTAATACAGCAGTCAGGAGCTTCTGAAATTTACTTGAACGGCATTAAGATAGCTGCTTATGGTACAATAAGTTCAAACGCAGAAAAAGTAAAGGCGGACGACCCTAAATGGAAACCTCTTTCAATAAGCCTCAATCAATCTGCCGAGCAAGTGATTGCGATAAGATATGCAATCCAACCCAACATTTACTACACAAAGATTTTTGAAACAGAAAACCCTGCCTTTATTATGAAAATAATGGATTCGGGCAAGGCGTTAGATTATTTCCATAACAATGCCTCAAAAATATTTGGCTTTTCATTTTTACTAACGGGGATAAGTCTTATGATTATCATACTTCACTTATCATTTTTTATTCTTTATTCACGCCAAAGGGCAAACCTTTTTTTTGCCTTGTTTGCGGTTTCGTATGTAGCAGCAAATACCCTTCAATTCCTTTACTGGTTATATCCAGGTGGGGTTTCCAATAAATTTTACTTAGGTAATGCAACCTTTGCCTTATTTATTTTTGGTTATATTTTCCTTTTATTGGCTGCATATCTTTTTCTAGGAAGAAAAAAAGATTTCTTCTATTATTTTTTATTAGTTTTTTCAGGTTGCGCTATTGTTTTAAACGCCTGGCCTTATGGCTTAGGATGGCAAATTGGGGGACCTTTATTTCAATTACTCGTTCAATTAAACATTGCGCGTATAGCCATACTTTCTACCATAAAAAAGCAAAGAGGCGCGTGGATTATTGCCGTTGGTGGAGTAAGTACTTTACTGTTTTTTGGGTTTTTTTTAAGCCAGGGAACTTTTACCAATTCTTCCTTTATTTTAAGTTTGCCCCCTTTAAGAATTTTTACTTATGTGATGCAAAACATTAGTTTGCCTACTGCCTCATCTATTTTTCTTGCATTTGAATTTGCTTTTGCAAACCGTACGTTGCAAAAAAAACTTGAAGAAGTTAATGAGCTTTCTCAACAAAACATATCATATGAAATAGAAAAACAGCAGATTTTGGCACGGCAAAACGAAACGCTTGAAGCGCAGGTAAAGGAAAGGACAGCGGCATTAAACCAGTCGCTGGATTTTTTAAAGGCTACCCAATCCCAGCTCATTCAGTCAGAGAAAATGGCCTCATTAGGCGAGCTTACGGCGGGCATAGCCCATGAGATACAGAACCCATTAAACTTTGTAAATAATTTTAGTGAAGTAAGCAGCGAGTTAATGGACGAAATGAACGAGGAACTAGACAACGGTGACATTGTAGAAGCAAAAGCTATAGCTGCCGACATTAAACAAAACCTAGAAAAAATTAACCACCACGGCAAGCGTGCAGATGCCATTGTAAAGGGCATGTTGCAACACAGCCGCAAAACAGCCGGGCAAAAAGAAGCCACTGAGATTAACGCTTTGGCGGATGAATACCTGCGTTTAAGTTACCATGGTTTTAGGGCAAAGGATAAGAGTTGTAACGTAACGTTGGTAACCAATTTTGATAAACAACTGCCCAAGATTAATGTTGTTGCACAGGATATTGGCCGGGTATTTTTAAATTTATTCAACAATGCATTTTATGCAGTTTACCAAAAACAAAAAGGCCTTAAAGCCAACTACCAGCCCGAGGTAACGGTTACTACGTATGGAAAAAACGGATATGTTGTAATTGAAGTGAAAGACAACGGCATAGGGATGCCAAACGCGATAAAAGATAAAATAATGCAACCATTTTTTACCACCAAACCCACTGGCGAGGGCACGGGTTTGGGATTGAGCTTAACCTACGACATAGTGGTGAAAGGGCATAGTGGCAATATTGAAGTTGATACTAGGGAAGGGGAGGGCTCGGTGTTTATTGTTACACTAATGGTTTAAACGCACGTAAGTATATTTGGCCAAATGAAAAAAATAATTACCCTATCTGTACTAATACTACTGCCAACAATATTTAGGGCACAGTTCAAACTTCTAGATAGTTTAAGAAGTGCACTTACTATTGCACATACTGATTCAGCACGCTTTGTATGTCTCTATAATATCGGCGAATATAATCTGGAGAGTAACAGCGATACAGCACTATTTTATTTTGACAAAGCATATGCAATTGCAAAGGAAAACGAGCAGGCGCTTGATGAAGCTGCTGCGTTGGCGGGCAAAGGTCATGAATATATCCATTTAGGTAAATTTCCCGAGTCTTTTGAATGCTTGCAACAGGCATTTGGTTTGTTAGAAAAACCTGTAAAGATAAATAGCTGGTACCGTAACCATAATTTTAACCCGGATCAAATGCGCCTTTGGATACAGGAAGTCACAAACGGGGTATATGGCATACTAATGAACGTAACGAGTAATAATGAGCAGGAAATAATTCAATACCAAAAAGCAATAAAAATTGCCAACCAACTGGGCGACTTAAACGGATTTGGCTTTAACAGCCTGCATCTTGGAGAGGCTTATATTAACCAAAACAATTTAGATTCTGCATTATTATTGCAAAAAAGAGCGATAAGAATTTTTGAGCAGATTGGCGTAAAAGAAAATTTGGGTTATGCCTATCGGTGTGTTGCAAAAATTTATCAATTGAAGGGCAAAAGAACACTAGCGTTGCAAAATTACTATACAGCAATAAAAATAGATAGTGGGCAAAGAAATGACAGGTTTTTAGGTGTTAACTATGGTCTTATTACCGATTTTTATCTTGGTGAAAAGCAAAAGGATTCAAGCCTTTACTATGCTAAAAAAACATTAAAAGTATTTAACTCAATAATTGATGAGAAATTTTTGTACGGAGCCTATGAAAACCTGTATAAAAGCTATAAATTAAATGGTAAAACGGATAGTGCCTATAAATACCTGGGTTTGGCATTGGTTGCAAAGGACAGTAGTTTTAATGCTACTGCGAAAAGCTTGGCTGATTTTCAAAAGTTATCGTTTAAATCGCAGCTACGTGCTATTGGATTGGAGAAAGAAAAAGAAGCTATCCAAACCCGTATCCGTACCTATGTGCTATTAGTAGGTATTTTTTTATTCATGTTACTGGCCATAATATTTTATCGAATTAACCAAACGAGAAAAAAAACGAACATAATCCTAAGCCACCAAAAAGAAGAAATTCAAAATGCTTTAGCAGAGCTCAAATCCACCCAAGCCCAACTCATCCAGTCAGAAAAAATGGCCTCATTGGGCGAACTTTCTGCAGGCATAGCCCACGAGATACAAAACCCGTTGAATTTTGTAAATAATTTTAGCGAGGTGAGCAACGAGTTGCTGGATGAAATGAGGGCTGAATTGGCAAGCGGCAATAATGAAGAAGCCATTGCCATTGCAGATGATATTAAACAAAACCTAGAAAAAATTAACCACCACGGCAAGCGTGCAGATGCCATTGTAAAGGGTATGTTGCAACACAGCCGCAAAACTGGCAGGCAAAAAGAATACACTGATATTAACGCTTTGGCGGATGAATATTTGCGCTTAAGTTACCACGGGTTAAGGGCTAAGGACAAACAATTTAATGCGGAAATAAAGACTGATTTTGACGATGCCGTCGGCAAAGTAAACATCATCCCCCAAGATATTGGCCGGGTGCTGCTAAACCTTTTCAACAATGCATTTTGGGCTGTAGGGGAAAGGCTGAGGGTTGAAGGCGAAGGGTATCAGGCTACAATATCAGTAAGCACAAAAAAAGTTGGCAATATGGTTGAAATAAAGGTTGCCGATAACGGCACCGGTATACCCGATGCTGTTAAGGATAAAATTATGCAGCCATTTTTTACCACTAAGCCCACTGGCCAAGGTACCGGCTTAGGCTTGAGTTTAAGCTACGATATTGTAAAAGCACATGGGGGAAGTATAGTAGTTGAAAGTTCAGAGGGGCAAGGCACAACATTCAGCATAATATTGCCTGTAAGTTAGTAGGTTGCTTTAGTACAAAAGCCAACCAAATAGTTGTGTTAAACATCCAATGCCACGGAGAAGGTGTTGAAAGTACAGTTGGTAAAGCAAATAACGCTCGGTTTACTATTTTGTAAATAAATAAAAACGGTGGCAGCATATTTATTGTTTGCTAGCCCGAAAACTAGCGATGTAAGAATTTATTTTAAATTTATGATGACCCATTGTAAAAATATGAAGTCGTTTTATTTAGTCATGATAGGCATGCTGGTGGCAATTAGCCCATTTTTAGCATCTGCCCAAAATAGGTTTTAGGAATTAGCACTTAGGTCGCACTTTAAAATTAGAAGATTTATATTTGCGACATGGATATGTTGGATAAATTCAAAGGCGTGAATTCTATAAATTTTCATAAGCGGTTTACGGATGACGATTCTTGCTTGGAATATC
>CAIRZB010000052.1 GCA_903882935.1 uncultured Parafilimonas sp. | reverse complement strand
CCCCCGCTCCTTCGCGGCTTTACCATTTTTAAAACCCTACCCCATCCAAGAACTTTTTTTCCGTTTCCCCTCTTTTTCGTTTGGGGTTGCAAAGGTAACCTTTTCAACCACACTGCCAAATTTTATTTGAGGAAGTTTTTAAAATCTCGAGGCACTTTTCTTTTTGCTTTTCCACTTTATAAAGGCGGGCGGCAAAGATAAAGAGCTTTTATTTACTAGCAAAATTTTAATGCAAATTTTATTCGTAACCTCTTAATTTTCAATGAACTGTAACCCTTTTTTAAAAGGGATTGCAAAGATAAGGGAGTTTATTAAAGCACCAAATTTTATTCGAAACTTTTTGCTTTTTTTTACTTTGTTATCTTTCAATGAACTACCGTTTTTCTAACGGGCTGCAAATGTAGGGGCGTTTGGCTTACCCGCCAATTTTTATTTAGACTTTGGCTGTTAAATTGTAAAAAACAGCGTGGACACCCATAAAAAAGGGCGCACGCAAGGGGTTTTAGTGGTGTTTTAGGTATAAACAAGCATTTTATGCACTTATAACTGGGGATATTATAAATACGGTAAGTATAACATTTGCAAGTACTTAACGGGTTTTGTTATTTGGCCCACCGTAGCACCGCCATTTTATAACCTACTACCCCTGCCCACCCAACACAAAAGAATAGGCAACAAAATGGCCGTGGTGCGAAAAAGAGACGGGGATGTTTACCTCGGCAGATTGATGATACAGTACCGGGTAACCGGCTGTGTGCTTTTGAATGTTTAGGTTGTTGCTTTTAAAAATGTGGCTAATACTATTTAAAAAAAACGCCCTAACGGCTTTTGACTGGGCGGCATACCCTGTAGCGGCAATTTGTTTGATGCCCCAATGAACATTGCTAAAATTAACGCAACTTGCCACAACCGTATGTACAAACGCCGGGGAAATGATGGAGCGGGTATAGTAGAAATCCTCCCCTAACTGGATGGTACTGGTATAATACACATCGCTCTCGAACGAATGTGGGGTATGGCTGCCGCTAACAAAGGTGGTTGGCAATGGTTGTTTGGGTAAGCTAATGTTTTTTACCACCATTTTACGGGGAGAAAAAAGCAGCGCAGGCTGCAAACGTTGCTGGTATTTATATACCGATTCTTTTATTGACCACAGCAACTAAACAAAGTGTTCCAAGGGCAGCCCGCCGTGCAGTGCCTCGTTTACCTTTGCGGGGGTTATTAAGGTATCAATGGCCAAATAATCCTGCTCGGTTAAATAAATGGGTAAGTGTTGTTGTATGGTTTCAAACAATTGCAAAACCAATCCGTCATCAACCTTAAAGTTGGCCTTTTTAATGTACGGTGTAAGCTTGGCCTGCACCTGGGTAACAAAATCACCCGCAAAAGCGGTTAGCGAATCGGGGTTTTCTGCGGTGCTGTCCTTCAGCGACACCATGATAACCAGCTTGTCAATAAACTTGGAGTTTTGGAAAATCTCGTTGAGCTTTTCAATCTTTTTATCCTTGGGTATAATTTTAGAGATGTCTTCTTCAAATGTAACCCGTGTGGCAAAAAAAGCCATCAGCAAAAAGGCCGCCGCAAAAACCACATAAAAAACAGGGCGGTTTTTTGCAAAATAACTGTATATGCGCAGCAGGGTTTTTTCCATAAACTTATCCTAGCTCAACAGCCGTTACTGTTTTTCTTTTAAATACTTTAAGCACCCCATACGTTAACAAACCCGCAGCCAAACCTGCGGCAATAGCCAAGGTTATGCTGCCGTAAATGTATTGGCGCAGGTGTTGGCTCACAAACGCCAATGTAAGGCTTTTGCTAAAAGCCAACGGGGTTGCCGCTGCCCCTACCCAATAACTTCCGCAACGGTAACTGAGGAAAATAATCAACGGTATCATGGGCGGTATGCTAATGTTGCAGGCTATCAACACCAACACTTTGTTAAGCCTTAAAAGCGCAGCGAGTGCCACGGATGCAAGCAATTGGAAACCCCAAATGGGCACGATGCCCATAAATACCCCCAAGCCTATCGACATGGCTTTTACCCTGTCGCTTTGGTGGGCATTCAAAAAATGCTTTGTGATGAAGGCCCTACTTTTTTTTTTATTAAACACCACCCTAAAAAAGTCGCGTGGTTTAATGTAAGCAAATGCCATGATAACCAGAAACGTGTTTAAGATGCTTACCCTCGTAAAGTCTTGAAAGGGTCTGAAGTGCGAGATCCGCACCTCCTTGGGGGCATAATACACGCTTACAGGCACTGAGGTAATGGTGATGCCGCGCCATGCAGAGCGTACCAGCACTTCAATTTCAAACTCGTATTTGCGGGTAATGAAGCGGCGGTTTTTCAACAGGTGAATCGGGTATAGCCTAAAGCCAGACTGTGTGTCGGGGCTGGTGATGCCGGTCTCCACCTTAAACCAAAAATTGGAGAATTTATGGCCAAAACTGCTTTTGCCGGGTATGGAGGCTTGGTCCATATTGCGGGCACCGATCACAATGGCGGCCTTTTCGGTTTCCAATGCCTGAATAAAGGCCGGTATGTCTTTGGCAAAATGTTGCCCGTCTGAATCGATGGTTATTGCATAATCGTACCCTTTTTCGGCGGCATACTTAAAGGCCTTACGCAATGCAAAGCCTTTGCCCATGTTAACTTGGTAACCAATGCCCTGCACAAACGGGAAGGATTGGATGATTTGTTGGGTGGCATCGGTTGAGCCGTCGTTTATTACCACTATGTGGCGGGTATATTGGGCCACATCGGCAATAACACCCGCAAGCGTGCCGGCGTTGTTATACGTGGGTATTATTACGCAAACTTTTAAGCTGTCAAATTTTTCTTGGATGGTTTGTAAATCGCTCATTGGTTTTTGGTGTGGCACCGGATATTTGGTAAGGTACTACGCTTAAGCAACCCTGGCAAACTATAACCGCCACCAGCAAGCAAACCGGACGTTTTTATAAACAGCGACGCTTTGTTTGGCTACCCATGTTTGGCTGAAAGTTTGTGGTATACCTTGCTTGGCCGTAAAAATAAATATACTACCGCTTACTGCATAATAAATAATTTTTTAGCCTGCCAGCATTTTGTGCTGTTGCACCAAAGCCATACCCAACAAGGGATTTAATGTGCTACCCGCTTAAAACTGTTGATAAAAAGCACCGAACTTACAGGGCAGAAAAAATTCAGCATACATTTGAACACCCGTATTTTTGTGGCAATTTTTTCTTAACCCATCCCTTATAACTAACCAATATATTTAAACCTTTCATCCCACGGCACATTTTCAACACAAAGATATTATTGAGAAAATAAATGCCTTTTTGGCCGAAGAATTTGAAATGAGTGCCGACAAGATGGTACCCAGTGCCAGTTTGAAAGAAACACTAGACCTAGACAGCCTGGATTACATTGACCTTGTGGTGGTGATTGAAAGCAACTTTGCCTTTAAGGTAAAACCTGAAGACTTTGTGGGCATTGAAACCTTCCAAGATTTTTATAACTATGTGATAAACCACGTTACAGCAGCTGAAATGGCCTAATGGTTTTGCTGGCGCAGGGGTAGGTAGCATTTGTGCAGGTTAGCTTAACTGTGCTACCCCCCAACCTTCTAACCAATAACGTTGCAACTTCCTTAAAAATCAAATTTCAACCGCGCGCGTACGCCGAGTTTTGAAATACCTGGATGGTCTAGGTAAGAAAAACGCCGCACCAAATCAACCCTAAAAAATTTAAGAATGTTGGTTACACCTACGCTGCCTTCTATATAAGGCTTCTGTTCCAGCGTAAAGGTTTCATTCGTAGGAAATTTATACAATGCCGTGTTTAGGGCGGGGTTATTCGCATCCCGCACACCACCATACAATACCTTTAACGATGCTACCTCCCGTAGTTTTAGTTTTTTAAGCAGGGGTATTCGGTTAAATATAAGGCCGTTCAGGTGGTAGTCTATGGTAGTGGCTGCGTAATGGTCGCTCACAAACTCCAAAAAGTTCATCAGGCTGTATGAGTTTAGCTGGTAGGCAAAACTTTGGTTTGCCCTATGTATGGTAAGCAGCGGGTAAGGCAGCTTGCCAAAAATATAGCCGCCTTCCAAAACAACGTCGGCATAACCGAGCAACGATAGGTAAAAGCGTTTCTCAAAGCGGGCTTCCAGTTTTTGGTAGTTATACTCACCCCCCAAGGCTTGCTTTATGCCTTCCGTAAACCGCAATGTGTAAATGGGGTACTTGTTTACAATCGGTACGCGGTATACTTTGCTTTGGTAAAACTGCTCATGCGGTGCCCAACGCACTTCGGTTGAAACCTCGGTGGTGGTTAGCCGGGTAACCGTGTCCATGCCATTTTTCACATACACAATGTCGCCCGCGGGCTTTTGCAACCAGTTTTTAAAGCCCAACGAATACGAAAAATGGCTGTTAAACTCGTGCACGTAATTAACCTTGTAAATATCGTTATACAACCACTTGTTGTTGGTGCCGCGCTTTATGGAGAGCAAAAAGTTATCTTCCGTAATAAATTCTAGCTCCTGGCCGGGTATCTTGGTATCGCGCTGCACACTGGCCTGTATATAATTGAGGGGGAATTTATAAATTGACTGGTTGTTGATGGAGTACGTGGCACTTAAAAAATATTTCCACTGCCTGTCAACAAACCCAAAAGCCCCGTAGGTTTCAAAATACAGCCTGCTGCTTAGTTTTGGCGTGGTACGGCCGCCAAAGCGCGCCCTATACCCTTCCACCGGGTTGTAGCCGAAAAAAGTGGGCACCGGCCCTATTTCAAAATAGGGGAATGATTTATATCCCGTAACCAACAGCGACACCATGTCAACCGTTCTGCGGAAAGACGGCATCTTGGAGAGGCTGTCAACATTACTGTACACTTTTGTTTCTGCCAGGCTTAAAGGCGGCTTTCTGGCTATGGCCCAATAGTTTTCCGGCTTGCGGTCGGCATCTATGGCAGTTACCACATCAGGCCCGGCATACGTACTGTCTGCCATTGGTTTATTTACTTCCAAGTCGCGCCAGTTAACCGTCCGTTCGCCAAAAAAACCGCCGTTCTTTTTGTTGCCCGACACCGTGGCATCTGCATTAACCACCGATTTTATTAAAATATAATGCCCATCCTCGCTGTTTTTGGTAAACGTAAGGTCAATATGCATCTCCTTAATAAAGTTCAGGTTTATCTGCCGGCTTACAAACATGGTAATCTTCTGCACGGCATAGTTACCGTCCAACGTAATATACATGCTTCCCCTAAACAGCAACCCACCTGTGTTGCGGGGGTTAAAATACAGCTTTGCCAACCGCACCCCGTTTTCATCCGTTACGGTATCTCTTAAAAAAAACTGGTAAAACGATGGTGCCACATCGGCAATGGGGCTTAAAAACTGGTAGGTAAACAAGGGTATGTTGTTCTCGTAAATATCCACGTCTTGGTAAAGGTTGTTCAGGTACTCGCTTATACCGTTATTGTCTACATATTCACCGTAATTCACCTGCTTGCGCCCTAGTACCACGGTTTTTTTGTTTGATGGGCTGCGGCGGTAATAATTTTGGCTTTCCGTTTCCTCCAAGTACACCGGGTTAAGGCTTTTGCCGGGTATTTTAACGGTGTCGGGGTTATCGAACAAAAAATGGTATCTCTGTAAAACCTTGCTATCGCTTAGCTTTTTGGGTACATTGTTAATATAAACCGCCAGCTTCTCGTACTGTTTATACTGCAGGTAGTCGTAGTGTTCGGTACGGTTGCGGTCTCGGTTTTCAATCACTTTGCGTATCAGCTCCACCGCAGGGTTATTTTTGTTACGGTACCTGGGCTGGCCCTTGCCGTTTACCACAACATCTGCCAATTTAAAGCCACCGGGTTGCAAATCAATGTTTACTTCCTGCACGGTGCCGGCCATAATATCCACGGTTTGGGTTTTGTAGCCCACAAAGGATGCCACCAATTGCGAGTACGACTCAAAGGCCTCTAACGAAAACCGCCCGGCCGAATCGGTGGAGCGGCCCCGGCCGTCTTTAAAAAAAACGCTTACAAAGGGTAACGGTTTTTTGGTTTTGGCATCCCGCACAATACCTGTAACAACGGTATTTTGTGCCGAGGCCACATTACTTGATAAGGTAAATACAATTAGTAGTATTGTTAACGTAGCGTATATTCTAGGGGCCATCACTTTCTTTATATTATTGCTGCTCGCTTCAAATGCCGTACCGAACTACAAAATTCAGAAATAATCACATTCCAATGCCACAAATATACAAATGGATACCAAGAATTAAATTTTGGCACACAAACGGCCGATTAAAACGGCGATTTGGCAGAAAAGTGCCTCCTACCCCAGTGTGGCCGTTTCGTCGTTCTCCAACTCGCCAATGCGGCTAAATACCAAAAAATCAACACTGCTTTTGCTGCTTTGCAGGTAATAACGGTACAGTATCAACGCCTTGCGCCTAAAAACACCGTTGGCAGTAACCCTGGCAGACAGCGCGTATAGCACATCCGCCAGTTGTTTTATGTTATCTGTGGTATAGCCGTACCTGGCCATCAGGGTCTCCACCAAGCCTTCGTCAGCAAGGTTATTTAAGGTATCCACCATTAAGGCTTCGTCGTTTGCGCCAATTTGGGCTTGCAAAATGGCAGGCAGCTCGGCTTCGTCCTCATCGCCGGCTGGCAAGTTCAGCAGCTTTTCCAACAGCCGCCGCAGGGCTTTGGACACTTCGTTTATTTGGGTTAGCAGATAATCTTGCCGGTTTTCCATACTACCACGGGTTTAATTGTTCTAAGTATACATTTCAAAAAACCGCACAAATATACCTTATCCCCACGTGGGCAAGTATCCGCACGCGGCAAACAATGCAAAAACAAGGCTGATGCAACCCCGGCATTTGTACCCTTTATACAGGTTTACCGCCGGCAATTATACCAAATTGCAAATAACTCCCAAAAGCTGCGGGGGGTTAATAAAAGCTGGCAAAGCCATTTCAATGGCTTAAGCTAAACCGTCAACCTTGTGTGGCTAAAACGGCACATTTACCCCTGTGTTCCAAACAAAGCCGGTGCCAGGTAGTTTACCCAATGGGGTGGAGGTAGTGAGGAAAACATTAAACTTCCAAGCCGCCCGTTTGTAGGTAGAGGTTTGGGCAGCAAAAAAACCTTTTACAAATTCGTAGTCGTATAAGTAAAAAACACTGGGTTTAAACGTAAATATGTTTTTATCGCCCAACTTTAAGTCTTCAAAATCGTACACAAAATTGATAAAATCCTCAAATTTTACCCCTAGCTCACCCAATAGTTGTGACCGCCAATAAGAAAAGAAAAAATTCTGGTGTTCCGTTGGCTTTAATTGCCCGTTAAATTCCAGGGCATAATACCGTTGCACTTGCATTTGCTGGTTATTTACCACCGGTATGTTGTCGGCAAAAAACCAGTTTAAATTGGCTGCCAAAACCACCACCAGCTTTTTTTTCTCCACCAAATAATAGCCAACCCTCGCAAAAAGGGTCCATGGTTTTGCATCCAGCCCCAAGTTAAACTCCGGGTTAAAATAAAACCGGCCTTTTCTAATGCTGGTGGTTGATAAAATAGCGGGCCTGCCCAACGCAAAAATGGGTACCGGGGCTACGCCGTTATTGGTAATCTGCACATTGCCGCTTACTGTTACTGGGTTGGCCTTGCCATCCGTTTGGGCAAATATTGCTGTGGCGGGCCATAATATTGCAAGCAGCAATGAAAAGGTTACATTTTTCAAAATGGGGCAATGTTTAAATTTGTAGTTTGGCACGCAAGTATAAACAAA
Organism: uncultured Parafilimonas sp.; assembly: GCA_903882935.1. Classification (GTDB taxonomy): domain Bacteria; phylum Bacteroidota; class Bacteroidia; order Chitinophagales; family Chitinophagaceae; genus JABDFW01. The sequence continues at coordinate 34,650 of CAIRZB010000052.1, read as the reverse complement.
ATTTTAACAATACCGGTGATATTGAAGCGCAAAGGCAGGGCAAACGCATTATGATTTTTTAGGGCGAAGCTTGTCAAAAAGCTGGCGTTCGTCATGCCTGCTGCGTAGGCAGGAATCTCTCAAAGCTGCGCTTGTTGGAATGCCATTTCGTACCGGTTAAGTAATAAGCCGGCTCGCTAAAGGGTAAAGCGCTGCCTTTTATCGCGCAGGTTTAATTTTAGGAGATGCCTGCCTACGCAGGCATCACGGTTTCTTCCCTCTTACAATAAAAACCTTGGTTCAAACAATTATAATGCGCTTGCCCTGGGCGCAAAAGCCAGTAACCGTTAAAACTATGTGCAAGTAATGTTACAAACTAAAAAACTGGGCGTACCATATTACAACCATCGCCTATTTGGGCCGGTTACCAAAAATGCTGCCCCAAAAAAAAACATACATTTGTAGTTAGGGGTACACAACCAAACGATGCAAACAGTAACCATTAAGATACTTGCCGAAAAGCTTAAGCTTTCACGCTCCACCGTGTCTAAAGCATTGAGCGACAGCCATGAAATTAGCCAAGATACTAAAAAACGGGTACTGGCCATGGCAGCCAAGCTAGATTATGCCCCTAACCCCTACGCCAGCAGCCTGCGCAAGAAAAGCAGCAAAACCATTGCCGTGGTTATACCCGAGGTAGCCGACAGCTTTTTTGCCCAGGCCATCAACGGCATTGAGGCCGTGGCCCAAGACAAAGGCTACCACGTGTTGATTTACTTAACCCACGAAAATTTTTTGCGGGAAAAAGCCATTGTGAAAGATATTCAAAACGGCAGGATTGATGGCGTATTGATGTCGCTTTCCTCAGAAACCACCAGCTATGCCCACCTGCATGCGCTGTTTAAAAAAGAATTGCCTATTGTTTTTTTCGACCGCGTTTGCCCCGGCATCAATGCCGCCACCGTTACCACCAACGATTATGCGGCCAGCTACCGTGCCACCCAGCACTTGATTGACTGCGGGTGCAAAAAAATCGTTTTTCTCGCCATCTCAAAAAGCCTGCTCATTACCGGAGAAAGACTTAAAGGCTACCAACAGGCCCTGGCCGACAATGCCTTGCCTTTTTACCCCGCCGATATATTGGTTTGCAAAAACGATACCGCGTACAATAACAGCCTTATTACAAAACTGCTAACCAAGCCTAACCGGCCCGATGGGCTGCTTTCTTCCGTTGAAAAACTGGCCACCAGTATTTATACGGTGTGCAACCAGTTGCAAATTGCTATACCCGGCCAACTAAAAGTGGTGTGTTTTAGCAACCTGCAAACCGCCCCCCTGCTACACCCGCCATTAACCACTATTACGCAGCCTGCCTTTGCCATGGGCAAAACCGCTGCCACCATCTTGTTTAAAGCCCTTAAAAAAGGCACTATTGACCTGCCAAACAACACGGTGGTAATACCCAGTGTTATGTTGGTTCGTAATTCCACTTCGGCCATCGGCACACCGTTTATGGAGGTGCAGTTGTAAATAGCCCTGCAAATATTACCACCACATACCAAAACAAACAAAAAAAGAGACCCGTAAAGCTTTTACACCTTACAGGCCTCTATGGTACTACCTTAAACTAACCCTATGCTTAAGAAAACAATTGGTAACGGTTGTTAATAGTTGGGGTTTTGCTTAATAATACCCTTACTCTCGTCAATTACTGGCTGTGGCAGCGGCATGTAATAGTTCTTAGGCCGGGTAAACGTACGGGCAGGTATAATAACTGACCCGTTGTACGGCGGCAATGGCGAGGCAGCCTTAGGCTTGCTTACGATGGTATCCAAATTAATAACCTTGTCTTTGTCCCAACGCAACAAATCCTGCCAGCGTGTATTCTCTCCACCCAGCTCTACCCTGCGCTCATGTATTAATTCTGGCATACCAGCGTTTGACAAAGAGGCCAAACCGGCCCTGTTACGCACAACATTTATTTCTGCGTCACCGGCACCATTGCCGCTCATGCGTATTTTGGCTTCGGCTACTAGCAGGTAAATATCGGCAGTCCTCAAAAGGGGCTGCTTCAGGTCAAAATTAAGGTTGCCATCATCATTGGGCATATACGCGGTGTATTTGCGTATGTAGTAACCCGTTGTGGAATAGCTTGGCAGCATTCGGCCTGTTTGTTGCCCTTCCCTGCCTGCAAACATTTGATAGGCATTGGTAGCATCAATGGTGTTAAGGCTTGTTTGGTGGGGTATTGAGTCACCCACCGACAGCAATGTGGTACGCTTGCGTATAGTGTCGTTTGGCTCAAAAGCGTCTGCAAAATTCTGCGTGGGGTGGTGAAAGCCCCAGCCCTGCCAAGCCCTTGGCGAAAAGTAAATGCTGATGGGCGATTGGTTTGAAGGCGATGCTTCAGAGCTTTTGTTCCATACAGCAAACAATAATTCAGAGTTGCTTTCCTGCTTGCCAGCGGTAAAGTTGTCAGCATAATTTGCTGCCAGCGCATAGTTGGCATTAGTGATTACTTTGGTGCCGTAAGTAATGGCGCTTTGGTACTTGTCTTCAAACATATACAGTTTGGTTAACAAACCCCAAGCAGCACCTTTGCTCACGCGGCCTTTATCGGCATCACCATAGCTTTCGGGTAACAGTTCGGCGGCCTTTAACAAATCAGACTCCACAAAAGCCCTTACCGAGTCAACGCTCGATTTTGGCACGTTGTAATTGCCATTCTGTACGTTGTCTTCTTTAATCACCGGTATCTCGCCATAAATTTGGTTTAGCACAAAATAGGCGTAAGCACGTAAAAAATACGCTTCCCCCAGTGAGCGGTTGCGTATGGCATCATCCATCACCGGCACTTTTGGTATGTAGGTAATGGCGTTGTTGGCACGCTCTATTTGCTCGTAGGCAAAAGGCCATGTAATGTAAATTAACTGTAAGCTTGGGTCAATGTTAAACCTCTCAATAGCCTTAAAATCGGGGTGGTCGCCGTCAACGGAAATATCATCACTTTGGTCGTCAAATGCGTATAGGTCATGCCCTATCCAGTCTTCCACGTACAACACGTTATAAATACCCAACACGCCTGCAATCACATCGTCTTGGTTACGCCAAAAGTTACCTGTGGTATAGCTGCCGGTTGGCTTTTGGTCAAGCGGGTTTTTGTTACAGCCGCCAAATGCAACAAGGGCGGTTATTAACAGTAAAGAATAGGTTATTTTATATATGAATTTCATGTTACTGCTTTTACTAGTTTAAAAATTTACACTTGCGCCAATGGTTAAGTTCCTTGCCTGTGGGTATTGCGCCACGTCTACACCCCTTTGCAGGTTACCGCTGGTATAGCCAATTTCGGGCGTGTAGCCAGTATATTTGGTTAACACAAACAGGTTATACGAGCTTGCATACAGCCTTATATCGGGCAGTACCACATCGCTGATGTGTATTTTGGTAAACGTGTAACCAATTGATATGCTCTTTAATGAAAGGTATGCGCCGTTTTGTACCCAAAGGTCGGATGATCGGTAGTTGTTGTTTAGGTTGGCGTTGCTAAGCCTTGGTATGCTGTTGCTGGTGCCAGCGCCATGCCACCTGTTCTTTTGGTCGGCGTACCAGTTAAACACCTGCGTGGCGTCAAGGCCCGCAAGGCGGTCAGCATTGTACAGCTTAAAGCCTGTTGCGCCCGCAAAGTTAAAGCTAAAGTCAAACCCTTTGTAAGCAACATAACCATGAAAGCCAAACACAAATGTGGGGTTGGGGTTGCCCAGGTTCACCCTGTCTTGGTCATTAATAACGCCATCGCCATTAATATCTACAAACCTTACATCGCCTGGCTTTATGTTGTCTTTGTTACCATCGTTAGCTACGTTGGCGTCTTTGTCAATATCAGCCTGCGACTGGTAAAGCCCTGCAGTTTTAAACCCAAAGAATGATGCAATCGGCTGGCCCTCGTACGTGCGTGAAATATCCACGTTTTCCCTGCCGTACTGAGAAGACGCCAAGTAAGTTGACTTGCCGTACAGTTTTGTAACCTTATTGCTAAGGAACGAGCCATTGGCACCCAGCGTGTAACTTAATTTACCCACCTTGCCTTGGTAGTTTAACTCAATTTCCACACCGCGGTTGTTCAGCTGGCCAATGTTTTGGTTTGGCAGCGTAATGTTACCGCCGTCATCCGGCAAATTGGTTTGTGCGCCAAAGGTCTCCACCAATTGGTAGGGCACCAACATGTCGCTCGTGTTTTTGTTAAAATACGTAACAGTACCGTAAAGTCTATTTTTCAACAAGGCAAATTCAAGGCTAATATTGGTCATTACAGCCCTTTCCCAAGTTACGTTGGGGTTAGCAAGGTTGGTAATGGCCGAACCGTTTTGGTAAACGGTGCCGGTGCCGGTAGAATAGCCGAAACCACCGCCGTAACCAATGCCGCTTAGGTATTGAAAGTCGCCAATGTTTTGGTTACCCAATTGGCCCCAGCCGCCAGTTATTTTCAATGTATTTACCACGTCTTTTATACGGCCGCCATAGAAGCTTTCATCCGAAATACGCCAGCCTGCCGAAAACGCAGGGAAGTAACCCCAACGCTTGCCCTTTGCAAACTTGCTGCTACCGTCTGAGCGCATAGTGGCTGTTAACAGGTAACGGTTTTTGAAGCTGTAATTAGCGCGCACAAAAGCACTCTGCAAACCTGCCGCATTGTAGTTGCCGCCACCATTACCTTGCGAATTACCCAAGTTCAACACCCTTTGGTCAACACTGGTATCAGAAAAACCCGACCTAGAGGCACTGAAATAATTGCCTTTGAATATTTGGGAAGAATAACCGGCCGTTACACCCAGGTTATGGCCTGGCGCAACCTGCCTGTTGAAACTGAGGTAATATTCCTCTAGGAACGAATAGCTTTTGGAAAAAGACCTGCCCAAAGAAGAAATAGAAGGCCCCCTTGTTTGGGTAGGCATGGCGATGTTGAAGCTGTAATTGTCGCCGGTGCTTTGGTCGTAACCATAGTTGGCATGCAGTTTAAGCCCTTTAATAATTTCCAATTCGGCATAGCCGTTTGCCAATAACCTGTCATTTTTATTGTATGCGTCTTTCTCCGTGGCAGTGGCAACCGGGTTGTTAATATCGCCCAACTGGTTGTCGGCCTGCGAAGTGCCCCAAGTGCCGTCTGCATTAAAAACGGGTATGGCGGGGTTAAAGCGGATGGCACTCCAAACCAAGCCGGCCTGTGTAGACCTTGTATCGGGTGACGTACCATCGGTATTGGCATACATTACATTTTCTCCTACTACTATGCGTTTGCCCAGTTTATGCTCAGAATTGATGCGGAAGCTGTAACGTTTAAAGTATGAATTTACAATCATACCTTTTTCATTGTAATAGTTGCCTGACACACTATACGTGCTGGTGGCATTGCCGCCGCGTACTGCTATGTCGGCATTCTGCACGGTACCCTTACCCATTAATGCGCGCTGCCAGTCTGTACGCTGGGTGGCATAATAGGGGTTGTTCCAAATGGTAGGCACATTTAACCCGTCGTTGGTGTACGATTCTTTTTTAAGCGTCACCAAATCGGGGGCAGTAAGCATATCCAAGTACTTAACAGGCTTATTTTGGCCGGTATAGTAGTTAAAGTTTGTTTTAAGCTGCTCACCGTAATTGCCCTTTTTGGTGGTAACCAATACCACGCCGTTGGCGGCCCTTGTACCATATATGGCCGAAGAAGAGGCATCCTTTAAAACTTCAATAGATGCAATATCGTTGGTGTTAACATCGTTCAACCCGCCAGACGGCACACCGTCTATCACCACCAATGGGTCGGCCGAGTTGATGGTGCCGGTACCGCGTATACGTATGGCAGGTATGCTGCCCGGCGCACCGTCGCCGCTAATAATATCCACACCAGCTGCACGGCCTTGCAGTGCGCTGGCCACATTGCTAACGGGCAGGTTTTTTATATCATCGCCCTTTACGCTGCTTATGGTGCCGGTTACATCTTTTTTACTTTGTACACCGTAACCCACCACCACAACATCTGCTAAGCCGGTTGTAGCGGCCTGCAGGGTTATGGCAACACCTGTAAGACCCGTACCGCCAACAGACACAGGTTTGGTAACGGTTTTAAAACCTATAAAACTAACCTCCAGCACATAGCCGCCTGCTGTAGGTACCGCAATATCAAAATTGCCTTGTTTGTCGGTTAAAACGCCGATGGTTGTTTTGGCAACGGTAACGGCAGCACCTTCAACCGGCTTGCCAGCTTCGTCTTTTACCGTACCGGTTATGTGCTGGGGTGGCGGCGGTGGCGCATTAAAAACCCCAGCCCCATCGTCTTCCTTTGGGGTAACAATTATCACTTTGTCTTTAACCACGTAGGTAAATTCCTGGTTATTAAAGCAAAGCTTCAGCACCTCTTCAACGGTGGCATTGTTAACTTGTATGTCCACTTTTTTGGCGTTTGCCAAGGTGTGGCTGTTAAACATAAAGCTGTAGCCGCTCTGTTGTTGCAGTATTTCAAAAATCTGCTCCAGAGAGGCATTCTTTTTTGCGATGGTAACCTTTTGGGTTAAGCCCGCCGCACTAACGTGCATGGCTGCGGCCAGTAGTAAAACAGCGGTTAATCTCATAATCAACAGCATTTTAGCTGGCAAAAACCCACGTTGCGGTGAGGTATTGCCATGATTTTTTGGATGCATAGTTTTGTTCAGTTTGGAGTTACAAATCATTTTTTCTTTGGCAGTTTAGTTTAGTTAATTACCCAACAGCAGCTTTTTCCAGCCTGTTGTTGGGGTTTTCTCGTTCAAGTTTTCATATGTATTGTTGGTTTTTCAATTTTTTTGTAATTGCCGGTTATTCACAGTTCCATGGCAGCACCTTGCATCGTTCCGTTATAAATATAAAACAACCCTATTAACAACCTACCATTAACTAAGGCTGCACCGTTATTCTCTTGCCCTCCACCGTAAAATGCACCGTGCCGGTAAGTTGTAACATTTGCAGCAATGCCGACACGTTTTGTGTGCGCGGCACTATGCCGGTATAGTCCTGGTCGTTGCCAACTGCCTTAAAATCCACCTCCACGTCGTACCACCTTTCCACTTGGCGCATTATCTCCCGTATGTTGGTTTCCCTAAACCTGAACAGCCCGTTTTTCCAAGCCACCGCCAAATCAGTGTTCACATCCCTTACCGTAAAGCCATTGGTGCCGTTGTTAAGCACCGCCTGTTGTCCCGGTGCCAATTGCTGCGTTTGGCCTTTGTTTGTAACGGTAACCCTGCCTTCCAGCAAGGTGGTTTTGGCGGTTGGCTCGTTGCCGTAAGCCATTACGTTAAAATGGGTGCCCAGTACCTGCACATCCATCTGGTTAACCTTTACATGAAAAGGTTTGCCGGGGTTTTTGGCCACTTCAAAATAGGCCTCCCCTGTCAATTGCACCTCTCGCTCATTACCCACAAACACCGTGGGGAAACGCAAGGATGATGCGGCGTTTAGCCAAACCTGGGTGCCGTCTTCCAAAGTAACCTGGTATTGGCCGCCCCGCGGCGTGGCAATGGTATTGTACAGCACCTCCCCCGTGGCTGCAGTGCCAGTTTTGTACGACAACTGCCCCGCATCTATCTTTAAAACCTTGGTACCGCCCTGTTGTGCCAATGCCCCGTTGTTGGCACTGTCTAGTATAATGGTTGAACCGTCTGCCAGTGTTAACACCGCCTTATTGCCACCGGGTGGTACATCGTGCGTTAATACCTGTTGTTTGGCCGCCACTACGGGCTGCGAAATATTCTTTTTAGCCCTAATAAACCATCCAATACCTGCCACCACCAGCAAAACAGCCGCCGCCCTTGCCCAGCCCGCCGTAAGCAGGGTTACCTTGGGTTTGCGAAAGGTGGCCAGGGCAATGGCATTCCACATGCCGCCCCATTCCTCCTCCGTAATGGTTAAATGTTGTTCCGCTTCGTTTTTGGCCTCCAACACCATTTTCTTTAACTCAGCCTCACCCGTTGCCTGTTGCAGCAATGCCAACATTTCTTCCACCTCCTGCGTACTGGCCTTGCCAGCCGCAAATTGTTGTAACAGATAGCGTACGCTTGTTTCTCGCATGGTTATTTTGGGTGATGGTGCTGTGGCAGCCGCGTATTTTTTACTTTCAATTGGCTATGCCCTACCTATAGAGGCAGCTGCAAACCAAAAGGATGACTGCGGGAAAAAATATTTTTAACATTTTTTTTTGGGGGGGGCTGCCATTGCGTGCTTTTGGGATAAAATACCTGAATTAGCTATTTGGGAATGCTGGAACCATGATGCTATTTTGCGTTAGGATACGGCTATAATGTACTATGGGGGGCAAATGGATTTGTTAAGGCACCGCGAAGACGTTATATTAATTGTGCGGGCTGACTAGCTCTGAAAGGACCACATATGCTATAGAAGCAGTGCGATGCCACCTTTTTAAATACATTGCCTTATCACCAATTGTAGTTGCTGTTTTGGCGTTAGGAGCTTAGCTTAGCGTTTGTTTTCAACTAACATTATGTTACTAAAGTGATAATCCTAAACAGACTTTCTATGAAGTTTATCTATCTTTTGTCATTTTTGTACATAAGCCTTACATGCGAGTCCCAACAAATTGTTTTAGGCCCACCCAAGGCTGAGAAAGAACCTAACGATACAAGTATCTATAACGCTGTTGATGTATCAGCCAAATTAAAAGGCAAGACTACTTGGAACCAATACGTAGAAGCAAATATCCAGTATCCGCACGAAGTGAAGAAAGGCAAGGCACGTGGTGAGGTTTTAGTTTCTATGATTGTAGAAAAGGATGGGATGCTAAATAATATTAAGATTCGTAAATCGCTAAATTCAGCCTGCGACAAGGAAGCACTTCGTTTGGTTGCGCTATCACCAAAGTGGCAGGCAGGGATATACAATGGCAAGTACGTTCGGTCAATTTGTACAGTAACAATTGGGTTTAACTTACCTAAAACCGCCACTGCCAGCCAACCTGCACCCACAAATCAACTAATAACATTTCATACAATCCCAGGTAGGCTAGTTGATAAAAATGGCAACCCTTTGAGTAGTTGGTTTGTATTTATTTATGGCACCAATGATGGTAATGTCACCTACGATGATGGGCATTTTACTTTAGATGTACCTAACCAGCCGGTAATGGTGGCAATATCATATCATGCCACGCCAAATATTTTTTTTTGGGTGAACCCTGAGGATACCGCCTTAAATATAAAAATTGACGACCAAACCGCACAATTGGCATTACACAATTTTCACATATGGAATACCAATGCCGAGTATAATTATAAGCGCATGCCGTTTTTATATAGTAGCGAGGCGTATAAAAGGTATATGGGCTGGTATCCAAAGTTGGCCAGCGACGACAGCATATTGAATGATATGCCAGAAAACATTAAACAGTTATCGAAACCGACAGACCGGATTTATCGAACACCGGATGTTCAACCAACACTTTTAACAACCAGCTTTGACTGGAACAGCTTTGTGTCAAGGAATATGGAATACCCCTCCCAAGCTAGAATTGAAGGCTTGCGCGGTAAAGTATATATCTGCTTTATCATTGAGCCTGATGGCAGTGCCAGCAATTTGACTATACAAAAGGGATTGCGAGGTGATTGTAATGAGGCGGCGTTAAAAATGGTGAAGCTATCAAGATGGAAGCCATGTTTGGTTAATGGCATTGCTGTTAGGGGTTTCCACAGTGTAATAATCAACTTCAATAAATAGACGCAAGATTTTATCCATGCGCCGTTCAACCTTGTATAAACAAGGCTGCATGTTTCGCAATCGCTAGCCCCTGTGTTGTAAGGAACACTATTTTTTGCTAAAACCAACGCACACCATAAAACGAGGTTTACGGCCCCAGGTCCATAATCCCACCTCACCACCACCAACCCAAACATACCAACAACAGCACACCGCCCTCCAGGTAGCTGCGGATGGCTTTTACCGCTTTTAGCAAGTGGCTTTTTACAGTGTGGGGAGATACCTGCAGCGTGTCGGCAATTTCGCCGTAGCTTTTGCCCTGCTGCCGGTTGAGTTTATAAATGAGCTTTTTTTGCGGCGACAGCTGCTCAATGGCATTGTTAATGTGCCTGGTGCTGTCGTTGGCATACACGGTTTCCTCGGTTTCGTTGGTGCTGGTGTTTTGCGCCCACTGGGCCAGTGCGAGTATCCGGGCCTTGTTGGATTCTTTTTTTAGGTGGCGGCTAATTTTATTGTAGGCAATGGTATATAGGTAAGCCTCTGGCTCCGCCACATTTTCCAAATGCGCCCTGCTGGTCCACAGGCTTATGAATACATCCTGGGTAATTTCTTCGGCGGCATAAGCGGTTTTGGTAAATTTAAAAGCAACTGAATACATGCCACCCCGGTATTTATTAAACAACAGCTTAAAAGCATCCGCATCGCCGCCCGCAATGGCTGCGAATAATGCTTTGTCGTTGTTGTTGTAAGAAGCCATACTGCTACCTATTTGTAAACGGGCCGATGCCGACGCCGCTTAGTGAATATTGCTTTCAACCACCTGCACCTGCCCGTTGTTTTTGGCCGCAATTATTAAAAACCTGACTTTTTGTTTGGTATTAACCTGTAAAATATTACGCACGTCGCCTTGCATGCACAACCCCGTTGCATTGTACAGCAGCGGCGTAAACCCACCCTTGCCATCGCCCTGCAACACCAGCCCCATGCCTGCATCCAACGGCCCCATCTGTGCCCTAAAGGGGTAAAAATTACCGGCTGCTATAATATCGGCATGCCCGTCGTTATTAATGTCGGCCTGCACCAAACCATTTATCGTGCTAAGCTGCGCATAGGGCGGCAATGCCGATGCGATAAATTTTCCATGTCCATGGTTTTGCAAGTACAACGATTGGGTATTGCAAATAACCGCTGTTTTAGAGGCCGCCAACTGTTCGCTGCTAAACAAGTCGCCCAGTTGCGCATCGGCATAGTCGGAATAATGTAATATCTTTTTTTGTAGGCTTGGTATTTGGCCCACCAATTCATCCCTGGAGAAATAGGGGTAGCTTTTGCCTTTGTTATAGTAACACAGTATCGGCTCGTTTACACCATTACCGTATAAGTCGCCATAGGTTATGGTTACGGGTTCGGTTTCGGTAGCCTTCCAGGCAGTGTTGTTGCCTAAGTTGCCCACTACGAAACCTATGCTGCCGTCGTTGTTAAAATCACCAGCCAGTATGCGGTGGTACCAGCCTTGCGTTTTATCCAACCCGTAAGCCTTGGTGGCATCGGCCAATACGCCTTTGTGGTTTTCAAAAATGGTGATGGGCATAAACTCACCCACCGTAACAAGGTCGGGCCAGCCGTCTTTGTTTAAATCAAGCCAAAGGGCATCGGTAACCATGCCGGGCTGCCGCAATAAGGTATCCGTTTGGGCGGCATCTTTCTCAAACTTTATGCTGCCAGGCACGCTTTTGTTTTTCAACACAAAGCTTTCCGGCGCAGCGGGAAAAAAGCCGGGCTTTACCTTGCCCCCCACAAACAAATCGGGTAACCCGTCTTTGTTAATATCGGCAGCCCTGGCGCAACTGCCGCTCACCGTTTCCACCGGCAGGGCATTGTCAAGCTTTTTAAAGCCGCCGTGGCCGTCGTTTTCAAATACCCTGTCTTGGTAGTATTTGCTGTTGAAAGGGTAATCATCCCCGCCGCTAACGATGTACATGTCAAGGTCGCCGTCGCCGTCTGCGTCAAAAAACAGGGCATCGGTATTGGTGATGCCTTGGTCTGCATTCCACGGCTGGCTTTTGGCGGGTATAAATTTACCATCGGGCGTTTGCAGGTACAGCAGGCTGCTGTCCTGCCCGGAAGAACCAATGAACACATCTTCCAGCCCGTCTCCGTTTACATCGCCTTTTGCCAGGCAGGGCCCTGTTTTGGAGAGCTGGTAGGGCAGCAGGGGCGATATTTTAAAGTCCACAAACTTGCTTTGGTGGCTGGTATAGTTAATGCCGGAGCTGGCTGTTACATCTTTAAACAACGAAACCGTGGTTTGCATACCTTTCGACATTTCCGCAGGTGCGGTGCTTTGGTCTATCGTAACTAAACTATCGGCATGTACTTTGTTAAGATACGATACCTCACCACCGGGCCATTGTACCATGATTGATGTAACCACACTGTCTGCCCCTAACCCAAAATGCATGATTGGGTCAATGCTGCTTTGAAACCCACGGGTAAGGTACTCTTCTTGCGTTTGGGTACCAAGCTGGTTTTCCACAGTCACTTTTGCGCCGATGCCGTAACTGTTTTGGCCCTTGCCCTTTAACCTTACGCGCAAATAATGGGCAGGTGCTTTTTTGGCACCGTTGTTACGGTAAATGGTGGCCGTGCTGTTAAGGTTATTGATGATTAAATCAGGGTAGCCGTCGTTATCCAAGTCGGCATAGGCGGCGCCGTTGCTGATGGCTTTTTTGGTGAGGCCCCAGTTAGCAGTTTCGTTGGTAAAACCCAGCTGGTGGTTGTTGCGGTATAAGTAATTGGTCAGTTTGGTGCTGGGCATATCCTTCACCACCTTCCACATTTCGGCGGGGTCGCTCAATTTCGCGGCATCGGCCGAATAACCGGAGGTGTACTTTACAAAATCCAGGTTGGTCATATCCCGCAAAATACCGTCGGTGATGAAAAGGTCTTTCCAGCCGTCGTTGTCAAAATCGGCAAACAGGGGTGCCCAGCTCCAGTCGGTACTGAACACACCGGCAAACTGCCCCACCTCGCTAAACAATGGCATACCCGATGTGTCGTTGCCGTTGTTTAACTGCAGCGTGTTGCGCATTTGCTGGTGGTGAAAGCCGTAGTCGGCCCGCATATTGTATTTGTCGTACGTATCGGCCCCTTTCAGCAGTTTTTGCCGGTGGTTGTCTTCCGGCAGCATGTCTAAGGCCACTATGTCGGCCATGCCATCGTTGTTGTAATCGGCAATATCGCTGCCCATGGCAAATTCTGATATATGGCCTGCCGCTTTCGTCAACACTTCCCTAAAGGTACCGTTGTGGTTGTTGAGGTAGAGAAAATCGCGTTCGTCGTAGTCGTTCGTCACATAAATATCGGGCCATCCGTCGTTGTTAATATCGCTGATGGCCACGCTCAGGCCAAAATTAAGGCCGCTGCCGTCAATATGGGCCTGGTCGCTAATGTCGGTAAACTTGCCGCCGTCGTTGCGGTACAGCCGGTTGCCAAACTTAGGGTGCCTTTTGGCACGCAGGCTGGCGGTATTGAAGAAGGGGTTGTAAAACATGTCGCCATGGTTAACCATAAACATGTCCAAGTCACCGTCGTTGTCCATGTCAAAAAAAGCCACGGTAGTGGTGTAGGTGCCCGGTGCATCTAAGCCGTATTGTTTGGCACTTTCTGTAAAACTGGGTATGCCGTTTTTAGCACCGTTGTTGATGTATAATTCATTAGCCCTTTCCGCATCTGTGCCGGGGCCAGAGTAACAAATGTATATATCCAACAGACCGTCACCATTCACGTCGGCCATCACCGCCCCTGTTTTCCATTTGCTGCGGCCCTGCACGCCGGCTTTTTCGGTAACATCGCCAAACTGAAAACCGCCTTTGTTAATGTACAGTTTATTGGGCACCATGTTGCCGGTAAGCATAATATCGGGCAGCCCGTCGCCGTTTACATCGCCGGTGGCCACGCCGCCGCCATTGTACAGGTACTCGTAGGTGAGTATGTTATAATTCTCATCTTCCTTAATATCGTTGCTGAACGTTACGTGCGAGTTTTCGGGTGACACTTCCGTAAAAATTGTGTCAGCACTACCGGTATGGCCGCAGGAAAACAGCAGCAGCATGCAGCCCAAAATTAACCCAGTAGTACGGGGGTAAGGCATTGTTTATAAATATTATATGCAATAATAAGCAGTTAATAAATTGCCGGCACACGGTTACAGCAAGCTTTATAAAAGAGTAACGTTACAACCGCCCGGCGTTATATGCCGTGCTAATTTGGGCTTTTTCACCATCATATGGTGTTTGGGCGGGGCTTTTATTTACGAAACCGGTTTCGTGTAAGGGGTGCAGGTATTGTATTCAACACCTTTTTTTGGTTATGCTTTGCCCGCAAATAAATAAATGTGTTGCTGGCCTACTAAAGCGGTGGTATCTGTATTTTTACGGTGAAAGTGTTTGCATCTGTTTCTTACAAAACCATTCACCAAAACTTGCCATACCATGAGCTTCTCCCCTCTCAACCGCCGCAATTTTATTAAGGGCACTTCCGCCACGCTGGCCTTGGCCGCTTTGCAAGCCCACGGCATGCCGCTGCACAAACCCGCCACCATACGCCGTGTGGCACTGATAGGCACGGGCTGGTACGGCAAAAGCGACCTCTTCAGGCTTATACAAGTAGCACCTATTGAAGTAGTGGCCTTGTGCGATGTTGACGCACACCTGCTGGCCCAAGCGGCCGACATGGTAGCCCTACGCCAAAAAAGCAAAAAGCGGCCTGCGCTATATGCCGATTACCGCACCCTACTGGCCGAAGCCAAGCCAGACATTGTGCTGGTGGGCACACCCGACCATTGGCATTCGTTGATTGCCATTGCGGCCATGCAAGCCGGTGCGCACGTGTTTGTACAAAAACCGGTAAGCGTGGATGTGCTGGAGGGTGAGGCTATGGTGGCCGCTGCCCGCAAATACAACCGTGTGGTACAGGTGGGCACCCAGCGCAGGAGTACCCCCCATTTGGTGGATGCGAAAAAACGTATTGTGGAGGCCGGCCTGCTGGGCACCGTAAGCCATGTGGAAATGTGCTGTTACTACCATATGCGCGCCAACGGCAACCCGCCTGTGCAAGCCGTACCCGATTTTTTTAATTACGATATGTGGACCGGCCCAGCACCCCTGCGGCCCTACGACGGGCTGCCACACCGCGGCTGGTGGCGCACCTTTATGGAATACTGTAACGGCATCATCGGCGATATGTGCGTACACATGTTTGACCAGGCCCGTTGGATGCTTAACCTTGGCTGGCCCAAATGCATTAGCAGCACAGGCGGCATTTATGTTGACAAAGGCGGCAAGAGCACCACGCCCGATACCCAGCACGCCATTTTTGAATACGATGGGTTAAACTGTGTTTGGCAACACCGCAGCTGGGGTACCGCGCCCGACCCCGATTACCCCTGGGCCTTGATGATTTATGGCGATAAAGGCACGCTTAAGTGCAGCCCTTATCGGTACGATTTTATACCTGCTGAGCAGGGCGAAAAAATACACCGTGATGTGGTATACGAAAGAGAAAAATACCCTGAAGACCTGCACGAGCCGGATATTGAACTGCATGCCGCACCGGCCATGCGCCAGCACATGCGCAACTTTTTAGAGGCGATTGACAAAAACATAAAACCCGTGGCCGATATTGAACAAGGGCATATATCCACCGCCAGTTGCATCATCGCTAACCTTAGCATGAAGCTGGGCCGCCCTTTAACGTACGACCCCGTTAAACGCGAAATAACCGGCGATGCCGAGGCTACGGCATTGTTGCAACGCCCCTACCGCGGGCCATGGGTACACCCGATGGTGGATACAGTGTAGGTGCAGCCTTACACCCCCGCACCCAATTCTTTCAATGCCCGTACCAATGCATCCAACTCCTCGGGGGTGGTGTAAACGTTGGGGGTAATGCGGCAGCCGTGTACATTGGCGCCATCAATGGCCACGGTGTAAATATTGTATTTCTTTAGTAAGGTTTCCGCTAAAACGCCCGGCTTCATACCCTGTACGCCCACGTTGGCAATGCCGCAGGCACGGGCGGGGTCTTCGGGGGTGTTTACTACTACGTTAGGCAGTTTGCGGGCCTGGCTTGTCCAGTGTTGTTGCAAAAAACGCATACGGGCTTCCTTGCGTTCCGCGCCCAGCTTTTCGTAATAGTCTATCGAAGCGTTAATAGCCAAATCGGTATGAACCGGGTGGGTGCCTATGTGGTTTAGGCGGGTAATGTCATCGTCCTTCCTGTCGCCCTCGGCCAGCAGCGGCCATATTTTGCTGATGTTTTCTTTTTTTACGTACAGCATACCAGCGCCCAGCGGGGTGCTAAGCCATTTGTGCAGGCTGGCACCGTAATAATCGCAGTTCAAGTCTGCCAGGTTAAACTGTATATGCGCCACCGCATGCGCCCCGTCAACCATTACCGGCACGCCCTTGCTGTGTGCCATATCGCAAATTTTGCGCACGGGCAATATGTGGCCGGTAATGTTAATCATGTGGCTTATCATCAGCAGGCGCGTTTTTGGCGTAATGGCTTTGGCATACAAGTCCACAATCTCCTCGTCGTTGGCCGGCTGGTTTGGCACGGAGACAATTTTGTTAACCACACCGTATTTTTTAGCCACCAGTTTAAACATTTCCAGCATGGATCCGTAATCCTGCTCGGCCATCACGGCCTCATCCCCGGCTGTCCAGTGCTGGCCGCCGATGACCATATCCAGCGATTCGGTGGTGTTGCGTGTAATTACCAGTTCATCTGCGCCGCAGCCCACCAGCTCGGCCAGCCGTGCCGCGATGGCCTTTTTATTGTCAAACTGCACGGTACGCATATAATAGCTGCCCTCCAAATTAACCATGCGCACCTGGCTGATGAAGTTTTCCAGCAGTTCCTCCGGCATAAAATTGTAGTAGCCGTTTTCTAAGTTTATGTAGTCGGGTTTAAGTTTGTAACCGGCCCGTACGGCCGCCCAAAAATCTTCGTAATGGGCAACTTCTTCCGCTGGCTGGTGGTGTACTTTTTTAACCCATTTGGCCAAAACGGCACCGGACAGCGGGATTGACAAACCGGCCATGGCCATATTTTTAATAAACGCGCGCTTGTGCATAGTTGTAGGCTGTTGCGTGGTAAACAAAGGTTGAATGTACGGAAAAATACGATAGTCAATGGGGGAATAGTCCATGGTCGATAGTCCATAGTCCATGGGAAGAAACTGCGGAGATAAGGCGGCGGGCTGTCCATGGTACCCAGATTTGACAACTTTTTGAAAGTTGTCAAATCTCCCACCCCGAAAATGAGACAGTTTGCGACACCCAAAACCGGTGTTCCGTTTCCCGGAATGGGAAATCGCCAAAGCCCTTATGCCCATGGCGTTTGGGTACGAAAATGAGGCAATATGCGACACCGGTTTTGGGTGTCGCATCCCAAAGCGGGAAACCGCCAAATAGGCGTTACTAAAGGGTTTCAGCAAAACACCTGTTTTACAAATAGCCTGTTTTTGTGTAACACCCTGCCCTAGCCTAAAAACCTTTGCCAGCATGGGTTTGGGGCAAAAAACGGTACAGCCAACAATGAAAAAATGTGCGAAAATGCGTTGCAGCATTTTTACGAGGTTTTTGGTTTGGGGTTTTGCTAACAGGTACAAGGGGGACATTTGCGACGTAAAAAAACATACCGTAACCGGCCAGCCATATACCCCGCCTGCTTTTTTTGCTGACTGACCACGATTCCCCTATCAACGCCTACCCCCATTTTTACTATATTTTTTCCGGGTAATGTCGGCTATTTTGGGCGGATGGGGGCGGGAGTAAGTTGCGATTCGGGACGGGGATTTGTCCAAGGACTCCTTTGGAGGGGGGATTTTTACGATTAATGGGATGGTATTATTTTATTTCAATGGCCTGCATTCACCGCTCACCATTCACGTTTCACGGTTTTTGGTACCAACAGAGGATTTTCATGGCATCGCCTGTTGTAGCCTGTCCCAACAAAGTCCGGATTACAATCCTTTCATCAGCGGCAACTTTGGGGAGCTGTGCGTAAAGAGCTGGGAGCCCAAATACCCTTCACAGAAAGGCTTTTATCAAGAAATCCAAGTGGCCCTGCGAAACACTTGGATTAACGGCATTCATCTCGGCTAATTGTGCAAGCGGCACTTGCACAATTAGCCGAGCCTACCTTTGATTTATGTTCTAATTGGTAAATACTTAATTAAATCTGAAACCAACAGGGAGGCTGCGGATAGCATACAACGCCTCGCTTTTTCTTAATGCTAACTTGGGCAGGGGGCATTTTAAGATCAAGAAATTAATGCATCTGGATTAAATAATTCATCTGAAAGATTTTGGATATTAAAAATTTGAAATACGCCTTCATATTCCCATATAATTCGAATATTCTCTGCGGAACAGAATTCTATTATTTCTACATTCGGCTTTTGGGAAAAAACAAGTATTTCTTTTATCGTTTGATATCCCATTTGCCGGTGAACTATTGAATACTTATAGTACTTTAATTGCCCAACACCTTTTACAGTTTGCTTTTCCTCATCTGATGCACTTTCTTGAATTGTTTTGACTTCATAAAGTATTGCAGTGTCGCTCTTAACAGCTAGGCAATCAAATTTTCCTTCGAAAAGCTGAAATCCATTTTGTTCATTTAACAAGGCTAATTTTCTAACAATTTCCTGATGTTGGGCAAGTCGCCTTTGCCTAATCCTTATCGCTTCCGCGAGGTCAATACTGACATTAGAAACCGCATTCAGGATGGGATCTCTAGCAATACTGCCTCCGTTAACTTCCCAGTAATCAGGTCTAATCCTTCTTACCGGTAGGACTTCTGTAGAGATATCGTCTTCAGTAATGACAACTTCTCCAATTGGATACGCTTTATTACTAACCCTCTCAATATCGCCTAATTGTTCAGCTATTCCTGGAAGAATTTTAACAGCATTTGCCGCTATTGAGGAGGTAGCTCCAATATCCCCTATTATTTGCTCAATTCTCATATGAGCAAGAGCGGAAATCCGTTCAAACTCTTCTTCCGAATCATTCTCTGCTTCTAAGGCAAGCAAGAGCTTTGGGGTTTCAATGCCTGGAAATTTATTAACTATTTTCAACAAAATCCTATAAGGATGACTTACTTCTCCATCCGTCCCCTCAAGCCCTAATTGTAAGAGTGAATTTTTCCAGAGTTCTTTTCGAATATCCTCAGTATCCGCGCGGAGAAGCTGACTGGCTGCAGGACTTAATCTTGCTGTTTTATCTGGGAATACAGATATAAAACCCATCAGCTCGAAAAATCGCCTAATATCTCTTGACACAGTTAAATAACCACGGTTTGCGGCGGGCTTTTGCCTTTCGCTTATTAGAAATTCATCAATGGACAATCCCCCATTACGAAATGTGTATATGCCCGCCCTCGTCAATTGCTCGCCAAAGTTATCGTCTGTTAAGGGTGTTTGATCCACTATAAGCCGCCTTGCAACAGCCAAAGCATTAAAAAGCTTGGTTAAGTCATTGAACTGGTGAGGAAAATTTTTCATTCATCAAATGTAAAGAAATTGACTCTATTACAAATTCTGAGGCTTATGCTGTAACAATTCCCTTAATCTTTGATTCGCGATATCAATATAATTTGGATTAATCTCAGTAGCTAAGAAATTTCTTTGGTTAGAGATACTGCTAACACACTCTGAGCCGCTTCCTGCGAATGGGATATAAACAATATCATTGGGATTACTAAAATGTTTCACAATCCTGTTGCACAAATCAAGCGGCTTTTGGGTAGGATGTGCGACTTTTTCATCTTCGAATCTTTTCCCCGCAAGCGTAGGAAAACTCCAAACATCTCCAGCTAATCTACCATCAGGGTTTGGCACCCAAATTTTTCCATTTTTTGTAATTTTATTTTTTAGTCGCTCTTTGCTCTTGTAAGACTCTCTAATTTCATGAAATGTAAATTTATCTGTTTTACTGAACCACAAAAGAGGCTCGTAAAACGCATTTAAGGTTTTATACCCAGAAAATCCATTTTCATAATACCAGATAATTTGTCTACGGTACTTCATGTTTTTTTCATAGAGATGGCACTGGATATAACATAAATAGTGATGAATTCCATAAACGAAAAGATTTCCATTTGGCTTTAAAATACGGATACTTTCATCAATCCATTCTTTACTCCATGTAAACCAAGCTTGTACAGATTCCCAATTATCGCTTCTATTTCCAAAATCCTTTTTTAAATTATATGGAGGATCAGCTACAATTAAATCAACAGACATCGCCTCTAAATTTCGCATAAATGTTATGCAATCTTCGAGATATATGTTATTTAGTTCTTTCATTTTTTCTTTTGCAATATTAAAATATACTGGTGATGAATATTCTCAACATAGGAAAAAGGATATCGGTATGGGAAAAGCTTTTTCGCATTTTGAATAAGAATTTTGATTCCTTTTAACTGAAAAAATATTTTTTGCCTTTTATCTATTAATTTATTTAAAAGGTCAGAGTGAAAGGGATAAAACTCTGACTTATGCCTAAAATCACTTACGATAATACACATATATTTTCCGGGTTTCAAGATTTCATGACAGGATAAAAATATTCCTGTGAGATCATCTAAAAACTTCTCATACTTTTCTATGTTTCCTAAGTCATTTTCACTTTCGCTATATTTTGTATCATGTCCATTCAAAACCCGTTCTTTAGCTTTGTGGTCTTTTTTATCTAAAATGTTCCAATATGGAGGTGATGTAACTATAAAATCAAAAAAATCTTTTTCAAAATATTGTTTTAGATTCCTACTATCTCCACAAACCAAATGTTCATTATCTATTACATGATTTGATTCTGCGGCCAATCTTTGCTTTGAGATTTCACACCATTTAGGAGACAGCTCAACTCCATAACCATCTCTATCCAGTTCTAAACAAGCTTTTATTGTTGACCCTACTCCAAGAAAAGGATCTAAGACTTTTCCTTTCTGTTTAGTAAAGAATCGAATTAGTTTCGTTATGTCGGTAAATGAAAAAGGTGCAGGGTGCATCTTTTCATATTTGGCCTCCGAACTTCCTGCACCAAGTCCTTTTTGATAAAAAAAACTTTTGGTTTCCTGAATCCATTCTTTCGAAGATAAGTCATTTAAATCATTTCGTTTGTCTACCGCGGAGCCATTTATCATATGTGTTTCAGCCATTCTTTTTCTTTTTGAAATAGTTAACCTTTTGTTCAGCAACTCTTAAAATATCGATGTCACTTCCCTCTTCAATAATTTTATTCGCAATCAAGTCACTTAAATTTTCTGACAAAAGGAAATGCTCGTCCTGTTTAAAAATTTCAGCAAGTTTTTTTATCTGTTCTTTAGTTGGTTGCCTTTGGCTACGTTCAATTTTTCCTAATAGCGAAGGGTCTATATCCAGTTGAGCGGCAATTTTTCGCAATGGAAGTCCAACTTGCTCCCTCAGCCCCCTTATGTATTCACCAAATGTGATAATCTTTTTTTTGGACATTTAATAAAAGGTCATTATTTGTCCTCAAATATAACATGTCACAAGCATTGCTGCCAAATATTTTAGTAATTATTTATAAAAAAATGACCGAGTAAGGTTGCTATACGAAGTATTTTGCAATTAGCACAGGAGTCGCAGGGCTGCCAATGATCTAAAAAGAATGTGGATAGCGTCACAGATACTTCGAGTTGGGCTCAACGGCTCTAAACATATGTTTCTAAATCCAGCCCCAACAGTCGTTTGGGGTTGAACTTGCAGCCGCAGGCCAATACTACCCGAACTGCTCCCTCGCCAGAGGTAAAATGAAAGCCTAACTTAGTCTTGGTTCAAGCTACTAAAACCCAATAACCCAACATCAGTCACTCAATATTTAGCCTGCCATAAAGTGTTAGATATGGAATATGCAATCTCGCGCACCACTAGCCAGGTAGCCTTCAGGGTTTCCTACCCGCTCCGCGCTGTTTGGTTTACTGTGCAGATAATTCCGTTTTGCCTTTTATTTCGTAACCGTCATCTTTCATGGCGGCCGGTCTGCGACCGCTATTTTTCAGCCCCCCAACGGCCGTCGGTGCTGGCTTTTTATAACAAAATCCATATAGATTGCTTAAATAGCTATTGCTTTTTCTGTATGCTAACCTTGGCATGGTAATAGTCAATCTCTCAATAATATTAAAGTAGTTTAATTTTCAAATCTTCCACCGGGTATACTTTCGCATGGTTGAGAAACATGTAAATTAAGCTGTATGGGGCTTATAAAAATTAATGGTATACAGCTGTATGTAGCGGTACAAGGGGCGGGGTTTCCTATTATCTTAATACATGGTACCGGCGGCGACCACCAGGCACATTTTAGCAATATTATTGAACCGCTTTCAAAACACTTCCAGACGATCGCATTGGATTGCCGTGGTCATGGCCAGTCTGACAAGCCATTACAATTCACCATGCAAGACCATGCGGCCGATATTTTGGGCATTATGGCTTTTCCCCCGCTGGCGCAGGTCTCCCGACCTGTGCCTAGCCTTTACTTGACACCACTTTTCAACAGGCCGAAGCCACCGCATTTACTGCCTTATACAGGCAACTTAAAAGTTAGCAGCAAGCCGTGTTTTACAAAAGCAAAACTAAGCCTAACATTTGCTTGTCGAACGCACACCGCTATATTACGCTGCGCAAACGCAGGGCAAGCTGCTTTTTAATGACGCTGCCTACGCGGCCACACACAAGTAAGTGCAAGGCACAGGTCGGGAGACCTGCGCCCGTGCGGGCGGGATAACGCTTTTTTTCACAGGGCGTTGCCCAGTGCTGTTATATGCCGGCCCTTCAGGCCTACAAATTGATAGTAAATGGCTGCCATGCAGGGTGATATAAAAAACCATGGATGCAGCGCATGGAACAAAACATAAATGCTCCCTGTAATTCTTACTTTACCGGCCCCGACCTTTGGCTTATCGGTCGCGCCTTTGGCAACGGGCTAAACGCCGCCAAAGGCAACAAAATAGCCCTTCCGAACTATAAGTTCCGGAAGAGCATCCATGGGCTGCGCCCATCAAACAAAACACGGGTGCTCCCCATCATTCCGAACGCATAAGGGTGTGGCACTCCTTAGGAGCCCTTCGGACAACCGAAAATGCCAGTAGTACATCAGCACATCCCAAAAAAATCAGTTTTCCTCCTACCACAAAAAAAACATGCGTCTATCCATCCAATCCTAAAAATCCGCGTTCCATCAAACCCAACCAAAAAATCTGCGTACATCCATCCAATCCACCCAATCTGCGTTCTATAACATTATAGCAATGCCCGTAAACTGGCCCTGCCGGTGTTGATGGTGGGGGCGGCACCGGGCTTGCGGCCTTCGTACTCAAAGCTTATTTCCAGGTTGTTG
Organism: uncultured Parafilimonas sp.; assembly: GCA_903882935.1. Lineage (GTDB taxonomy): Bacteria > Bacteroidota > Bacteroidia > Chitinophagales > Chitinophagaceae > JABDFW01. The sequence continues at coordinate 11,503 of CAIRZB010000052.1, read as the reverse complement.
ATGAGGCGCTTGGTAAAGTTTATGTTCCATAGGTAGTTTTTGCCGGGCTGCAGGGCATCCAGCATTATGTAGCTTACGGTGGTGTTGGTGGCACCGGTAAAGTTTATGTTGCTAAAGGTAAACTTGGCGGTTAGGCTGGTGTTGCTTACAGCATTGTACTTAGCCTCCAAGTTAAGGGCGTTGGTAATGGTTTTTTCGCCGCCCTGGGCGGGGGCATTGCGCTTGGTGCTAAACTGGTAGCTGCCCAATACCCTAAACTGGGTACCGTTGGTGTAGGTTACCTGCGGCTCGGTGGCTACCTCGGTAATGGCGTAGTTTTGGTTGGCGAACGATGGGGTGGTTAGGCTGTTGGTAATGAATTTCTGCACCAGCTCAACCGTATAAGTTTTGGCAATGTTTACGCGGCCTTTTAGGTTCCATTGGTTTAGGCGGGTGGTTTGGTACCCGTAGGTGAGCAGGCTTTTGTTGTAGTTTACCAGGTTGGTAACGTCGGCACCCCAGTTGGCACTGTACCGGTTAAACGACAGGGTGTTGCTTAACACGTAGTTAAAGGCGACAAGGGCAGTATCCTGCGCGCGGCCTTTTATAAACGGGTTAAACACGGGGCTGCCGTTTGATTGCTGCTTTTTGTTGGTTTGCAGGCTAGACTGTAGCATAAACCGCGTAACAATATCCTTTACCCTTTGGTTGGCAATGCTGGCCGCCAGTGCTTTGGGTGCCAGGGTTAGGCTGTAGTTAAACTGTGTGTAATTAACTTTTACATAGCTGGCGGTGGGGGTGTACACCCGTATGTAGGTGGCTTGGTCCTGAAAAACGGCGGGTACAAACTCGTTAAGCTGGGCCACACCATCCTTGTTGTAGTCAATCCAGGTGTACTGCCCCTGCCCTGCCGGCACCTGTATGTAGGTATAGTCAAGCTTTTGCTGCTGGCCGGCACCCAGCTCGTACAAGGCGTTGGCGGTTAAAAAGCCGTTCCATTTTTTAACCAGGTATTCGGCACGGCCCAGCAGGCTGTTGTCGGGCCGCTGCGTGGTTAGCGTGGTATCGCTAATTTTTAGTTGGCGGTAGGTGGCTGTTAACCGCAACTGGCTGTGCTTTTTTTGCAAAAAATCGGCCTGCAGGCTATAATTGTTGCTGCGGCCCTGCTGGGCGAGCTTTTTGCCCAGCGGCAATTGGTCGCTGCGGGTATAGTAGGTAAACCCAAAATGGTTGGGCTTTGCCTGGTTAGATTTTATGTAGGCCGCCATTGTTTCAAACGCAAAACTTAGCGGGGTTACGGTATCGGCCAGGGTATTGCGAATTTCGTTATGCTCAATACTGTAGGTGGCCCCCACGGTATAGTTGCGTAAGCTGGGCAGGGTTTTACTAAGGTCAATACTGGGGCGCAGGTAATACCCTTTGTCGGTAGCGGTGCGGCTGGTGGTGAGGTTAAAAATATCGGTCAGCTGCCAGCCGCCCAGGTTTTGGGTATGGGTGGTTACGTTACGGTAGCCGGTAAACCCATCACTGCGCAGGTAGCTGGTAAAATCGTACGCGAGGGCATTGTTTTTATCGTCGCTTAGCTTAAGGTGCAGGTAGGGCAGTTGCTCGGTGGCCGGCGTTAGGGTGTAGCCGAGGCCCCAGTCGCGGCCAAACTCCACCGCCCGCAGCCGCTCCACCGGCTGAAAGTTTTTATCTACCCGCTCGTACCCCGCAGCGGATGACAGCTGCATTTTTTTGCCCCCTGCCGTTTGCCAAGCCGTGCTGTGGGTTATGCTAACCTTTGCCGCATACCCGATGTTGTTGCCCTTGCCAATGGCTGAAAAAGTGTTTACATCGTAATTGCTGGCCGCCAGCTCAGTTTTAATGGCCGTGTTGTTGTTTACGTTATACAGCCCCGCTACCGTTACCACGGTTTGCTTTTTGGGCGTAACCAAAAAAGTGGCGGCCTCGTAATTGCCCTGGGGTACCCCGTTTACCGGCTGCACCCATTGGTACACCTGCCCGTTAACTGCATTGTACAGCGGCACATAGTTGCCTTTGTTGGCCCCCACATTGGTGAACGAGAGTGTATATTTTGCGCTGTCGCGGCTGGTGGAGTACACGTACACCGAATCGCGCCCGCCGGGGTAGAGGCTGTCAATTTTTTTATACATGATGGCTGAGGAAGAAAAAGTATCCACCGTGCTTACTGGGTAAAAAGCGTTTTGCACACTATCGCCCAATTTTGAGAGAAACTGCTTTTGCCCTGTGGTAAGCGGCTGGTTGATGGGGCTGTTTTTGGCATCCTCGTTATGGTAGGCGGCCACGGTTAGTTGCAGGCGTTTGCCTAGCTTCAGCTGATTATTGGCGTACAGCATGTAGTTGAGGTAATCGCGGTCGGCATACTCAAAATCAACCTGCACGCGGCTGTCGTTAGAGATAAGGTGTTTGGGGGTGAAAGTGATTTCGGCGGTGTTGTAGTTTACGGTATAGTCCTGGTCTTCGCCACGTTGCATCTGCACGCCGTTGATAAACACTTTTTCCGTGCCGGATAGTACAATCAGGTAGGCCTCATTGTTGTTGCCCCGCAGGCGGTACGGGCCTTGGTTACCCTCCTGCACGGTTAGCACATTGTGGGCAAACTTACCTTTTGATATGGCTGCGGCCACGGTGGCTTTGCCCGTGCCGCCTGCACCCGCCGTATATTTTTGCTGGTACGAAATGCCCTGCAGGCGTTGGTAAAAATTTAGGTAGGCCAGTTGGTTTTGCCGCAGGTCAATATCGCCCAAATCGATGGCCCAGTTTTTTTTGCTGAACTGTAGCAGCACCTTGTCAAACTCGTTCAGTTGCTGGGTGGTACCGTCTGGCTGTATGGGTATGTTGTTATCGGTGATGGCGGCGGCTAGTAAAATGCTGTCGCCTATATAGCCGCTCAATTGCAGGTTAAACTGCGAGTTAAACACCGCATCTTGGCTGTTGCCAAAGCTGAGGCTGCGGCCAAAGCTGCCGTTATAATCAAGCTTGCCAAAGTTAAAAAGGGCGGTTTCGGTGTTGTCGCGGTGGGTGGCATACTTTGGCTCGGCCATAAAATTGTTGCGCACACTGTCGTACCGGTAGCGCTGTGCCGTGGCATTCAACCTTACGGGGAAAACCCGGTACACAATGCCCACTGTGTCGGCAGCGGGCTTTTTTTTCCAAAACAACAAGGCATTTACCGCATCCAAGGTGTAATAGCTGGCATCTAAACCGGGTATAAACAAGGTGTTGGGCACAATGCTAAGGCTATCCAGCCGCACCATGCCTTGGGTAACAATCTTCTGCTTGCGCAGGTTTGACCCCTGGGCAAAGCCCCGCTGGGCAGCCATGGCCACCAGCACCAATAATATGCGCAGAAAGTTACGGTTCATGTATTCCCTTACAATAAACAATGATCGTGTAAAATTTATTGCGGGAGAAATTTTATAATGTTGGGGGGTGGGGGAAGATTGAAAACAAAATCGAACGGCCAAAGTCATCAAACCCCTTAGCTTGTCTACCAGGATGAGGGCTAATGGTAACCTAATAGTTGCTTATAATGCTCCCGCCAAAATTTGGCATGGTCAAATTTTCCGGAGCTTGGCATACTAATTTTTTTTACTAAAACAGAATCGCGCAGGTTACCATTTTTAATTTGGTACAAATAAATCTCCTCTGCCTCCCCTTCTACATCCCAATACATCTCCTTGGTTATATATTTTAAAGAATACATAAATACGGGTACCGCACCCTTGTATTTGAATAATGTTGAATAAGGATAAGGATCCCCATATGCCGCATGAGTATAACTGTAATAGAATATCGCTGTTGGGGTATGTATCTTACCAACAACCTTTGGCATGTCAATCGATGTATCAATAAACCTGTTTATGCTGGGATTAAAAAAAAGGACTTGGTCATAATCGTGGTAATACGTCACAAAATCCAGGAAGCCGTCATCATTCATATCAAACAAGTCGTAATCACCATCTCTTATAAAATCGTCAAAAATTACCTTATCACTATGCTTTGAGATTCTTTCAATGATAATTCTTTTGTAGGTGGTATCAGCCTTGCCCCGCCAAAAATAAAAGCGACTGTTGTTTTGTTTTATAATGGTATCAACCTTGAAATAACGTTTATCAACAAGTATTGAATGCTTGTTTTGCGAATAGCCACGGTTGAGAATTAGCAAAAGCATCAGGGTTACAACAGGTAAGCGCATTGTGGAGAAGTATAAACCAATGGTGAAGTTAAGCCAACAGTTTCTTTAAGATTTTAGCAATATTCCATCAAATAAACACCCTTAGATCATATCAACTGCATTTTAGCCACCTTGGGGTCAACTTCAACAGTGTCTCGTTCGAAATTTAATTTGATGCGCCATTTTTGCATGGTTGCGGCACCGATAATGGCTTCCTCACTTAACCCGGGTACAACCAAAAATTCATCACTCAACAAAACATCATCAATATAAAAATCAAGAATTACCCGGTAATTAATCTCAATATAATGGCCCTCACTGGCAGTTGATACCCTGCGTACCCTTCCTAAATGTATAGGCGTTTCTAAGTTCTCCACATAATCTGGATTGATACAAGATAGGTTTGCACCACTGTCAAAAAGCGTACAGAGGTTTTTCTCCCCTTTTGTTCCGATAAAAAATAAGGGCAGGCGAATTACAGACATATCAAAATTTCTTTAATTGAAATTACGCATTGTCGGTTAAAGGTGGGATGATGGATGGATGAAATATTTTAATGAACGTCATCCCCATTCACCACCTCCCATTCTAGTTCATCACCATCTCCCTTGCATTCTCCAACGCAGCCGCAGTGGGCCTTTCACCGCTGAGCATTTGCGCGATGGCGGTAATGCGCTCGTCTTGTGACAGCAGGCGTATGTTTGTTTTTATGGCATCGCCCTTAATTTGTTTGTACACAAAAAAGTGCGCATCGCCTTTGCCGGCAATCTGCGGCTGGTGGGTAATGCAAATCACTTGGCGTTTTAGGGAAAGGCTTTTCATAATCACTCCCACCTGCTTTGCCGCCTCGCCGGAAATGCCGGTGTCAATTTCGTCGAAAATCATGGTGGGCAGGTCGATACGTTCGGCCACCAGCGATTTTATACACAGCATCAGCCTGCTAAGTTCACCGCCGCTGGCCACTTTGCGTACCGGTTCAAAACGGCCGCTGCGGTTACCATCGAATAAAAATTCAATATCGTCCTTGCCGTAAATGTCTAATTCGGCATCGCTAACACTCACTTTAAGCACGGCATTGGGCATGCCTACCTGCAAAAGCAGGCCGGTTACTTTTACCCCAAAAGGTGCCGCTTGCTCTTTACGGTTGTCAGAGATTTTTTTCGCCAATGCCCCAGTTTTCTGCAATAACAACACGGTTTCTTTTTCCTTCGCCTCTATCGCCGCATCCACATGTAAAACGGCCTGTAGTTTCTCTTGCAGTTGGGCCTTTATTCCCAACAGCTGGGCAGTGGTAAGCACATTGTGCTTTTTTAGCAAGCGGTAGCCTGCTGCAAGCCGCTCGTTTATGGTTTCAACACGCTGCACGTCAAACTGTATGGCATCGTTCAAGGCCTCTATTTCATCGGCCGCATCGTGCAGTTCAATCTGTACGCTTTGCAGCCGTTGTACAATGGGTGGCAGGGTGCTATGGTATGCGGTATAGGCATTCAACTGGTTTATCAAAACTTTCAGGTGCTGCACCATGGGTTGTTCGCTCTCTTTCAGGTCAAAGCATACTTTTTCCAACGAGGTTTTAATCCCCTCGGCGTTGCTCAGCAACTTCAGTTCAGCCTCCAATTCTTCCAGCTCATTTTCTTTCAGGCTTATCTCTTCCAGTTCACCGTGTAAAAATTGAAAATAATCCAGCTCCTTGTTAAAGTTGGCTTTCTGCTGCCGCAACTGCTCCAACTCCTTTTTCGCCAACTGCCATTTGCGGTATTGGCCGCCATACTCCTTCAATAATTCGGCATTATTGGCCAGCGCGTCCAACACCTTGCGTTGAAAATCGCTTTCGGCCACTTCAAGCGTGTCAAACTGTTGGTGCAGGTCAACCAGCAGGCTGGCAACCTGCCGCAGTTGTTGCAGGCTGGCGGGCGTGTCGTTGATAAAAGCCCTTGATTTTCCGGAGGCGGCAATCTCCCGGCGAATTACCAGTTCATCGCCTGTCTCAAGTTCCTGGTCCTGCAAAAACTGTTGTATTTCTGCATTGCCGCCCACAATAAACAGCCCTTCCACAAAACACTTTTTATCCGCATTCAACAGGGTAGATGTGTCGGCACGGTCGCCCAGCACCAGGCCTAAGGCACCTATGAGTATACTCTTGCCTGCCCCTGTTTCGCCAGTGATGATGTTCAACCTGTTGGAGAAATCAATCTCTATCTCGTCAATAATGGCGTAATTCTGTATATGCAGTTTTGTAAGCATAAAAATGGCAAATTATAAAAATGGCGGTTTATGCCGGGGGTGGTTACAGGGTTGGTTATGCCAATACCCTGCCCCGCTGCAAATTAACAACCAATTTAATTGGCTGTTGCAATCTACTGTAACAAACTGGTTTTATTTATTGGGGCAATGGAATGGTGCCTCCCCGATTGTGGCTGATTACGCCGGTGCCTGCCAAGCTGCCTGTTTATAGCAAAACCAACAAGTATTGTTCGCCTCCATTATAGGGCTGCCCATTAAGCATTAGGGGTAGCCCTTACAAGGGCAATTTGCCATACTTTTCACTCTTCTACAAACAGATAGCGCCTAGGACACATACCAGCAACAAGTTGGCCTGGGCCATACACTTATGGTGCCTTGCAATAAAAAACCTTCCCCATTTGTTGGGAAAGGTTTTTACAATGATGAATATGCTTTATTATTTCTCAATCATTTTATCACTGTCTTTAGCATCAAACTTCCTATAGCCGCGGGCAAACAGCAGCGGGAAGATGAGCAACGAGAACATCATGGCGCAAAGTATGCCGCCGATAACCACCCGTGCCAGCGGCCTGGAGCTTTCTGAGCCTATGCCATGGGATATTGCCGCAGGCAACAAACCGATGGCGGCCATTAACGCCGTCATCATCACCGGCCTAACCCGCGAGGTAACCCCCAGCCGAATAGATTTGTATAAGGCGTTGTGCAGGTGCCGGTGCTTTTCCAAGTTTTCCTTAAACTCGGTTATCAACAACACACCAAACAATATGCAAATACCAAACAGCGCAATAAAGCCGATGCCGGCCGAAATACTAAAATTGGTGCCGGTAATAAATAACGCGGCAACACCACCCACAATGGCAAACGGCACGTTTAAAAACACCAGGCCGGCATCTTTAAAGTTGCCAAACATTACAAACAACAGCAAAAAGATGAGCAGCAAGCTAATGGGCACCACCTGTTGTAGCCTGTTGGTGGCCCTTTGCTGGTTTTCAAAATCGCCCTGCCATATCATACGGTAGCCTTTTTTAAGGCTTATTTGTTTGTCAACCTTGGCCTGCGCTTCAGCGATGGCACTGCCCATATCCCTGCCCCTTACGGAGAATTTAACGGCAGAATACCTTTCATTATCATCCCTAAAAATAAGGCAGGGACCTGTTTTTACCCTTATGGTGGCAATTTCTTTAATGGGCACCTTGCTGCCGCTTTCGGTGGGCACCATCAAGTTGCCTATATCGGCAGGCCGTTTCCTAAATTCTTCGGGAAAGCGAATGCGTATGTCAAACTTCCGGATGCCCTCATACAAAAACGAAGCAGCCTTACCGCCGATGGCCATGCCTATCACGGCATTGGCATCGGCCGTGGAAACCCCATACTGGGCCATTTTCTCCTGGTTAAGGTCAATATCAAACTCGGGCTGGCCTATGTTCTTTATAACCCCAAGGTCGGCCACGCCGTCAACCGTTTTTAATATATTGTACACTTTGGTAGCCTCATCTTCCATATAGTTGAGGGAGTCGCCGAATATTTTTACGCAAATGGACCCTTTTACGCCCGAAACAGCTTCTTCTATATTGTCGGTGATGGGTTGCGAAAAGTTTAAGTCTGCACCCGGTATCACCGATAAGCTCTTATTCATCTGCAGCACCAACTCATCTTTTGTAATGTGTGGCTTCCAGTCATCCTGGGGATATAGCATGATGTCAAACTCGTTGTTATAAAAACCGGCCACGTCAGTACCATCGTCGGGCCTGCCGGTTTGCGACACAATGCTTGACACCTGTGGGAAGGCCATCAGCTTGCCACGTACCTGGCGTGATATTTCCACTGATTTGTCGAGTGAAACACTGTAAGGCATTTGCACCCGCAGCCAAATAGAGCCTTCATCAAGCTCGGGCAAAAATTCACTGCCCAAATATTTAAAGGAGTATAAACCCACAACAATGATGATGAATGAAATGGTTATTGAGGCAAACTTGTTACGGTAGGTAAATGTAAAGCCACGTACTATGTTGTTTACCAAAAAGTTTACCACGGGATTGTTCTTTTCGCGCACGTTTTTACCCAACAACATGTTTATTAATACCGGCACCAGTGTTAGTGTGGTAATTAAGGCCCCCAACAATGCAAAGCCCAACGTGTACGCCAGCGGGGAAAACATTTTGCCTTCCACCTTTTCAAAAGAAAATATAGGCAGCAAAGCGGCTATGATAATTAATTTGGCAAAAAATATCGCTTTGCCCAGCTGGGCACCGTTCTTTTTAATAAGCCCGAGCTTGGTTATTTTATTAAACCGCTCCATGCCAATTTCATGGGCCTTATGGTCTAACACCACAAATATGCCCTCCACCATTACCACGGCACCGTCTATGATGATGCCAAAGTCAACCGCACCCAACGACAGCAAGTTGGCCGACATGCCCATTAAACGCAGGCATATAAACGAGAACAACAGCGATAACGGGATGATGATAGACACGATAAGCGTGGTGCGCCAGTTGAACATGAACAGCGAAACAATTAACGTAACCAGCAAAATACCTTCCACCATGTTATGCAGCACCGTGTGGGTGGCAAAATTTATCAGGTTTTCCCGGTCGTAAAACGCAATTACTTTGGTATCGGCAGGCAAAATGCTGTTGTTGAGTTTTTCAACACGGGCTTTTAAAGCGGCAATAACGTTAGAAGGGTTTTCACCCTTGCGCATTACCACAATGGCTTCCACCACATCGTTTTCGTTGGTTACCGCCCTGTGCCCGGCGGAGTCAACAATAGCATCAGACCGGCCTACAAGCCCCAAGCGCGGCAGGTTTGATACTTCCACGCTGGCAACATCTTTTATCAACACCGGCACACCGTTGATGTTTTCAACAATGATGTTTCTTATTTCCGTAATGTCGTTTAACAGCCCAATGCCCCTTACCACATAGGCTTGGTTGTTCTCAATAATCACATCACCGCCTATGTTGATGTTGCTTTTTTGCACGGCCGAAAACACATCCAACGATGTTATACCCAAGCTGGCAAGCTTATTGGGGTCGGCCTTAATCTCGTAGGTTTTGGTCATACCGCCAAAACTTACCACGTCGGCCACGCCGGGTACCGAGCGTAACTGCCTGTCAACCACCCAGTCTTGGATGGTTTTTAATTCGCGTACATCTCTTACTGAGCTGCGTAGCGTATAGCGGAATATTTCGCCAGTGGGGCCTGTGGGCGGCTGGATTGACGGGTTTACGCCATCCGGCAGGTCGGCACCCGGCAATAGGTTGTTTACCTGTATGCGGGCCTGGTCGTTGGTTACATTGTCGTCAAAAACAAGTTTTACGTATGATAACCCAAATATGCTGGTGGAGCGGAGGCTCACCTTTTTTTGCACCGGGTTTAACGCAATTTCAATGGGGATGGTAACAAATTTTTCAATTTCCTCGGCACTTCGGCCGGGCCATTGGGTAATAAGCGTTACCTCGGTATTGGTAACATCCGGAAAAGCTTCAATGGGCATTGTTTTGAAGGTAATAATGCCCGCTATGAGTAAAATGACCGTGGCAAAAAGAACGAAGTATTTGTTTTTTAGGGAAAAGGCCAAAATACCCTTTAACAGTTTTAACATTTATGCCTAGTTTATATTTATCAACGATAAAGCGATTGCCTTACCGTAATACAGTTTTAAAAAAAGATGTTATAGCATGGCGGCTGCCAAAATATTTTGCCGCAATTATAAAACGGCTAAGCTACTAAACAAAAATTATTGTTTAATTTTTATACAAAAAGGTTGTAAATAATTAACGTAACGTTAGGGGTGAATGGATTGATTGGGTGGCACAAGGCAAACCCAACCTGCTATTGTTGGGTAAGATGCCCGGAATGGGCATATAACCGAGCCAGGTCAGCCAGGGACATCCAGGGTAACTACGATTGCTGTTTTTCTTGTTGGCGAGTACAACCAACGTTGTACGTTGGCTGTGCTATGCACCCGCATGGCTACCTACGTTGGCCGTATGCTTTGTTGGTGAAAACATCAACAAAGGCGGAGGAACACCACAACAATCCTTTTAATGCCTGCAATAAAAAGCTACCACCCGCCAATGTTGGTGTTTTCACCAACATTGTTCACATTGCCGAAAACATAACGCTGCGTAAGCACACAAATAGCTGTGATTGCCACGTACTTTGTTGGTGAAAACACCAATAAAGGCGGAGAACACCATATCTTTCAGTTTGATGGCTACACTAAAAAGGTATCAACCGCCAATGTTGGTGTTTTCACCAACATTGTAATAAGTAACATTTAGCATCTGAAATGTTGAAGAAAACCGAAATCATCCACTCCTGTTGCGTAAAATTTAGCTGACGAATACTTGTATTCTTCAGGTAATTTGCAAAGTCCCGCGGAAACTGGGTTGCTGTGAACGTAATTCAATTTTTGAAGAAATACAGCTTCGCTAAACAATTCAATGCCTAAAGAGTTGCGTTCCCAAAACTGGTATTCACGGTCTCTTGCATCCACCTTAAAATGCGCCAGTGCCATCGGGTGGTTTATTTGAAGATCGAATTTAATTTGTTGCGCTGTATACTTCAGGAAACTATGTTGTACATCTACAGGTTTATAGCCTGGCATGGCCTGCCAAATAAGATGCAAATGGTTATCCATGATTACAAATGCATTAACAATTGCCCTTTTATCCTGAACCAGAAAATGCAGGCTTTTAACGATGATCTGCTTGTATTTTTCAGGTTGCAACAGTCTCTTCCATTCCAGCACAGTAGCGGTATAAAATTCAGGGTAGTATATAGGGTGTGAAATCATGGTGTCTTGAAAATAATACTTTTTGGGGTTTCTACTTGCATCTACTGATTATTTTGTCATTTTATTTGTGAAAACACCCATCAAAGGCGGAGAACACCACAACAATCCTTTTAATGCCTGCAATAAAACGTTACCACCCGCCAATGTTGGTGTTTTCACCAACATTGTTCACATTGCCGAAAACATAACGCTGCGTAAGCACACAAACAACTTCGATTGCCACATACTTTGTTGGTGAAAACACCAACAAAGGCGGAGAACACGCCCAAGTACCT